>CAZESP010000036.1:0-51450 GCA_964515185.1 uncultured Alcaligenaceae bacterium
ACGGCCACTTGGATGAGTTTGCTTTTTCCCGATACCGGTGGATACAATCGGAAGGGGAAACGTTTTTCATACCGAGGCAGGCACTATGCGTTGGATCACCGCGATCCCGGTCTACAACGAAGCAGCTTATGTCCATGCGGTTCTCAGCCAAGTCCGGCGATACTCGCCGGAAATCTTGGTAATCGACGACGGCTCGACGGATGAGACTCCCCAACTCTTGGCTCGCGAAGCGGGCCTGCGACGATTGACTCATCCCACCAATCGAGGCTACGGCGCGGCACTAATTTCCGCCTTCGCCTACGTCATGGAACATGACTTCGACGTTTTGGTTACGATGGATTGTGACGGCCAACACGAACCGGCTCGGTTACCCGTCTTGCTCGAGGCCATCCACGATGCCGACATCGTTTCGGGGAGCCGTTACCTGCGCGATTTTCGCCAAGACACGCCGGCGCCGACCGATCGTCGCCTGATCAATATGCAAGTGACCACTGAGATCAACTCCCGATGGGGGCTGAACCTGACGGACGCGTTCTGCGGCTTTAAGGCTTACCGTCGCGAGGCGCTTTCACGTCTGCGGATCACCGAAACGGGTTGGGGGATGCCTTTGCAGTTGTGGGTTCAGGCGGCCCGACTCGGCTTGCGGATCAAGGAAATTGGCGTGCCGCGAGTCTACCTCGATCCGAAACGGGCATTCGGCGGGGTTCTTAACAACGCGGACGAGCGCCTGGCTTACTACCGCCGAGTTCTGGTCAGTTCCGAACGCGACTATTTGCCGGGGTTGCCGTGCGTGGGAAGATTGCTCGAATGTGAAGGATGACGCCATGCCGCATTCCAGGTGGGCAGCACCAACCAAGCATGGCGAGGTCCTGATCGACCCTCCGCTCAAGAAGGTCGGCGACAAGCTCAGCGGCATCCAAAGGTCTTTTCAGCAGAAGGGCCGGCGCGAGGTTTTTGGAAGACCCCTGTCCGAATTTCGTCAGTTAGCCCAACGGGAGTTTCTCCGTGCCGCGACCCTTTACCTTGGCGACGAGGCTCCCACGATCAAAGGCTCGGGGATGGTTCTTTGCGGCCATCAGCCCGAGATGTTTCATCCCGGAGTGTGGCTCAAGAACTTCCTGATTCAGGGGCTGGCCCGGCGTCACAAGCTGATTCCGGTCAACCTTATTGTTGACAGCGACGTGTGCGGGTCGGCGTCCCTCCGAATGCCGGTTCTCGATTCCAACCCTTGTAAGGTGACGGTCAGGTCGATCCCATTCGCCGACGTCTCACCGAAAACTCCTTACGAGAACCTTCACGTCGAATCCGAAGAGCAATTCGCGAATGTCGCAGTTCGTGCCGCGGAGGTCCATGGTCAATGGGGCTTCGAGCCTTTGTTCCCCGAATATTGGCGCGAGGTGGTCGCGCAGCGGCAGCGAACCACGAATATCGGCGAGCGTCTGGCAGCGGCTCGTCGGGTCATCGAACGCCGATGGGGGTGTCACAACTTCGAGGTGCCGGTTAGTCAGTTGTGCCGCACGGAGTCATTCAAACGTTTCTTTGATTACCTGATGGCGGACCTGCCGAGGTTTCACGAGGTCCACAATGAATGTTTGAGCGAGTATCGCGAGGAACATCGGATTCGCAGTCGCAGTCACCCGTTCCCGGAGTTGGCATCGGATCGCGACTGGCTGGAAGCGCCGTTCTGGGCCGTCTCGGAAGGGGGACAGTCCCGCGGGCGCGTCTTCGCCCGGCCTCGCCATGGCCATCCGTCCTATGAATGGCGCGTGGTGGCCCCACCAGTGCCGGCAGGCCCCAAAAAACTCCGCATCTGGCATTTTCGGCCGCGAGCCGTGACGTTGACGCTCTATGCCCGATTGCTGCTCGCCGATCTTTTCGTGCATGGCATCGGTGGGGCGATCTACGATCAACTGACCGATACCATCATTCGTCGCTATGTGGGATTCGAGCCGCCGCCATTGGTGGTGGCGTCGGCGACCTTGCGGTTGGACCTGCCGGCATTTCCATCGACTGCCGCGGATCGGCGTCGCCGGCATCGAATGAGCCGCGATCTTTTCTGGAATCCCCAGCAGTTCATCACATCCGACACGGCCCAAGCGAAGCAGGAGCAAATCAAGCGAAATCCGAAAACGGCACTTGAACGCGCGGAACATTTCCGGGTCCTGCGGGGTTTAACAGAGTTGATGCGCCCGGCAGTGGAGGGACGGCGAGCCGAAGTGCTGCGGGAGCTTGCCAGGTGCGACGGCGAATTGGCGGCTAATGATATTCTGAATCGTCGGGATTATGCGTTCTGTTTGTACCCGTCTGAAACACTTCGCCCGTTTTTGACTAGGTTTTGCGATGGTTGATGATTTCGGGTTTGTCGATACACCGCTGTCCGCACCCCGTTGTCGATTTGCATAACTAATTGATGGCAAGGTTTCCGTGACCGGCGTGCGCGGACGATTTCGCGGAACCGACGGGCGTGGGAATGTCGGGACTGGCGGAACAGAAGACCCTCACGACCGCTTGCAGGGTACAAAGGAATTCGGCGGGTTGTCCGGTCTTCGAAAGCCGTGCGGCCAAGGTAAGACGAACGGAACGGAAAGCCGTTATGTTCTTTGCAACACGACCTAGGCCGGGTTGGGATTCCCCAAATTATGGTTTTCCTGAAAATGGGTGGAAGCCCATGATGGTATACTGCTTGTACCCTGGTTGAAATAGCAAAGGAACTACTGCGCGAATTATTGCTCGGCATCCCCTGTTACAGGTCCTACCTGCGATCTAACCCGACAGGCCTCGAACAACAGCGAGTCCTGCTCCGCGAAGGAGTCACCCGACCATGGCGATTTCCTGGTTGAAAAGCTGGCTGAAGCGTTCCGCCACCCCCGGCGAGGTAAAGTCCATGAACTTTACACCGCGCCTGGAACCTCTTGAAATTCGTACGACTCCCGCCAACATTGTCGTGACAGTGAGCGGTTATGATTTTGGAAAGATCTGCGGCAAGCAGCCCGATCCACCCGTCGGCCTGACGTTCAACGACGCCATCGATCTGGCAAACTCGAACGCCGACCCAATCAACACGATCACCTTCTCTCTTGCGGCCATTCACGACTGGTCGAGTTCGGATTGCACGGACAATGGTGCCGTCGAATCACGTCGCGTGGCGTTCGTCACTCGTCCGGTGATCATCACGAAGCCGGTCATCATCGATGGCGTTCCGCTCGACAACGTTGGAACCGAAGGCCCAAAGAATCACGCGATCGTTTTCGATCCAACGGCGGGCATCGCGGACGGTGTGCCGCTCATCACCGTGAACGTGGGTGTTCAAAACAACAACGTCGTTTCGATTCAGAATCTGCGTATCGGGTCGTTTTCCCAGATTGTTGACTCCATCGACGGAACGCGATTCACCAAGGGCTTCCCCGGAGCCAACGGGCCGGGTGTGTTCATCTTGGATGGCGCCCAGGCTAACATTCAGAATTGCACCATCAGCGGTAACGGCCTATCGCCGTCTGCCGATCCCTATGGTCCGTTAGCCAACATCTCCTCGGATGCTGATGCTTCCGGCGTCTACATTCGGCAAGCCGTCAACAACAACGTCGGCACCTTGAATGCCGGCTTCGGAAACACCATCAGCGGCAATGGGACCTACGGCGTCCACATCAAGGGCGACCAGTCGGTGAAGAATCAGGTTCTTCGCAATGTCATCACGGGCAACGGCCTAGACGGCGTGTTTGTTGAGGGGGCCACGGGCAACTTTATCGGCAACGGCACGGTCGATGCCGCCGGCAATACGATCTTCGCCAACACGCGAAATGCTGTCTATATCTTGAACGCTCCGCAGATTGCCAATACGCCGGGCAATCAGGTCACGAACAACATCCTCGGCGGTGACGGCTCGACGCCGACCAACAACAACGGTGCGGACGGCGTTCGCATTGAGAATTCGCCGGACGTCTTGGTTGGTGGCACAACGACCTTCGCCAAGAACACGATCGGCGCCAATAACGGTAACGGCATTCAAGTTATCGGCGCGACATCGACGAACGTCCGAATTCAGCAAAATGTCATCGGCGGCACCGGACGGGCCAACTCGCTCGACGGCATCTTCATCAACGATGCCCCGGGTGTGGCCATCGGTGGCGCCAATCCCGCCGGCAACACCATCACGCGAAACACCAAGAACGGCATCCGCATCGTCGGTACCAACTCCGTCGGCACGACGATTCTGAACAACGATATCAACAACAACGTCGATAACGGTATTGCCGACGACAGCGGTTCCGGGACGATCATTGGTGGCGCGAACAAGGGCACCGGGAACAAGATCGACTCGAACGGCTTAAACGGCATCTTGTTGCAGAACGGATCGGACAACTCGACCGTCCAAGGCAACACGATCAGCAATCACACTCAGGATGGCGTTAAGGTTGACGGCAGCAACAACATCCTCATCGGGGGCCTCGCTCCGAATGCCGGCAACATCATCGATACCAATCGAAACGGCGTTTACCTGCTCAACGGCACCACGATGGTGACCTTGCAGAACAACACGATCCGCAACAACGTCGCCGATGGCGTTAGTATCGAGACGTCGAACACCATCAATGTCGGGACGGGGGATCAATTCGGCGACAACAAGATCAACAACAATCGCAACGGCGTCAAGGTGACGCCCGGATCAGCGATGATCAGCATCAAGAACAACAGTATCGACGCCAGCGTTCAAGATGGCATTTTCATCGACGGTGTTCCGAATGTCGTGATTGGCGGTATCGACATCCGCGAGCGCAACGTCATCGGTGGCAGCGGCCAGACCGGTATCCATCTTGAGAATGGATCGAGCAATACCAGCATTTTCAACAACTGGGTCGGCACCAAGGCCGACGGCGTGACCAAGAACGGCAACGGCCAATACGGCCTGCTCATCAATACCGGCAGCAATAACAACACCGTCGGCGGCTCCATCATCGAGAAGGCGAACATCTTCTCGGGCAGCGGCATCAACGGGATTCGCATTGCCGGCGCGAGTACCGGAAACGTCGTTCAGGGTAACTTCATCGGAACCGGTATCGATGGGACGACCGCGATCGGTAACGGTGATACCGGTATCATCATCGATGCCTCCAACAACAACCTAATTGGCGGCACTGTCCATGACACGGCCAACCTACTCGAAGAAGGCAACGTCATCGGCAACAATGGCGTGAACGGCGTCGCAGTCGTCTCCGGGACCGGCAACCGGATTCTTGGGAACTCAATCTTTGGGAATAGCCGACTCGGCATCGAGTTAGGCAACACCAACACCGGCACCGTGACCCCCAACGACAAGCTTGACCCGGATGGCGGCGCCAATCGCCTCCAGAACTATCCGGTTATCACGTTTGCGGAAACGAACATTGCCTACACGCGGATCAACGGCACTTTGAATTCGACCGCGAACCGGACGTTCCGCATCGAGTTGTACAACGATACGAAGGCAAACCCGGGCGGAACGCCGGCCGGCTTCGGGCAGGGCAAGACGTTCTTGCTCGCCTTCGACGTGACGACGAACGCCAGCGGCGACGCCAGCTTTTCGGTCAAGGCACCGGTCTCTGTGGTGAGTGGCACGATCGTTTCCGGCACCGCGACCGACACGACGACCGACGACACCTCCGAGTTTAGCAAGGCCTTTGTAGTCAGCGATGCCATCGGCACTGTCAGCGGCATGAAGTTCGATGATACGAACGGTAACGGCATCAAGGATCCGGGCGAACCGGGCCTCCAAGGTTGGGAAATCAGCCTTGATGTGGACAACGATTCGGTCATTGACGCCAAGACGTTGACCGATGTCAACGGCAACTACAGCTTCGCACGATTGCCCGACGGCAATCACTTCCTCACGGAAACGTTGCAGAAGAATTGGGTTCAGACGGCGACCCCGTTCCCGAATCCATTCGGTATCACCGGTGGCTTGCCCGTGACGGATGCGGACTTCGGCAACTTCCGAGTCTTCTCCATCAGCGGCCGGAAGTTCAACGATCTCAATGGCAATGCCATCCGAGATAACGGCGAACCGCCGATCGAAGGCGTCACCATCCGCTTGCTCAACGCCAACAACAACGTTGAAATCACGCGGACGACGACGGACAAGAGCGGTAACTACATCTTCCAGAACCTTGGCCCGGGCACCTACCGAATTCGCGAAGTGGTTCCGCCGCGATTCGCGCAGACGACGCCGAATCCGGCTGACATTCCGGGCGTCAGTGGTGTCAACGTCGTTAACATTGACTTCGGCAACAAGCAATCCGGTGGCGGCGGTGGCGGTGGCGGTGGTGGAACGGGCGACATCGACTACCTCGTGGTTGGTGCCGACGCCGGCGGCGGCCCTCAGGTCCGCGTCTATACCCCGGATGGCAAGACGAACGTCTTCACGTTCTTCGCCTACGACTCTCGTTTCCTAGGTGGCGTCCGCGTGGCGGTCGGTGATGTTGATGCCGACGGCATTCGCGACATCGTCACTGTCCCCGGCCCAGGTGGCGGGCCTCACGTCAAGGTCTTCAGCGGGGCCGATGGCAGCCTGATTCGCAACTTCATGGCCTACGATCCAGCGTTCCGCGGAGGTCTGTTTGTCGCGTCCGTGGATGCCAACGGTGACGGATTCGACGACATCATCACCGGTGCCGATGCCGGCGGCGGGCCGCACGTTCGAATCTTCGATGGTCTGACGCAGGTTGAGTTGCGCGGGTTCTTTGCCTACGCTACGGGCTTCCGAGGCGGCGTCCGCGTCGGGGCCGGCCTCGATGCCAGCAAGGCGCCATTTGTCGTTACCGGTCCCGGGCAGACGGGTGGACCACACGTTCGCGTCTTTGACGCGGCCACGGGCGGCGACCTCTACAGCTTCTTCGCTTACAACGAAGGATTCCGCGGCGGCATCTACGTTGCGGCCGGAAACGTCAACGGCCAAGGGTCCGACGATATCATCACCGGACCGGGCATCGGCGGTGGCCCGCATGTCCGCGTCTTCGATGGCGACGGAGCCCATCAGGAAATCATGGGCTTCATCGCCTACGCGGAGGATACCGGCACCGGCGGCGGCATCGTGAACACCGGCGGTATCTGGAATGGAGTTCGAGTCGCTTCGCACGATGCCGACGGTGACGGGTTCTCCGATGTCGTGGTCGGTCCGGGCCCCGGCAAGATTTCTCGAGTCAAGGCGTATTCGGCAAATCCGTTCAAGCCGGTTGCCGATGTGACCGCCTTCAGCACGGCATTCCTTGGCGGCGTGTTCGTCGGATAGTTCAAATGGCTTCCGAAAGGCCTGTGGTTGCGGGGTCGCCCGTGACCGCAGGCCTTGCCTTTTTCAGATTCCGCTGCCCACGCCCGCGTCGATCCGGTACCATGACCCCGACTCTTTCGAGGGATCTCATGGCATCCGTGCGCGATTTTGGCGCCAAAGGCGACGGGTCATCCGACGACACCGAAGCGATCCGGCACGCGGTCCGTCAGGGCGACGGCCACATCGAGTTTCCGCGCGGCGACTATCGCCTCACGGGGACTATTTCGATTCCACTCGACAAGGTAGGTCGGATCAGCGTTTCCGGTCAGGGTGGGCCGGCACGGTTCGTGATGTGCCAGTCCGGTCCGGCGCTGCATCTGATCGGCAGTCACCGACGGACCGCCGATCCGGAGCATTTCCTGCCTGGCATTTGGCAACGCGAGAGAATGCCCGCCGTTTCTGGATTAGAAATCGTCGGCGAACACCCCCAGGCCGATGGAATCCGACTCGACGGAACCATGCAGGCGTCTCTGGTGGCTCTATTGATCAGGCGTTGTCGTTATGGTATTCATTTGACCAATCGAAACCGGAATGTGATCGTCTCCGATTGCCACATCTATCATGGACGAGCGATCGGGCTGTTTCTCGATCATGTTAACCTTCATCAGATTAACGTCACCGGCAATCATATCAGCTACTGCCCGCGCGGTGGTGTCGTCGTCACCGGCAGCGAGGTTCGCAACATCCAAATTGTCGGCAACGACATCGAATACAATTTCGATGCCAGTGCCGAGCGGTCGGCCGATCTTTGGTTTGATTGCTCCAGCGGTGGAAGCATCCGCGAGGGGACGATTGTCGGCAACACGATCCAGGCCAAGCTCAGCCCCGGAGGCGCCAACGTCCGGTTTACCGGCGCCCCGAACGATTCGAATCAGATTGGCATGATTACGATCAATGGCAATCTCATCGGAAGTCAAACGGCCTTGATCGATCTGCAGTCGTGCCGAGGCGTCGTCGTGTCCGGCAATTGCCTGTATAACGGCTTCCACGATGCCCTTCATGCCCAGCGATGTGAACATTTGGTACTGTCGGGTAACAGCATTGACCATAACTCAGACTATCAGGGGAAATCGACGGACGCGCTGCGGTTTCACCATTGCCGAACCGTAACGCTGACCGGTACGGTCGTGCAGCACACGCGAGACCCCGTCGTTGCCGTTCCGGCGACGGTAGATTTTGATAATTGTGAGAATGTCGGAATCAGCGGATGCCAACTATTGAACATGCGTGAACGCGGAGTGCGGTTCGTGAACTGCCGAATGGTGCGAGTCACGGACAACACGATCCGCGGGCGCAGGGAGGGATTTCGGGCGTCGATTGCGGTGGAGTCATCGCTCGGCGTCGTTGTGGCCAACAATCTGCTCGCCCGAGGCAGTGAGGGGATTATCGCCGGCAGAGCGGGTGACCCCGCGTTGATACGCGATAATCTGACGATTGACTGACGGTTTTATTTTCAAAAGGGGGCTAGAATGACGAATCGACCAACCCGCCGTCGTTTCCTGCAATCGACGGCCGCCACGGGCGCTGCCCTGGCGTTGCCCGGTTTTCTTCGCGGCGCACAACCGGAGAAATCGCCCAACGATCGCCTTCAAATCGGCGTCATCGGAGTCTCGGGCCAGGGGCGGTATAACTGGACACAGGCCGTGGCTGCCGGCGCTCAGATTGTGGCTTATGCCGACGTCGACGAGACCAAGATTGGCGAGATTCGCTCCAAGTTTCCGAACGCCAGCTTCGACGCTGACTATCGAAAGATGCTCGACCGCAAGGGGCTGGATGCGGTCATCGTCGCGACGCCCGATCATTCGCACGCCCACGCCACGGTCACTGCCCTTCGCGCCGGACTGCATGTTTATTGCGAGAAGCCATTGACCCATGACGTTTATGAGGCTCGCCTCGTGGCGGAGACGGCGGCCAAGCACAAACGGGTCACGCAAATGGGAACACAGATACACGCCGGCGGCAACTATCGTCGAGTCGTGGAACTGATTCAAGGTGGTGCGATTGGTGAGGTGCGGGAGGTTCACGTCTGGTGCGGCAAGTCGTGGGGTGGCGGTGACCGGCCGAAGGACACCCCGCCGATCCCGAAGGGGCTGCACTGGGATCTGTGGTTGGGAACCTCTCGCGAGAGAGCCTATCATTCGACCTATCATCCATTCAATTGGCGGCGATGGTGGGATTTCGGCGGCGGCACGCTCGCCGACATGGCGTGCCACTACATGGACCTGCCGTTTTGGGCGCTCGATCTGCGGCATCCGACGAAGGTCGCCGCCGAGGGGCCCCAGGTACACCCGGAAACGGCGGCGATGCACCTGACCGTCAAGTACGAGTTCCCCGAGCGAGGCAAACTACCGCCCGTGAGCCTGACCTGGTATGACGGCGGCAAACGCCCGATTCATTTCGAACAAGGTCAGTTGCCGAAGTGGGGGGACGGCGTTCTGTTCGTCGGCAGCAAGGGGATGCTCCTCGCCGATTATGGTCAACATCGACTCTTGCCTGAAAAGGAGTTCTCGGGATTCATGAGGCCGAAGCCAACGATTCCCGAGTCCGTTGGCCATCACAGAGAATGGATTCAAGCGTGCAAGACCGGCGGAGTGACGACCTGCAGATTCGACTATTCCGGAGCGTTGACCGAGGCGGTCTTGCTCGGCGTTGTTTCATATCGGTGCGGAAAACCCTTGGACTGGGACGCAAAGGCTCTGAAGGCGAAAAATGCGCCGGAGGCCGACCAGTACATCCGGCGCGAATATCGCAAGGGATGGGAGCTGTAATCGCCGGCAGGGAAGGTCGTTTCGCGCCGGCCCGTGGCCGACGCGGAACGACCTCGGCCGGATCAGGGCGCCGGGGCCGCCAACCGAACATGGATCAGCAGCAGGTTGCGCCCGTATTTTCGACGTTCCCAGGTCTCGGGTTCGGGCAGTCCTGTCTCGGGGAATCCCTCTTCGGCCTGAACGACCATAACCGAGCCGGGTGGCAGCTTCTCGCGCAACGTTTCGACCAAAGTTAGAAAGTCGTCGATGCGGTCGGTGAGATCGGCGAAGGGTGGGCTTAGGAAGAGGTTCAGAGGCTGGTCGGCGGCCGGCCTCCACCGTTCGGCCCAACGATAGACATCAGTGCGAACGATCTGGCCGCGATCAGCGATCTTGAATTCTCGCAGATACTCGGCGATGGCAGCCGCCAAACGCACGTCGCGTTCGACGAAGACAGCCGTTGAGGCACCTCGGCTGATCGCTTCCAGGCCGATGGCGCCCGTGCCCGAGAACACATCGAAGAACGGCCGTTCGGGAATGGCATCGCCGAGGATGCTGAACAACGCCTCGCGGACCATTTGCGGAGTGGGGCGCAATTCCGGATGGACCACGATATCGAGGCGTCGCCCCCGCAAGCTGCCGGCCACGATGCGGATGGACGTGCGATGAGCGCGTTTCATATTGGCCAGTTTATCAAAACCCGAGCCTTGAGATCAGCGACGGTTTGCGAGACCGGCTAGCGGGGCGGGCCTTGCTTGGGCGCACCACATGGCCCCAACAGAATCCAGAGTCGCAATTGGGCTTTGTTGTGTTCGCGAATGAGGTCTGCGTAGTTCAGTTGCGCCAAAGCCACGGCCCGAGCGGCCAGCAAGACTTCGCTATAGGTGCCCGTCGGCAGGGCCTTTTGAAGTTTGAGGTCGGCCTTGTCCTGTACCTCGCGTGCCTTGCGGATTTGCTCCTCGGCAAACGGAATCTGTTCAGCGGAGGAATAGATGGTCGCCCGTGCTTCTTGAATCCCCATGGTCAATCGCGAGCGGAGGTCTTGATAAGTGAGCTGGGCCTGCGTCAATTGAGCCTGAGCGACTCGTTGGCGGCGTTCACGGACCAGGAAGTCGCTGACGTTCCATCGCGCTTGAAGCCCGAAATCGAACCGGCCGGCGAAATTCAATTGATCGTTGGCCCCGGCGCCGTAGCCGCCCTCGCCGATTTGGGCATGGACGGCCGGCAGCCAACGCTTGAAGCTCTGCGAGTCGTCGATCCCTCGCTGAATGACCCGCAATAGGCCTTCCATCTCGCGGACGCTGGGGCCGTTCGTCAGAGCCTGGGCAATCATGACCTCCAAGGGGCAATGGAGATCGACCATCGTGATCATTCCCAGTTGCCCGTCAAGCGGGACAAACTTGGTCTTGGGATCGATCGAAAGCAAATAGGCGAGCTTGGCGCAGGCGGCTTCCATTTGCCCGACGAGTTTGCGTCGCTGTTGATCCTGCGTGGCGCGCTCACCCTCGATGCGCAGGACGTCCGACTCGAACAGCGGCACGGAACTGGCGGCCTTCTTCGAGCGTTCCAGAATCGTAACCAGTTCTTTATCAAACGTCAGTGAGATTGACATGGCGGTGTGGGCTGCGAGCAGGTCGATATAGATCGAGGCGGCTTCGAGGATCTGCTCACCGGTGACCCGGCTCAGTTCGCTGCGATTGAGCCAGACATTGCGGGCCGACTGCAACGAGCGAAACGCGCCTTCGCGAGGATCGATCTTGGCATTTACTTGGCCGCCGAATAACATCGCGCCGGTGCTGGACCGAATCAGCGGGCCTTCTTGAAGCTGGATTCCGCCCTCGTGGCGATAGTAGCCCATGCCCACGAAGACATCGGGCAACCATCGCGGGCCGGCGGAATTGCGCTCGGCAAGGGCCGTGGTGACCTTTTGCCGGTACAAGGCGACGCTGGGGTTTTGCTCCTCGGCGAATCGAAGGACCGTATCGAGGGCGATCGGCAAGACCGGGCAATCCGGCGACGGCAGGGCCGACGGGGCTTTTTCCGTCGTCGGAGGCAGCTCCTCCGGCGTACGGGCGGCGGTTTGGATGATCGGCGCCGAGGCATGACCGGAGAATTCCACCGACGCGGCTGGGTGCGGCTGGGCGATCCAATGCGCGACGGGGGGATACGCTGTCGTCGGCAAACCGACGCAAGCGGCTCCGGCAAAGGGCAATCCGACGAGGCTAAGGCGGGCCAGACGACGAAACATGCCATTCTCCCCCATCACGCGATTCGTAGAGGCTATTCGCGGTCGATTTCATAATCGGTTGAATAAGTGGTGCGGGTTGAGCCGGACATGCAGTTTATTGCGGTTGTGCGAATAGGATTGATGGACCGGGTAAGAATGAGGTGTTATGGCAAGCTCGACGGCATGGAATCGCGTCTTGGGGGTCGTCTTCGATTTGGATGGCACGGTCGTCTCGCAAGAACTCGATTTTGAGGCAATTCGGGTCGAGATCGGACTCCCGAGCGGGACGCCTTTGCTCGAAGCGCTTGCCCGAATGCCGTTGTCAGAGCGTCAACGTGCCGGAGTGATCCTCGACGAGCACGAACGAATCGCCGCGGCAAAGGCGCGATTGTTGCCCGGCGTCATCGAATTCATGGGACGATTGGAGCGCCGGGGAATTCCTCGGGCGTTGCTGAGCCGCAATTCACGCCGTTCCGTGGCGACGATACTCGAGAGGTTTGGGTTGCGGTTCGATCCGGTGATGGCGCGCGAAGATGCGCCCCATAAGCCGGATCCGGCGGGGCTGACCCGCATTTGCCATGCCTGGATGCTTCAGCCGTCGGAGGTGCTGATAGTCGGCGATTTTCTGTATGATTTGCAGGCGGGAAAAGCGGCCGGAACACGGACGGCGTTGGTCACCCATGGTCGCGACTGGCCGTTTGCCCATCTTGCCGACGTTACGTTTTCGAGCTTCTGTGAACTGCCGGAATTGCTGCTTAATTGGCTGGAATTGCCGGCGGGAATTTGAGCCATGCGGGCCTTGTGGCGAGTCGCCTTCCCCGTACCGGGCCGGGATGTTATAAGCGCACGATGTAGGGGCCATGAAGGACACCGGCCCGCACCCGAACGAGGAGAGTGAGTGATGCGAACGCTCGGCCTGTCGTTGGCCTTTGTCGTGTTGGCCGCGGCGTCTCAAGCCCAACCGCCCGCCGGCCCGGGGACACCCGCGGGGCCGACCCCATCGGATCAACTTGACCCCGCTCGCAACCGCCTCGACCATTTGCTCATCCAATGGGAGCAGCGGATGAAGTCGGTCGAGTCGCTTTACATCAAGCAAGTCGTGCGCACCGAAACCGACAAGGTCGCCGGGTTGCAAAAGACCTATGTGGGTGAGGCTCGGTATCTCCGCCCGAACTATGCGGCGCTCCAATTGGTCAAACGCAACCCGGACGGCACGTTTTCCAAGGACGTCTACGAGTTGTACGTCAGCACCGGGCAGTTCTTGTACGAGTATCGCCCGCAATCGAAACAGGTGATGGTTCACGAGATTTCCAAACCGAACGGCGGTTTCGAGGACAATTTCCTGGCGTTCCTGTTCGGGATGAAAGCGGCCGATGCCAAGCGTCGCTATGACCTTCGTTTGACAAAAGAGGATGCGAACTACATCTACATGATGATCCGCCCGATGAATGCCTCCGACAAGGCGGAGTTTACGCAGGCTCAGTTGGTGCTGTTTACGAAGTCGATGCTGCCCTGCCGGCTTTGGTTTGAGCATCCCAACGGCAATCAAGTGACGTGGGACTTGCCCGACGTGGACACGACGGCTCGACTGACTCCGCAACATTTCACGGCGCCGGACATGAGCCCGCAGGGGTGGAAATACGTGAAAATCCCTCGGGCGCAACCGATGCCGGCGCAGCCGACGGGCCGCCCCGCCGGTGGCGTGATTCCGGCACCAGGCTCGGGCGATCAACCGCCGCGAGTCGTGAGGCCGCAGCAGAAATAGAAGCGACCGGAACGAGAACCCGTCATGGCTTGCGGGGCACCATGACCCCGCTTGCCTGACGGGCCTTTTCACGATAGCGATTCGCCTGAAACGAATCACCTTTCTTCTCGAACACCTCGGCCAGCGAATTCATCGACGGAATGTGGTTGGGATCTTCTTTCAGTGCTCCCAAAAACCAACTGATGGCGTCATCGGACTGGCCGCAGCGAAACGCCAGGACGCCGGCCTCATGGCGCAGCGACGTGTTCGACGGATCGCGGATTAACGCCGAGGAAATCTCGTGCATGCGATCGAGGTCGGCCAAGATGCGATTACCAATCGCCTGATACTTGGCGGCTTCCTCGGTCTTCTGAAGCTGGTTCAGGCAGAGCGTCAACGCATAGATGGTCTGATAGTCACCTGGGGATGCGGTCGCGGCTTTCCGCAACCACGGCTCGGCTTCTTCAGGCCGGCCCATCGCGAATGTGAGCCGACCTTTCGAGGTTAGCAATTCGGGTGAGTCGGGACGCTCTTTCAAGAGCGCATCCAGCAGCTCCTGCGAATCATCGTAGCGGCCGACTTCGCGATAAGCCTGGGCCAAGAGCCGGCGAATCTCGAAATCATCGCCGCGCCGTTTGAGAAGATGCTCAAGGTGCATGACAGCTTCATTCGGCTCAAATGAAACGCTCGAAAGCAGGATGGTTGCCAACCTCAACCGGATCGCGTCTTGTTCGGGATCTTGCTTGAGGCAGTCGCGATAGTCGGCGACGGCGAAGTCGTTACGCCCCATCTGCTCGTTGAGCCGGCCACGAAAGCTTAGCGCCGGAATCCGATCCGGTTCCTTGGCCAGCCACAGCCGGACGCAGTACATTGCCTCGCCCCAACGATAATTGCGGAAATAGCCTTCGGCCATGGCTTCCAGGATCAACGGCGAAAACGGATGGTCGTTGACAACAAGCGTCTGAAGGTCTTCAAGGACTTGCGGAAGTTGCCCGCTTTGCGCGAGTAGCAGGGCATTCTCGAGTTTGATCTCGGGGGTTTCGCCGCCAAATTGGACGGCTTGCTTGATATGCGTGCGAGATTCGGCGAACCGTTGCGAGAATCGATCCAAGCGAGCCTGAAGGAGAAGCGCTCGAGGGTCCCGTGGATTCTTTTTGAGGTATTCCGCGAGGATTCGCTCAGCTTCTTCCAGATGCCTCGAGTGGATCTTTTGCTCGGCGGTACGTAATGGCTGCGCGCGGGAGTAGTCGCGATAGAAATAGACGCCCGTGCCCGTGGCCGCCACGAGCAATGCAACCAACCACCATCGCAGCCACGGAATTGGTTTGGCAGGAAGGCCTGGGCTTGAAGTGAGGCGCGGCGTTTGTGTTCCGCGTCGTACCATTGCGCCAACCGAGTGTTACGAGCAAGTGCCGGACGCGTTTGGGAAAACGCATCCGGCGTTCGGCGAGTCCGGAATCGCTTCGCGTCCCAACGACAGTGGTAGGTCGCGGATTCGTCATTCTCGACCCCCCTAAATCCCCCCGCACGCGGGGGGATTTAGGGGGGTCGAGAATGCAACTCGACCGTCTCAGGACTTTGGATACATCGAGTTACTTCAGTTCAATGTCGTGCGTTTGGCTTAGAATCGTCACAGTAAAGCTCAACCCGGACGTGGCGGGTTTCTTGTACTTGTCGGGGATGGCGACGTATTCGCCGCCGGTCTTGCCGCTAAGGGGTATATCGGCTTTTGGTGGGCCTTCTTTGCCGTCGGGGCTTTTGGGGCTGGCTGATGAGCCGACCTTGAGCGGCGGGCTGGTTTCGACGGTAATCTTGACCTCGCCCAGGGGTGGCTTCACGATCTTGTAAGATCCGTCGGACGCGATCGAACTCGAAACCGATTTGCCGTCGCTGCCATGGAAGGCAACCGAACCTGAGGTGACGGCCTTGCCGTTGTAGGTCACTTTGCCTGATACATCGCCTCCGGTCTTCTTGCCGCCGCAACCGGCGAGCACGGCGACACAGAGAAACAACACGCACCAACTAACAACACGATTTGCCCTCAAATTCAATCGCATTTGCAAAGCCTCCGGACGTGGAACACAGGTGATGGTCAATCGACCGCCGGGGTCGGGCCACAGATAGACAAAGGCACCGGATGGAAAGCCACCGGTGCCTTGCTTAATTAACAGCTATTGCCGGCAGTCTTAGAAGTCCACTCCCGGCATGTCTTTGGATCGGGGCGTACAGAGGGTCCACCAAGTCGCGTTACCAACGTCGGCGTTCAAAGAACGGGCGCTTCCATCTCCGAGCAAGATGAGAATGCCCGAGGAGCGGGTTGCCTGAGACAGTCGCGGGTTACAGACCGTGTTATCATCGGCGGGCAACGGGTTGATTTGGAACTTTGAGTTCGGCCCAATCGAGTTGGCGTCCCAACTAATGGCGAACCCCGGTTGCCAGAGGTCCTGGTCCCAACGATTCCACAACGAACCTTGGTCACCGCAGCGAGCGTATTTCTCCGCTACGAAAATGGTGTTCGACAGACCATCGCGGATACTGTCGAACTTGGTCTTGCCGTTCCAGCCGGTCAGCGTCCCGTTACGATCGACTTGCCCGAAAACCTGAGCGTTGTAGCCAAAGCTGCTGCCGCCCCAAGGCGTGACACCGATAGCATAGCCGTCGCCATCCATGCCCGGGTCATTCGTGCTGCGATAGAGCTTCATGGGGCGCTGCCACAAAGGCGTCGGTGTGCCGTTCCAAGCCAAGTAAACATGGTTTCCGGCGGCTCCCCAATCGTTCTGCCTCGTGTTCAAGTACTCGGCTTCTTTTTCAACGAAGGGGAGAATGTGGAAGAACGGGTTGCCGAATCCACCAGTCTGCGGCCAATTCGAGGTGCCCGACCACTCGCAAGCAGGCGGGAGTTTTTCTTTCGTGTCGTGATAGTTATGCAGAGCCAACCCAATCTGTTTTAGATTGTTGAGCGACTGAATCATCGCGGCGCGGTCGCGGACCTTTTGTACTGCGGGGAGTAGAAGACCGATCAGGATGCCGATGATGGCAATCACCACCAGCAACTCGATCAGCGTGAACCCGTGTGACCGGGCCTTACGCAGACGTGGCATGTTCTCAAGCTCCTGTTGGGTTGTGGAAGCGGGGATAATGTCGTATCAACCAGGCGCGTAATAAATAAACTGGTCGAGAAGCCCCACTGCCGATTCATGTGCAGTGTATCCCTCCCAGATGACCGACGCAACAGTTATTTTCGTTTTTTTCGCATCCGGTCGAAACTTCGGCACGAAGATTCTCGCTTCCGATACGTCTGTCACTGGGGCGAGTCATGTGTCACCCAGTTCATGCGGTTTTCGGTCCCGAATCGGATTTTCGCCAAAAACCGGTTTTCACGAGTCGCCGTTGATGGTTTGGGGTTAATACGATTGGAAATAGAGTTCCTGTCTCCCCGTACTCCAGAGGTGTTCTACCAATGCGACGATTTCTCACCTTGGCCGGCGGCATGTCCGTGCTTTTCGCCGGTATCGTTATCGCTCAACAGCCGCGCTTCGGCGGCGGCGGCATGGGCCTGGGCCGTGGCGTCACCGCCAACATTCTCCTCCAGGTTCCCGAAGTTCAGGATGATCTGAAGATCACCGACGAACAGAAGGAAAAGATGAAGGCCTTCCAGGCCGAACAGCGCAAGGGCCGTGAGTCCTTGAAGGATCTCAGCAAGGAAGAGCTGAAGGAAAAGATGGCCGAGATGATGAAGAAGTCGGCCGAAGCGAACGAGAAGTTCCTCAAGGAGACGCTGACCGCCGACCAGACGAAGCGCCTCAAACAGATTCAGTATCAACAAAACGGCCTCTTCACCATGGAGATGAAGGGCTTCCAGAATCCGCCGGAAATCAAGGTTGTCGATGAGATCAAGACCGCGTTGAAGATTACCGACGATCAAGAAAGCAAGATCAAGGATATCGCCAGCCAAGCCATGACCGACGCCATGGAGATGATGAAGGAAGCCTTCAGCGGCGGCAACAAGGATGCCTTCAAGACGATCCAGCCCAAGATCGCCGCGATGCAGAAGGAATCCCGTAACAAGTGCATCGACCTGCTGTCGGCCGATCAGAAGAAAGCTTGGGAAGAAATGACGGGCAAGCCGCTCGAAATCAAGCCGGAGAGCTTGGCCCGAGCCATGGGTGCCGGTTTGGGCGGCGGCCGATTCGGCAAGAAGAAAGACGACAAGAACGACTAAGCGATTTCGTTACCACGACAATCGCACGTAACAAGACGACGCCAAGAATCGACAATTCTTGGCGTCGTCTGTTCTTGGTGGACGATGGCGCCGCTTATTTCTTTCCAATCTTGATTGCGAAGTTCCCGCTAGCCGCTTGCTGACCTGCCGCGCCGGGGGCTGTCCCCAAGACGTTGACGTCGGCCTTGTCTACTGCCACCGCGGTCGCCGCGACGGTCAACTCAATCTCCACGACGGTCTTGTCGGCGGGGATTTGCGCGGGGCCGGCCGTCACACCTGCGGGCAGGTTGCGCAGTTGCAGATCAATCGGGCCGGCGTAGCCACCTTTTCGCGTTGCCGTGACCTTGATCTTTACCCTGTCGCCAGGCTTTACAGGGGCCGGGGCCGAAGCCTGTAAATCAAACGGGCCGACAATCGTTATCGGGACCAAGGCCGCGACGGCAAAGTCTCGCCCTTGGAACTTCGCCTTGCCGATCATGGCAACGTTGAAGGTGCCCAAGGGCGACTTGGCCGCGAGGTTGAGCGGAAACGTTGTCTCGGCTGCCCCTTTCGCGATCGGCTTGGCGGCGATGGTGATCGTCGGCGGCGCCCCGGCCAAGGCCAGGGTGATTTCCTCGGCAAAGCCGGCGTCACGGGTAGCAGCCACCGTCAACGGCAACGGCACGCCGGCCGTCGCATCTGATCGAGGTAATTTGACGGTGACACGGAAAGGCGGGTGCGTCACGGCTACTGCTACCGACTTTTCCCACACTCGTGGCGGAAACGGCAGACCTCCCATCGTCTGCTTGATCCGATCGCCCAAATCGGCAAAAGCGATCGTCTCCTTGCCGTTGATGATGGCCTTGGCCTTCACCCGGATCTCATGAATGCCCGGCGCCAGATCGGGCTTCGCGATAACGGGGATGATAGCCAATGGCAGACTCGGTGCCGGCGGCGCGGCGGCCGTCACGATGACCGACCCGGTAATTCCGGGCACGCCGTCGATGATGAGTTCGATCGGCCCGCCGTAGTCGCGCCGCGTGATGGCCTGTATCGGCAGCAGTCCGACGCCGCCCATCGGCACTTCAACCCGATCGCTGCCGAGAACCACATCAAAACCTGGCGACGGCTGAGTGATGGTCAATCGATAGACCTCATTCGGTCCGTGGAGATAATTGAGATGTTCGACCGAGACGACGAATTCGCCATCGGCCGGAGCGGTGAAGTCGATCCGAGACGCCTTTTGCGGATCGATGCGAGCGACCTCGGCCCCCTTGGAGTCTTTGAGCGTGAAAAAGACATCCGCGGGTGACAACAACTCCTGAGTCTGCGCTTCGATCACGTACTTCTGGCCCTTCTTGCCCGCGAACCGGAAGCAATCGACGTCGGACTTGGTCTGGAACCCCGCGCTAATGCCGCAGGGAACGGGAACGCGATTCGCCTTGTCCGGGCTGTTGTTCGGCTCTTGCTCAACAATCTCGTCCATGTCACTGAGCCGAGCCGTCACGGGCCACCCGCTCGCCGTCCGGTTTCCCTTGGGCACGACGAACAGGCTCGATTGGTGATTGGCCGACCCTGCCGTGACCGGTTGCGCAGCGACACCGTCAATGTCGGGTCCGGCGAATCCCACCGGAGTCGGCTTCCCGAGGCGAATGGCCAAGGGCATCGTCGCGATGACTGAGGGGAAGTCACCGACACGAAGGCGATACCAATAGTCAGCGCCTCCGCGATGCGTGCTGTCGCGGACTTCGACGAGATAATCGCCCGCCTCTTTGAACGTGTGGGTTAGCCGAGCATCCGACTGAAGCCCCGGCGCGTCGTCGCTGTAGAGGCTGGGTATCTCACGCCCCGTCTTGGCGTCGTGCATGAGAATGATCGGATCAAGCGAGCTGCCGATGCGCCGAGCCAAGACCTCGATCGTCAACCGCTGACCGGCCTTGACAGAGATGCGATGAAACTCGCTCGTTTCGGGATCAATCCGGCCGGATACCGAGCCGGGTGTCGGCAGGTTGGATGAGGTGGCCTTTGATCGCGGAGGCGCCGCAGGCGGTGCCGTTACCGGCAGATCATCAACGCAAAACGGGCGGGCGTTCGACACACCTTGTTTGGTTGCGACTCGAACCAGATACAACCCCACCGGAGTTGTGGCAGGCACCTCGACCTTCGCTCGCAAGGTCGTGGCATCCTTCGGGGCCTTTTCATTCGGCAAGAATGTGACCTTCGCGGGGAAACCGAGGAGGAGACCTGTTGGTTCGAGGAGGTTTGTTCCGGAAAAAGTAAGATCAACGGACGCTCCTCGGGTCACAGCGAACGGTTGGGGAAGGTTTAGGGAAGGAGCCTGGGGCGCGGGAGGTAACGTTGGCGGCTGTCCCAGAGCGAATGGGCCAATGGAAAATGCCACGAAAACAACGCTCAAATTCCGTGATTTCATGATTGGATTGGCTCGTCGGGTCGGCGGGAATGTTCGGGCAGGGATAAATGGAATGATACCCATTGCGATGATTGAAGGCTACGGGTTTCGACGGACTGTGCGGAAATGGATCGTCTGGGAAGAATGTTCGGCGTTTGCCGGAATTGTGTTCTACATTAGGTCATCCACCCGTTAGGATTGTGCGGACTGGAACACCCACAGGGGTCGCGTCGATCGTGTCAGGAAGGGGCGCTGACGCGTCCACGATTCATGATGAACCGTTTGGTGACTCGCCATGAAAAGCAACATATGCCGCGCCCACGAGGTACACCACAATGAAGCAAGCGATACGGTTGAGAGGTATTAGCGGCGAAATCAAGGGAAAGACGTGGGAAAACGAGACACTGTTGCGGGCCGGACGGCTTGGCTCGCTTGAAATTGTCTTGGACGATGGTTCGGTGAGCCGTCGCCATGCTGAATTGCGCTTAGGCCCCCAAGGTTGGATGGTTCGCGATCTGGGAAGCACCAACGGCACCTTTTTGAACGGCGCCCGATTGAATGGCGAGGAGAAATCCGTCAAGCCTCGCGACATTATTCAATTCGGCAAGGTGGCCATGATTGTCGAAGTGAACGATGGCCATGCGGCCGCTCCCGGTGGCGTCGCGTTTCCCGATGATCAAATGTTGGTTGAAGCGACATCCGTCAAATCGTGGGAAGACGCGATTGACAGTCTCGCGTTCAATCGGAATCGGATGCCCCGACCGGGCGAGCAACTCCAGGCCCTGTTGCGCGCCAGCCAGCATTTTATCAAGATGGAGAACGAGACCGACCTGCTCGACTCGATCTTGAACGACGCGGTTTCCGTCCTCGATGCCCAACGGGGTGCCATCGTGCTTGCGGAGAACGATCCTCCCAACGCACCGTTGAAGCTTCAACTGCGGGCGTTGGCGGGCGACGCCCACGAGCGATTCCACTACAGCCAGAAACTCGCGACGCGGTGCTTTCAAGCCGGCGAGTCGATCCTGAGCGCCCATGTTGCGGAAGACCCCGAACTGCAAATGTCACAGAGCATCACCGATGGCGCCATGGCGTCGGTGATTTGCGTGCCGTTGCGAACCCCGCGCCGGCGATTGGGCGTGCTTCACTTGGATCGCAATTTCTGGCAGGAGCCGTTCACTCGCGACGATCTTGACCTTGCCGATGCCTTGGCGGCCAGCGTTTCCGCCGGTATTGAAAGTGCCCAGCTCTTTCGCAAGCAGCGAGAACTTTTCCTCAACACGATCAGCGTCCTGGCTCAGGCCGTCGAACTTCGTGACGAATACACCGGCGGCCACACGGCACGAGTGACCAGCTATTCGCTGTTGCTCGCCAAGCAGATTGGACTGGGCACCCAGGACAACGACCTCATTCGCATCGGTGGGCCGTTGCACGACATCGGCAAGATTGGCATCGACGACGCGATTCTGCGGAAACCCGGCCGGCTCACGCCTGACGAATACCGCATCATGCAAATGCACACCGTCAATGGCGCCGCGATCATTCAGACCATTCCCGACTTGCATCCGATTCTCCCCATCGTGCGCTCGCATCACGAACGCTGGGATGGAAAGGGTTACCCGGATCAGTTGGCCGGCGAACAAATCCCGTTGCTGGCCCGGATCGTCGCTGTCGCCGACGCCTTTGACGCCATGACAAGCAATCGCCCGTATCATCCGGAAAAGAAAGGCCGCCCCCCGGAGGTTGCCTTCGCGGAAGTTGAGAAGATGGCCGGGACACAATTCGATCCGACCTGCGCTCATGCGTTTCTTGAAGTGCGAGAGTCGATTCTCGAATCGATGTCCACGATGCGACAGACGTCGGTGTTCCGGACCATGAACACCGCGGGATGACCCCCCGACGAATCACCAACGCCTCGCTTCGATGCTCCCCTGGATCCAGGGTCATCGCGGCGAGGCGTTCGCGTTGGCCGACATCAAGTCGCAGCCGCTAGGCGTAAAGCCGATAGTCGATCGTTGGAAAGATGTTGTTGCGCTGTTCGATCTCGGTGAGCCACGGTTCGTCGATGGTGCCGTGTTTGAGTTGCTCGTACAGGTGATTGAAGTTGAGAACGTGGGCGTGAGTTCGGTTGACCGCGTATTCGACCATCGTGCCGGTCTTCATGATGAACGCCCAGTCCGATGATTGCGCCAGGAGCAGTTCGCGGGCGGCTTGATTCAACGCCCGTCGTCGCAACGGGTCCGGGTTGCTAAACATTCGGGCCAGTTCCACCATTCGGTCGGCGTCCTCGAGCAAATGGCGGTAGATCCAGTCGTTCGATCCTTCCAGCCAGACCTCGCAATACCCCTTGTGTCCCCAGCTGCAAAGGTTCGGCTGGCAGAGTTGGTGAGTCGGGTATTTTTCAAGATATTCCGGGACATGAATCGTCTTGAAGGTCTGTTGGTCATAGTGGACCTTTCGCAGCAGATAGTTGATCCAATCCGGCCCCTCAAACCACCAATGGCCGAACAGCTCCGCATCGTAGGGGGCGACGATGATGGGAGCGCGGCCGCCCATATTGCCCGCGAGCCATTCGATCTGTTTCTCGCGATTGAACATGAAATTGCCCGCGTGTGACGCCGCTTTCTCCATGGCGGCGGCCACATCGTAAGGCTGTTTCTGGTCCGTGCGACCCGTGATGCGATAGTATTTGATACCCAGGTGAGACCGGATGCCGCTGTCGTGCAAGTGCGGCTTCAGGTAGTCGTAGTCGAGATCGAAACCGACGTCGCGATAGAATTCGCGATACAAATAGTCGCCAGGATAACCTTCGACCGAACTCCAAACCTGCTTGCTCGATTCCGTATCGCGGGCGAAGACGGCCACGCCGCTCTGGGGGCACAAGATCGGGGAGTAGACGCCATACTTGGGCCGCGGGTTGGCGTGCAGGATGCCGTGCGTATCCGTGAAGAAATAGCGAATGCCGCTATCGCGCAACATCACATCCACGCCGGGAACGTAGCCGCATTCCGGAAGCCAAATCCCTTGAGGGCGCTTGCCGAAATGGCGCTCGAATTCGCGGGCGCCAAGCTCGATCTGTGCCCGGGCGGCTTTCTCGTTGTGCGGCGCCATCAACGGCAGAAAGCCATGCGTCGCCCCGCAGGTAATCAGTTCGAGCTTGCCGGTCTCATAAAATCGCCGAAAACCGTTGATCAGATTGTTGCCGTACTGGTTCACGAAAACATGACGGGAGTGCGTGAATCGCTGCAGATACATTTCCGCGAGCCGCAGGAACTCCGGCTGCCAGCGCGTGCGTTCGATCTCCTTGTGGCAGAGCCCGATCAAGTTATCGATGTGCCGCACGTAGCGATATTGCAGCAGGGGATCCGACAGCATTGCCGCGAGCGTCGGCGTCACCGACATCGTCATCCGCCAATCGACACCATCACGCTCCAAGCTGTCGAAGATATCCAGCAGCGGAACATAGGTCTCGGTGATCGCTTCGTAGAGCCAGTCTTCTTCCAGGAAATCATCGTATTCGGGGTGCCGAACAAACGGCAAATGGGCATGCAACACCAGGCACAGATACCCCAACGGCTTACTCATTTCACCCTCTTGTAAACAGTCGCCCGCCGGGCACCTCCGTTTCGACTTCCCTCGCTTCCCGCAGGAAATCGAAACCGACGCGCACGGCGGTTCACTCGTTTTGCGATACGGACACCCTCTGTGAATTCAAGATTCCAGTCAAGGAAAAACCGGGGTTCCTGCGATGAAGACTTGGGTCGGACCGGTCGATGACTCCAAGACGTCGGCCACGGGATCGCCCGAAGCCGGAGCAGTTAACGGAACCACGACAAAGTCGGCATGTTTCCCCGGAACCAGACTGCCCGTATCGTCGGCCCGTCCGAGTGCCTGGGCGCCGGCCAGCGTCGCCATGGCCAGAATCGTCGACGGCGGTAGGTCAGGGTGCATGCGATAAACGAAACGGGCCTCCTCCAGCAGACTTAGATCGGGGTTCGATGCCAACGAATCCGTTCCAAGACAAACGCGAACGCCGCGAGACAGGAACTCCCGAAACGGGTGCGGCGGATGCTCAAAGGCCGCATGGGTCCGCGGGCAATACACGATACTGGCATTCGACGGGATCGAAGCAGACGCGGCCAAGTAATTCCCGTGGATGAACAACACGGGGTTGTCGCCACCCGTAGTCAGCCGAATGACGTGTTCGGGGCCTTTGGACAAGCCAACCGGATCCCAAACGCCGAGGTCTTGCAAAAACGGCACGAATGGCCCAGTGTGATCGGTCAGCAATTCTCGCTCGAATGGCGACTCGGCCAAGTGAACGGCCACGGGAACGCCCGCTTGTGACGCGGCTCGCATCAGCGACACACGCACGCTGTACGGTGCATGGGGACTCAAACCGGGACGACATCGTGCCGTCGGCGTTGCGGCCCCCAGCCACTGTTGCGCCGCGATCCAGGCTTGTTCCGCGCGGGGCTTGGGCAGGCCGAGCAGTTCGCGAAACACCACGGCACCCAGGGGACTTTCCGCAAGCAGTTCCCAACTCGTGCCGTCGCCGGAGATGTCGCCGACAAGCGTCGTCCCGCAACGCAGGCATTCGGCAATGCCCTCCGCGATGTCGTTCTGAATGTCGTCTGAGGATAGCGTACGGCGATAGGCGATGACCTCGCGAAGCCAGCCAACAAAATCGGGTCGCGGTTCCGCGAGGCCTTTCATGCCCGTCAAATCGAGGTGCGTGTGGGCGTTGACCAATCCCGGCATGATCGCCGCGTCGCCGAAATCCTCGTGCGCCGCTCGAACGCCATGAGGCTCCACGGCAACGATTCGCCCACCGGTAAGCGTGATCGTGCCACGTTCCAACGGCGGGCCAGCCATGGGAATGATCCATCGTGCGGTCAGCGTCCGGAGTTCGTCAGGCATGATCGATTTCTCGTTTCTCCGATCATTATGCGAATGAGCGCGGCGATCGGTCATGCCCGCTGTCCGCGGAGTTTTCAGTCTGGTATCATGGCAGCCGTTGTAAGATCCTGTTGTGGGAATCGACATGAGCGAGCCATCGCCGACCGGGCCGTTTTTCGACGTGCGTATGCGCGGGTTTCGCGACCGGTCCGAGGTAACTGACGCCATCCAACTCATCGATGCGCGCGTGACTTGCCTTTCATCGGAGCATGTGCCGGTCACCGAATCGGCGGCGCGAGTCTTGAGCGAGGACGCCATTTCCGCTGTGGCGGTGCCGGCGTTCGATCGGTCCGCCATGGATGGTTACGCCCTTCGCGGTGAAGACACTTTCGGCGCGTCGGCCTACAACCCACTGACGCTGAGAATCATCGGCGCGTCGATGCCAGGCCAGCCGTATTTGGGCCAAGTCCGTCCGGGTGAGGCCGTCCGCATCATGACCGGGGCGCCCGTGCCTGACGGGGCCGACGCGGTTTTGCCGGCCGAATTTGCTGAAGAATCCGCGGGGACCTTGCGAGTCGTCGAGCCGATGGCACCCAAGCGGCACGTCGGTCGTCGTGGCGAGGATGTCGCGCCGGGCCAGATCGTCTTGCACGCTGGTCGCCTCTTGCGACCGCAAGATGCCGCCATTCTCGCCTCCATCGGCATGGCCGAGATACCCGTCGTTCGCCGGCCGCGAGTCGCCATCCTCATCACGGGCAACGAGATTCTGCCCGCCGGTTCGCGCCCTGATGGATACCGCATCGTGGACAGCAATTCGGTCATGCTCGCGGCGCTCGTTCGGCGCGATGGCGGCGTCCCGTTGCCGGTGCAGTTGCTTGCCGATCAACGCGACATCATTCGCGAGGCACTGCGATCATCGTCGGCCGATGTCATTCTTATTTCCGGCGGAACGTCAGTCGGGCAAGAAGATCACGCGCCCGGGCTGGTCGCGGAGTTGGGCGAGTTGCCGATCCACGGCGTCGCCATGCGCCCTGCCAGCCCGACGGGCATCGGATTCATCGACGGGCGACCTGTGTTCCTGCTCCCGGGCAACCCGGTTTCGTGCCTCTGTGCCTACGATTTTTTCGCGGCGCGAGCGCTGCGTCGGCTTGGCGGGCGCTCGCCGGAGTGGCCGTATCGCCTCGGCCGATTCGCGCTGCATTCTAAGATCGTTTCGGCGATTGGCCGCGTCGATTACGTCCGCATCCGATTGCTCGATGGATGCGCCGATCCGCTGGCCGTCAGCGGGGCATCGCAACTGAGCACCACGACTCGGGCGGATGGTTTCGTCGTCGTCCCCCGTGATCGAGAAGGTCACGCCGTCGGCGACACGGTGGACGTCTACCTTTACGACCTCCCGTAACGCAATGGGTCGAGCATGAATGCCGCTTTCGAGCAGCAACAGTTTCTCGATGTTATCGATCGCGATGACGCGCAGCGCCGGTTGCGGGCGGCCCTTGACTGGCGCCCTCTCGATGCCGAGTCGATCCCCTTATCTGAAGCCCATGGGCGCGTCCTCGCCGAAGACGTCATGGCGCCCATCGATGTTCCGGGGTTCGATCGCTCCAACGTCGATGGATTCGCGGTAAGGGCGGAAGACACCTTCGGAGCCGGCGAGGACCGGCTCATCGAGTTGCGACTCGCGCCCGAAGCCATCGGCGCCGGTGAGATGCCGGCGCGATCGGTCGAAGCTGGCCTTGCGCTCGCGGTTGCCACCGGGGCGATGATCCCTCGCGGCGCCGATGCCGTCGTCATGATCGAACATACCAACGTCCGTCAGAATGTTCTGCGATTGTCCCGACCGGTCGCTCCCGGGGCCAACATCACGTTCGCGGGCACCGACATTGGCCGAGGTGAAACCGTTCTGCGCCGGCGCATTCGGTTAGGGTCGCGGGATACGGGCGTCCTTGCGGCGATTGGCGTGGGCATGGTGCCCGTGATTCGACGGCCGCGCGTTGCGATCATCTCCACCGGCGGCGAATTGGTGCCGCCGGGGGGCAATTTGCGGCCGGGGCAGGTATTCGATAGCAACAGCACCTTCGTCGCCGACGCCGTCCGCGAACTCGGTGCCGAAGCCGTCGTCATGGGGATCATCCCCGACGATTCCTCGGCTCTGAAAGACGCGATTGATTCCGCGTTGAGCTGCGATGTCGTAATTCTGTCCGGCGGCACGTCGAAAGGTGCCGGCGACGTTTCCTATTGCGTTGTCTCGCAATTCGGACCGCCGGGGGTCATCGCACATGGCGTCGCGCTGAAGCCCGGCAAGCCGTTATGCCTAGCCGTCGTAAAGCGTCCGGGCCGGCGCCCCATTCCGATTGCCGTGCTGCCGGGGTTTCCCACGTCGGCGATGTTCACGTTTCACGAATTCATCGCGCCCGTCATTCGAGCCTTCGCGGGCTTGAGCGACACCAGCGCCGCGACCATCAACGCAGTGCTGCCGATGCGAGTCAATTCGGAGCGAGGCCGTACCGAATACCTGCTCGTTGGCCTGATTCGCCACGGTGCCGGTTATGCGGCTTATCCGATGGGTAAGGGTTCCGGGTCTGTGACGGCATTTGCGGCCGCGGATGGCTTTATCACCATTCCGAGGCAGCGAGAGTACCTCGACGCCGGCGCGAATGTTGAAGTACAGTTGATCGACGCGGTCGTCCGGCCGGCCGACTTGGTTGTCATCGGAAGCAACTGCACCGGTCTCGATTTCCTGCTTGGCGAACTTCATGCATTGGGTGTAACGAGTCGCTGTCTGGCGGTGGGAAGTATGGGCGGCTTGGAGGCCGCCAATCGAGGGGAGTGCGACATTGCCGGCATCCATCTGCTGGACCCAGACTCGAACCGATACAACGAGCCGTTTCTGTCAAACGGTCTGACGCTCGTGCGAGGATACGGCCGGACGCAGGGGGTGGTGTTTCGGCCTGGAGACGAGCGTTTCGAGTGCCGGACGGCGGCAGAGGTGGTGGCCCGCGTCGTCGGCGATTCGCAGGTTCTGATGGTTAATCGCAATCGGGGGAGCGGCACGCGAGTCCTGATCGATCGCTTGCTTCGGGGCGCGAAACCGCGAGGGTATTCGATGGAAGCCAAGTCGCACCAATCGGTCGTGGCGGCGATAGCGCAAGGTCGGGTGGATTGGGGCGTGGCGATTGGGCCGGCAGCGTCTGCGAGTGGCATGGGTTTCATCCCGTTGCAGGCCGAACAATTCGACTTCGTGATTCCAGATGCTCGACGCGATCGGCCCGCGGTCCGCGCGTTTGTACAATTGCTCGAACGCCCAACGATTCGAGCCGCTCTCGCTGCCCGGGGCTTCGCTGACTCATGAGAATCACCGCCATCCCGCAATTCGCCCGCAACGCCGGTCGGGTGCGCGAGATTGTCACGATCATCAGCAAATACGGCCTCGCCGATTGGTTGGCGAGGCTCAATATCGGTCTGGCAACACGAGTCTTTCTTCGGCGTCGCAATCGCAACCTCGCCCGGATCACGCAAGAGGCCCGGATTCGAACCGCTCTGGCGGAACTGGGCACGACGTTTATCAAATTCGGACAGGTTCTCAGCACGCGTGCGGACTTGGTCGGAAGCGCCCTGGCGGCCGAACTGACGAAACTGCAAGCCGACGTTCCCGCCGATCCGCCCGAGGTCGTTCGCAAGACCATCGAGACTGAACTTGGCAAGCCCATCAATGAGTTGTTCGCCAGCTTCGACGATCAGCCGTTGGCGTCGGCGTCGATCGCGCAGGTTCATCGGGCGACGCTCAAAGACGGGACACAGGTCGTGGTCAAGGTCCAGCATCCCGGCATTGAAGATCGCATTCAGAACGACCTCGACATCCTTGGCGGGTTGGCCTATCTCGCGGAGCAGTACGTTGAAGAGCTGCGTCCGTATCAACCCAGTGCCGTGGCTGCGGAGTTCGAGAAGTCCCTGATGCGAGAGCTCGATTTCGGTCGCGAACTCCGCAACCTCGAGCGCTTCATCGCCAACTTCGGCAAGGATACCGCCGTCCGATTCCCGAAGCCGTACCCCGCGCTGTCGACGGCTCGCGTATTAACGATGGACCATCTCGACGGTGTGCGGCTCGCCGATGCCCACAAACTCGGCGAGGGCATCAATCGGGGCGAACTCGCCAAGCACGGGGCGCGAGTCTTTTTGGAGATGATCTTCCGCGACGGATTCTTTCACGCCGACCCGCATCCGGGCAACCTGCTCATCATGGCCGACGGGTCGGTCGGCATCCTCGACGTGGGCATGGTTGGTCAACTTACCAACAAGGCACGCGAGGAAATGGAGAACTTGCTCGCTGCCATTGCCGGTAACGATGCCGACCGGCTGGCGACGATTCTTCTGCACATGTGCGGGCGATCCGGCGATGTCGAACCCGTGGGCTTCACCAGCGATGTGGCCGATTTCGTCGGCTATTACAGCAGCCAGTCGTTGAACAAGGTGGACATCAGCGGCGCTCTCAGCGAGATGACCTCGATCATTCGGCGCCATCGACTTGTGCTGCCGGCGAATATCGCCATGTTGTTGCGGGTCCTCGTGCTGCTCGAAGGCACATCGCGCCTGTTGCACCCGGAATTCAAACTGATCGAGCTTATTGAACCGTTTCAAAAGAAGCTTCAATTGGCTCGCATGTCCCCGGTACGACTGGCGTCTCGCATGACGCGGGTCGCCAGCGACTGGGAATATCTCGTCGAGATTCTGCCGACGCAGATGCTGGATGTGTTACATCGGGCGCAACGCGGCCGGCTTGAGGTGCAGTTACAGCATCATCATTTGGACCCGTCTGTCAATCGCCTTGTCCTGGGAATCGTGACGGCGGCCCTCTTCGTGGGGTCGAGCCTGTTGTGGGGACAACAAGCGCCGCCGACGATCTACAACGTGTCGGTTCCAGGGGTGCTGGGGACGTTTCTTGGCGCGGTTTGCGCTACGCGTTTGGTCGTTGCCGTGCTTCGATCGGGAAGCCTCGACCGATAAGCACCACGCCGGTAAGCGACGCTTCGAAGAAGCGTCGCTTACCGGCGCGTTGTCGCTGACTACTTGGTGATTTCCTTGAAAACGACGTTCTTGAACGTTACTTCCATGTGACCGCCCGCGTGCAACTGAAATGCGATGATTCCTGTCTCGGGCATCTTCTCGAATTCGCCGTCGACCGCGGTAACCCCGTTGACGCGGATCGTGACATGCTTGCCGACACATCGAATCGTGTAGGTGTTGAAATCGTCGGCTTTTAGCACCTTGTTGACGGCGCCCTTGTCGGCGGCCTTCATCATGCCGCCGAAATGCTCGCCATAGAGGCTTCCCCACCAACCTTCGCCGATGTCGCATTGCGGACCTTTGACCGCGAACTTCTTCATGTCGAAGATCTCGCTGCGGATTTGGATGCCGCTGTTGCCCTTGCCGCCCTTGAGTCGAATCTGAAAGCTCATCTCGAAGTCGCTGAACTTCTTCTTGCTGCATAGGAACGTGTTGAACTTCAGGCCGTCTTTCGGCGACGTGCCGATGACGGTGTCGCCGTCGATCTTCCAATACTCCATTAGGCCTTCCCATTGGTCGGCCTTGAGGAAATCGTCGGCGTGAAGTGCGGGTGTCAGAAGCAGGGCGGCGGCGGTCGCGGCCAGGAGGGGCAGTCGCATGGGGGGATTCTCCGTTTGAGGTAAGTGCCGGGGCGAGGTCAATTCTCGGCGGGGATGATGGTGTCGGCTAGGGCGAATTTACCGGCAACCATTCCCCATTCCCGCGCGGTTTCGATTCGATGACAACGGCGAACGATCGCTAGCTGACGGTCTTGCGCAGCGCGATGGCCAACGGGTGGCCATCGACTTTTACGTCGGCCCGATGCAAGTCGCCGTCAATCGCTTCAGCCCAACGGATCGTCAGCGTTTCGGCGGCGATGAAGTCTCGATGGCTTTCGATGGCTTCTCGCAGCGCCGGTGCCTCGGTCCGGCACGCCAGCTCGATGCGATCCTCAAGTTCCAAATCGGCCTGGCGTCGTAGCTCTTGCACATGTCGAACGACTTCGCGTGCTTGGCCGGCGCGGGCTAGGTCCTCGGTGATTCGAACGTCGAGCATGACCTGAGTGCCGCGCTCGGCGGCGCCAACCCAACCCTCCGGCGCGACGTAGCCGACGATCACATCCGCGGGGTCGAGCATCACCGGGCCATTGGGGCAGGCCAATTCCGCAGGGCCGGCGCGGAGCTTGTCAGCCAAGGCGGCATGGTCTGCGGCGGCAATGGCGGCTTGAACCTCTTTCAGACGCGGGCCAAACGACGGACCCATCCGCTTGTTGTTCGGCTTGACTTCGATCCGAAGCAGTGGCCCAGCGCCGGCGTCGTGCAAGGTCGCCTTGCGGATGTTCAACTCTTCGCACAACTGATCCGCGAACCGCGCCAGAGCCCGTTGCACCCGATCGTTGCCCGGCTGGATCTTCAACTCCGCCAGAGGCTGACGCACCTTCACCTTGGCGGTGTTACGCGCCGCCGAGCCGAGCGTCACGAGATCAAACAAGGCCTCCATGTCGGCTGAAAGCGGACTGTCGATCTTGCTGGTGTCTTCTGCCGGGAATTCGCACAAATGAACACTCTCGGCGTCGCCCTCGGTGCGCAGATTCCGCCAAATCGACTCGGCGAGGAACGGCACGACGGGCGCGATGAGTTTGGCCAACGTCGTCAGCACCTCGTACAGGGTCTGATAGGCGGCGTCCTTGTCGCGGCCTTTCTCGCCTTTCCAAAACCGGCGCCGGTTGCGGCGCACGTACCAGTTGCTCAGCTTGTCATCGACGAACCGCTCGGCGTCGAGGCAGAACGCCATGACATTGAAGCTCTCGTAGGCCTCGCGAGCCTTCGTGATCAGCAGTTGCAGATCGCTGAGGATCCATCGATCGATGTCGGGGCGTTCGGCGACGGGCACCCGCGGCGCCGACGGGTCGAAGCCATCGAGTCGGGCATAGTTGCAGAAAAAGGCGTAGACGTTCCAGAGCTTGATGATGAACCGTGCCCGTACCTCGTCGGCCGGCTCTGGGCCAAAGTTCACGTCGGAGACCGGATTGAACCGGCAATAGAACCAGCGAATGACGTCGGCGCCGATCGGTTTGTAGCTGGCGAACACGCGCTTATGCTTCTCGCCCTTGATCGTGACCAGTTGCTCCCGCGTCGCGAGGTATCCCTTGGGCAAATCAGCGAGGGCGACCTTGGCGTCCTGCTCGGGGCCGATGTCGTGGAAAAGTTCGTAGCCATTGTTGGCCGCGTCGATGAAGTCGATGGCGTTGCCGTCGCTCTTGTGCATCGGCTTGCCGAACTGATCTCGGACCGTGGCGAAACCAAGAAGCGTGCGGAATGGCGGCTCGCCGTCGCTCATCATCGTGGACATAGCCAGCAAGGCGTAGAACCAGTTGCGAAACTGGCCGGGGAAACTCTCCGTGATGAAGTCCGCCGGATACCACTTGCGCCAATAGGCACGGTCAGTGTTGTAGCGCACTGTGGAAAAGGCCACGATGCCGGCATCCAGCCACGGGTTGCCGACGTCCGAAATGCGCGTCATGCGGTTGCCGGTTTTCGGATTGCGGATCACGACGCGATCGACCCACGGCCGATGCGGGGAATGGCCTTCGAATTCGCTCCAGCCTTCGATCGCCCTCGCCTTCAGCTCCTCCATCGAGCCGATGACTTCAAAATCGCCCGTGACCTCATCAACCCAGATCGGCAGAGCGAGGCCCCAGAAGCGTTTCTTCGAGATCATCCAATCACCCATGTTGCGCAGCCAATCGCGCTCGCGGGCACGGCCATTGATCGACTCCGGCAGGAAGGTCACCTGATCGACTACCTTCATGATGTCGCCACGGAAACCTTGATCGGTTTCTCGCGGCCCCATGTGAATAAACCACTCGTCCACGAGCCGGAATAGCAACTCCGTCTTGCATCGCCAGCAGTGCGGGTATTTATGGACGTAGCGCTCAGTCGCGAAGAGTCGATCGGTCTGCTTGAGCCGTTCGAAGACGACATCGGCTGTCGCTGGGTCGTAGGCGACCTTGTCCGACATGGGGCCGAAGCCACCGACGAAGGTGCCGGCTTCGTCGAGCGGTGCCACAGGCGGCAAGCCGTGTTCCTTGCCAAGTTCGAAGTCCTCGCGCCCGCAGCCCGGCGCGATGTGGACAATTCCGGTGCCCTCTTTTTCGCCGACGTCGCCCCAGGGAATGACGCGATGGGTCGCCGCTGCCGTCACCGCGCCGGACCAGCCGCGCTCCTGCACGACGCGGGCCACCTCGGCCGGGAAGCCATAGTTGTTCTGCTGAGCCGGCAGATCATCGCATGGGCCTGAGTAGGGCCAGCCGATCATGTCGGCGCCCTTCACTTCGCCGGCAATCTCGAAACCCTCTTTGCCGGCCTTTTCCTTGAACATCTGCTCGATGGTCTTCAAGTGCGGGACGCCGTCGATCCAGTCGCGTTTGCCTTTCTTACCCCCGGCTGCTTCGGGTTCTGCCTCATCGTCGGCTCCCGATGACTCCATGCGATTGAACTTGAACGCGCCCTTGGCGACGTAGTAAACCTCGCCCTTCAGTCTCACCTTCAGATAGGTCAGGTTCGGGTTGACGGCAGCCCCGACGTTGCTCGTGAGCGTCCAAGGCGTCGTGGTCCAGACGAGCAGGTTTTCGCCGGGGCGATCCTTGAGCGGGAATTTGACGAAGACCGACTTGTGCTCGGTGAGCCGATAGCCTTCCTTTTGCTCCATCTCGGAGATGCCGACGCCGCAACGTCCGCACCACGGCATGACGTCGTAGCCTCGGTAGATCAGGCCCTTGTCGTGGCACTTTTTCAGAAAGGCCCAGATCGTGTAGTTGTTCTCCGACGACATGGTGAAGTACGACTTGCGATCGTCGACCGGCTTGGCCCAATCCGCGTCGCCGACGTCCCAGTCCATCCAGTAACCGAGGCGGATCGACTGATCGGTCTGCACTCGGGCGAATCGATCGACGCGATCCTTGCAGAGTTGCACGAATCGGTCGATGCTGCGAAATCGGTCGCCGGGGACGAGGTTTTCGATGTCGCGCTTCGAGCCGAGCCCAAGCTCTTTCTCGACCTCGACTTCGACCCATAGCCCCTGGCAGTCGAAACCTTGTTGATAGCGAAGCTCGCGGCCGATCATCGCGAAGTAGCGGTTGTACACGTCCTTGTAGGTTCGACCCCAGGCATGGTGGACGCCCATGGGGTTGTTCGCGGTGATCGGGCCATCGAGAAACGACCAGATTGGCTTGCCGCGATTCTTGGCGCGAAGTTTCTCAAAGGTGTTCGCTTTGGTCCAGAACTCGAGGATGGCCCGTTCCTGGGCGGGGAAATCGACTTGGGTTTCGACCTTCTCAAACGGCATGGACAGTTCCTCATGGAGGCGGATGACCATGTCAGTTTATGAAAGGGGGAATTCAGAGCACGCGGCGCGAGCAGGTGTTTTCGCTCTGGGAGAATTCAGAACAAGTTGGTCAGCGACGTTTCACAGAAGCGTTCGTTCCCTTCGCCGAAGCGTCGCTCAACTCCTGGCTCGCGCCGCGTGGTCGGGATCCACGATTCCCACTTCGGCGAAACCCTTGGCGCGCAATTGGCACGAATCGCAGTGCCCGCAGGGCCGGCCGTCGACGCCCGGATCGTAGCAACTCAGGGTCAGCGAATAATCGACGCCAAGTCGCATGCCTTCGCGGATAATCTCGGCCTTAGTCAACCGGATGAGTGGAGCATGAACCCGAAACGGCCCTCGGCCTTCGACGCCCGCTTTCGTCGCCAGATTTGCCAGCCGCTCGAACGCCTCTAGAAACTCCGGCCGGCAGTCCGGATAGCCGGAATAATCCAGCACATTGGCGCCGATGAAGATGTCGAATGCCTCCAGGGTCTCGGCGAAACCAAGGGCCAAACCAAGGAGAAGGGTGTTACGCGCCGGGACATAAGTGATGGGGATTCCCTCGGCCATCGCCGACGGGTCACGATCCTTGGGAACGTCGATCGGAGCGGTCAGGGCTGAGCCGCCAATGGCGCGAAGGTCCATTCGGACAATACGGTGATCGACAGCCCCAAGATGACGGGCGACAGCAGCGGCTCGATCGAGTTCGACGCGATGGCGTTGCCCGTAATCGACACTGAGGGCGTGAACGGCGAAGCCGAGGTTTTTGGCAATGGCAAGGGTCGTCGCACTATCCAGACCGCCACTGAGAAGAACCACGGCTCGGGTCATGATGGCTAGCGTTGTCCATAAATGAGGGCCAGCAATTCGGCACGCGTCGCCGGGTGATCACGAAACCCGCCGCGCATGGCGCTGGTCGTCGTAATGCTTCCCGGTTTGCGGACACCGCGAATGGTCATGCAAGTGTGTTCAGCCTCAATGATGACCGCGACGCCGCGAGCGTTGAGTTCTTGCATCAGTAGGTCGGCGAGTTGTTCGGTCATCTGTTCCTGAATCTGCGGCCGGCGAGCGAGAGCATCGACGACTCGCGCGAGCTTGCTCAGGCCTGCGACCTTGCCATTGGGCAGATACGCGACGTGAACCTTGCCGGTGAAAGGCAACAGGTGGTGTTCGCAGATTGACGCGAACTCAATGTCCTTCACCAATACCATCTCGTCGTACTTTTGAGTGAATGATTTCTTGAGAAACTCTCGGGGGTCCGTGCGAAGACCGGAAAACAGCTCCGCATACATCCGTGCAACTCGATCCGGGGTCTCGCGAAGCCCCTCCCGGTTGGGGTCTTCGCCGACGGCCACAAGGATTTCTCGCACCGCGGCTCGAATTCGCTCCAGGTTGATCGGCGGTTTTTCCAAAACGGTCTCCTCGCGATTCGTTTTCCTCGCTTCAACATCTTTAGTGTACACCGCGGCGTCCTCTGTTGATGGATTTCCGGTCCCAGACCGCCTCATCTATAGTCCCGGGTCGCCAATCGATTCCACGACGATCACTCGATCTGCGTGCGCCGAACGCCGGTAAAGGGAGAGCATCTGCTCAACCCATTCTTGTGCCAATGCCAGTTCTTCTTCACGGTCGTCGGCGCCGGCAAGTTCCGGGATGCCGACCAAGTCAGCTTCCGTCCAACTTGCCGTTTCGGTGGCAGCCAGCCAATCGGCCAAACGGGCGACGGCGGCCGTATCGTTCCATCCTGCGGTTTCCGGGTGGTAATGGCCGCCGAAACAGATATCGAAGCTCCCTCGCAAGAGCTGACGAATGGGGTCGAACCGCAAACGATCGTCGATGGCCGCTTCCGATCGAAAGAGCCTCAACAGAGCGGGTATCGGCGTTTCTACGAGGGGCCACTCTAGCGTCGAGAAGAGCAAAAGCTCGCCGACGATCAGGCGCCACAGTCCACGGTCAAAGGTTGTGCCGGCGTGAACCGTCTGAATCAACGGCACAGGCCCGACGGCAACCGATGACGGCACGAACGGTCCTTGGTTAGCAATGTCGCGGCAGAGATTCAGTAATGGCGTGAAAGACCGGTGTCGCCAACTTGATTTCGCCGCCGGCTCAATCTGGCAGCCAAAGCGCTTCGAATCGATAGGCAGAAAATAGATCATCCGTCACATCGCCATGCAAGGTAAGGGTTTGAGTCCGACGGTGTCGCCGACAGTCACCGCAGCGGGGCCGTTACCGTTTAACCCTGTCCGCGGAGTCCTTTTTCAGTTTCGACAATCCATGCTTGGCAGGGGCGTCGTGGTGCGGTACAAACTATAGAGCCGGAATCGGGATGGCATAACTCTCCCAACTATCCCGGCGGCCGGTGCCACCAGGCGCCAGCGTTCATTATTCTCCGAGGACTCGACACCATGGCGCGCACTTGCGCCGAAACGGAGGCGGGCTGTTGTCCGCTCACGTTACGACGTTCGGATCGGTTTTTGAAGGGCCTTGAATCGGCATCCCGCGTAACCTTCGTATCACACGTTCACCCGGACCCGGATAGTCTTGGTAGCATGTTGGGGCTTGCCTACCTGGTCGAAGAACGACTCGGCAAGCCGACTCGCATGACCCGTGACGGGTTGATTAGCCGGTGCGAAAACCGGGCGATGGTGCAGTACCTGAAGCTCGACCTCGTCCCCGTCGAGACCCTCGACTGGAAGCCAGACGAGGCCGTGGTCATGGTTGATAGCCAACCCAACACAGGCCGGCATAATCTCGGCAACAACGTTCCGTTGTACGCCGTCATCGATCACCATGAAACGCCGGGCGACCTCTCGGAGGTTCCGTTCACCGATATTCGGCAGCGGATAGGCGCGACGTGTTCCCTCGTGACTCGTTATTTGCGCGAGCAAGAGATCACGATTCCGAAACGGGTTGCTACGGGTCTCCTCTACGGCATCGAAACGGAGACTTGCGGATATCCCCGCGAGGTAAGCCCGCTGGATGACGAAGCGTTGATCGGGCTTTATCCGCTAGCTGACAAGGACATGTTGGCGAGGATCCGAAACGCCCGCCGACCGGAGAGCTATTACGAGTGCATTCTCCAGGCCCTGCAAAGTTCATTTCTTTACGACCGGCTTATTTTGAGCTGGGTCGATAACGTTGGCCAGGTCGAGCATGTTTCGGAGGTCTGCGACTTCCTGGTGCGATTCGATCAGGTCGATTGGGCCGTTTGCGGCGGAGTCTGCGGCGACAAGATGGTGTTGTCGGTTCGGACGATGTTGCCCCAGGCGGAGGCCGGAGAGGTGCTGCGGCGGGTCGTGGGCGATCTAGGTCGCGCCGGTGGGCATGATCGTCGGGCCGGCGGGTGTATTCCGCTTATAAGCACGGCTCCGTCCGCGATCGACGACCTACAATCTGAAATACGTCGCCGGCTTCTCCGCGTTCTCGATATCGATGATTGTCGTGGCAGGCGTCTCATGCCGCTGCGTGAAATGCTTCACAACCTGACAAACTGAGCCAGCCATGTCTGACGAACCCCCATTTGTCATGCCCGAACCGGAAGAGCCTCGCGAGCGGCCGCCCGCTGAGGATCCGCCCATGGTGCGTCGAGCACGACCGCGTCCCGTGCGAGAGCCGCGATACGAAACGCCTCCGCCCCCGCCGCCGAGGGCAAGCAGCGGCTTCGGCCGCGTGCTCCTGGTCTTGTTCCTCCTCGCTTCGTTGGGACTGAACGCATTGTTGATTCTCGTCATGCTCATCCGCAGCATCGATTTTGAAGGAAGCGACGCTTCGCTTATCGAGAAGACGGCGTGGGGGCCGTCATCGGCTTCTGACAAGATTGCCGTGCTGAAATTCGACGGCGTGTTGATGGAAGGATTCACAACAGCCTATTTCCAAAAACAGATCGATCAGGCCGGCAAGGACGCGAACGTAAAGGCGATTGTCGTCCGCATCGACAGCCCCGGGGGAACGATCACGGCCAGTGACGATATTCACCGCCGGCTCACCCAATTGCGTGACGGCAAACTGTTGGCGGTTAAATCTCCGAAAGCCAAGCCGCTTGTTGTTTCGATGGGAGCGATGGCGGCATCGGGTGGCTATTACATCGCGATGCCGGGACAACGGATTTTCGCCGAAAAGACGACCGTGACCGGGTCGATTGGTGTTTATGCGTCGTTCATTGATCTTCACGAGTTGGCTGACAAGCACGGCGTGAAGATGCAACTCGTCAAGGCCGGCGACATTAAAGGCAGCGGTTCCATGTTTCAGAAGATGACGCCCCAGGAGCGCCAACCCTGGCAGGACATGGTCGACGATGCGTATTCTCAGTTCGTCAAGATCGTCGAGGACGGCCGGCCCAACCTGAAAGGCAAGTTGACAACGCCGTTGGAACGAAAAGACGCCAACGGAAAGCCCCTGCCAAATACCACCGTGCCGCGCGACGAGAAAGGCAACGTGATCGCAGACGCCAAACCGGAACCGTTCTTCCGAAAAATCGCCGATGGCGGCGGTTTCACGGCTGACGAGGCCAAGCGGTACGGGTTGGTCGACGAGATTGGCTATCTCGATGACGCGGTCGCGGACGCCGCCACGCGAGCCGGATTGACCGCCGGAAACTACAAGGTCGTTACCTTTGATCGGATTCCGTCTCTGTTCAACCTGTTCGGTGGTCAGATGCGGGCGTCCCAAGGTCTCGATTTCGCGAAACTCTCCCAGGCTTCGCGCCCGCGAACGTGGTATCTGGCGCCCAATGCCGAAGTCGCCGGCATCTTCGCGGCTGCCGCCAAGGATTAGAGATGCGACCAGCATTCATGACGATTGGTCGTCGCGCGTTGGTCCGATTTCTCGCAATTGCCGTCGTGGGTGCAATAGCACTGGGCCATCACTCGGCGCCGGCACAAAATCGGCCGGCTGGAGCGGTCGGTGGTATCCGCCGCGGGATGTCGGTCAACGAAGTGACGAAGCTACTCGGCCCCCCAAAACGGGTCACGCGGCAAATCCTCTTCCGCCGGCACATCGAGCAATGGAAATTTGACGATTCCTCGATTCGTATCGACTTCAATTGTGTCCGTGGTGAAGAGCCTTATGTCTTGAATATCCTCGACGAAAATAAAAACCCGAAGGTCAGGAACGACTGAAATATCTGCCGGATTGTAAATGTCACTGTGGGAACTGAAGTGTATTGGCCCTTGCGACGACGGCTGCATTCCCAGACTTTAGTGATTTTTTCAGGGGTGAACGCGAGGACAAGATTCGCCATTTACATATTCCATTTCAAGATTTACGTCGTTTTTCGACGTGTAAGGCGGCGGTGTTTTTGTCGGGAATCCCGCGAACAAAACGACTCTTCTGTAACGTATTGGCATCAGTACGCATCTGTTCAGTGGAATGTCGGGTATACTTAGGGACGAACTGAATCCTGCCCGGCGCCTCCCAGCCTACCATTGAAGCGAAGGATCGCCCGGCACCGACTCGGGGTTCCCACGAGTCGACGGAGTGTCGCGAATGGCACGGAAGTTGCTAGCCGCGAGATGAGGCGGATTCAACCTTGGTTTGGCTCCCGCGGACAACACCGCGCCACGAGCCGAAAGGTGGTGTAACATGGCACGACGCGATGCGCTGCTCAGATTGCACAAGGCGTTGACGAATCGCCGCGCCGAATTGCTCAAGCGTTTGGGCATGGAATTGAGCGATCTTGGGCATACACGATTGGCTGTTCCTTCCGGCGACAGCGCCGATGCGGCTTTTGACAGTGGCAGTGACGAGTTGGCGTCCAAATTGGCCGAGTTGGAGGCCCGCGAACTCCATCAGATCAACCGAGCGTTGGTTCGATTGAAAAACGGCTCGTACGGCGCTTGCGAAGGCTGCCATGCCAAGATTCCCGTCGCGAGGCTAAATGCCTTGCCATATTCAACGCTATGCATCAAGTGCCAGCGTGAATTGGAATCCGGCGATGGAGCCGATGGACGAGGCGGCGGCACCGACTGGGGCAAGATCTCCGACGTCGAGCCTGCCACAGAAGACCATCGAGAGGTCGATCTTTCCGAGATTGAAATGGATCTCTCGAAGTAAATCACGGCACTCCCGTGTCAGCGGCTGTTTCTTCTCGCAACAGAGGAAACAGCCGCTGTGTGTTTTTACGACGCCAGGTTCAACATCTGCCGCATTTCGCAACAGCCACACAACCCACATCAGTCACGAAGATGAGGTAAGAGAACGGCGCTTTTTGGAATCTTTCGTTTGTGCCGACTCCGGTGTCGAGAATCCGAATCGTTTCGCGACCTTTCTTCAAGTTGTCGCTCGGTCGGTGGGTAAATTAGAAGTGCTGAGCGGCATTCGCTCGCACGGGTTCCGATCCCGAATTCATATCCTGCGGTGGCTGAACCCCCTATGCTCAAACGCGTTGGAATCTTTCTGTTCGTCGGTTGTTGTGCCTTTTGCGGAGGGGTTGCCGCGAACGCGTGGCTGCCTCGCTTGCTGACCACGGCGACCGCGCAGTCAATCCCCAGTGTGGCTTCGTCAGAGGCCGCGCTCAACGCCGTCAGCGAGCGGTTCGAGTCCGTGGCCAGACGAGTTTCGCCTGCCGTCGTTTCCATCGAGGCCGTCAAACCACCCGCTCCCGGCAAGACTCGCACTTCCGAGGAATCCGGCTCGGGTGTCATTATTCAGGGCGAATCCGGCAAGAACTCTTATGTCCTCACCAACAACCACGTCGTCGGTGGCTCCCGCGCCGAACAGATTACCATCACTCTCGCCGACGGACGTGTTTTTCGCCCGAGCCAATTTTGGTCCGACCCCGAATCGGATGTCGCAATCTTGCGCGTCGATAAGGGCGATCTCCCCTATGCGGTCTTGGGCGACAGCGACCGCGTCCGAATCGGGCAATGGGTTTTGGCGATCGGCAACCCGTTCGGCCTCAATCAATCGGTGACGCACGGGATCATCAGCGCTCGCGAACGCGGCCAGATCAGCCTGGGGAGTACCATTCGAATCAAAGATTTCCTACAAACGGACGCGGCGATCAATCCGGGATCGAGCGGCGGCCCGCTGGTGAATCTCGACGGTGAAGTCGTCGGTATCAACACGGCAATCGCGTCGAATTCCAATAGCAACAGCGGTGTGGCGTTCAGCATTCCGATCAATTTGGCTCGGCGCATCGCGCGGCAGTTGCTCGAAAAAGGCAGCGTCAGCCGCGGATACCTTGGCATGCAGTTGTCACCAGTCTTCGAGCCCACGGAGGCGTTGCGGTTGGGCCTGGAACGTAACAGCGGCGCTTTGGTGGAAAGCGTCTATCCCAACACGCCGGCCGCAATGGCAGGCCTTAAGCCCAACGACGTCATCTTGCATCTGGATTCGACGCCGATCCGGACCGATACGCATCTGATCAATCTGATCAGCATGTTGCCGGCGGGGCAGCGAATTCGGCTGCAAGTGTGGCGTGACCGCAGGGTATTGGCGCTCGAAGCTGTCGTTGGCGATTGGGCGCAGGCTCAGACGCGACTCAAACCGGCTCGATGACCAGGCACGGGTGAAGGGGAGGGCAACCGGGGAGGCGCGGGGGCGTCTCCCCGGTCTTTTTTTGTTAGTTGGCCGTTTGCTATTCCGACGGCGGCTTCATGCGGAGAAAGATAAAGAGTCCAATCAACACCACCAGCAGCAAGCCCATACCACCCATGAACGCCCACGATTGCATGAATTCCATGACAGGATACCTCGTTACCGTGTTTGTTGGTGAACTCGGACAACCGTCCGGCGCAGCTTGACCCCCGGTGGTCAGCTTTTCATCCACACCATGACCGGACAGCTTGGCAAAAGTGTTCTACCCGCCCTTAACCCCGGTTGCAAGCGACCTGATCGGAAAAAATTGCGATTCCGATCTTCGCGACGATCGTGGCGGTTGCTCCGCCTCATGATCGTTACTCTCGCATCGATCAGAATAATTCCACTTGAATGATTCCGTCCCGACGTCTACAACGATCAGGATTGTGAACATTCCCAGCCGGGGAGGCGTTCTGCGACGTTTCCCTCTTATCTGAGGATCCTTTGATGGTGGATGGCAGACCGTTCATTCGGACCGGCAACTACCTGTATCAGGACGAGGTCGGCAAAGATGCGTGCGGTATCGGAGGCGTGGCCGCTCGCGACGGGAAGCCTTCATCGGAAGTGATTCGCAAAGCCCTGCTTGGGTTGCGAAACGTCGATCATCGCGGCGGAATCTGTGGCACCGCCGGTGATGGCGCGGGCCTCATCTGTCAGATTCCCCAGGCGTTCTTTCGAGAACAAGCCAAAAAGCTGCGACTCGACCATGCTCGCAATCTCAAACCGGAGAGCCGTATCGCGATCGGCGTGTTCTTCTTCCTCGATCGCGAACACGCCACGATCGAGCGCGTCAAAGGGATCGTCGCGGAGTCGATGGCCAACGGCCCGGTGCAGGTTCTCGGCTGGCGTGCCGTCCCAGGGAATCTTGACGCGCTGAGCGAGCGCGCGCGAGCCATCGCCCCTGTTATCGAGCAGTTGCTCCTGAAGGTCAACGGCGATACCGGCGATTGCGACCGCTGGCTCTATCGGCAACGCATGGAATTGCGGCAACGATTCCTCGAAGCCGGCCTGGATGTTTACGTCCCCTCGCTATCGGCTCGCCTAGTGACGTACAAGGGATTGTTTACGTCCGATCAGTTTTGTGACTATTACAGCGATTTGAATGATCCCAGCTTTGAAGCGGGCATCGCGTTGTTTCATCGCCGGTACTCTACCAATACCTATCCGAATTGGGTCCTGGCCCAGCCGTTCCGCTATTCATGTCACAACGGTGAGATTAACACGATCCGCACCAATCGAAACGCAGTGCATGCCTATTCGCGAGGCCTGTCGCCGTTGCCCCCGGGAGGGGACCTTCTCTCGCCGCGGATGAGCGACTCGGCAAGCCTCGACGAATGGCTCGAACACCTGATCCTCGATCGCGGTTGGTCATTGCTGCGGGCGTTGCGTGTCAGCGTGCCGCCGGTTTGGGACAGCGAGGTCGATTATTGGGGCCAGGATGCTTTCGACTTGTTCACCTGGTGCCGGCGGACCTACGGCAGCCTTTGCGCTTGGGACGGGCCCGCGGGAATCGTCGCCACCGATGGCCGATATCTTGCGGGGTTGGTGGATCGCATGGGCCTGCGCCCGGTGCGATGGTGCTCCGACAAGCGCGGCTGGCTTTACATCGGTAGCGAATCCGGTATCTACGGCCTTGATCCGGCGACCATCGTCGCCAGCGGGCAACTCCAACCCGGCCAGATGACCGCGATCGATACAGTCACCGGCGAACGCTTTGACAGCCATCAGATTCTCGAACAGGTCGTTGGAGAAGTTCGAGCCGAGGTCGGTGACCTGCGCGAATTGAATCAGTCGCAGATCATCATTCCCGAGGGTTTCAATTTCTCCTCCCAGATCGACGATACCGTCGGAGCGATGCTCGCCGACCGCAATTGGGGCCTGGACCAACTTCTTCAAGCCTCGGGTTGGGAGTTTGAGCGTGCTGTTTTCGTCAAGGAAATGGCGAAGCTCGGCAAGGAGCCGCTCAGCTCGATGGGCTATGATCGCGTGCTGACGATCTTCTCGCAGCACCACCCGACAATGTTCAAGTACCTCCTTCAGACCTTCGCTGAGGTGACGAATCCGCCGATTGACCCGTATCGCGAAGGCGGAGCGATGTCGCTCAGTACCTACCTGGGCAAGACGGGTCGCCGGAACGGAAAGGGTGATGACCTGCCGGTGAAACAAGTCGAGTTGTCCTCGCCGGTGTTGAGCGACGCCGTGATCGAGGAGATTCGTCAGAATGAGGTGTTGGGCTTCAAGCTACTCGACGCCACGTTCCCGCTGCAGGGGGGGGCGGAGGCGTTGCGTGAGAGCCTCCATCGTTTGCGCAGTGAGGCTGAAAAGGCTATTCACGAGGGGTATATCGTCCTCTGTTTGAGTGACAAGGAGGCGTGCCGGCGAGGCATCGACCCAATCCCGTCGCTGTTGGCCCTCGGGGCGGTTCACACGTACCTCTGTCAACAGGGTCTTCGCGATCGCTGCGGGTTGGTGGTCCAAGCCGGCGATATACAGGAGGGGCACGACGTTGCTGTTTTGGTGGCTTTCGGCGCGGACGCGGTTCACCCGTATCTGATGCTGCGAATCGTCAAGGACGGGCTGACGTTTAAGGAAGGCGACACACGGCAAGAGGTCACTCTTGGCCCGCGAGAATGCCTCGAAAAGCTGTTCGCTGCCCTCGAAGACACGATGAAGAAGATCATGTCCAAGATGGGTATCACCACCATCGAAGGCTACCGCGGCGCTCGATTGTTTGAGGCCGTCGGCCTCGGCGACGAGATCATGGAGTTTCTCGGCGACTGCCCGTCACGTGTCGGCGGCATCGGGCTTGCCGACCTCGTGGATGATGCAAAATGGCGTGTCGCTCAAGCGGAGAAGATCAGCGTCCTGGGCCGCAACCGCGATTACTTGGCGTTCAACGCGAAGGTGCGCATGGCGCTCCGCGAAGCCGCCAAGGATGCCGCCGGCCTTGAAGACGTCGTGGGTGAAGATGCGTACATCCACAAGCAAGAGGTGGCCAAGCGCGACGCAGACAACGGAGCCTTGGCCGGGAAGTACATCGAGTTTAGCGGCATGATCCAGGGCCGGCCCCCAACGGTGCTGCGCGACCTGTTCGTGCTCGCCAAAGCTGTGACCCCGGTCCCCATCGACGACGTGCAACCGGCGATCGACATCATTCGCGGGTATTTCCGCGGCGCGGCCATGAGTCATGGGGCGCTCACCGGAAAGTCGCACATGACCTTGGCCGCCGCCCTCAACGAATTGGGTGCGCTCAGTAACAGCGGCGAAGGAGGCGAAGCCCGATATCGCAACGACGTTCCGCTCAAGGCCTGGGCCGATTTTTGGAAACAGCAAATGGCCCGGCGACAGAAGGAACTCGACGAGTGGACGCTTAACGGCGATCCGCGCATCAGCCGATTCCGCAGCCGCATTCGACAAGTGGCATCGGGGCGGTTCGGTGTCGATGCCGAGTATCTGATCAACGCCGACGAGATTCAGATCAAAATGGCCCAAGGAGCCAAGCCCGGCGAGGGCGGGCAGCTCATGGGCAAAAAGGTGACCGCCGAGATTGCCGAAATCCGGTTCGCCAAACCCGGCACCGACTTGATCTCCCCGCCGCCGCATCACGACATTTACTCGATCGAGGACTTGGCGCAACTGATCTACGACCTCAAGGCCGTGAAGCCTGGCGTGCCCGTGTCGGTGAAGTTGGTCGCCGTCGAGAACATCGGCACCATTGCGGTGGGGGTTGCCAAAGCCGGCGCCGACGTGATCGAGATTGACGGCATCGACGGTGGAACCGGAGCGGCGATGGTCTCCAGCAAGGAGCATTGCGGCCTGCCCAGCGAGATGGGCCTGGCCGAGGCGCATCAGGCGCTCGTCCTCAATGGCCTTCGCCGAAACGTGAAACTCCGCGTCGGCGGCGGCATCAAGAACGGCCACGACATCGTCAAATACGCGCTTCTCGGCGCTGATCAATTCAGCTTCGGTCAGGCGCTCATGGTCTCGGTGGGTTGCATTGTCTGCAAGAGCTGTCACATTCCCAATTGCCCGACGGGCATCACCGGGACGCAAGGCGAATACAAAGGCCACCCCGAACACACCAAGGCGTATCTGCTCAGCGTCGCCGAAGAGGTTCGCCGGCTTCTGTCGCAGCTTGGCGTGAAGAGCCTCGACGAGATTACCGGTCGAAGCGACCTCCTGAAGCGAAACCCGACCATCAAGGGGCGGGCGGCTCGTGTCGATGTGAGCAAGTTCATCCACCCCGACATGGCACTTTGCCGGCTCGATCAGCATTTCCCGCAAGTGCCGATCGCGACCGGCATCTGCGGGACCGAGGGCGTGCCGCTCAATCAGCGAATCCTCGAAGCGGCCCAGGACGCCATTGAGTTCGGCCAGGACGCCCAACTCGTCTATCGTATCCGCAATCGCGACCGAGCCGTGGGCGCCACCGTCGCCGGTCGCATCGCTCATCTGTATGGGCGCGAAGGGATGCCGAACAACACGAAGATCAAAGTTCGGTTTGAGGGTGAGGCCGGCCAAAGCTTCGGCGCCTGGTGCATCAACGGCCTCGATCTGGAGCTGCGCGGCTTTGCCCAGGACGGCGTGGCCAAGGGCATCAGTGGCGGCACCGTTGTCGTGACACTGGATTACCAAACCAACGATTACGGCGGAGTAATTCAGAGCGTCGCCGGCAACAACGTCGGTTACGGCGCCACCGGCGGGCAAATCCTGATCGGCGGCCGCGCCGGTCATCGCCTCGGCATCCGTAACTCCGGCGCGACAATCGTCGCTGAAGCCGCCGGAAAGTACGCCTGCGAGTATATGACGCGCGGCCGAGTCCTGATTCTTGGCCCGGTCGAAAATGAGATCGGCTCGGGAATGACGGGCGGCGAGTTGTTCATTTACGACCCCAAGGGCGAGGTGCCGGGAAAGCTACACGCTCGCAGCGTCGCCCACATCGATTGCGGTTACGTCGATTACGAGTGGATTCACCCACTGCTACAGGCCTATCACACCCGCACCGGCAGCCGCATCGCCGAATCGATCCTCAAAAGCTGGGGCGAATTTCGTCGCAGCCGAAAGCTCCGCAAGATCGTTCCGCTCGCGGTGGCGAAGAACCCGGAAAACTACGTCACCGCCGGTACCCACGCCGGTTGATACCGCAAGGCGAACGGCGACTCGACGTCGTGCGTCGGCTGCAATACTGGTTCGATGAGTTACCTCAAAGGCACCTGTTCCGAGTTGTCGCTATGCAGATCCCACTCGCCGCCTTTGGCCTCTCCGATGAGACGACCACTAAGCTCCTGCTGTCGGTCGGGCTGCCCGCCGTCACCACGGTTGCGTCGTTCCTCATCGGGCGCTGGTGGGGCAACTATCGCGCGCAGAGGCAATGGACACGCAAGGAGTTCTACGACCGCATCATCGTGAGCCTGAACCTGCTCAATGACGAGCGCCTTCGGATTCGGACGGTCATGGAAAGGCCGCTCGACGTCATCTTTCCGAATGCGATTGCCGCGCAAAAGATTCGGGAGGCCGCCCTCAAGACCACCGCCGATGATCCGATGCTGCCGATGAAAAAGGATGACTGTTGGTTTCTGCTGAACTTCGTGCTGAACGCGATCGCGGAACATTTCAGCTCCGGCGTCGTGAAGCTCGACGCCGGCGTGCCGGTGACATGCGTGACCTATGCCCTGTGTTTGACGTGCGAACAGGTCGGCGAGGAACGCATTCGAAAGATTCGGGCATTGCTCATTCGCAAGGAACACCTTGAGAATTTCCCCTACGCGGACACGATGCCGCAACTGGAAAATCACTGGCATAGCGACCGCATCGTGACTTTGCGCAAATGCGCCGCCGCTTATCAGGCGCGCCCCGAGCAATTCCTGCACCTCGAAGCTTGCGTCTAGTTTTGCAACGCGTTGTGTGAGTTGAAACGAGCCTGAATCGCGAGCAAAGGGGTGCTGTGTCATTCGCTGGCGATTCAGGCTTGTGTGGGGCGAAACGAGCTAAATTGCTGACTTACCGAGCACGCGGCGCAAGCAAGTCCCCTATCATTTCACTGTCACGCCATCCCCGCCACCGAGGCTTGCGATCCATGATTCAATTCTCCGCTGGCTCCTATCGCCGAGTCTGGGGCATCTGTTTCATCTTCTTCGCCACCGCCGTCACGGCGGGGGATCGCGTCGCGCACTTTGACTACGACCCGCAATGGGAAGGTCGCAATAATCGGGCGACCACGCCGGCGCCGCGCACGGTGCGCCAGGACTTCGGATATGCGGCGACATCTCACCTCGGCGCGGCGCCTGGCGAGATTGGCGGGTTCATCACGGCGGCGTCGGAGCCGGCTTTTTACGGCAAGCCTCTCAAAGGCAAATCGTTCGATGCGCCGTTTACAGCGTCGGGCCGGTTGATCTGCAAAGGGCGACAATTTCACACATTGTTGGGGCTGTTCAACTCGGGCACGATCAACGAGTGGCGGACTCCGAACAGCATCGCGATTCGCCTCCAAGGTCGCGGCGATGTCTTTTTCGCCTATGTCGAATACGCGACCAGTCGATGGCGGGCCGGCGGCGATACCCCCGGCGGGTTTGCGACCGTTCGCGATCCGAAGACGGGGCGGCAGTCTCTGAAAGGCTTCCCCATCGGCAAGGTCTTCGACTGGTCGATGCGCTACGATCCGGCAGGGAACAATGGTGGCGGGACCGTAACGGTGACGATCGGGGATGAAACGTCGGTGTGCCATCTCGCCAAAGGGCACAAGGCGGACGGAGCCATGTTCGATCATTTTGGGCTGTTGCCGGTTTCGAAGAGCGCCGACGATGGCGGTGAGCTTTGGCTGAGCAAGCTGGTGATCGACGGCAAGGCCGAAGACCTGAGCCGTGATCCGCAATGGCATGGGCACAACAATCGCATGACGTTTCAATCGACGAATGTGCGCCCGCGATTCGACTTTGGCTACAGCCCGACGGACCATGCGGGCGGCAAGAGCGCCGGCGAGTTGGGCGGGCTGACGTTTCGCGGCGACTGCCGGTATCCCGCACGCATGGCCTGTTACGGCGACCGGCTGGCGACGCTGACGCTGGACAAACCTCTTCGAGCCTCGGGCCGGGTGGCGTTGCGGCGCGGCGTCACGGACAGCACGACCCTGTTGGGCTTCTATCACTCGGAAGACAGCATGGAGGTGAATCCGTCGCAATCGTCGGGCTGGCCGCGCAGCTTTTTGGGAGTCGCCATCGAAGGGCCGAGCCGCGAGGGGTTCTTCTTTTACCCGGCGTATCGTGTTCGCGGCGACGGGCAGGGCCATGCTGGGAGTGACGATCGGCCGCATCTGTTGCCCGATGGGCGCGGCCATGACTGGTCACTCGAATACGATCCCAAGGCTGCCGAGGGTCGCGGGCGCATCGTCGTGACCCTCGATCGAAAGCGCGTCGTCCTCGATCTGGGTGCCGGTCATCGAGCGACGGGTGCGCGTTTCAATCGCTTCGGACTCGTCACCACATGGATCGACGGGAATGGGCAACATATTTATTTCGATGATTTGCGATACACGGATTCGCAATGAGGTCGCGTTCAGCGACGCATCGGCGATGCGCCTCCACGCATCGCCAATGCGTCGCCGAACACAACTCGGCGCTCAGCGCGAGAACGCATCGTATTCCAAACCATCGATCTTCGCTCCCGGAAACTCGTTGGAGTAGGCCGCGGTGGCGCTACCATCGGAGAACACGCGGTAATTGGCGAACCCAGGATTGAACGGGATGTTCTTGAAGTCGCCTCGGCCGTTGTCCTGCTTGGAAGTGCGAAGAACGCGAATGTCGAGCGAGCAAGGCGGCCCTTCGTTGTAATTGACCGCCACGACGGCCACGCGATGGATGAGTTTGGAACCGTCTTTGAGCGTGCCGGTTGCTCGCATGGTGACGTCTTCGTCAGCACCGAGCTTCTTCGAGATTTCGATGGCGAGTGCCAATAAGTTGCTGCAAGGGTTGAACGATCCATCGTAGATCTTGCCGTCGTCCTTTGTTTGTTTCGCCGGAGATGCACCCGTGGGGTTGTACGAGTGTGCCTGCTCGATTTCGCTATCGGTCATACCTCGGCCACCGTCGGCATCGCCGGAAGCGGCCCAAATCGCGCGCAAAAAGTCGGGATTCCAACACGGGTCGGGCTTGCCGTCGCCGTCGAGATCCGGACCGGGGAGCGTGACGGTCGATATCGAGATCTTCTTCCCCATTCGGCGCACGAGACTATGAGCGACGCTCAGCGTGCCGCAGCACCCTTCCACGACGGGCGCCTTCCCTTGCGGGGGCGCCTTGGGTGGTACCTTCGACGGGGGCGACGGGACCGGTGCCGGTGACAAGGCCGCGGGAGCGGCGGGGCGCACCCGATAGCCGTTGTCGTTTCGGACTGCCGTGAGCACGACCAGCAAATCGACGACGCTATACACGCCGTTCGCGTCGCCCCGGTTGAACGGTGATGCCAGCAGTTCCGATACTCCGCGAGCCCTCATGTTGAATGTCAGCACTAACGGGGCGTTTCGGACCACGCCCGGATGCAATCCGAAGTAGCCTCTGAGCGGGTTGACGCGACGGGTGGCCGCGTCGGCGGCAGCGCGTTGAAACTCAGCCCAGAGCCGGGCATCAGAAACGTTTGCCAGCATCGCCGGTTGTATCGCGAGGATCGACACATCGACGACCGACTCGCCGGGGTCCGTCGGCAGAACGACTTGCCCTCCGGGCCGGCCGGGCTGGGCCTTTTGTCCCGGCGCCGGTTCCGATATGCCGACGGTCAGGATCGCGACGAGAAGCAACGGAAGCAGCGGTAGTGTTCGGCGCATGGTGCCCTCGGTGTCTTGACGCTTCGGTGATGGAATCTCGCCGCGGGTCATCGTTGGGCGTCGCGGCAGTCGTTGGTCCTAGTGCATTGTCACAGCAAAAAATTCGGGTTGGGCGTTTGCGTGG
>CAZESP010000037.1:0-50960 GCA_964515185.1 uncultured Alcaligenaceae bacterium
GCAGTACCGGAAGCCACAACTCCTTGGTCGGAGCCGCGCCCGAAATCGCATCGACGACTTCTTGCCCGTCATTCATGTAACGCAGCCCCGGTACCAAGTCGACAACCTTATTCTGATCCACGTCAGACGATCCCGCGAGATCGGATTCGCGAGCATCTGGTTGAACAACGTAATAGGCGTTGCGGTCGCCGGGCGACGTGAGCCTGTAGACTCCGGGCTCGCGAGTGTCCTCGAACGAAAATGGCCAAGACTTCGCGGTCAACTCCAACTTGGCGTCGCTCGGAAGATGAACGGTGATAGGCCCTGGCGGCGAATCGTCCGTTGGTTGATGCCGTATCGGTTGCCCCGGCAGGAGATTCCTCTCCGATGCTCGTCCTCCTGCAAGGTAATTCACCAGTTCGTGGGCGAACGGCACGAACGCGGGCAGTTCATGGAGGTTGGTACGCCAAGAATTGTCGAGAGGGTGTGTGCAGAGCATCACTCGCCCATTACGAAATGGACGTTCGACCAACAGAGGTTCGCTGCCGGTGAGCATCGCGGTCGCGATGGATTGCGTGGCGCCGGTTAGTGACACGCGCCATCGGCGCGGAAACCTGGCGTCGGCCAATCCACCGATGCCGGATTCTCGAAACAGTTCAACGGTGGGGTGGAAAAAACTCGCGGGAACAGGTCGCGCCGCTCGGTTCAAATCGCTTTCGACTCCGACCGGCTCGACCAGTCTCGCCGGGAACCAACCGCGGCCATTGCGGAAATACTGATCGTTGTATACCGTCGGGTCACAGCGATCGCCAAGAGCGATGAGTACACCGCCGTTATCACCCATGAATCTCTCGACTGCTTCTTGTTGCGCCGGTGTCAAACGAGCAACGTTGGACAAAACCAGAACTCGCGGCGATGTCCCGGGCGCTTCACCGAGATCGCGCGTTAACAACGCAGGCTCGAATCCGCTGATCGGAACAACTCGGACAAGGACCGACGGATTCGGATCACGGGCCGGGGCCAAGGCGTCACGTAGGTAATCAGACCCGCGAGCCCGCGCGCTCGGGCGGTCATCGCCGTCAATGATGAGGACCGGCAGTGCCGGCACAACTTCTACTGCGAGGTCCTGCCGATTATCGCCGGGGAGCGAATCATCGGCCGCACGAACAGTCACGAGGTGCGAACCGGGCGATGTGAATCGATGTCGGAATGTTAACGGAATCTGGCCGTTCTCCAACTTACCGGACACGGTCAAGCCGCCGGCGTGGCGGCCGTCGATTTCCAGCATTACCGGAACCGGTGGCGGCGTCCCGTCGGCTCCGCGTTGAATCAATGCCGTGCGAAACGTGACCTCGCGCCCGACCGCGGCAATGGCGCGACTCGATCGAATCGGTGACAAGGACCAGTTGGACGGATTCGCGGGTCGGTCAGCCGCAACATTCACAACCCAGATTCGGGGCCGGGTCGTCGTTGCTGGCGGCGTGAGGAGTTCCCAACGCATTAATGAGGCATCATCGGCCCAGCCGAATCGTTGATTATCCGTCAGAATGACGATTTCGCGTTGCGCTCGCTGACTCTCGGTGAGAATCTGCCATGCAGCCCGCAAGGCACCCGGCCAATCGCAGCCGCCCCGAGGCGGCGAGAGATTCTGGATCCCGGTTCGAACCTGATCGAGGTCGGCGCTGAGCCGTTCGACAACCGGCACGACTTGTTGCTTGGCTTGGAGAATCGCGACGTGGTCACCCGGAGCGAGGTGTTCAAGAAATGTACGGGACCATTCCTTGGCGTTTTCGTGAGCCGTCGGGCCTCCCGTCCGCAGGTCCATGCTGGAGGATCCGTCGAAGACCAAGACCACATCGCGATTCGCGCGGCCGCCCCATTTCGCCAGTTGGCGGCTCGTGACGAATGGCGCCGCCAGAACGAGGACCATGATCGCGATCAGGGCCATCCGCAATGCCATCAACAACAATTCTTCGATGAACAGCTTGCGGCGCGTTCGATCGCTCACCTGCAAGAACTGCATCGCCGCCCATTCCACCACATCAAATCGCTTGCGAGTCAGAAGGTGAATGATGGGCGGAACAACGACCGCAATCAGGCCGAGGAGCATCAGGGCGTTGAACAGGCCAAAAGGCATGGTTCCACTCGAAGGATGGCAAATGCACTCGCGGTCACCATTCGTGGCGGCGCGTCAAGTATGCTCCCAAGGCTCGATCAACGGCCATGTCCGTGCGCAGTAGTTGGTAGTCGATTCCCATATCGCCGCAACGGCGCCGGAGGCGCTCGCAGAATGCATCGAAATTTCGGCGGTACTCCTGCCGCAATCGGCCGGGATCGACCAGGAGCCGATCGCCAATATCCTCAAGGCTTCGAAATTGGGTGAGTCGGCTGAAGGGGAATTCCACTTCCTCGGGCGCGACGACATGGAACATCAAGACCTCATGGCGGCGATGCCGAAAGTGCTGCAAGGCCCGAAGCAACTTATCCAGATCGTCGAAACAATCCGAAAGGATGACGATCATCCCACGTCGAGGAAGGTGATGCATGGCTACATCGTGCCAGATCGGAGCCAAACTCGTTTCGCCACCCGGCGACGTTTCCTCAAGAGCCTTGATAATACGCAGAAGGTGTTTCGAATTCGCACGAGGTTCGATCCGCAATCGGGGTCGAGTGTCATGGAGGATCAACCCGACTGAATCCCGTTGATGAAGCATCAGATAGGCCAACGAGGCCGCGACGTATTGGCAATACTGAAACTTGCTGGCGTGTTTCCCGCGATAGGCCATGCTCCCACTGCTGTCGACAAGGAGGTAGCCCTTTAGATTCGTCTCCTCTTCGAATTCCTTGATGTAATAGCGGTCGGTCTTTCCGAAGACTCGCCAGTCGATGTGCCGAATCTCGTCGCCGGGGTAATACTGCCGATGCTCAGCGAACTCGACGCTAAAACCCTTATACGGGCTTTTGTGGACGCCGGAGAGAAAACCTTCGACCAGGGTTCGAGCGACCAAGGTGAGGCCGCCGTATTTGCGGACTTCGCTGGGGTCGAAGCGTAGTGCGGTTGGCATCCGTTTATCCCCGCCGCACTCGGGCCGCCGCTTCGTCCGTCGGGATCGGAATTGCCTCAATGAGGCGTTTCACGATTTGATCGGTCGTGATTCCTTCGGCATCGGCGTTAAAGGTCGTCACGATTCGATGGCGTAACACGGGCGCGGCGACATCACGTATATCCTCGGTTGTCACATGCATCCGTCCATGCAGAATCGCCCGTGCCTTACCACCCAAGATGAGGTATTGGCTCGCTCGCGGACCGGCGCCCCAGGAGACAAGTTCCGGCACGAATTTCGGGACGCCTGGCTCCTTGGGCCGAGTCGATCGCACCAGGTCGGCGGCATATGTGAATACGTGATCGGCCACTGCAATCTGACGAACGGCTTCTTGAAGCCGCAGAATCTGCTGGGCATCCAGGATCGGCGACAGATTTGGAGAATGCCCGCCCGTCGTCTGCTTCATGATCTGAATTTCTTCGTTCTTCGATGGATACCCCACCGTGATGTTGAACATGAAGCGATCAAGCTGAGCCTCGGGCAGGGGATAGGTTCCTTCCTGCTCGATCGGGTTTTGTGTGGCAAGCACAAAGAACGGCTCGGGGAGACGGTAGGTCTGGCCCGCCGCAGTCACATGATGCTCCTGCATACCTTCCAAAAGGGCCGCCTGTGTTTTCGGAGGCGTTCGGTTAATCTCATCGGCAAGAATCATGTTCGCGAAAATCGGCCCATGGAGAAACACGAAACGACGCCGATTCGTTTCCGGGTCATCCTGCAAAATGTCCGTTCCCGTGATATCCGAAGGCATCAGGTCCGGCGTGAACTGAATTCGCTTGAATGACAGGTGCAAGATACGGGCGATCGTGCTAACCAAGAGCGTTTTCGCCAGACCTGGCACACCAACGAGAAGGCAATGACCCCGACTGAACAGAGCCATCAACAATTGATCGACTACTTGTTTCTGGCCGATGATGACCTTACCGATCTGTTCGGTCATCTGTTCATAGGCACTGGCCAGGTCGCGGATAGCTTGGGCTTCGGGCGGGATCGATGAATGGGATGGCATCGGGGGTGTGAAACTCGGTGGCGGGGGGCGATAAACTCCCCTTATTCTAACTGTTCGATGCCTAGACGCAACGAATCCACTCGCGGAAAACTACGATTTGCCGGAATTCGTTGTCTGGTCAGGCGATCTAATAAGCGCAAGGATTGCCGGTCATGGTCAGGAATGTCTTGAAGGGCATAGGGTTGCGCCGTAACATGTTAGAGAGTTGAATGCCGGTGCGACCCGAACTCGTCAAGTTTGTTACCTAAAGTGTGCGGGTTGTGACCTTTTTTTCAGAGTTGGGAACTATCGCTGGTTTCGTATCGTCAGACAAGGTAACGCCGGCCTGCCTGCGGGACAAGATGCTAAGATAATGCTTGACAGCGTTTTCCCTTGCGGGCGAGAATAGACTCAAAGAATTTGAAAGATGCCTTCTAACCATCACAGGGGGTTCGTCAATGTGGGATAGCCTGCCGTCGCGTCGTCACTTCCTCAAGCACGTAGCTGGAATGTCGGCGCTGGCCCTTCCGGGCATGCAGTTCATGTCGAAGTTGCGAGCTGCTGCCCCGGCCATGAAGAAAGAGCACAAGAGCCTCATTATCCTCTGGATGAGTGGCGGTCCCAGCACCATCGATCTGTGGGATCTCAAGCCTGGTCATGCCAATGGCGGTGAGTTCAAGCCGATTTCGACGGCTGCCAGCGGTGTTCAAATTAGTCAACACTTGCCGACGGTTGCCAAGCAATTCAAGCATCTGTCGATCGTCCGCTCGCTGACCACCAGCGAAGGCGACCACAATCGTGGCACAACGCTGATGCTCACTGGCCGCACCCCAAGCCCGGTCGTGAACTATCCCAACATCGGCTCGGTCGTCAGCCGAATTCTCAGCCCGAAGGATCTCGATCTTCCATCGTTCATTTCCGTCGGTGGCGGCGGTCGCGTTGGCCCGGGCTTCCTTGGCATGACCTACGCTCCGTTCGGCGTTCAGAATCCGGGGACGTTGCCCGAAAACATCGCGGCTCCCGCGGGCGTTGGCGACGATCGCTTGCTCCGTCGCCAGCGATTTCTGATGGGCGAAGGCAAGGCGGCCGGATTCGAAGGTAGCCTCAAGACCGGTGTTGGAGCCGATGCCACGAAGGCCCACAACGAGATCTACACCAAGGCTTTCAGCCTGACCGTCTCCAAACGGCGTGAAGTATTCCAGTTTGGCGCGAAAGATCAGTCGAAGATTGCCAAGTATGGTGCCAACGGCTTCGGCCGTGGCTGTCTGTTGGCCCGCAACCTTGTCGAGGCCGGCGCCGTTTGCGTCGAAGTCGATTTGGGTGGCTGGGACAACCACAACGGCATCTTCCCGATCCTTTCCAACCAACGACTGCCGGTGCTCGATCAGGGCATGGGTGCTTTGGTTGAAGATCTGAACGAAAGCGGTCTGTTGAAGAACACCGTCATTGTGTGGATGGGCGAGTTCGGCCGTACCCCGCGAATTAATCAGAACGCCGGACGCGACCATTATCCGCGAGCGTGGTCGGTCGTCCTGGGCGGTGGCAACATCAAGGGCGGCATCGCCTATGGCGCTACCGATGCCGGTGGTGAAGCCGTGGCCGACAAGCCGGTTACCATCGATAGTCTCTTCGCCACGATCTACCAAGGCCTCGGTATTGACCCGACGCCCGAAAAGAATGCCTCGATCCGCGACAATCTGGGCCGGCCGTTCCCGATTGCCGGCGAGAAGGCCAAGTGGATCACCGACCTCGTCTAATCGGTCGCTGAAAAAACGAGAACGCCGCCGGGTCGCTTTATGAGGCCCGGCGGCGTTTTTTCGTTGTGGATCGGCAGGTCTGAGGGCTACGACGGCAACAATTCCTTGACTGCGTCGCGCTCTTCCTCAAGCTCTTTCAGGGTAATCTTGAAACGCTCCTGCCCGAAGTCGTCGAGCGCGAGTCCGGGGACAATCGCCAAGTAGCCCTTACCGTCCCCGCGACACGGGTAGCCGAAGACCAATCCGCGGGGCACTGCATACTCGCCGTTCGAGATCATCGCCGAGCTGACCCAGTCGTTGGCGGGCGAGGCTTGCAACCAACTCTTGACGTGATCGATCGCTCCATTGGCTGCCGACATGGCCGAGCTTTGCCCGCGAGCCTTGATGACGGCCGCGCCACGAGTCTGCACCATCGGGACGAAAGTCTTTTCAAGCCATTCGCGATCGTTGATTACGTCCGTCGCGGGCATGCCGTTGATCTTGGCGTTCGTGAAATCCGGGTATTGCGTGTTGCTGTGGTTGCCCCAAATGGTGACGCGGGTGACAGCTTCGCATCCGACGCCCGCCTTCTTCGCCAGCGCCGACCTCGCCCGATTGTGATCGAGCCGGGTCATGGCGCTCCAGCGTTCCGCGGGGATCGACTGGCCGTTTCGATATGCGATCAGGCAATTCGTGTTGCAGGGATTCCCCACGACCAAGATTCGAACATCCGATGCTGCGTTGGCCGCCAATGCCTTGCCTTGAACCTGAAAAATCTCGGCGTTTCTTGCCAGCAGGTCCTTACGCTCCATCCCCTGTTTCCGGGGGAAGGCACCGACGAGCAGAGCATAGTTGCACCCCGCAAATGCCTTGTTTGGGTCGTCCGTCAATACCAGCCCACCCAGGGTGGGATAACCCCCGTCTTCGAGTTCCATCGCGACGCCTTCGAGGGCGCCCAGAGCCGGCGTGATTTCCAAGAGTTGTAAGATTACCTTGGTGTCCGGTCCAAATACCTCGCCGGACGCGAGGCGCCCCAGCATTGAATAAGCCACTTGCCCAGCCGCGCCCGTCACCGCTACCCGTACCGTTCGATTCATGGTTTCATCCTCGTTAGACTAACATTGGTTAACTGCTGATCCCTCTCGACCTTCACCGGCGATACCATAATGTAAGGCTACGGTAGGGAACGGTGCGTCGCCGGCCAATGCTCAGCCCTTGCAACAATCTCAACGAGGTAACTTCAATGGCGGTGAAAGTCGGGATTAACGGTTTCGGGCGGATCGGGCGTTTGGTGTTTCGGGCGATTGTCGAACAGGGCTTACTCGGAAATACTCTTGAGGTCGTTGCGATCAACGATCTTGTCCCGGCCGACAATCTCGCTTATCTGCTTCGACGCGACTCAATTCAAGGCCCGTTCCAAGGTGAAGTCACCAGCAAAGCGTCGCCCGACGCGATTGCCCGCGCCGCCAAGGCTAATGAGGGCAAGGACCCCAAGGACCACGTTGCTCCCGAGGACGACATTCTCGTTATCAAGACGAAGTTTGACGCTGCGGACCATCCTGGACATGAGATCAAGTGTCTGGCCGTCAAGGATGGTCCGGCTTCGCTGCCGTGGCGGCAACTGGGCGTCGAGTATGTCATTGAATCAACCGGTTTGTTCACCGAATGCGCCAAGGAAGTCAAAGGGAAACCGCTGGATCCGAACAAGACGGCCTACGGGCACATCGCCGCAGGCGCGAAAAAGGTCATCATCTCCGCTCCGGCGAAGAATGAGGACCTGACAGTTGTCATGGGCGTCAATCACGAGAATTACGACGCAGCCAAGCACCACATCATCTCGAACGCGAGTTGTACGACCAACTGTCTCGCTCCGTTGGTCCACGTACTTCTCAAAGAGGGGTTTGGTATCGATGAAGCGCTGATGACGACGGTCCACAGTTACACGGCGACACAAAAGACCGTGGATGGGCCTTCGAAAAAAGACTGGAAGGGCGGCCGGGCTGCGGCCATTAACATCATCCCCTCCTCGACCGGTGCGGCGAAGGCAATCAGCTTGCTCTTCGATCCCAAATACCGGCTCAAGGAGAAGCTGACCGGCATGGCATTCCGGGTGCCGACGGCAACGGTGTCTGTCGTCGATCTCACGGTACGTACCGTGAAATCCACAACCTACAAGGAAATCTGCGACGCGATGAAGCGTGCCAGTGAGATTTATTTGAAAGGGTATCTCGCATACACCGACGATGAGGTTGTGTCATCAGACTTCATCCACGATTCGCACTCGAGCATCTTCGACGCCGGGTCCGGCATCGGATTGAACGATCGGTTCTTCAAGTTGGTTAGCTGGTACGACAACGAGTGGGGGTACTCCAATCGTTGCGTCGATCTGCTGAAGCACATGATTGCCAAATCCTGACAGGGGAATCACGAACCATGGCGAAGAAGACGATTCGTGATCTTTCAAGCGACTTGAGTGGCAAGCGAGGCTTGGTCCGGCTCGATCTGAACGTTGGGGTCGACGACGAGACCGGAGAGATTCGTAACGATCGGCGGATACGGGCCTCTCTCGACACGCTCAAGCACCTTGTCGCGTCGAAGGCGTCGCTGATTGTCATGAGTCACCTCGGCCGGCCCAAGCCGGGAGCCGATCCCGCGAAGAATGCCCCGTATCAAATGAATCATGTCGCGGAGCGATTGAGCCAGTATTTGAAACAACCGGTGGCCAAGGCCGATGATGTTTGTGGACCGGATGCCCGCGCCAAGGCCGGCGCCCTCAAGCCGGGCGAAATCCTGTTGCTGGAAAACGTGCGGTTCGATCCGCGTGAGCAGCCGATCAAAGACGCGACCGAGGATGCGAAAAGGGCTCACGAAGAAGCCATGGCTGCCTTCGCTGACGAGCTTGCCTCACTGGGCGACTTCTACGTCAACGACGCTTTTGGCACGTTGCAAAACAAAGACGTTTCGGTTCTCGCTCTGCCGAAGGCTATGAAGGGCAAGCCGCGCGTTATTGGGTTTTTGGTCGAGAAAGAGTTGCACATTATCGATAACCTCTTGGCATCATCTCAACGCCCGATGCTCGCGGTGATGGGCGGCGCCAAGGTATCGGACAAGATCAAGTTTATCGAAGTTCTCCTCGATAAGGTCGATCGGCTGTTGATCGGCGGCAAGATGACCTACACGTTCCTGAAGGCTCAAGGTGTAGACGTAGGTGCGATGTCTATCGATGAGAAGGACCTCGACGAAGCTCGAAAACTCGTGCCATTGGTGGGAAAGAAGATCGTCCTTCCGATCGACAATTTGGTCGCCCATAAGGACGACCTGGGCCGGACTCTGGTTGTGGAAGGGGCGGTGCCGGCCGATTTCGCGGGGGTTGATATTGGCCCAAAAACGATCGAGGCCTACTCGCGTTTCATTGCCGAAGCCGCGACGGTTATCTGGAACGGGCCAGTGGGTTGGTTCGAGAAGCCGCCGTTCGATCGGGGGACGCGGGCCATTGCTCAGGCGATGGCAGGGCGAAAACCAGCCGGGGCCACCACGGTTGTCGGTGGCGGCGAGACAGCGGAAGCCGTTGAGAAATTCGGGATGGTCGATTCGATGTCTCACGTTTCCACTGGCGGTGGCGCCTTTCTAAAGTATGTCGAGGAGCGGAAGTTTAAGTCCCTCGACGTGATCGATGATGCCTAATCCGGCCCAGGTGCGGCGACCATGACCGACAACGGGCGACCAAAGCGCGGCATTCCCGAGGGCCTTTGGGTTCAGTGCCCAAAGTGCAAAGAGGCGCTCTTTCGCAAAGAGGTTGAAGAACGTCTCAATGTCTGCTCTCAATGCAATTTCCATCTGAAGGTTCCCGCGAGGGAGCGGATCAACCAGTTATTGGACCCCGATAGTTTTGAGGAGTGGTTCACCGAACTGCGTCCGTGTGATCCGCTCGGTTTCGTCGATAACGTTCCTTACGCAAAGCGACTGAAAACGACGCAAGCGAAGACGGGCTTGGCCGACGCAGCGATTGTGGGCAAGGGATATGTTCGCGGTCGGTCGGTGGTTTTCGCGGTCACGGATTTCACATTCATGGCCGGCAGCATGGGCTCGGTCGTGGGTGAAAAGTTGACCCGCGCCATTGAAGAAGCGACGCGATTGGCTCAGCCGCTCATCATCGTCAGCGGCTCCGGCGGCGGGGCACGAATGCAAGAAGGGATCTTGTCGTTGATGCAAATGGCCAAGGTATCCGCGGCGATTGGGAGGTATGATAAGGCAGGTGGCCTTTATGTCTCGATCCTGACCGATCCAACCATGGGGGGGGTCGCGGCGAGCTTTGCTCTGCAAGGGGATCTGACATTGGCCGAGCCTGGCGCCATGATCGGATTCGCCGGCGAACGAACCATCCGCAACACGATTCGGCTCGAATTGCCCGATGGTTTTCAAACGAGCGAGTTCCTGCTGAAGCATGGCTTCATCGACCGAATCGTCCATCGCAAGGATCTGCGGACAGAGGTCGCCCGCATTATCGACTACTGTGAGCATTAAGATCGCCGGGAGTGTGGCCCGTGGGATTGTTGGACTCGATCAAGAAGATGTTCGGCGGCAGCAAAGGCCCCGGGGGCGTTCGGAAGAAACGCCTCAAGGTCGTGGACATTGCCAAACGATTCGACATGCGCGGCCGAACTGGGCAGGGGAGCATGTCGAAGGTTTTCCAAGCGTTTGATCGAGAGCTTGGTCGAACCGTATGCTTGAAGCTGCTCGATAAGGAAAAAACCGCCGTTTTCGAGGGGCGATTCAAGGGAGCGAACAAACCCTCCGAAGGCGAAGTGTGCATGATGCTGCGCCACCCCAACATCGTGCAGACATTTGAACACGGCGTGTCGACAAAAGGCGAGCCGTATCTCGTCATGGAGTGGATCGATGGCCTTGGCTTGAATTTCCTGGTCGAGACGCGCAATCCGCAGTTGATCGCCAATCGCTTCAACTACCTCATCCAACTCTGCGAAGCCTTGGAGTACATTCACAATCAGCGATTCCTGCATCGTGATTTGTGCCCGCGCAATGTGATGATTAATAAAGAAGGCGTGTTGAAGCTCATCGACTTCGGTCTCACGATTCCGTACCGTCCCGAATTCTGCCGGCCTGGCAACCGAACCGGGACGGCGGACTATCTGCCGCCGGAGCTAATCAAGCGCCAGGCGACGGATCATCGCGTCGATCTGTTCGCGTTGGGGGTAACCGCATTTGAAGTGTTCACATTCGCGTTGCCGTGGGAACGAGCCGCGTCTTCTGAAGAGACTCTGCGTCGTCACATGAATCTTCCGCCGCGTCAACCTAACGAAGTCAAACCAGACCTCCCCGCACCGATCTGCCGAGTCTTGGAGCGAGGTGTTGAGCGCGACCGAGATAAGCGATTTCAGACAGCCCGCGAGTTTCGCGACGCCTTGAGAGCGTTGGCCGAACAATACGAAGTCAAGACATAATTCAGGCGATTGTCGGACAAAGGCTAAGGAACGTGGCCATGGCGAGCGCCGCCGTTTCGATACGGAGGATTCGCGGCCCAAGGCTCACGAGCCTCCAGCCCTGGCGCACAGCGAGGTCGATCTCTTCGGCCGTCAAACCGCCTTCCGGCCCAACGGCAACGCAGGTCTGTGTGGCCGCGTGACATCCCGACATGGGTGAGCCGTGCGGGTGTCCGAGCCATTTCACCGCTGAGGCGGATCGCGACCGGCAATAGGTCGTCCAATCTTGAATCGGCTCAATGGTCAAGAGTCGATTTCGCCCGCATTGTTTACTCGCTTCGATGACGGCTCGAGTCCAGCGGTCGGGGCGGTCGCTCTTCGGGTGAATGACGCTGCGCTCGGTTCGTAGTGGGACAAACGTCGTAGCGCCGATCTCGGTCAGCTTTTCGATGAGAAAGTCGCCGCGATCGCCTTTGGGAATCGGCGCGGCAACTTCGAGTTGGAAATGTAATTCCCGACAGGGTTTATCGACCGCGGTGATGTTCAGCGTCACCATCCGGCGATTGACGTCGGTAATGGTGGCTTGGTATTCCTGGCCATCGCCGTTGAATAGGGTGACTTGGTCCCCGGGGCGGAATCGGCAGACCGTGGCAAGATGGTGGGCTTCGGCACCCTCGATCGATGACATGCCGAGGCCAAGCGCAGAACTGGTGTAAAACCGAACGGACATTTGTGGTAGGATACCGTCTTGTTGACTCAGTGTCCCGCACACGGAGGTGTCATGTCCGCGAATCCTTCAACGCGTCAACAGCTCGATGAGTTGGACGCGCTATTACAGCGGATGTTGTCGTTACCACTGAACGATGTCGATGCGGATGCTCCGGCACCCGCAACGGCGCCTCCACCTGCCGCCCATGTCGCGGCGCCTGCGGTAGCGATGGCGTCGCCTCCGCGGCCGGCGCCACAAGTGATAGCTCCGGCCCCGGTTGTTCCGTCGACGAACCACGCACACTTCACGACGATCACTCTGACCGAACCTCTTCCGCCGGCTGTCGAGGCGCGGATATCCGAACCGCCGCCCTTGGAAGCGCCACCTCCAGCGGCGCCACGGCCGGCAACGCCTCGGGCCCATCCGAGCCGGCCTCCCGTACCCCCGCGCCCGATGCCGCCGACGTTGCCCCGGCAGCTCGCGGCCACGCCGGGCGATTTGTCGTGGAGCGTATCACTGCCGCCAAATACCGGAGCGCCGGCATTCGTCACCATGCTGCCGCCAGGAATCGAAGGGACGCCGCCTCCGGTTCCTCCAGCGCCCCTGGGACCGCCGGCTGCCCCGCAGTATCAACCGCCGCCACCGACGGCGGCGCTTCGCCTGTCGCCGATACCACCGCCGGAACCTGTGGCGGCCGCGCCGATGCCAAACGCGAATTACGTCGCCGTTGAGGTTCCCGCCGCGGGTCCGCAATCGCCGCCGGCATCCCATAGCGTCTATGCCCCGGATCAGTATCCTCGAGATCGTGTCCCGTTCCTTCTCTGGCCGGTCGTCTTATTCAATTGGATGCTAGAGTATTTCCTTTGCGCCTTTGGCCCGCCGGGACGATGGCTTGCGAGTGAGACCGGCAAGGACTTTTTGGGCTGGTGTGGGCTCCTCATGATTATTGGGGCGGCAGCCTGGGGCGTGGTTCTTCATTACGGCGGCGTGGACTCGATCCCGTGGCCCTGGTAGAACAACATAGTAGGTTCCCACTAACGAGCAGGCTTCTTGCGTATGCATCAACATGTGCCGAATCACCCGGAACGTTACGACGTGTTGGCGGGTATTTTGAGCTACCTCATTCCGGGCTTGGGCCAGATGTACCAGGGCCGAGTCGGGAAGGGGTTGCTGTTCATGCTCAGCCTTTACACTCTCTTCTTTTACGGGATGTACTTGGGCAGTTTCAGAAACGTCTACTTGCCTCGAACGCAGCCGGGTATTGGCAAAGGCGGGAAGCTCGGCCGGCCGTTTGATGATCTATACGAGCGGCTGCATTTCGTCGGTCAGTTCTGGCTAGGTATCGCCGTGTGGCCCGCGATCTACCAGTACACCAACTATGACGAGTTTCAACAGCCACCGTATCCGCTCAAGGGTTGGATGCGGGCACCGATGGAAGATGAATTGAACACCCTTCAGCGTGAGGGCGACAAGCGATGGGATCTCGGTTGGGTCTACACGGTCATCGCGGGTGTCTTGAATATCCTCGTGATCTATGATGCGGTGGCGGGGCCGGCATTCCGGCGCTCCGATGAACTGGATGCCGAGAATGCGGATTCGAGCGAGGTCGTGACAACATGACGCTTCCCTTCGCGGTCAGCATCTATTGGGATCTTCCCGTACTCCTGGTGGTTGTCAGCATCGTCTACAGCGCCACTCGGTACGACCATTGGAAGGATATTCTGCACGAGGCCTGGCGCTGGGGGTCACGCATGGTTGGGTTCCTGGGCATGATCGCCATCGTGTTGTACGTTGTTCATTCACTACTCTAAGTCAGTCCGATGAAAAAACCGCCGCCTGGCGAGTCGCGCCCTGGCTGGCCGCTTCTGTTTCGGCGGGCATCCGATCCGGTGTTTGTCCTGAATCGGGCACGCCGAATTCGCTTCGTCAATTCCGCTTGGGAATCCACCGCCAAAAGAAGCGCCGACGATGTAATTGGGTTGCGATGCACACGTCGCCGATCACCCGACTTGGATCCGATTGCCTGGACGCTGTGCCCCCCGCGTGACGTGATGAGAGGGATCCCGTCGCGGATTCGGCGTCCGGTGCCCGGTGCCCGCGTTGGCCCGCCATGGTGGGACATTTTTTTTCAGCCCTATTTCGCCGTTGATGGGCTACTGGGAATCGTGGGTCAGATTCGCGTCGTTGGATCCAAGCCAGCCAGTAACGAGCGAAGTCTGCCCGAGGCGCTCAATGCCTTGCGATTTCGATCGCGGGCAACATATTCCATGGATCGTCTTCAAGGTGATGATCTCACGGTCCAACGAATGTTGGAGCAAGTTCGTCTCGCTGGCCAGCTACGCGAGCCTGTCTGGCTCGAAGGCGAACCCGGCACGGGCAAGAGATTCGTCTCGCGGGTCATTCACTATTGCGGTGTGACTTCGGAACAGCCATACGTCACGGTCGATGTGCCTCGGCTTCCATTCGAGGCAGCCGCCGAGTTGCTCTTTGGTGAACACGGGCTAGGGCGGCCCGAACGAGTCGGAACGATCTACGTTCGGGAACCGGCCCGACTTCCGCGAGAATTGCAAGAGATGCTTGCCGAGTTTCTGGCCGACCGGCCACCCAACGGCCCGCGAGTCATCGCCGGTTCAAGCAAGGACCCAGGTGATGAACTGACCGCGGGGCGGCTGTTGCCGAGCCTGTTCTATCGACTCTCGATACAGCGAATTCTCCTTCAGCCGCTTCGGTCGCGGGTTGCCGAACTGCCCAGGCTGTTGAGCGCCGCCATCGAGCGGCATGGTGTCGCGGGGCAACCATCGGTCTTGGGTCCCGAAATTGTGGAGATCCTCGCCCGCTACACTTGGCCCGGGAACTACCGCGAATTGGAGGAAGTCGCGGCGAGCCTCGTTCGTGCCGCGTCGGGGGCGAAGATTGAAGTCGCCCACATTCCGCAACATGTTCGTCGGTCCGTCGAGGCCCCCGAGATTCCAAGGACCGCTTCGCCGGCCCTCGACTTGAATACCGTTCTGCGACAGATTGAATCGAAGTTGGTGCTCAGGGCGCTACGTGCCTGCAAGGGCAACAAGACTAAGGCAGCCGAAATGCTCGGCATTCCGCGTTTGGGATTGCTCAGCCGCATGAAGACGCTTGGCGTTCGCGACGAGTAGGCACCATGCATCATCCTCAAGTGGTGGTCTTCGAAACAGACGGCTTACTGGCTCGCCACTTGGGCGAAATCACCGAACGACATCGGTGGCTGGTTCGCGAATCGCGCCAGCATCCCGCGTGTTTTAATCTCCTGCGTCGTGGTGGGCCATCGGTCCTGGTGGTGAAGCTCGGTCGCGACCTGGTTCGTGAAATGTCGCTGGTTGGCGAGGTCACGAGAGAGCTACCCGATGTGCCCGTGGTCGTCGTCAACGATTCCGGGGATACCCGTGTCTCCGAATTGGCATACGATTTGGGCACCACCTTTGTGGTCGCTCCGCCCGTGTCGCGACAGTGGCTCGGCTCAGTCGTCGAACAGTGCATGAATGCCGTCATTGCGCTGTTGAGCGGCCGTGACATGAGTCAATGGGCGCGTTCCATGGAGGACGGCGACGATGCGTGAACTGCCGGAGGTGAATGAGTCTCGCTGCACGGGTTGCGGCGACTGCGTTTCCATTTGCCCGACGAATTGCCTGGCGATGGCCGGCTCGCTACCGTGGTTGCCGCGCCCCGCCGACTGTATCGTGTGTGATGCGTGCGTGATCGTCTGCCCGGTACAAGCGATCCGAATCGCGACGATTGTTCCGGCCTGAGATTGGAATCAACCCAAGGAAAGTTCGTCATGAAGTTCTCGACAGGTGTTGTCGCGGCGGCCCTCGCGATTTGTTCGTTGCCCGCCTCCGCGGCCGAGCGACCTCCCAATGTCATTTTCTTTCTCATCGACGATTTGGGGGCAACTGATCTGGGCTGTTGTGGCAGCGAGTTCTACGAGACTCCGAATATCGACCGGCTCGCGCGCGAAGGTGTGCGTTTTACTCAGGCTTATTCCGCTTGTACGGTTTGTTCGCCGACGCGAGCCGCCTTCTTGACGGGAAAGTACCCAGCGCGGCTTCATATCACGGACTGGATTCCCGGTCACGTTCGCAAAGATGCCAAGCTTGCGGTTCCCGATTGGACGATGTATCTGCCGAGGCGAGAGAGAACGATTGCGACCGCCCTCAAGGAATCGGGCTTCGTCACCGGGCACATCGGCAAGTGGCATTTGGGCAATAAGCAGCAAGGCTACGCCGACGCGCATGGATTTGATTTCGCCCTAGCGGGTACCGAACGCGGGCAGCCTCCGAGCTACTTCAGCCCCTACAAGATTCCAACTCTTTCCGAAGGGCCCAAGGACGAGTACCTGACCGATCGCGAAGCGATTGAGGCATGCAAGTTCATTGAAGCCAACCGCGAGAAACCGTTCTTCCTCTACCTCCCGCATTACGCTGTCCACACGCCGTTGCAAGCGAAGCGAGAACTCATCGAGAAATTCAAAGCGAAGATCAAGCCAGGCCAGAAACAAGTGAATCCGGTTTACGCCGCGATGATCTTCAGCCTCGACGAAGCAGTGGGCAGGATCCTTGCCAAACTGACCGAACTCAAGATCGACGACCAAACAATCGTGATTTTCACTTCGGACAATGGCGGGTTGCGCCTGCGTGACACGACCTACAATCTGAACCTGCGAGCTGGGAAAGGCTCGGCCTACGAAGGAGGCGTTCGCGTACCGCTCATTGTGAAAGCGCCTTGCCATTCCGTGAAAGGGAAGACCTGTGCGGAACCTGTCATCACAGTCGATTTCTTTCCAACGATTGTCGAACTGACCGGAGGGCAAATGACAGGGACAGTGGACGGCATGAGCTTGGCGCCTTTGCTGCGAGATCCGGAGTCGCGATTGGCGCGCAACGAAATCTACTGGCACTATCCTCATTACCATCCGGGTGGCGCAACCCCATATGGCGCGATTCGCCGACGCGATTGGAAGCTCATTGAGTTCTTCGAGGATCATCGCGTTGAGTTGTACAATCTGGCGAGCGATCCATCGGAAACCACTGACTTGGCCAAGCAGGAAATGGCACGATCGACCGAAATGACTCAACGGTTGCATGAATGGCGAAAGGCTGTTTCGGCCCAAATGCCGAAACGGAATCCCGCGGCGAAATAAGGGTCGCCCCTTGCCGGTATCGGCACGGCAGCGATAACGTGCAATACTCGAAGTGGGTGGTGCGGTAATCGTCCTTCCGACTTGTGGCCGTTTCGATTTCAACCACGGGCCAAAGCATGAACACTCTCCTGCTCCTTGCCGCGATTGTTCTCGGCGCCGATCCAACCCCACCGGAAGGAGTGTTGCCCAAGGGTGACGATGGGGTATCGCTCAATCTCGATTTCGAAACCGGAACCTTGAAGGACTGGGTTGTCGAAGGGGCGGCGTTCGCGGGCCAGCCAGTCAAGGGCGACACAGTTCATGCTCGACGAGCCGACATGTACAGCCGGCATCAGGGGCAGTATTGGGTTGGCGGATTTGAAAGACTCGCCGACAAGCCGCAAGGAACGCTAACGTCGGTGCCGTTCACCGTGACCCATCCTTGGGCAACGTTTTTGATTGGCGGGGGATCGCACGCGACGACTTACGTTGAAGTGGTCTTGTTACCTCGCAACGAGACGATCTTTCGCATAAGCGGGCTGAACGAAGAGGACCTGCGGCGAGTCGCGGTCGATCTTCGCAAGCATGTCGGCAAGAAGATTCAAGTTCGGATCGTCGATCGAAACTCCGGGGGGTGGGGCCATGTGAATTTCGACGACTTCCGCTTTCACGCCTCGGCGCCGAACATCCCGGCCGCGATGCGTCGAGATCCTCCGTCGCCACCCGATTCGTTTCGCCATTCGGGGTTGCCGCCGGAGAAGGCCGCAGCGGCCATGACGGTGCCGGAGGGGTTTTCGGTGACGTTGTTCGCGGGCGAACCGGATCTTCATCAGCCCATTGCCTTTTGCTTCGATGATCGCGGCCGCTTGTGGGTGGTCGAGGCGTTTGTTTATCCGCGACGGCTTCCTCACCCCGGCCCGTTACTCCCGGAGGGTGAACGCAAGAAAGGTGACCGGATTCTGATTTTCGAAGACTCAGACGGCGACGGGAAGTTCGACAAGAAAACCGTATTCATCGAGGGTCTCAACCTCGTCAGCGGCATCGAAGTTGGGTTCGGCGGTGTTTGGATTGGGGCTGCACCTTACCTATTGTTCGTGCCGCGCGATTGCAAGACTGATCGGCCTGCGGGCCCGCCAAAGATCCTGCTTGACGGCTGGGGCTGGCAAGATACCCACGAGACGCTGAACGCATTCACTTGGGGGCCTGATGGCTGGCTCTATGGTTGCCATGGCGTGTTCACGCATTCGCGTGTCGGCAGGCCCGGCACACCAGACGCCCAAAGAGTTCCGATCAATGCGGGCATTTGGCGCTATCATCCGACGCGGCATCATTTCGAGGTTTTTGCCCACGGCACGAGCAACCCGTGGGGCCTTGACTTCAACGATCACGGTCAAGCGTTCGTCGAAGCATGCGTAATTCCTCATTGCTTCCATATCGTTTCGGGTGGCCGTTACCATCGCCAGGCGGGGCAGCATTTCAACCCCTATACCTACGCTGACATTCAGACGATCGCCGATCACCGGCACTATCTCGGCCCGACCCCGCATGGCGGCAATAACCGCTCTGATTCCGCTGGTGGCGGTCATGCCCATTGCGGGTTGATGGCTTATCTCGGAGGCAGTTGGCCCGCGGAGTATCGCGATCAGTTGTTCATGGGGAACATTCACGGCCGGCGTATCAATGTCGATGTCCCGAGGTCATCCGGCAGCGGCTACCTTGCCGGTCATGGCAAGGATTTCCTGCTGGCCAATGACGAGTGGGCTCGGTTCATCAATCTGAAATACGGCCCGGACGGCAATGTCTTCCTCATCGACTGGTATGACAAACAAGCGTGTCATCGCAACGAGCCGGAGATATGGGATCGTACCAACGGCCGCATGTACAAGATCAGTTACCGAGGAACGAAACCCGTCACGGTCGATCTTGATCGCTGCAGTAACGATGATTTGGTTCGCTATCAACTGCATGCGAACGACTGGTTCGTTCGCCACGGGCGTCGGATCTTACAGGAGCGCGCCGCCGCCGGCGCCGACATGACGTTGGTCCACGAGGCACTGTTCAAGATTGCTTTGGAACACGACTCCGACACGCGGAAGTTGCGCGGATTGTGGGCGCTGACCGTAACGGGTGGGTTTTCCGCTGTTCGGGCTTCGCGTCTTCTTGAATCGGCGTCGCCACACGTTCGAGCGTGGACGGCTCGGATGATATTGGAGGACACCAAGATCGAGGTCGTTCTTCGGGATCGAATCACGTCATTGGCAAAATCCGATCCATCGCCCGTGGTTCGGCTGGCGATTGCTGGAGGACTTCAACGGGTAATGCCTCAAACTCGGTGGCCGACCATCGAGGCACTACTCGGTCACGGTGAGGACGGCAGCGATCAGAATCTGCCGCTTCTCTATTGGTACGCCGCCGAACCATTGGCCGTTACGGATGTCGAGAGGGCGTTGGCGTTGGCCGGTTCCGCGCGAATGCCGCAGATTCTGCCATTCATGGTTCGTCGCGTTGCCGATCTGGGTACCGAAGAGGCAACGTCCGCATTGATTCGGTTCTTGTCGGCATCTGAAACGGTTGACGCGCAACGAACCATCCTCGCGGGAATTCGCGAAGGCTTGCGAGGCCGCCGGCAGGTTGCCATGCCCAAAGATTGGCCCAGCGTATTCGGTCGTCTTGCCCGTTCTTCCGATGGTGAAATTCGTGCGTCGGCTGTAAAGCTCGCGTTGATTTTCGGTGATCTTTCTGCATTCGAGGCGTTACGGGCCATTGTCGCGGATGCCAAAGCAGATTCAGCCTCCCGTATCGATGCGTTGAATTCACTACTCGATGCGAAGGATGCCAAATTGCCGCCTCTACTCATTCGGCTCTTGAACGATTCGGGATTGCGTTCACGGGCGATTTCCGGATTGGCCGGCTACGCTGACCCGACGACGCCCAACGCGATTCTCAAGGTCTATTCATCTCTCAATAGCGACGAGCGGCGACTAGCTGTCGATACGCTTGCTTCGAGGGCAACTTATGCTCGAGAGTTGTTGAGGGCGGTCGGTTCCAAGCAAATCGCACCCACCGAAGTATCCGCGGCAGTAATCCGGCAGTTGCGCAATCTGGGCGACCCCGAGATCGACCGGCGCATCGGTGATGTGTGGGGTATTGTGCGAACGACTCCAGCCGACCGAGTGAAGATGATGACGCAATATCGGCAGAAGATCTTGGCTCCTGGCAAAGTCCCGGACGTTCATCTGGGACGAGCGATATTCGCGAAGACGTGCCAACAATGCCACGTCTTGTTTGGCGCGGGTGGCAAGGTGGGACCGGACATCACAGGCGCCAACCGCGGCGACATCGGTTACCTACTCGAAAACGTTCTCGATCCCAGTGCGGTCATCCCAAAGGAATACGTCGCAACACGCATCGAGCTCAAAAATGGCCGAGTCATCACTGGCATCGTGAAAGAGCAAAACGCGACGACTCTTACAGTCGTCACCGCCACGGAGACCCTCGCCGTGCCACGAGCCGATGTCGAGAATAATGAAGCCACAAACACGTCGATGATGCCCGACGATCAGTTGAAGCCCATGAGCGATCACGAAGTACGGTCTCTCTTTGCCTATCTACAAAGCCCAATTCAGGTGCCGATGCTGGCGACTGCCGAGAATGCCAAGGACCTCTTTAACGGCAAGGATCTGATTGGCTGGGACGGTGACCCGAAACTCTGGTCCGTGGAAGGTGGCGAGATCGTGGGGCGTTCTCAGGGAATCAAGCGAAATGAATTCCTGAAGAGCGCCATGGCGGTCAGCGATTTCCGTTTGACGCTCAAGGTCAAGCTGTTGCCGAACCAGGAAAACAGCGGCATTCAGTTTCGCAGTGAGGTCCTGCCCGATGGCGACGTGAAAGGCCCTCAGGCCGATATCGGCGCTGGTTGGTGGGGCAAACTTTACGAGGAACATGGTCGCGGCATTCTGGCCAAAGAGGGCGGCGAGAAATTCGTTCGACCCAACGATTGGAACGAATACGAAATCGAGGCCATGGGAGCCACGGTTCGCCTGAAACTCAATGGCCATCTCTGCGCCGAATGGGCCAACGATTCCAGTATTTCGCGACGAGGAATCATCGCGTTTCAAATCCACAGCGGCGGACCTTTGGAAGTTCGGTTCAAGGATATTCGACTCGAAGTGAGATAGCGGGAGATTCATGGATCGCGCCAAATACGACCAAGTCGTTCGGACATTTTTCACCTGCGACAAACGTGAGGTTACTCAGATATTCGAGGAGTTGCTCGCAGCGATGGAGGCGGAAGAGACGTTGCCACCCGGCCATTTGATGTCGCGCAATTACGACACGGCCCAGGCCAACCCGGAAATCCATACTCTGCCCGGAAATCTCAAGGATGCACGCGACGCGATTTTTCCCTACTTTTGGGGCACCGACGGTTGGTCATCGCCGCTGCACCTGGAAAACGTCAAAGGCCCCGCCAATTACGCCTCCCTTGTCGGGGCGTTGGCCTGCTTGTTGAAAAACCCGAATCTGTGCGTCGATACCTACAGCCAACGTTCCAACGAACTCGAGGTGAAGGCGATCACGGCTCTGGCGAATCTCATCTTTTACCACACCGAATCGCCGTGGGGCGTGTTCACGATGGGTGGCACGATCTCAAACATGTACGGCGCTCGAATCGGTGTTGAGAAGGTCGTGCCCGGTGCCATGCGCCGCGGATTGCAAGGACAACCGGTGGTCGGCGTCGTCTCCGATGCGGCCCACTATTGCAATTCGACGATCGCCGGATGGATGGGAATGGGTACCGACAATCTCATTTCCATCCCGACCGATCGTACCTATGCCATGCGAATGGACATTCTGTCCGAGAAGCTAAACGAGTTGTATTCGGCGGGTCGGCGAGTCGCCTTTGTTGTCGCGACTTTTGGAACGACCGATGGGTTCGGTATCGATGATGTGCGGGCGATTCGCTTGCTGATCGACGAGAAGGCTGCCCAATTCAGCGTTCCCGCGCCGCAACTTCACGTTGATGCCGCGGTCGGTTGGGTTTTGTGCTTTCTCAGCGAGTACGATACTGCGGTGAATCCGTTGGAATTCTCGACAGACTTGCTTCCGATAATCCACTCTGCTCAGCGTCACGCTTCGGGTTTACGGTATGCCGATTCGTTGACGATGGACTTCCACAAGATGGGGTGGGGACATTATCCATCGAGCGCTTTCGTCGTCAATCGGCGCGAGGATTTGAAATACCTGTTTCGCACCAAGGATGAAACTCCGTATTTCGCCGAGGCCGATGCCCGGCGTGACCCGGCGTTGTTCACGCTCGAGTGCTCGCGACCCGGACTCGGACCGTACACCGTCATGGCGTCGCTGTACGGTCTCGGCCTGACCGGGTGGCAGTTGCTCGTGGCAAGGTCGCTGGAATTGGCCCGCAAGCTCAAGGATCGACTTGAACGACTTGAGTATTGCAAAGTGCTGAATCTTGAGACGTCGGGTCCCAGCGTCGTCTGGTGGGTGCTGCCCAAGGGACGCAACGCCAAGGAGATTTTCGATCGCGTGGAATCCGGGCAATTACCACGCGAAAAGATCGATCGCTATTTCGCCGAGATTCGACGACTCTTCGAACGGCGAGACGCCACACTCGATCCGGCCCGCGATGCACGCCTCAGTTTCACCACGTCCGCTGGCTATTCTCCTCATGGCATTCGACTCCCCGGGTGGAAGGCCGTCTTTTTCAACCCCAAGACGGACGATGCCGTGATTGATCGATTGGTCTATTCCATCGAAGAATTACTGTAGTTTTCGCGGCCATCGGCGGATGACGAACCATGACGTTCCGTTGATGCGGGTTTTGCCGGCCCGTAATTCGTCTGGCACATGAAAAACCGATTCCGTGAGCATTTCTCGCAACCAGCCTTGGCGCATTATTGGGATGTGGTAATATGTTCACACCCGCACTACTGTTCATGTTTCGGAAGGGGCTCGTCCATGCGTGCCAATTCTAACGGTCGTTCCGATTCTTCGGGCTGCCAAACTCCAAAGTACTCCACTCCCGAGTGTCCTGTGTGTGGCGGGATGCTGATCGAGTTGCGAGGTCAAGGGCGCTGCAGCAGGTGTCAGTTTCTCCTTTGTGCCGACTGCGACGGTTTCGAGCATCCCGACGACTCACCTGTCGATGGCTGAGTGATTAGGCCAGAATCTCCGTGACAGGGCTTTGTTCTTCGACTCCGGTGAGGCGCACGTCAAGCCCCTGGTACTTGACCGCCAGCCGTCGATGATCAATGCCGAGGCAATGAAGTATGGTCGCATTCATATCGTGGATATGGACCGGGTCACGCACGACATTGTAGCTGAAGTCGTCGGTCTCTCCGTGGATCACACCCGCTTTTACACCGCCACCCGCCATCCAGATCGTGAAGCAGCGCGGGTGATGGTCACGTCCATAATTCTCGCGAGTCAGTGCTCCCTGACAGTAGATGGTTCGACCAAACTCACCACCCCAAATCACCAGCGTATCGTCGAGCATGCCGCGTCGCTTCAAGTCCGTAATCAGCGCGAAACAGGCCTGATCGACATCCCGGCACTGATTCGGCAAATCACCGGCAATGTTGAAGTGCTGGTCCCAACCGCGGTGGAATAACTGCACGAAGCGAACGCCCCTTTCCGCGAGGCGTCGGGCCAAGAGACACGACGCCGCAAATGTGCCTGGCTTGTGAACGTCTGGCCCATAGAGATCGAGCGTCGCTTTGGTTTCTTTCGAAGTGTCCATCAATTCCGGGACACTGGTCTGCATGCGGAAAGCCATCTCGTATTGCGCGATTCGCGTTTGTGTCTCGGGATCGGCGAACTGTTCAAAGTGTCGTTGATTAAGTGCGGCCAAGCCATCAAGCATTCGGCGGCGCGTTGCCGCGTCAATGCCCTCGGGGTTCGATAAGAACAGCACGGGGTCGCCAACCGAGCGCAAGGCGACGCCCTGGTGCTTACTTGGCAGGAAGCCGGAGCCCCAGAGCCGATTGTAGATCGCCTGGGCATCTCTTCGGCCGGTCCATGTCGGCGTCATCACGACGAAGGCCGGCAAGTTCTCGTTCATGGAACCGAGGCCGTATCCGAGCCACGCCCCAAGGCTGGCTCGCCCCGGCAACTGATGACCCGTGCAGATATAGGTCACCGCCGGGTCGTGGTTGATCGCTTCGGTATGCACCGTCTTGATGACAGCGAGATCATCGACGATCTTCGCCGTCCACGGCAGGAGTTCGCTTACCCATCGACCACACTTTCCGTGCTGGGCGAAGGCATATTTCGACGGCGCGATCGGAAATCGGGTTTGACCGCTCGTCATCGTTGTCAGTCGCTGCCCGCCTCGAATGGATGGGGGAAGGTCTTTGTCAAACCAATCTTTCATCGCGGGTTTGTAGTCCCACATGTCCATCTGCGACGGCCCGCCATTCATGAACAAGAAGATTGCTCGCTTGGCTTTCGGTACGAAATGGGGAAGCCCGTTGGCATCGGGAGTTTTGGCACCGGCTTCGACGGGCCTCGCACCCAAGAGCGAAGCAAGCGCCGCTGTGCCTAGCCCCATCGCCGAGCGCCCAAAAAAATGTCGCCGGGTCATCGCATCAATGTGATCGTTAACCGGTTTCATCGGATGAACCCCACAATTGTCACTCTTTGGTCAACACTTCGTCCAAGTTGAGAATGAGATTCGCGGTCATCGTATAGGCAGCCCGATCACCGACGGGTATCGGCGTGTCGGTCTTGCCCGTCGAGTTTCCGGCAAGCTTGCGAGCAGCGTTTTCATTTTTCGCGAATACGGTGCGCTGGTCGCGATAAACGGCCAGTAACTCGGCCAACTCCGCGGCATCGGGTTCTCGACCAACGGCAGCTAGAAACATGAACCTGATGCGATTCGGGGGAGATTCGCTATCGGATCGAATTGCCCTCGACGCCAAGCCCCGGGAGCATTCGACAAACTGCGTTTCGTTCATGAGCAGCAGCGCTTGAAGCGGCGTGTTTGTCCGCTCTCGGCGCACCACACAAAACTCGCGAGACGGCGCGTCCAGGGCCGTCATTTGAGGCGGTGCCGACGTCCGTTTCCAAAACGTGTATAGGCTTCGCCGATGAGTCTTTTCGGGTGCCGAATCCGCAACGAATTTCGCAGTGTTGCTACTTGTGTAGCCGACGGCTTCCCAAAGCCCTGTCGGCTGAGGCGGCTTTCCGCTCGGTCCACCAACTTGTTCAATCAGCAGCCCACTGACAAACAACGCCTGATCGCGAACCATCTCCGCGTCGAGCCGGAAACGAGGACCTCGTGACAACAACCGGTTCGCCGGATCCTTGGCGAGTCGATCCGCCGAGACGACCGACGATTGTCGATAGGTGTTGGACGTCACGATCAGCTTCAATAAACGCTTCACATCCCACTGCGATTCGCGAAACTCGACGGCCAGCCAATCCAGAAGTTCACGATGGCTCGGGGTCTCGCCTTGCGTTCCGAGATCTTCGGCGGTCTTGACAAAGCCAATCCCGAAAATCTGTTGCCAGAGTCGATTGACCGTGGTTCGTGCCAGGAGTGGGTTTTCGGCAGAGATGAGCCATGTTGCCAGCCCCAATCGGTTTTTCGGAGCATCGCCGGCCAGCGGAGGCAGAAACGCCGGCGTTGCACGATCGACTTGTCCGGCGCGTCGATCGTACTCTCCGCGTTTGAGGACATAGGCCGGTCGGGGGTCCTTTCTTTCTTTGAACACGAGTGAAGTCGGCAGCGCCTGTTCCAAGCGACTTCGTTCCTGTTCAAGAGCCTTTAGGTCGCGAAGCATCGGCTCGAAAATCGGTCGCGTTTTCGCATAGACCCGCTCTACAAAGTAGTCTCGAATCGCATGCGATTGTTCCGCGGAACGCTTCGCGGCATCGAGTTTGATGATGTCTTGAATCGCCTTCGGCAAACCGGCATTCTTGGTCGATTTCAGAAACTGAAGCCAAGCCGAGAGCGTCTCAAACGACTGGTCGCCTTGAGGCGTCATCGTGACCATGCCGGCTTTGTCCCAATGGAGGTTGCCGCCAAAACTCGTCATGGCAAAGCCACTGATGGCCGCGCCCGGCTTCAAACCAACATCGGTCGCCTTAACTTCAAGCCGAACCCATTTCCCCGATTCCGGCAGCTTCCCCATCGGATGCCGTTCGGTCGAGCCGTCACGCCCCCATTCAATTCGATTGTCGCCCCAATAGGCCCGATGCAGCCAGCCGGTGCTGTGCCATTGAAGCATGATCTCCTTTGGGAGATTCTGCGGATCAAGATAAACGTGGGCGAACAAGGTGTCTCCCGTGCCAACCTTGTAGGCCGGATTGATGCCCTCAACGACTACTTGGCCCAGGCCGTCCGATGAGTGCTGAATCGACTTCTCCCCGCTGAAGACCGGTGAGGGCTTGGCCACGAATTTCCAAGCAGCATTGACGCGACCGTCAACGATGGCTCGAGAATTTGTTGGCAGGGCGTCGTCGACCCAAACGATTTCGGCCCGTTTTGGTTTCGGCGGTTCTTTTGAACCAACCGGCTCCTCGATCGAGATCTTTCGTGAGGTGGTGGAGATCTTCTGTTGAAGAGAGTCGATTTGCCGGTTGAGCGATTCAATGGCCGCGAGCTGCTCCTTTGAACCGATTCGGGCAACGGGCGCGTGCTTTGCCGCATTTCCGTCGAGAGGGCTTCCGTCGATGCTGTTGAAGAATGCGAAAAGTTGGTAGTAGTCCTTCATGGTCAGCGGATCGAATTTGTGATCGTGACACCGAGAGCAGCCCACCGTCAGTCCGAGGAACACAGTCCCAATCGTATCGACGTTGTCCGTGACGTTGCGCACGTAGACTTCTTCTTCGATGGAGCCTCCTTCACTGGTCGTCACGTGGCATCGCAGGAAACCCGTCGCGACTTGATCGTCGACGGTTGACTCGTTCAGCAAGTCGCCAGCGAGCTGTTTCAGAACGAACTGATCGAATGGCATGTTGCCGTTGAAAGCCCTGATGACCCAGTCGCGATACGGCCAAATCTCACGGTAGTTGTCGAGATGCAAGCCGTGAGTGTCGCCGAAACGGGCCGCATCGAGCCAATACCGTGCTTGGTGCTCGCCGAACCGTGGTGAGGCAAGAAGACGGTCTACGACCTTCTCATAGGCGTTTGGTGATTCATCCGCCAAGAAGGCCGTCACTTCATCGGGCGTCGGCGGCAGGCCGGTAAGATCGAAAGTGACCCGCCGAAGCAGGCTTGTCTTCGACGCCTGTGTTGATGGCCTCAACCCTTCGGCTTCGATTCTCGCCAGGATAAACCGGTCGATCGGCGTGCCTGCCCAGGCCGTGTTCTTGACAGCCGGGAGAGGTGGCCGTTTTGGCGCCGCGAAGGCCCAGTGCTTAGCGGCCGGATTTACTGCCTTTGGTTCGGGAGCGCCATTCAAGGTTCCACAAAGAGCGGCAGCGAAGGAAAGGGGAACCAACGTCAATCGAAGATAGCGTCTCATGTCGGCGCTCCGTGGTCGGGGAAGGCAACAGGTATCGCGACTGACATTTCACGGTAAGTGGATCGGTACTCGCTCGAGCACCTTGACCCATTCCAGGCGGGATTCTTTGAAACCGACTGAGGCTTCGCCAAGCCGGAAGATCACCTTCCATTATACAACGGGCGTCGGAATCGACTTGATTCCTCAGCTTGCGGAGGCGTCCGACGGAACGACGTGATCGCCTCCTCGGCGCTCCAACAGGAGAACGCGATTTATTCAGTATCGGACCAAAAGGATGATGAATCGGCAACTCAAGGCGGCGGATCCGGGGGCTTATTTGTCGGCGAAATCTGTTTTTCCGAACCTTTCCGCGACGAAGTTCCGCATGGCGATGGCGGACTGCCGGCCAAATCGCTTTTGGGTCAGTCGCACGATCGGATAACCGAGCTTTACTAAGAAATGCCGGGGTCGCGAAAAGGCGAGAATGTCGTACCAAACGTCTCCGTTGCTCGTGTCCCACTCGATCAGAAATCGCTCTTCACCGCTGCCGGCATGCTTCGGTAGAGTGCCATAGGCGAAACCAAAACGGCGAATTGGACCATCGTCATCGATCACGGCAACGATGCGGCAAGCGTTTAGCCACCAAAGTCCAATCGAACGCGCGAGGATGGCTATCGCCTGACCTTTAACGATCGTTGTGTCCGGAGGCCAAGCCTCGAGCCAGCCGAGTTGAAACTGATGCCATCCCTGCAAGGCAGACTTGGCGATGGCGAAGACTTTTCCGCCGACACCGAGCTTAACGCGAGTATGGTCGAGGGCATACCGCGCCGGCGGATCCGTTAGGGTCCCACCCACCGCCGCGTAGGTGAAATTGTGAGATGCCTGTTCCAACAGGAATGCTCGCATCACTTCCGGCGATGGCTTGCGAATGAACAGCACGACACGACCTCGACCCCAATGATTCAACTCCAACCTATTCATAGTTCCCGTGAATTGTAGGATTCCTCAACGAGCCAATTTTCCTCATGGGGAACGGTAATTTATGGCAGTCGCAGAAAACGAACAACGGCCGCTGATTCTGGTGACTGGCGCCACCGGTTATATCGGGGGGCAGCTCGTTCCTCTGCTTGCAACCCGAGCTTTCGGCGTCCGATGCATCGCCCGCAACCCGAACTCGCTGGATTTTCGCTTATCGCCCAATGTCAAAGTCGTTCGCGGAGACGTTCTTGAACCGGCGTCCGTCGATCAAGCGATGGAAGGGGTCCACACGGCTTATTATCTCATTCATCTCATGTCGGGGAGTAAGGATTTTGAGAAAGAAGATCGACAAGCCGCGGAGAATTTCGCTCGCTCCGCTTCTGCAGCCGGTGTTCGCCGCATCATATATCTCGGGGGTCTCGGTGACGATACGGATCCCAACTTGTCCCCTCATTTGCGCAGCCGCCATGAAGTCGGGAGAATTCTGCGCGAGTCAGGTGTCGAGATTATCGAGCTTCGGGCGTCAATTGTCATCGGCGCGGGGAGTACCTCGTTCGATCTTGTAAAGGCTCTAACCGATCGGCTTCCAGTCATGCTTTGCCCTCGGTGGTTGACCACACCGACGCAGCCAATTGCCATCGACGATGTTCTCGCCTATTTATTGGCGGCTCTCGACCTTCCCCAAGGGCCAAGTCGGGTCTTCGAAATCGGCGGCCTGGATACCGTGACCTATGGGGCAATCATTCGCGAATACGCGCGACAACGAGGTCTCAAGCGATGGCTCATTTCCGTGCCAGTCCTCACACCCTATTTGTCGAGCCTCTGGCTTGCCTTGGTGACTCCTAAACGATTCGAAGTCGGACGTCACTTGATCGAAGGTCTCAAGAATCCCACCGTGGTGAGAGATAGATCGGCACTTGACGTCTTTGCCATTCGCCCCATCGGAGTCCGAGAGTCCATTCAACGAGCGATCGCAAGCGGACTGCCAAGCGGAACATGACCTCCTTGGCAACTGCGTTCTGACTGCTGTTGTCATCTTGATCGCCGTTTAGGGAAGCATGGTCGCGACCAATTCGGTGAATCCTAGTCAGAAATCGAACTTGTCAGGCTCCCACCGAATTGTGGATTAGTCTTCACCCTGCCGCTATTAATCACTCGCTGGAACGGAAACGGCACCGCGTATGGAGTCCATGCGTCGTGACCCGCATTACCGGAACGGGTGTCAGCAGCTTGAGGGCGTTGCAGTGAATGAGCGTGACGACAGTTCTCGACTGTCTTATGTGGTTTTCGGGGCCACGGGCGGCATAGGCTCGGCATTGAGTCGACGTCTTGCCGGACACGGCGCTAAACTCATGCTGGTCGCCCGTGATGGCAACCGTCTTCAGGAACTGGCGGCCGAGATCAACGCGGTTTTCTATTGTGCGGACGCAACGAGGTTCGACGAAGTTGAAGCCTGTTTCAATGCCGCCGTTAGCCAATTGGGGCGAGTCGATGGTGTCGCCAACTGTGTCGGCTCCCTGTTGCTCAAGCCGGCTCAGTTGACTTCAGAAGCCGAGTGGCAGTCGATCATCGCAACCAATCTAACGTCATCGTTCGCCGTCGTCCGAGCGGGAGTCCGCATCTTCAAAGAGGGCGGCTCCATTGTCCTGGTGTCGTCGGCGGCGGCACGAATTGGGTTGGCTAATCACGATGCGATCGCCGCAGCGAAAGCCGGCATCATCGGGCTGACTCTCTCGTCGGCGGCGACCTACGCTCCTCGCGGTATTCGGGTCAACTGCGTGGCATCGGGGCTGGTGAAGACTCCGATGACATCTCGGCTCACCTCGAACGACGCGTCCCTGAAAGCATCCACCGCCTTGCATGCTCTCGGCCGAATCGGGGATCCCAACGACGTGGCATCGGCTATCGAATGGCTATTGAGTCGTGAACAGAGTTGGGTCACGGGGCAGGTACTCGGCGTCGACGGAGGTCTGGCGTCCATTCGCAGTCGATAAGGTTTCTGAGGGCGGAACATTATGAATCTGAGCGAGCCACTGAATCGAAACGTTGATCCCTTGACCGATGGCGAGCGAGCGTTGAAGGTTTTCGTCAAGGAATCCGAAATCAATGCACCCCCAGAGGTAGTCTTTCGTTTCCACGAGTCGCCCGTGGCATTGTCGTTGCTCATTCCGCCATGGGAGAACATGAGTGTCGCCGAATCGTCAGGGTCATTGCGACCAGGAAGCAAGGTGGTCCTGCGTGGCCGGGTCGGCCCGATTCCAGTTCGATGGATCGCCATTCACACCGAATTCGATCCCCCAAACATGTTTGCGGATATCCAAGATTCGGGGCCTTTCGCCTACTGGTATCATCGACATCGTTTCATCGACAATGGCCGCGGCGGCACAATCTTGCGCGACGAGGTCGAATATGCGCTTCCGCTGGGGTGGCTTGGGCGGGTGTTCGGCCACTGGATCGTTCGCCGGAAACTCAGACTAATGTTCGATTATCGTCATGACGTCACACGCCGGCTTATCGAGTCCGGCGACGGGTCGCGAGTCACGCCAGAATCTCGCTGACGACGCGGCCATGAACGTCGGTCAGTCGATAGTCGCGACCCGAGTGGCGGTATGTGAGTCGGGTGTGGTCCAGTCCCATCAAATGCAAGATCGTCGCATGAAAATCATGGACATGGACCGCATTTCGCGCAGGGCGGATTCCGTGTTCATCCGTTTCGCCATATGCCAACCCTCGCTTGACGCCGGCGCCGGCTAACCACGAGGAAAACGCCCAGTGATGGTGTTCGCGCCCCTTGGCATCAGCGGACGCATTGAAGGGGGTTCGTCCGAATTCCGACGTCCAAACCACCAATGTATCGTCCAGCATTCCGCGCTGCTTCAAATCGCGCAGCAAACCAGCAATGGCTTGATCGACGTTCTTGGCCAACGGAAGATGGGTCATCATGTCGCCATGGGCGTCCCAGTTGTTGGATGAACCGACGTCAATGAGTTCGATGAAGCGGACGCCGCGTTCGGCCAGTCGCCGAGCCATGATGCACTGCCACGCGAAGCCCTTTGTGCTGCCGCGATCGAGGCCGTAGAGTTTCAGCGTCGCGTCGCTTTCTCGTGACAAGTCGAACACGTCGGGCATTTCCGATTGCATGCCGAACGCCGTCTCGAACGACTTGATCCGAGACGCCAGCATCGAGTCGTTTCCGCGGGCTTCTAAGTGCCGCTGATTTAGCTTTGCCAACGCACTCAGTTCGAGTTCTTGAAGCTGATTGGTGGGAACGCGCCGCCGGATATTGGCTACGGGTTCGGGCCCCGGCACGACGAGCGTCCCCTGGTGCGACCCCGGGAGAAAGTCGCTTCCCCAAACCTGGCCGCCCGCGTAAGGGGAAAATGGCGCGATCACCACGAATGACGGCAGATTTCGATTCTTGGTTCCCAGGCCGTAACTAATCCACGACCCGATGCTCGGTCGCGCAAACGTAAATGAGCCGGTGTGAATGCCGAGCGTAGCCTCATAATGGTTCGTGTGGTCCGACTCCATCGATCGAATCAGACACAGGTCATCAACACATCTCGCCAAGTGCGGAAACAGCGAACTTACCTGAGTCCCACATCGGCCATGAGGCGCGAATTCCCAGCGCGGCCGTGTGAGGAACATCTTGAAGTCGCCCTTGCGACCTTGAAACTCGTTCACGGAAATGGTTTTGCCCGCGTCGGTAAAGAGCTTGGGCTTGGCGTCCCACGAATCGACGTGCGACACGCCGCCGCTCATGAATAGGAAGATCACACACTTGGCCCTGGGCGGAAAATGCGTGGCCCGTGGCGATAGCGGGTCCGCGCGGCCCGTGTCGTCGGCGAGCAACTGCGACACGATTCCGGGAAACAAGATCGATCCGCTGACGAATGAGCGAAGGGCGTCGCGGCGGCTGAGATTCATGTTCTGATGCGACCTCATCATGTCCTTCCAATTCCAATCGACGGCGACTCTCTCACGTTTGTCGATCTAATCCACATGCAGGAATTCATTGCTACCCATGAGCGTTCGCAGGAAAGCCGCTAGGGCACGCGATTCGAGGTTGGCATTCGAAGTCCTTGCCAATTCGGTTCGGTAGGCTCGCAGGAACCCGGCGGCTTCTTCTTGCTCGCGTTGCGTTGGTGGGCGCCCCAAGGCATGACGCCAAGCCGATACGATTCGAGTTCTTTCATCGCCCTCGTTCGCGATGAGTCTATCGGCCCACTTATCTGCCTTCGCGTGAACAAACGGGTCGTTCAAGAAGAACAAGGCCTGAGTTGGCACGGTTGACAGTAACCTGTCGGCGGTCGTCGCATTAGGATCAGCGCCGTCAAACAACGCCAGAAACGGGTGGCGTTTGAGACGCTGTGTCATTAGATAGACGCTCCGTTTGTTATGTTCGTAAACACCGACGTACGGGTTGTGTTGAGTAAAGCTCCAACCAATGGGCGCCGGGAAAGAATGCTCTTCTCCCGGCGTTCGATCGAGTTCACCGCTCACCGCGAGGATCGAATCGCGAATTTCCTCGGCGCCGAGCCGCCTTCGGCGGAACGACGTATAGAGATCATTCGTTTCACTGCCGAATGGCGCCGCCGACGTTTGAGGTTCGGCAAATGATGACAGTTGATAGGTTGCACTCAGCATGATTAGTCTGTGCATCGCTTTCATCGACCACCCGTTTCGCACGAATTGCACCGCGAGATGATCGAGCAATTCCGGGTGGGTCGGCGTGAGCCCTCGCACGCCGAAGTCGTTCGGCGTCTTAACGAGTCCGCGAGCGAAATGGTGTTGCCAAATGCGATTCACCATGACGCGCGCGGTCAGCGGATGATCGGGTCGAGTCAGCCATCGGGCCAGTTCCAATCGCCCACTGCCGACTGTTCCCCGCGGAAGGTCGCCTCCGCCGAGCGCCTTAATGAAACCGCGAGGAACCTCGTCGCTGAGCCGATCCGGTTCGCCTCGAAGTTGAATTCGCGCATTGCGCGGCGTCCCTTCCACGACGCCGTAAGCCATCGCGAACGGCCCGTGGTTCATCAATCGTTCTAATTCTCGTTTGTCTTTCTCAAGATTGGTGTCAAGCTCCGCGAGCCGGCGGCGAAGCCTCTCAATCTCTGAACGACGTGCGGTAAGCTCGTCATTCAACGCGGCCACTGGCGATGCGTCAATCGCCGGCAATGGTTGGCCGCGAACGACAAAGTTGTCGGCATCGAGCGCCGGTCGCACACCGCCGATGTGCCCATAGCTGTCGATAAACGTCTCGTCGATGACGCCGTCCCAGCCCTTGGCGACCTGACCAGCGAAGGTCGTCGATTCCGCACGCGACGCGATGACGCCGCTGTAGGTTCTTTTCTTGGTGTCCAAGGTTAATTGGACCTGATACCACTCTCCAACGTGCAAACGGCAGACCGGTTCACGAGAATTGTCGCTCCGTCGAAAGAACTGGTTGCTATTGAAAAACAGCTCAATCGCGGCGGAGTGACCGGGGCCGTGGCCGAGGTAGTAGCGCCAAGAACCGTTGCCGCCGGCTTTGTCAGACCCGCATCGAAAGTCAAAGCTCGAGAATAGCCGGCCTTGCGCATCGGGTCTAATGCCATCGAGCTTTTGGCCGAAACCATCGTATTCGCTCCGATTCGGCATGTGGATTCCGAGGCCACCCTTGGGGAAGAGATTCCTGAAGGGGCTTTGCGATGTCGCGGACACCTTGACGACACTATTAGGGCCTGGGCCCCAGGGAGTGTTCGGCGGTCGGCCGTCTGCCTGAAGCTCAAAATCGCCGTCAATTCCCGTGATTTCTTTCAGCCTCTTTTCAAGGGTCGCCGGTTGCATTACGTCGCGAGCAACAGATAGTGCCGGTAAGGATGTCGTGGCCGGCGGTATGGGCGCGTCGTGCAGCCCGAAATTGTCCCAGTCAATTGCCGCATGAGGCGGTTTGGGATCGTCGGCATCGAATCGGACGAAGTCGATCACGCCGGACGAATTTGGCGGCATCGCCTTCTCGCCGAATTCGATGGTGGATTCCTTGGTCGCAATCCGGCCGGAAACGACGCGTCGATTGAAGTCGAGCATTAGTTGCAGATTATGCCAAACACCCGGCCGAATCGTCGCCAGCCGCTCCGATTGGTCGCCGACCTTCAGAGAGATGCTGTCTGAGGAGATCATCGCCACAATCGCTGAATCGATGCCGAATGCCCCGAGTGAAAAGCGATGCACGCCCGGCTGTGTTGTTGGGGACGGGGCTAAACGAAAATCGACGTTGGCGAACAAAAGACCTTGGGTCTTGCTCGATCTCGGAGGATGGATGACTTGTTCGATTCGGTAGGCTTCGGTTCCCGACGGGACATTGGCACCCACTCTGCCAGAGAAATAGAAGTTTCTGAATGGGCTTTGCGCCGAGTTGGTAATGGCAATCTTGCCGGAGTAGCTCCAGGGCGGGACAAGGACGCCGTTGCTGCCGCCCGCCGCCGGAGCCTGCAGCTCAAAATCGCCGTCAACGTCGTGGAGGGAGCGCAGGATAACCGCGGGGACCCTTTTCTTCCTGGTGGCGAGCGATTCCGCCAAAGCGGCCACTGTGGACTCATATTCACGCCATTTCCGGTGCGACTCGCTGGGTGAAATCAGGGGGACCATGGCCCGAACACGCTGCTTTTGTTCTGATCCGGGAAAGGCATAACGACTGCTGTCGAAGATACCGTAGAGCGCGTAGTAGTCGCGCATGGTCACCGCATCGAACTTGTGATCGTGACAGCGAGCGCAACCGAGACTCAGTCCCAATATCGTTTGTCCCATCGTGTCGATCGTGTCTTGAATCGTCAGATGTTGGTAGTTCTCGGAGTCGAATCCGAATCGCCGCGAAACAGCGAGGTAGCCCGTCGCGGTCACCCGCTGCGCATAGCGATTTGGGGGGCCTTGATCGGCCAGGATATCGCCGGCGATTTGTTCTCGGATGAACTCGTCGTAAGGCGTGTCCGCGTTGAAGGCGTCGATCACGTAATTGCGGTATCGCCATGCTTGCGTCACGGGGTAATCGGCGGTTTCGCCCGCAGTATCGGCGTATCGCACCAGGTCGAGCCAATGCCGGCCCCACTTCTCGCCATACGCGGGAGACCGGAGCAATCGATCGACGACGGCTTCAAATGCTCGAGGCGAAGTGTCTTGCACAAAGTCATCAATCTCCTTCGGCGTGGGCGGCAATCCGGTCAGATCAAAAGTGGCGCGACGAATCAGCGTCAGTCGATCCGCGAGTGGGGCTGGCTTTGCGCCCGCGGTCTCCTGTTTGGCGCGAATGAACGCATCGATACTCGTCTTGGTCCAAGCCTTATCTTGCGTTGCGGGAGTCGCCGTATCGCGAATCGGCTCGAAAGCCCAGTGTCGCGACGGCGTGAACGGCCTCGCGTTCGCTGGCCAAGCGGCACCGTCGTTGATCCAACGCGCGACGGCGGCAACTTGGTCGGGTCGAAGTGCATGTTCGTTGCTCGGCGGCATAGCCGGCAAACCAGGGACTCGCCGAACTGACTGATAAAGCCGGCTACCAGCAGCATTACCTGGGACGATTGCCGGTCCCGACTTGCCCCCTTTGAGCAAGGCGTCACGAGAGTCCACGCGGAGATCGTTGGATGTCTTGACGCCGCCATGGCATCGATAACAAGTCTCGGACAGGATTGGTCGGACGTTGGCCTCAAAGAAGTTGCCCCGCTCGTCGGCGCTGGACCTCGGCACAAATGCGGCGAGTTGAATAACAACGAAGATGAGGTAACGGCCGTTCATTCGGTTCATCGAGCAAATCCTGAGAGACGTAAAGCGACTCATGGGCCGCACCAACCGGGCATCGCTTGCGGCAAGTGAGGCAGGTAATTCAATGTTATCGGGAGCGAGCGGGGAATCCTGGCAAGCATGTGTATCATAATTGGTGAATGTGCGGCTGCCTAGCGGCGAATGGACCCAGCGGTCGGAGAATCATCGTCCGTTAGCTATCATAAAGGGGCGTGGTGAGTACCCTATGCCCGCCAAGATGCCTGCCCGCCGTTGACTCAACACGAATCGTTAGTCCCCGAGACATGACCATGCGGTTGCGACGGTACATCATTCTCGTGCCAGTGCTTGCATCGGCCGCGGCCGGGCAGGAACACGCTGCACAGCCCAGCGGGAGCTCACCAAGAGTCACACAGCATGATGTCATCCCAATCATGTTGCGTCGATGTGTGGTTTGCCATGGTGCCCATCGCAAAGAAGCCAATCTGGATTTGCGGTCGAAGGCGGCGATGCTTCGCGGCGGAAAATCGGGGCCGGCGATTGTCGTCGGAAAGCCAAACGAGAGTTTGATTGTCAAAAGGGCACTTGCCGGGGAAATGCCGCCTCGGGAACGCCTTGTTGAAGCGAGCATCAAGCCGATCGAATCGCCGGAAATCGACGTCCTCGTTCGTTGGATCGCCGCGGGCGCCGCCGAGGTATTCGTAAGCCCGGATGTCGCGACGACGATGCCTGATTCGCTTGTGTCGAAGGCCGACCGAGATTTCTGGGCATTTCAGCCAGTGCGTGCCGTGCCGGTCCCGGTTGTCCGAGCGACATCGCGCCTGAAGAATCCCGTTGATGCCTTCATCCAGGAAAAACTCGAACAACGTCAGCTCGGCATGGCACCCGAAGCCGATCGAGTGACACTGATTCGCCGCGCCTCCTTCGACCTTACCGGCCTGCCCCCGGAGCCGGCGGAAGTTCGCAACTTTCTCGCCGATCGATCTCTGAACGCTTGGGAGCGGGTCATTGATCGACTCTTGGAATCGCCCAGATACGGCGAGCGTTGGGGGCGCTATTGGCTTGACCTTGCCGGGTATGCGGACTCGGAAGGCAAACGCGAGCAGGATTTACCGAGGCCTCACGCGTGGCGTTATCGCGACTATGTGATTCGGTCGTTCAACAGCGACAAACCGTACAACCGATTCGTGCTTGAGCAGATTGCCGGCGATGAATTGGCCAATTACGAACAGGCACCGGAAATCACGGCTGAGGTCTATGATAATTTGGTTGCTACCGGGTTTCTGCGAATGGCCCCCGACGCCACTTGGGCCAATATCACGGGGTTCCTGCACGATCGAGTGGAAGTCATCGCCGACGAGATGGACGTACTCGGTTCAGCGCTCATGGGGTTGACTCTGAAGTGTGCCCGCTGTCACGATCACAAGATTGACCCGATACCCCAGCGAGACTACTTTCGGATGCTCGACATATTCAAAGGAGCGTTTGACGAATACGATTGGCTCAAACCGGATGTGCGGCCGGGGCTTGGACCCGTGAGTCAAGATTTCCTGGGTGGTCGCCATTTGCCTTATGTCACGACGACTGAACGACGCGCCTGGGAGGCGAATAACGCCGAGATCCAGCGCGAGATTGCCAAGCTCAGGGCCTCGACTCACAACTACGAAAACGTCCAGAAACGCATCCGCGATTTGGAAGCGAGAAAGAACCCAGAGCCAAGGATTCAAGCCCTGTGGGATCGGGGCGAGGCATCGCCTACATATATCTATCGCCGAGGCGACCCTCTCAGCCCTGGCCGGTTGGTAGGTCCGGGCGTGCCATCTGTTCTGACGGACGGCCGGACGCCATTTGTCGTATCACCGCCGTGGCCGGGTGCCAACAAAACCGGCCGGCGGTTAGCCTTTGGTCGCTGGCTTACCCGCGACGACCATCCGTTGACGGCTCGGGTCATCGTCAATCGAATCTGGAAGCATCACTTTGGAACCGGCATCGTGAAGACTGTTGGGAATTTCGGAAAGGCAGGTTCACCGCCAAGCCATCCCGAATTGCTCGATTGGTTGTCGCGCGAGTTTGTTCGCCAAGGCTGGAGTATCAAGGCGATGCATCGGCTGATGATGGCCAGTGCCACCTATCGGCAATCATCGACCATCTCGCCCGATTCCCAGAGGCTTGATCCGGACAACTCTCTGCTATCACGAATGCCGATGTCGCGATTGGATTCCGAGGCACTCTACGATTCGAACTTGTTCGTTTCGGGTCGCCTTGACGAGACGCGATTCGGGCCCCCGGCCAAGGTTTCGGGGCGTGCCGACGGTTTGGTGAGTCCCGTGGCATCATCGCGGGGCTGGCGCCGAATGATCTATGTGCAGCAAGCAAGAAAGCAGCTTCCCACGCACCTGGAGACTTTCGACTTTCCGCAAATGAATCCGAATTGCATCGAACGGCAGGCATCAACTGTGGCGACGCAGGCCCTCCATCTGATGAACAATGGAATGGTGCAGCAACTCGCGGACTCCTTTGCGCGACGTGTCTGGGAAATGGCTGGAAACAACCGAGCTTCGCAAGTCGAGTCCGTCTACTGGATCGCCTTGGGGCGCCCACCAACCGGCGAGGAGACTGCTATCGGCATCAAGTCTCTCGAACAGTTCGCCCTGCTGTGGAAGGGAAAAACCGCCGACGAGGAATACAAGTCGCTGGCGACCTATTGCCATGCCATGGTGAACTCAGCGGCTTTCGTGTACGTGGATTGAGTCACAGTGACTCGTTGCCAGGTGAGGAGTCCCGATGCGACCATTGAGTCAGCCAACGCGCCGCGACTGGTTCCGTACTGTTTCTGGTGGAATCCGGGGCGCCGCGCTGGCCTATCTGCTGGGCAAGGATCAGCGAGGTCAATGTTCAGGCATCACCAGCCTATCGCCGCGGTCGCCACGACTGACGCCAAAGGCAACCGCGGTCATTCATCTTTTCATGAACGGCGGCCCCAGCCAGATGGATTTGTTTGATCCGAAGCCCGCGCTCGACAAACATCATGGCGAGGCCTATTTCGCGCGAATCGCGGGTGAGGTTGAGAATCCGCAGAGTGCCGGTGCCCTCATGCGGAGTCCGTTCAAGTTTGCCCGACATGGTCGTAGTGGAATGTGGGTCTCGGATGCGATGCCGCATCTTGCCCGCCACGTTGACGACATCGCACTTATTCGGTCGATGACGACGACAAACTTGACCCATGAGCCTGCGGTCTACCTGATCCAGACGGGGAAGATGGGACCGGGGCGTCCAACGCTCGGATCCTGGGTTGTCTATGGATTGGGAAGCGAGAATCAGAATCTGCCGGCCTACATCGTTCTCGACGACCCGCTTGGGTTGCCCGTTAATGGAGTCGATAACTGGCATGCGGGCTTTCTGTCGCCGATGTTCCAAGGCACGCGGTTTCGGTCGAAAGGGGCGCCCGTTCTCAATCTGCAACCGGAACCAAATCGCCCCGCGGAGGTCGATCAAGCCGAGCGCGTCTTAATTTCCCAACTCGATCAATTGCATATGAGGCGCAGGCCAGGGCAGGCCGTGCTCGATGCCCGCATCGCGAGTTACGAACTCGCCGCGCGAATGCAAATGTCGGCGACCGACGCACTCGACTTGTCGAAAGAAAACGTTGCCATTCGAGAGATGTACGGCATTGGCCGCGAGCCGACCGACTCCTATGGTCGGCGATGTCTAATTGCGCGTCGATTAGTCGAACGCGGAGTCCGATTCGTGCAGCTCTATATCAATGGCCAGATTTGGGACAACCACACGGGGCTTGCGACGGAACTGAGCGCCGCGTGTGCCCGAACCGATCAGCCGATTGCGGCCTTGCTGACTGATTTGAAGCAGCGTGGGCTAATGGAAAATACGTTGGTAATCTGGGGCGGCGAGTTCGGGCGACTCCCGATTGCACAGCTTCCCCCGAATCGGGATGCTGCGAAAGCCGGTCGCGACCATAACAAGAATGCGTTTTGCTCGTGGTTGGCCGGCGCCGGTATTCGTGGCGGTACGACATTCGGCTCGACGGATGATTTGGGACTTGCTGCCGTCGAACAGCCAGTGACTGTTGCGGATTGGCATGCGACGATCCTTCACTTGCTGGGCCTGTCACACGATCAGTTGTTCGTCGAAATGAATGGCTTCAAAGAAAGACTCACCGGTGTCTCGGAGGCGCGCGTCGTTGACGGCATCCTGAAATAGCCTGGGCGTCAACGGCTGCCGACCAGCGTGTTTGCCACCATGGGGAGAAAATCGTGAAGGGATACTTCGGAGCCATCTGTTTTCTCGTTTGCGTCGCGGCACAGGGACGAAGCGCTGATGGCGAGCGAGACTATTCCGAGGGCTTGAGGTTTCTACGCGAGTCGAAGCCCAAAGAGGCGATTGTTGCGTTCGACCGAGCCGTTCGCGCGAATGCTCGCAAGGCCGACTACCATGTCGGTCGCGCTTTGGCCCTCAACATGATTGGTCGCTACGACCAGGCTCTTCTGGCCGTGGACGAGGCACTTGAACTAGATCCAAAACACGCGAATGGCCTAAGCACTCGCGGAGACATTTGCAATCACTTTGGACGGTTCGCTCAGGCGGTTCGACACTACGACAAGGCAATAGCACTGGCACACGATAACGACCTTCGCGATCACATCCGTGCGAATCGGACTCAGAGCGTCCGTAATCAGAATGACGTCTTTCGCGGGATTGTTCGGCCAAATGCCGACGACCTTCCGAAGCTCGCCAGGGAAGGCCCCCAACGTCCCGACCCAATCAAGTTTTGGAAGTCGATCGGTCGCGTTGAACCGTTGACGATGACCAAAGAGGAACGAGTCGGGGATCGAATTCGCAAGACGACTCTAACCCTATCATGCGTGCGACTCGATATGCGATTGCCCGGCGGGCCTATACCGGTGTTCTTGCCTCTCGAGGATGGCGACGTTTTTTACGCGAAGGTCAAGATCGCGTGCGAACCAAGGATCGCCATCTTGCTTGGAGGAATCGATACCGCCGGCCTTCGAGACGCCAGCGTTCGGAAATACGTCGAGTGGTTGTACTTCAAGTATGATCGAGTACCTTGAGGCCGGAACCAGAGATTTGTTTGCGGGGATGATGTTGCGAGTTCGCGGCGACTGGCTGGCGAGATGGGTCTCACGCCTGGTGAAGCCCAGCAAGTGCTTGCTGGCGAGTTGATAGAATATCAGTGTATTGTCCGTCACTGAGATCCCTCGGCTGGGAATTTGGTTACCCTACCTGAAGACTTGATTGCGAATCGCGATTCCCATCATCGAGAAGGCATGATCATGGCTCGCTATCGACATTTGCCGGTTTGGGTCATTGGAGCCGGATGTACATTGGCGTTTCTCGGTTCGACACCTTGTTCGGTAACAGCGGTCGAATTCGGCCGCGACATCAGGCCGATCTTGGCGGAGCATTGCTTTCAGTGTCATGGCCCCGATGATCGCGCTCGCAAGGCGAAATATCGACTTGATCAACGAGAGTCGGCCTTGGCGGGCGGAGAATCGGGCGAACGCGGCATCGTACCGGGAAAACCCGAAGCGAGTGCGATCATCCGGCGGATCACTTCAATCAATCCTACCGAGCAAATGCCGCCGCCGAGGCACAATAAGCGCCTAACGGAAATACAGAAAGTAGTCCTTCGCGAGTGGATCGCGCAAGGCGCTCCGTTCGACATCCACTGGGCGTTCGCAGCGCCCCAGCGTCCATTAGTTCCGAGCGGCAAGAACGCCATTGATCAATTGGTATCACGGCGCCTCAACGAGAATGGGCTAGTTCTTTCCACACCGGCGAAGGCAGAAGTCCTCTGTCGCCGGATTTACCTCGACCTCATCGGCTTGCCGCCTTCACCAAGCGAGGTTGACGACTTCGCAGCGGCTGCCGCCAAAGACCGCCGCAAGGCCGTCGCCGACCTTGTTGATAGGCTCCTGGCTTCTCCGCACTTCGGAGAAAAATGGGCAAGGCATTGGCTTGATGCTGCTCGGTATGCCGATAGCGACGGGTACGAGAAAGACCTTCCCCGTCAACAATGGGCCTACCGCGATTGGGTCGTGCGGTCTTTGAATTCGGACATGCGATACGATCGTTTTCTGGTGGAGCAACTTTCTGGCGACCTCCTCCCGAATCCGACGCAGGACCAAATCATCGCCACGGGGTTTCTTCGCAATTCGATGATCAATGAAGAGGGGGCGATTGTTGCGGAACAGTTTCGAATGGAGGCGATGTTTGATCGAATGGACGCGATTGGAAAAGGAATCCTTGGGCTTTCCCTTCAGTGTTGCCAATGTCACTCACACAAATACGATCCAATTTCGCAGACCGAATACTATCGCATGATGGCATTCTTAAATGATACCTACGAGTCGCAGTCATGGGTCTATTCCGCCGCTCAGCAGAATGCGATACAGGCGATGCATCAGAGTCTCGCGGCCGCCATGGCGCGATTCAAAAGGGAGCGAGCCGATTGGCCGCAGCGACTCGCGGAGTGGGAGAAAGTTGTCCGAGAGACGCGAATCCCGTGGCAGATACTCAAGCCACAAGAGGCCGACGTTGTCGGCGGATTGGCACACCCAGAGATTCAACGTGACGGTTCGGTGATAACGTTGGGGCACAAAGTCGTTCGTGGTGAGTTGTGGGTAAGGGCCGTCGCATCGGGTCGAATAACCGGTTTGCGACTGGATGCGATGACTCACGGAGACTTGCCGTTCAACGGGCCGGGCCGCAGTCCCAAGGGCACGTTTGCGATGGCAGAGTTAGTTGTCGAGGCGGCACCTGCGTCGGCTGGCGGATCGCCAAAGTGGGAACGCGTGCCACTGGCGACGGCGACTGCCGACATTTCGCCGCCGGCCAGACCGTTGGAGCCGCCCTTTTACGCGGCGCGGGACGGCAAGCCGGATAACCGAACTGTTGGCCCCGTTGCGTTTCTCATTGACGGCAAGGACGAGACGGCATGGTGTCCCGATCGAGGCCCAGGCCGGCGCAATGTGTCATCGCACGCTGTCGTAGCTTTCGAAAAGCCAGTTGAGAATCCCGGCGGAACGCAATTCAAGATTACGTTTAAGTATCGTCACGCAGGCGATGACGGATTCGGCCGGACGAACAATTTTCTTGGCTACTTCCGCCTAAGCACGACCAACGTGATCAATCCGCGCGCCGATGTCTTCGGCCCGGATGTTCGGGATGCCCTCGAAATTGAACCAGCCAAACGAACAAGCAAACAACAGGACGCGGTCTTTTCAGGCTGGCTTGCATCGACACCCGCAGGCCAGTCGCTGCTGTCAACGATGGACACGATTTGGGCGACTTATCCCGAGGCCGAAACCAGTGTACTTTCGTTGGCTGCTCGCGATTATCGGCACGCTCGCCAAACGTTCACTTTGGAGCGCGGGGCTTGGGACAAGCCAAAGCAGGTGGTCGAAACCGGAGGATTAACGATTCTCCATCCGATGCCGGCCGAGCCGAGGACCCGATTGACGTTTGCCGAGTGGCTTGTTCATCGGCAAAACCCTTTGGTAGCGCGCGTATTCATGAATCGTGTCTGGCTGGCCATTTGGGGAAGCGGATTGGTTGAAACGGCCGAGGAATTTGGCAGTCGCGGAAGCCCTCCATCGAATCCGGAATTACTCGATTGGTTGGCCGTCGAGTTCATGGACAACGGTTGGTCACTCAAGCGAATGCTCCGAACAATCCTGACCAGCGATGTCTACCAACAGTCGTCAAAGGCAACCCCGATGTTGCTCGAAAAGGACCCAAAGAACTCATTGCACTCGCGCGGCCCTCGATTTAGGCCCGACGCCGAAGTCGTTCGCGACATGATCCTAACCATGTCGGGATTGCTGAATCAGAAGTTTGGCGGACCGTATGTTTTCCCGCCGGTGCCCGAAAGCCTCTTGCAACTCAGTTACGCTCGTGTTGATTTTTGGAAAACGTCGGAGGGACCGGATCGCTATCGGAGGAGCCTCTATCTGTTTCGGCGCCGGTCGCTTCCCGATCCGTTACTGAGTTGTTTTGACGCACCAAACGGAGATACGGCCGTCGTCCGGCGCGGGCGATCGAATACACCGCTGGCCGCTCTCGCTGCCTTGAACGAACCGGTCATGGTGGAGGCGACGCGGGCCATGGCCTTGCGAGTATTGAAGGAAGCCGGAGCCTCTGATGAACAGCGAGCGATACTTGCCTTTCGGCTGTGTACCGCAAGGAAACCGGCCTCGACGGAATTAGAGGCGATCCTTGGGTTGGTCCAGGAGTCGCGTCGCCGAGTCGCCGACGGATGGCTTGCTGCCAAGGAGTTGTTGAGCGATGACGGAAGTCTGCCGCCCCTACCGCCAGGATGCACGCCGGCAGATGCCGCGGTTTGGACCATTACCGCCCGGACCCTCTTGAATCTTGATGAAACTCTGACCAAGAATTGAGCGACATCCATGAATACAAATCGACTCGCTCGCCGGTGGTTTCTTCGGGAATGTGGGCTGGGCTTCGGTTCGATCGCCTTGGCGTCGCTCGTGCCAACAGCGGGACGGGCGACCACATCGAGCAGTCATCCCCTGGCACCGCGAAGACCGCATCATGCCGCACGTGCCAAGCGCGTTGTCTACATTTTCCAAGCCGGAGCGCCGAGCCATCTGGATCTGTTTGATTACAAACCTGAACTTGCGAAACGAACAGGGCAACTTCCACCAAAGGAGTTATTGAAAGACTATCGGGCTGCGTTCATCAATCCGAATTCGGCACTCCTCGGTCCTAAGTTCAAGTTTCAGCGAAACGGGAAATCGGGCATCGAACTAAGTGAATTGTTACCAGGAATCGGGTCGGTTGTCGATGAGCTTTGTTTCATTCGCTCAATGCAGACGGATGCCGTGAACCATGCTCCCGCGCAGATCTTGATGAATACGGGTCACTCTCAGTTCGGTCGGCCCAGTCTTGGTGCCTGGGTGCTCTATGGCTTGGGAAGTGAATGTGAGAACCTCCCTGGTTATGTCGTGCTTTCCAGCGCAAAGGGAACGAGCGGAGGCGCTAGTAATTGGGGGAGCGGGTTTCTGCCCACTGTTTTCGCGGGCGTACCATTTCGCCCGACCGGCGACCCGATCTTGTATCTTTCGAATCCCAAAGGATACGATCGGCAGACTCATCGCGCCTCACTCGATACCATTGAACGAATGAACGCCCAGGCCTTCTCGGAATATGGCGATCCTGAAACGGCCGCGCGAATTCAGAGCTATGAACTGGCCGCTCGCATGCAAATCAGTGCCCCTGAGCTAACGGACCTGACCACGGAGTCCGCGGACTCGCTCCGCCGCTATGGAATTGACGACCCATCCAAGCCGAGCTTCGCCCGCAATTGTCTTCTGGCTCGGCGGCTTCTGGAACGCGGAGTCAGGTTTGTACAGTTGTTTCACGAAGACTGGGATCACCACGGTGGGCTGGCGGCTGGACTCAAACGCGCCTGTCGTGACACCGATGTCGCAAGTGCCGCATTGGTTGCCGATCTCAAGACTCGGGGAATGCTCGACGACACTCTGGTCATCTGGGGAGGCGAGTTTGGACGTACACCCATGGTCCAAGACGGCCCCGATGGGCGCGATCATCATAACAGAGGCTTCACAATATGGCTGGCGGGAGCTGGCATTAAGGGCGGGTTAATCTACGGCGCTACCGACGATCTCGGTTTCAATGCCGTTGAGAATCCGGTTCACATTCATGATCTGAACGCGACAATACTCCATCTCTTGGGATTCGACCATACGCGATTGACGTATCGTTACCTTGGCCGCGATTTTCGGCTTACCGACGTCCATGGAAATATCGTTAAGCCAATCATCTCGTAACTGAACTTCATCTGGCTGTAATACGGAGAAGCGATCTTAGAATAACGCACCGAGTTGCAATCATCGAGACTCCTCATTCGGCATCCGGAGCGTATATCGACCTGCCCCCATCCACGGGAAGGCAAATGCCCGTTACAAAATCGTTGTCGATGAGGAACAGCACGGCTTGAGCCACGTTTTCAGGACTTCCTTCGCGTTTGACGAGTGTTGCATTGATTGCCTGTTGCCGTTCTCGCTCCGGCAGTCCCGGGGGCAACATGACGGGGCCAGGCATGATACAGTTCACGCGCACGGCGGGATTTCGCAACCCCAACTCGACCGCTAATGAGCGCGTCATTGCGGGAATGGCACCCTTCGATGGGAAATAGGCGGCATAGTTCACGTATGGACGAATGATCGCCCAATCACCAATGGTGATGATTACACCACCCTCCGGCTGCTGGATCATGGCCAGCCCGGCATGTAGCGAACAAATAAACGTCCCAATTGCGTTGATTTCTAGGTTGCCGCGCACGTCTGCAGCCGTCACGTCCTCCAACGACTTGGGGCTCCACACCGAAGCGCAATTGACAAGGACGTCGAGCCGACCAAATCTCTTCAGCACCTGGTTGACCAGGGAACGAGTAGCAGACTCGTCGCCAAGATCAGCCTGAACAGCAACAGCATCAACTCCCTGTCTGAGGAAGTCGTCAACAGTCTCCGCTGCCTCGGTCGCCGAGGTTCGATAGTGGATCGCCAACGCATACCCGCGATTCGCAAGGGCCTTTGCCACATGCCAACCGATTCGGCGCTTGCCACTGCCTGTAACAAGGGCAACCTCTTTCAACATAGCACCTCTCCCAAGCGTCAACTGGTGTTTCGGCAGATTCGGACAGCACTCAAGTACAAGGAACCAACATGTACATTCACGTTTTACTTATAGGCTCAAGAGTAACCCCTGTCGAACAACGCACGAATTCCATGAACCGCCGAACCCAAACACGAGACAACGAGGTGGACGGTCCGCTTTTCCGCTTCCAGGCATACCAGAAGATTGGGGTCGGGGTAATTACGGGATGTTGTGCTCAATTACTGCTGACTGCCCAGGGTACAGGTGGCTTTTTACTCGTGGCAACATTCCTCGAGAAAGGTCCTTGGCGACAAATGTCGGAGTGTGGGACCACAATCTGGCAACGCGAACCACGATTCAAAAATCCGCAGAATTAACAGATGGCAGAACTGCGGAACCATCGCAGTCCTTCGCGTCGCACGCGGTCGTTGGCAACGATCTGGGATGTTTGCATACGCAACGCTAGCGGTGGACACCTCGAGGCCACATTGTCAGCTGATGGCGCCGATTCAGGCCCCAGAATAATCGGTTCGGGAAAGTTCGGTCGTCAGTGGGCCCAAGGAGTCTCCTGCATTTCAACTCGTCCGTCCAATGGGCGACTCATCGGTTCCCGGACGAAAATGCGTTGGTTCCGGCCGCAATCCTGGTCTTTTGGTCGGGCGAGATGTTCGGTCGAAGCAATTCCACCGGTGCAATCGCTACACACGTCACTATCAAGGGAAACTGCAGATCGGTGAAGATTCATCCGGAACCGAAAAAGTGAGCTATTCTTCTGACGTTGACTGGGAGATTCCCAGTGAGTGGACCGAATTGGCGGATTATCTGTGACGTAACTCATTGATCGAGCGAGCAGCGTTGCGTGGTTGCGCTCAAAACGACTGTGCCGCGATCTCGGTCCGCGTCGTCATTGTCGCCCTAATTATTACCTGAATTTATCAGAGACGAACCAAATGTCGTGGCAACAAGTTCTTACTAAGATCCGTCGTCGCATTCACGGTGGACTAACGTCTCCAGTCCGACGCCGACGGATGCGATCGCCTCTAACTGCCGTTGAGTTCGAGCAGCGCATCAATCCGGCTCCGCCACCTCTGCAGTTTTTCTACCTTCCATATGCCGAGCAGCCAATGCTGACTTGGATGAACGGAGTGAATGCGGCCGCCGGAAACGACGTCCATAGCGTCACGACTATTACCGCTTCGGCGAATAACACGATAATCTACGTTGACCAGTGGGAAGACGGTTACGAAGCCGACCTTGCCAACCCCGTCCAGGCAACCACGCGGATTTTCGGTGACAACGATCCATCCAACGGAATCGCGCCCGGCTATGCCGTTGACATCATCAATTCCGGAAACATTGTTACACTCGTAAATGACATCCCGTCGAATCCCCGAAATCCCGCGTCACTATTTCTCGGAGACGGCGGTGACCTAATCGGCTCGTCCCAAACGATTTCAATTGCAAGAGCCAACTGGCCGGTTGCTGCAGGTGCGCTGTTTGCGGATGCATCCGAAGTCTATGACACCCGATTCTGGGGAACAAGATATACGGCACCGGTCGGAGAGAATACGGTTGCGACGACTCAGGTCTTCGAGGCAACGTCATTCTTCGTGATGGCGTCTCAGGACAATACGACCGTTCAAATCGACCATGACGCGAACGGCGTGTTTGAGACAACAATCACACTCAACAAAGGGCAGACGTATGCAACTCCGATCGCTACCGCGTTGAACGCCGGCGGCGTCGTAATCGCCGATAAGCCTATTCAAGTCGATTTGGTAACAGGTGATATCGGCGCGAGCTACGAATCCAGGTACTTTGCGCTGCTGCCGGACAATCTTCTTAACAACGACTACTACAGCGCCGTCGCAACGGTCGATACAACTCGACCGTTCCATCTATATGTTCACAATCCAAATCCGGCCGCTATCACTGTATCGTTCGAAACATCTCTTGGCACGACAACGCAATCGATCGCAGCAAAAACAACCTATGAGTATGTGACATCGGCCAATCGCGCGACCCACGTCTACACGACCGGTGGAGAGACTTTCGCTGTGGTCGGCGCGATGGATGTTGGAAGTACATCGGGAAACAACCAAGCTCGCGACTGGGGTCTATCGCTTCAAGCAACTGCGTCACTCTCTCCGGTCGTGGTAGTAGCATGGGCACCAGGAAATTCGGCCACGCCGCCGAGTTCGTCGACCGAGAACGGTAGCCCCATTTGGGTGACACCTACGAGAGATACTCGAATCTACGTTGACTTCGACGGCGATCCCACAACGGGTGGGAAAACTGATCCGCTGGGCAACAAGTATGATGTCGATTACGTCGTCAACCGACTACAGATTCAACGTGTCTACGATACATCCGATAATGATCAGACGGGTACGCGAATTTATACTATCGACGGAACTTTGATAAGCGCAGCATATGGCCAAGACGATAAGGCGTCGTTGGCAGCGCCCGGTATTGATGCCGGGTATACAGTTCCAGCGTTCCCTATACCGATTCTGAAAAAGACAGTGGCATTTGCTCCGGGTGGCGATGTCAACGGCGACGGCATTTTCAATTCCGGCGACAAACTAGCCTATACGATTGAAATTATTAACAAGGGACTATATCCGATTCTCAATTCGGTTATTGGTGACAATTTGCCGCCGGAGGTGACGTACGTACTGAACTCGACGACTGTCTCAGACGGAACCACGACGACAAGTGTCCCGGACAGCGGAGTGACGCCATTCCCACTTGATGAGAGTGGTTATACGATCACTAACATTACAGTTGGCGGAACAACGACACTCACCTTCTCGGTCACTGTCAACAACAATTTACCTGCCGGTACTACAACTGTCGTCAACGCCGCCCAGCTTTCATTTGGGCTCGTGCTATTGCGCGATACAAACGTCGCGCAGATTCGCGGTGCAATCGGCGACACGGTCTGGAATGATCGAAATGGAAACGGCGTTCAGGATGCCGGTGAGCCGGGTATCGCAAATGTCACGATTGACCTGTACAGAGACGACGGGGATGGAATCCGAAACGCTGGCGACGTTTTCATTGGTACATTGACAACAGATTCTAACGGAAAGTACCAGTTCTCAGATCTATTGGAGGGTCGATACTTTGTTGTCCCGACCGACACGAAGGCCGCACTTGCCGGAATGGTAAGCACCTTTGGTTCCAACCCAACGACTGTTAATCTGGGCGCTGGACAAGTCTTTCAGATTGCAGACTTTGGATATCGATACCCGCAGTCAGTCGGTGATTTTGTATTTTTCGATGCGAATGGAAACGGCGGACAGGATGCTGGAGAGCCGGGTATTTCTGGAGTGACTGTTACTCTCGTGTGGGCTGGGCCCGATGGGAATCTGGCCACGGCAGGCGACAATCAGACGTTTACGACCATCACGAATCTTGCAGGAAACTACTCGTTCGCTGGACTACCAACTGGTAATTACAGCATAAGCGTCGATACGACGACACTTCCAACCGGGCTGACGACGCTCACCGCCGGGACGGGGTCTGTTGGTGTCAATCCCTATGCTTTTTCCCTGAATGCGAACCAGAATCTAACCAACATCGATTTTGGTTATCGCGGGACTGGGTCCATCGGCGATAGAATATGGCTTGATGCTAATGGTAGCGGTGGGCAGGATGTCGGTGAACAGGGGATTCCGAATGCGCAGGTGCAACTGACGTGGTTCGGTCGCGATGGGCTTGCCGGCGGTGGCGATGACTACGTATTTCCTTTGACGACGACGAATTCTACCGGAATCTACCAATTCAGTAACCTTCCGGCCGGGAGTTTTTCGATCACGGTGTTGACCGCATCGCTCCCGGATTTTGTCGCGCAGACATTCGATCTGAACGGACCGTTGGATAATACGGCTTTGCGCACGCTGGTAGCCGGTCAGAACGCTACGGATGTGGACTTCGGGTATCAAGGCGACGCGACGATTGGCGATCGAGTGTGGT
>CAZESP010000038.1:0-34216 GCA_964515185.1 uncultured Alcaligenaceae bacterium
TCGAACCCGCAACCACCGGATCGACAGTCCGGTACTCTAACCAATTGAGCTACGCCCCCAACTTCAACACAATCGCAATTCTACGACTCGAGCCAACCCGGCGACAAGTCTCTTGCCTGTGACAGAGTCGATTTTTTGTGATCGATCGCTGAAGACGGTTCCATCTGTATCACGTTTAGGGACCGAATTATCGTTGCGGGTGACGCCCGTATCCTGGACGTCACGGACAACCATTCCCTTGTGTTCGTGAACTTGACGGTTATAATTACGGCAGGTTGTGACCGTCACCAAAGACCAAATAGGTTGTTCATCGCTGAGCCGACGACGCCGATGGGATGCGCCGGCGTTGGCTGGAGATTCTCAAGATGTCCAAGACGTTGACCCTCGATGAAGCAGCAAAACGACTGGGGATCACGCCCGAGCAATTCAAAGTCAACCTGAAGACCGTACCAGCGTTTCGGGTCGTTCGCCCGCTGATGGGTGGGGCGACAATACACTTTCGCGCTACCGACATTGAGGAGTTAGCACGGCGGCTCGGTCACACCAGCGACGCCGATCTTGTTCCTGGTGACAATGCCAAGACTGATCCAAACATCGCACCTCTCGATGCCGGTGACGAGGAACAGATTGATATCGGTCGCGACATCGGTGCGGGCGGGCCAGCTTCGAGCGCTCGGTTGTCGGGAAGCCGCAGCGGCGTGAAAAAGCCGGCATCTCCGCCCCCGGCCGCTGAGCCGCCCATGGTGATCGCCGACAGCAGCGACGACGTATTCACGTTGCTCCCCGAGAGTGCCCGCCAAAAAGCGAAAAAACCCGATAGCGACGTTCGACTCGACAAGGCGGCAGGCGGCAAGGTACCTCACGGAACTCCGACGGAGGAAATTGACTTGGACGAAGAAAAGAAGAAGGCGAACGCGAAGAAGCCGCCGTCGTCGGAGGACATCTTCATTCTCGCTGAAGATGCCCCCAAGACGAAGCCGGCCAGCAGCGGGCGACTCTCCAAACCGATCAAGCCTGATCCAGACGATGACAGCAGCGAATTCGAGTTGAAGCTCGCTCCAGACAGCAGCGACGAATTTGAACTCGAAATCACCGATAGTGGTGAAGAAGTTGACCTGGGAACCCTTCCGAAGTCCAAGGCCGGCTCTGGTAAGAGGAAGCCGGATAGCGGCATCAATCTGAAGAAGCCTGCTGACAGCGGGATTTCCCTCGAGCGAGATGATAGCGATGAGTTTGAACTCAACCTCGATGCCGCCACCTCGGGACGTCTGATGGGTGGTGCCCCGAAGTCGGACAAAAAGAAGAAAGACGACTCCGACAGCGAGTTCGAATTGACCTTGGACGATTCCAGTGAATTGGCACCGGATGTGGGCAAGGACAAGGACATTTTCGAGACCGACTTCGACATCCCCGCTCTCGATGACGATTCAGGCGCCAATGTCGGCGCGGGGGAAGGTGCTGATACCGACCTGGAAAGCTCTGACTTCGATTTGGCACTGGATGAAGGTGATGCCGCGGATGCGAGCGGCAGCGAGGTCGTCGAACTTCCGGATGAAGTGGATGAACCATCCGCTGCCGAGGAACTTGCCGACGTCGACGAAGACGAGGAAGAGGAAGTACGACCAGCGGCAGCAATGGTGGCCGCACCCCCACCGTGGGGGCCGCTACCGGCAATTATCCTGTTGCCTTGCACCCTCATTATGTTCTTCGTCGCGCTGATGGGCTACGAACTCGTTCGCGGAATCTCGGGCTATCAGCAGACGTCGAACCCCGTGACGCGATTCGTCGCTGGGATGTTTATGTCTGAATCGGAACTGCCGAAATAACCTGATTCGCGAAGCCGAAACGCAGACGGCCTCGGAACCGACGCACTGGTTCCGAGGCCGTTCGCGTTTCGGTAATTGGTGGCGGTCAGATCTTGAAGATTCGCTGAGCGTTGTCACGAAGAATATGCCGGGCCAAGTCAACAGCTTGAGCTTCGGTCGTCAGGCCAGGGCGGACGAAATCGTCGGCAAGAACGGTCGCTAGAATCTGCCGGTACATGTCGTACTTCGGCAAGACAAATTCGAGCTTGTACGCATCGCTGTAGTAGCCGATCTGTTTGGATCTGGGAACAGCCTGCAATCTCGCTGTGAGGTCGGATCGGATGTAGGTCGGAATGTTGGAATACCACCAGTGACCATTTGTGACAACGTTGGGAAAAATCCAGGCGTGACTGACAAGTTCCTGGTTTTGTCCGCTCGACAAGACCGAGATGGGAAACGTCACTTCTGGGAAAGCGTTGAACAGGGCCCGGTACTGAATCAGTGAGACTCGTTGGTCAAATAGATCTCGCCCTTGATGGACTCCGTTCGGATAGACGTCGCGGTTGACGCCAATCATGAGGTCGAAGGGTAAGCCGAATTCGCGGCAATGCTCCGCAAGCATCATAAACATGCCGGAAGCAGTCACGGCTCGTGGCGTCGATTCGCCTCCGCTCGACGACCCCAGCACGTTACGGACCATATGAACGGCTTCAAAAATGCCTCGCGTCAGCAACGCTTCGTCACCCGACGCTCGCATCGCATAGGCCAATTCGACATCCGTGACAGCAAGAGGCGCGAACGAAGGCGGCAGCGAGATGGCACATGCCTTGGCACCGGCCGCAGTGAACCGCTCAAAGAGCTTGCGGATAGCCGCTCGTGCCGTGGCCGGGTCTTCGACTTCGATTCCCGTCACGGTTGCGAGTCGTCGTTTTACCGCTGGCTCGTGCAATCGAAACACCAGCGTGTCGGTGCGAAGGCAAGGTACATATCGCTTCATGTCGAACCCGTCCAACTTGTCGTCAAACTCGTTGGTCAGGAAAATACGTTCGAGGTTGGATCGCTGGAATACCTGCTGCTCCCAATCAGGCTGCCCGAAACAACGGTCGGCCAAGTCGCAGAGTCGGTCGGTATCACCGGCCGACACTCGATCGCCTTCAAATCCTAAGAAGACCTTGAGAATGTCAATGAACCACCGATATTGCACCGTGTTTTCGAATCGGTCCATGTGCGCCAAGATCGCTCGGACTCGTTCGCGCGGGGGCACTTCCGGCTTCAAGGGGTCATGGGGCATCCCTGCGGAATGGGCCAACTCGGTGAAGTAGTGATATCCCAGGATGTCATCGAGGTGGCGAGAAACGGGCCGGAATGGATCGATGTGCGAGTGCGGATCGATCAGCGGAATCTGACGAATGGCGGCGAAAAGATCGCGGGTAAGGTTGTCGGCGGCCAACATGGGGACACCTCGTTTTGATGGCAAGAGGCACAACCGACCCCGTGGTTGATTGGGTCGAGGCGGACGATTTCATGACAGCGTAATAGCCCAGGACGGTCGCCAATCTTCGTTGCATCCCGTGCGGCAGATTCTCGTCTCATGCTTCGATTGAGAGTCGCCCGCCCGGTAGGCGGACGCTGATAGCCGCCCCTTCTATCGTGACAACTTCTGAGTTGAGGCTGTAGTACATGAATCGGCCTTGCTTCTCAGCCTTGACGATCATGACTTTCGCGTCCTTGAGAACGCTCAGGTGATGGGAAGCGTTGACGATTTCGGCGCCGATGGCTTCGGCCAACGTACCGACGTTCTTGCGACCCGATTTCAATTCCAAGATTAGGCGTAGTCGATCGGCGTCGGCAACGGCTTTCAGAATGTCGCTGGCATGTTTGATGTTCAAGCCCGAGTCTTTTTTCTTTGCAGTTTTGGCCATGTGACCGTGATCCTCACCAAAGTAAATAATCGGACAGAATGACGTTGTTTAGACCGATATAAGGAATCCCCTGAATCACGGCCAGCACGACGGGCGAATTCACGCGACTTTTTGTGCGTGAAACCGCCCTAACGATCAAACCACGTCACTCGTCGCGCGACTTAGTCTCGGAGCTTGATGGACACGTACTTGGTTTCGAGATAGGCATCGAGCCCTTCGTGAGCCAACTCGCGCCCGATGCCCGATTCCTTCATCCCGCCGAAGGGACATTGCGGCGTGGCCGGAACGGGGTCGTTCATACCGATGATGCCGGCCTCAAGTCCCTCGGCCAATCGCCACATCACGGTCAGGTCGTTCGTGAAGACATAAGCCGCCAGCCCATATTTCGTATCGTTCGCGCGATCGATGACTTCGTCGATCTTGCCGAAATCGAGCAGCGGCATGACGGGGGCAAATGGTTCCTCGGTCATGATCTTGGCGTCGCGTCCGATGCCCGTGAGGACGGTTGGCTCGAAGTAATAGCCGCGGTCGAAGCGGTCGCTCTTTCGGCCGCCGGTCAGGACTTTCGCACCGCAAAGGGTGGCATCCGCGATCAACGCTTGAGTTGAGTCGAGCGCCTTTTTCTCAAACATGGGGCCGACTTCGACGCCAGGTTCCAGGCCGTTTCCCAACTTCAGCGCTTGCGTATACGACACCGCCGCATCCGTAAACCTCTTGGCCACGTCTTGGTGAACAAAGAAACGCGTCGGCGAAATACAGACTTGGCCGTTGTTGCGGAACTTGCCGATGACGGCAGCTTTGGCAACAACCTCTGGGTCCGCGTCGGGAAACACGATGAACGGCGCATGACCACCCAGTTCGAGGCTCAATCGCTTGACTTGATCGGCGGCCGCCCGCATGAGTTGCTTCCCAACGTCCGTGGACCCAGTGAAGCTGATCTTCCGACAGATCGGATTGGTCATGAATTCATCGGCCATCTCCTGAGCAGGGCCGATGACCAGATTGGCAACCCCGGGCGGCAAACCGGCTTCCACTAAGCACTCGAATACTTGGATCAAGCACAAGGGCGTTTGGCTGGCCGGGCGGCTGACGATGGTACACCCGGCAGCCAGGGCAGGAGCTATCTTCCGCGACTGGAGCGTAATGGGGAAATTCCAGGGGCTGATCGCCGCGACGACACCCACCGGATGTTTCAGAGTCAAGTGCCGCTTTCCCGGAGCACTGTTGGGAATCACCTGACCATAGGCCCGTTTGCCCTCTTCGGCAAACCATTCGAACGTGTCGGCCGAATGGAGCACTTCTGCCTTGGCTTCCGGGACGGGCTTGCCTTGCTCCATGGTCAATGTGCGCGCGATTTGATCGGCTCGCTCACGCATGAGGTCGGCTGTCTTCTTGAGAATCTTGCCGCGGTCATAGGGCGTGAGTTTCATCCAAGCCGTCATCGCCTTGTGGGCGGCTTCAATCGCTCGGCGAGTCTCGGCACGTCCACCATAAGCGACTTCGGCAATCGTCTCTTCGGTGGCTGGGTTTATCACGCCGAGCGTTCGACCGCTGTCGGCATTGCACCACTGGCCGTCAATCAACATTTGCGTTCCGGTTGATGTTCCCATGCGTAGGCTCCCGTGTTCGTTGAGGACACGGGCAATCTACCCCTACGAGGGAGACGGGACAAGCCAACGACAGATAGGTTTATCGAATGCCGCAGGACGGGCGGCGAGTGTCGTCGATCGGCGCCTGGAATTGCTTCCGCCAGAGGCATGATGCCTTTAGACAAAGTCGCCGAGGTCAATTGGACTCGCGCCGGCACACGGGACCGCATGGGGGGAAGGATGGATCCGCCATGCAACGAGTGGCTCCGCGACTCTCCGGCGGACGCGCCGGTAGGCTGAGCATCTTTTCGAGGCGCTTCGACCGGCACTTGGGACACTCGGGCGTTTCGCCTGAATTGACCAACAGCTCAAAAGTGTGTTCGCATTCCGAACACGCGAAATCGAATAGCGGCATGGCGGCACCCTCAATGCAAGAGCAACTCGTGCTAGCGACGGCGTTTTTTATAGGCCTCGCTGGCTCGCTGGAGAATCTCTTGTTCGTCGGCGGTGAGGCTTGCCTTTCCCAGTCGTGCGACTTTTTCGAGAACCATGTCGAGTTGCGCCTCCAAATGTTCATCGACACGACGGCTTGGCGCTACAGGCTCGGGCAGCATCTCCGCCGGTTCTTCGCGATAGACTCGCAAAGGAGGATTCGGGCGCGTGCCAACCACTCGCTTGAGTGAGATGCCTCCCATCCAGCTTGTGAGCCTTAGACGGAAGTAGAAATACGCGCCGGCAAAGGCGGCCCCGCCCAAATGTGCCGCGAACGCCACTCGTTGCTGGCGAATTCCATCCGACACCTGAAGGAGGCCGATAAGGTCGAGTCCCACACTGATCGCAATCAACAACCAAACCGGCATGGGGATCACAAAGAACAGCAGGATCGTGTGGCGAGGATAATGGCAGGCGAACAACACCATCACAGCGGTCACGGCTCCGGACGCCCCGAGCGCTCTGGTTTGCATTGACGTGTTGCCAAGTCCCACCATCGCCGACCCGATGAAGGCCACGCTGCCCGCAATGGCCGCGACCAGGTAGAAGGCCACGAATTCGCGATGGCCATAGTGACTTTCAATCTCGCGGCCAAACCACCAGAGGAGGACCATATTCATAATGATGTGCCAGGCACGGCCGGTGTCGTGCAAGAAAGCACTGGTCAGTAGTCGCCACAGTTCGCCGTTCATGACATTTTGCGGGATGAGTTCCAAGCTGCCGGTAAACGGGCCGGAATTGGGTATGTAGATGAACCCCGCGAACATGACTCGGGTAAAAATCTGAATGAGAAAAGCCACAATGGAAAGGGCGATGATCCACTTGCAGATGAGACCTTGGCCGGCGAATCGAGAGAGAAAGCCGCCGTCTTCGCGGTAATAATCTCGGTCGTAAATTCCCATGGATCATTCTCCCGTCGATCAGTTGTGCCTACTATCCATTATTACCGGCCCGCGATGCAATGGGGAGTTCGGTTACCCGAACCGGCCTGCGGGACAATTCACCGCTTGACATCGGCATGTGGTCCCTCTACAGTTGGACGCACCAAGCCGGGGCCATCGCGGGCGTGCCCCGATATCACCCAGGCTCCGGCAACAACGACTCGCCATCGCGGCATGAGGATTTCGATCCCGTCCCCGATTGGCCACGGAATGTACCCCCAATGGAACCGACAACAACTTCGACAGTTGCACCTGAGCCAATCCCAACCCTTGAGCCCACGCCGCCGGTCGATCCCCCACCGGCGCCCGAACCTGAGATGGTCGTTTTGCCGGTCCTTACCAAGACGGCTCTGCCGACGACGCTTCCCCTCGATCTGGCGCGAATTGCTCAGGATTTGCAGTTGCGAAAGGTCCAAGTTGAAAGTGTTGTCCATTTGCTCGATGAGGGCAACACTGTTCCATTCATCACGCGATATCGGAAGGAACGCACCGGAGGATTGGACGAGGATGCGATTCGACGCATTCATTCACGGGTGGCCCATTTCCGCCATCTTTCCGATCGCAAGCTGACGATTCTCCGGAGTATCGACGCGCAGGGGCGCCTCACCGACGAATTGCGTTCAGCCATTCTGGCGGCCGAATCGCCCAAACGCCTCGAAGACCTTTACCTCCCATACAAACCGAAAAAGAGAAGCCTCGCCACTGAAGCCCGGGAAAAAGGGCTTGAGCCTCTAGCAACGGCGATTTGGACGAAAGACCCCATCGCGGATAATCTTGGCGAGCTGCTCGCTTCAATGATGAACCCGGACAAGGGGCTGAACACGGCCGATGATATTCTGACGGGCGTCAGAAATATCTTGTCCGAGATGGTTTCCGAACATGCCGATCTTCGAATGAGCGCTCGCCGCGTCATCTGGGATACGGGTCGTCTCGTGTCAGCCAAGGCGGAGAACCTCCCCGAAGGACGCGGGAACGAGTACAAGGTCTATTTTCAGTTCACTGAGCCGCTGAATCACATACCTCCACACCGGATCTTGGCGATCAATCGCGGCGAGAAAGAACAAGTATTGAAAGTCCGCATCGAATGGGACGCGCCGCGCATGGATGCGGCCATCCGAACCGCATTGCCCTTCGATAGTCATCCTCATCGCGAGTTGTTGGAGCAAGTTCGGGATGACTCGCTGACGCGATTGTTGTTGCCGAGTCTCGAGCGCGAAGTGAGGCGCGAGCTAACCGATTACGCTCAAGAGCACGCGGTTCGCGTATTCGCCAAGAACCTTCGAAGCCTCTTATTGCAACCTCCGCTTCGTGGTAAGCGAGTGTTGGCCGTCGATCCTGGCCTTCGTACCGGTTGCAAGCTCTGTGCCTTGGACGAAAACGGCGCACCGATCGAGCATGCTGTTGTTTATCCGCACGCTCCGCAAAACAAACGGGCGGAGGCCAAGGGAACAATTGAACGACTGGTGCGAAAACACCAACTGACCGTCATTGCCATCGGTAACGGGACGGCCTGTCGGGAGACGGAGCAATTGGTCGCCGACCTTATCGGTGATTTGGCGACGCGAGGAAGTCAACCGATTCCCGATTTACCGTTGCCCTCGGTTCCCGTTGCGGCCTCCCCGCCGGAACCCGTCGCGACAGAATCTCCACCGCCCGAAACCGGCGAGATTGTGCCCGCTCCCGAGTCAGGTGCAGCGACAACCGATCTCCCAGCGACATCCCCCGAGCCAACATCGGACGCAACTGCTGTTGCTCCGGATGCATCGTCGTCGCCACCACCGGAGAATGCCGGTGCGACCCCGGAGCCGGCTCCGCCGCATCCTCCAGAGCTTCCGTTGCCGCCGGCACCGCACGATCTGGCCTACGTCATCGTTAACGAGGCCGGCGCCAGTGACTATTCAACCAGTCCGGTGGGGCGCGAGGAATTCCCCGACTATGACGCGACGTTGCGCGGGACCGTGTCGATTGGTCGCCGGCTGCAAGACCCGCTTAGTGAATTGGTCAAGATTGATCCTCAACATATCGGTGTGGGGCAGTATCAACACGACATCAAGCCGAAGCAACTCAAGGAATCGCTTGAGGCCGTCGTGGAATCGTGTGTCAACTACGTCGGCGTGGACCTCAACACCGCCAGTGTTTCGCTTCTGCGTTTCGTTGCTGGGCTAAACCAATTGGCGGCGCGCGAGGTCGTGGATTATCGCAACCAAAATGGAGCATTTCGCAATCGCGATCAGCTTCGCCTAGTGCCGCAGATAGGCGATGCCCGTTTTGAACAGGCCGCGGGGTTCTTGAAGCTTCATGACGGTGAGGAGCCACTCGATTCGACCTGGATCCATCCGGAGAGTTATGCCACGGCCCGGCAAATCCTCGCTGACCTTGGATACCTTCCCAAAGACCTGCACGATGCCGCCAAACTGGATTCGTTGAAGGATAAACTAAAGGCTCAGAATCCGGCAGAGATCGCCGCTCGGTTACAAGTCGGGGAACCGACAATTCGCGATATCATCGAGGCGCTCTCGCGGCCCGGCCGGGATCCGCGCGAAGACACGCCACCTCCAGTTTTCAAGAAGAGCGTCTTGAGGATCGAAGACCTTCAGCCCAATATGGAGTTGAAAGGAACCGTTCTCAACGTCGTCGATTTTGGCGCGTTCGTCGATATCGGCATCAAGGACGGTGGCTTGGTCCACATCAGCCAGATGGCCAATCGCTATGTCAAAAGCCCTCACGAGGTCGTTTCGGTTGGCGACGTGATTACGGTGTGGGTCCTCTCGGCGAATCCTGCTGAACACAAGGTCTCTTTGACGATGATTCCGCCGGGCACCGAGCGAACCAAGCCAGAACGCCGTCCTCCGCGACAAGAACGACCACCCCAGCGCGGTCCGCGTGTAGACCGTGCCGATCAGCCGGTTCCACAAAGTCCGCCGCAAGATCAACCTCGAACCGGCGACCGTGGGCCGCGTCGTGGTGGAGGTCGGCCGCCCCAGCGAGGTGGTCGGCCGCCGTATCGCGGGCATCCTCGCCCGACCGAAGCGCCGCCCGGAGAGGCCGCCAGGGGCGCTGAAGCACCGCGTGGCCACGAAAAGACGCCGCCGCCGCGCCCGCAACCTCGCCGGGACAAGCCACCGCGTCCGCTGCCCAAGCTCTCGACGGACGCCCTCAAGGGTAAGACACCATTGCACAGTTTCGGTGAATTGGCGGCGTTCTTCAACGCGAAGAAGCCCGACGATACCCCACCCGAAGCGACACTGCCTTCACCGAATATCGAACCGCCATCGGCGCCTCCGCCCGAAACGCCTCCGGCATAGCTGTTACCGCGTGGGGCGAGCGCCGACCTTTTGTTGGTGCTCGCCCTTTCGACAGAGCAGACCCGCTTAGTATTCGGCATTTCCCGGAGTTCGGGGAAACGGGATCACATCCCGAATGTTTGCCATTCCGCTCAAGAAGAGCATTGTTCGTTCGAGGCCAAGCCCGAACCCTGAATGAGGCACGCTTCCGTAACGGCGCAAGTCAAGATACCAATCGTAGGCCTCGGGGTGTAAACCTTGCTCTTTCATGCGCTCGACGAGAATTTCGAAGCGTTCTTCTCGCTGGCTGCCGCCGATGATCTCGCCGACACCGGGTACAAGCACGTCCATGGCACGTACAGTCTTGCCATCGTCATTGACACGCATGTAAAACGGTTTGAGTGTTCGTGGATAGTCGAACAAGATCACGGGGCACTTGAAGTGCTTCTCGGTTAGAAACCGCTCGTGTTCCGATTGGAGGTCCGACCCCCACGCCACCGGAAACTCCCACGTTTGGCCCGATTTCATCAGGATTTCTACCGCTTCGGTGTAGGGCACCCGGCGAAACGGATTGTTCAAGACATTCTCGAGGCGAGGGAACAACTCCTTGTCGATTCGCTCGGCAAAAAACTGCATGTCCTCGGCGCAATGGTCGAGCGCATCTTTGATGATTCGTTTGAGGAATGCCTCGGCCAGCGTCATGTTGTCGAGCAACTCGTAGAAGGCCATTTCCGGCTCGATCATCCAAAACTCGGCAAGGTGGCGAGGTGTATTCGAATTCTCCGCGCGAAAGGTTGGGCCAAACGTGTACACTTTGCCCATCGAACAAGCAAACGCCTCGACTTGAAGCTGGCCGCTCACCGTTAGAAAGGCCGGTTTGTGGAAGAAGTCCTTCGCGTAATCGATTCCCTTCTCGTTTCGTGGCGGATTGGCTGGATCGATTGTCGTGACACGGAAAAGGGCGCCCGCTCCTTCGCAATCGCTGGCCGTGATGATCGGCGTGTGGATGTATAGGAAGCCTTGTTCTTGAAAGAAATCATGAATCGTCTTGCATATCCGGTTTCTCAATCGGGTAACGGCACCGAACGTGTTGGTCCGCGAACGAAGGTGAGCGATCGTTCTCAGATACTCGAACGTGTGTCCCTTCTTTTGCAGCGGGTATTGCTCGGCATCGGCGCCACCGACCAACTCGATGCGCGTCGCGTGCAATTCCGTGGCCTGACCTTTCGCCGGCGACGCGCGAATCTCGCCCTCAACGACGATACTCGATCCGGTCGTCAGTTTTTTGATCTGCGATTCGTAGTTCGACAGTTCACCGGGCGCAACCACTTGCAGATTCCCGAGGCAGCTTCCATCATTCAGTTCGATGAAGCTAAAACCGCCTTTTGAATCTCGCCGAGTCCGAATCCAGCCGTAAAGCCTAACCGTTTTTCCAACAGCCTCGACCTTTCGAGCTTCCGCAACTGTCATCTTTTCCATGTTTCGTCCGTTGTCAGTAGTTTTCGGAAACACACGGCATATCTGCAGCCTGCTGCCGGTGCGACCTCGTTTTCCGACTGGTCGTGGCGGCCACCCGGCGCCTTGGCATCGTCTCGACGCGACTATTCTTTTGCTGACCGAATTTTCCCAAGAGCTGTCTCGAAGAGTTTCATTCTACGGTCCTTTTCGGTTCGTTCGAGGATGCTCGATCGGAGTTTCGCTCGTTGATTGGAGATCTCCAAATAGACTTGTTTGTCGTGTCGATCGCATTCAGGCCCGATGATTCCACAGGCGACCACGGCCGCATATCGAGTCGCCGCGTTGTTTGTTTCAAGTGCCTTCTTCAGTTCCGGAAGGGCGACAGCACCAATCTTCCCCATTCCTTCAGCCGCTGCCCTCCACGCCGGCTGTTCCGAAAACGACGAATTGGCACGGGTATCAGATAATTCGTGTTTCGTATCGAAAATGAAGAACCCGGTAAAGCGAATTAACTCCGCAGCAATCTCAATGTCGCTTCCCTTGGCGTAGTCGGTGATCGCTGTCACGGCTGACTGATTGACTTTCGCCAAGAGATCGTCCTGGCGCTGAATCAGCTGTCCTTCGCCCTTCTTGAGATTGGCGGTCTGACCGCTCAAAACCTTAGTAAGTCTCTTAAACTCGTCACCGTTCCGATTCCGCGCGTCCCTTGGGAGCTTCTTGTTCTCCATCCCAGCCTTGGCTGCATCGCGAGCCGCGATCGTGCCGGCGATCTTCTTCTTGAGAGCGACAAGCTCCCGATAATCGGCCCTGAGCTTTGCGTCCTCGCCGGCGAAGTTGTCGAATGCCGCCTTCAATTTTGCGGCGTTGCCACTGCCTGATTGAGCCCCTGCACGGTCCATTGGAGTTGAGTGTACGATCGCAACGGAGCCGGCGAGCAGTACGACGTGTCTGATGAACCGAGGGATTGAAGTAAACATGGCGTTTCGGACCTCTGAATCGGCACGATCATAAAGACAAGCGGCCGGGGAGGGCTAACGGCAACTTAGCGATGCAACGCGGATCATTCAATCCTGTCACCACAACACTCATTGCGTTCTAATGAGCCTATCCGCTCGCTGGCACCTTCGTCGGCACAAGTTTCACCTTTCTTGCCCGACAATCCAGCATAAATCGAGCGACATCATCCGAACAACCGGCTATACTAAGTCGCAAATCGCTTCAGTTTCCCGCAGCTATGGAGCGCACTATGGCCGACAGCGTCATTCCGCGCACGACCCACCGCGATCTTCAATTTGACAACGGTATCGCGATTGGCATGAGCCATCGATGGGACCAGGGTCAATACTGCTCAATCCTGACCGCCGCTGGAATCGTCGGCTGTGGAATCTACGATCTAAAGACACCCGCCGAGTTCGGGCAAGCGATCGCCATCGCAAAGGGCACGCCGGCCAATCCGCTGACCGAACCGGAAGATCTTTTCGATGCGAAAATCGTCGGCCTGACGCCGAAAGCGTCGTCGATGGGAGTCACTCTTGGCATGACTGGACGCGAGGCCGTTGAGTGCATGCTGAGTGCCAGCCGTAGCCTCAATTCTCCAGCTCATTCTCCGACTGAGAAATCCATCCGTGTCAAATCGCTTGACCACGTCACGATCGTCGTCAAGGACTTGGAGCGTTCACGGCAGTTTTATGTGGACATCCTCGGCATGAATCAGGTAGCGCGTCCTGCGTTCTCGTTTGACGGCCATTGGTATCAAGCAGGCAGGACGCAAATTCACACAATACTTGAATTCGAAGGCTCGGGCCCTGCTGGCAACTTATTGCCGCCTGACCAGCGCAACAGCAGAACACATCACTTTGCGTTCGAAGTTGACGACGCTGAGGTTGCCATGACTCAACTTGAGGTACGAGGCGTCAAAGTCCTCCATGGTCCAAAACCACGCCCCGATGGCTATATCCAAGTCTTTGTCGCCGATCCTGACGGCCATGTCGTCGAGCTCTGTTCGCCGCCGGTAACAGAGCGAAAACACTCCTGATCTTAAATGCGCAAGCGACGAACAGAAATCGCATCGCCTTGGTAACTAAACCGGGATTGAAATGAAACATTGTAACGATGCGCAACCGTTGGAATCACCGCGAGCCCACTTCGTCAGCGTTACGCGACTGACGGCAGCTCTTCTCATAACTTGGATCTCGCCTTGTTCATATCTCAAAGCGGAGGAGTCGCCGACCATCTACAAGGTCGGGACCGCGAAAGTCGACATTACGCCAGCTCACCCGATTCGCCTTAATGGTTTTGGCTTCCGCCGTACGGAGTCAGAAGGTGTCTATCAGCGGATATGGGCCAGAGCCATAGCCATCGATGATGCCACGAATGGCCCGGCACTATTGATCGCAGTTGATATTCTGGGCATTCCAATCGAAATCAAACGGGAAGTAGGAAAGCGACTTGAGAGGAAGAGTGGTCTGAAACCGGAAAGACTCACCATTACGGCTTCCCATACTCACACGGCGCCAATGCTCTCCGGCGCCAATCCGACTATCTTTGGCCAACCCATACCTGCCGACCACACTGCTAACATTCGCAAATACACAGCACATTTCACTGATATGTTAGAACAAGCCGGCGCGAATGCACTTGCATCTCTTCGACCGGCCCGTCTGAGTTGGGCGATCGGCTCCGTCAATTTCGCCTCGAACCGACGTACAAAAGGTGGTCCTGTCGATCATGACCTGCCGATTCTCGTTGCCAACGACTTGCAAGGAAAAGTCATCGCAATCCAAGCAAGCTATGCCTGTCACTGTGTGACGTTATCACATAACAAAATCGGAGGCGATTGGGCAGGATTCGCCCAAGACTCGATTGAAGATGATTTTCCAGGTTCGGTCGCCTTGATGTCGATTGGATGCGGCGCAGACCAGAACCCTACCTCAGGAGTTACTGGAGACAAACTCGAGGTCGCTGCCCTTCAGGGCAAAGCCATTTCCGCAGAAGTCAAACGACTCACTGCAGGCTTTTTGGCTCCCGTAACTGGTAAACTCATTATTCAAAACGATTCGGTGCGTCTACCATTCATCGAACTTCCGTCGCGCGAGGACTGGACCGCTCGTTCTGCTCGAAATGACGCAATTGGATACCACGCAAAGGTACAGTTGGACAAGATCGCGCGGGGCGAAGTGCTTCCTCAAAGTGTCGCGTATCCACTACAATTCTGGCAATTCGGAAATCAAAACGCCATTGTGTTTTTGCCTGGCGAAGTTGTCGTCGACTACTCATTAAGGTTCAAGAAGGAACTAGATCCAGGCCGCGTCGCGATCATAGCCTATGCGAATGACGCACCGTGTTACATCCCTTCGGAGAGAGTTCTCAAAGAAGGAGGATACGAAGGTGGAGGCGCCATGATCTATTACGATCAACCCGCCGAATTCCGACCGGGACTTGAATCGGTAATAAGCGATGCCGTTGTTAGGACGTTATCGCGAGACTTCCGTATTCCCTTCGACCCAGAGAAGACGAGTTCCTCGCTTCCGCTCTCGCCGTGGCAATCACTTTCAACAATCCAGACAAAAAAGGGCCTTCGCATTGAACTTGTAGCAGCCGAACCGCTCGTTTCCGATCCGGTTGCCATTGATTTTGGGCCAGACGGCCGCCTGTGGGTTGTGGAAATGGCTGACTATCCAAAGGGGAAATCGGGGCAATTCGAACCAGGTGGGCGCATCCGAATCCTGGAAGATTCTGACGGCGACGGCCAACTCGATAGATCAACTGTGTTTCTCGACAAGATTCCCTTTCCAACAGGGATTACCGTCTATCGCGGCGGTGTACTCATTTGTGCCGCGCCCGACATACTCTATGCCGAAGACACGAATGGCGACGGTAGAGCGGACATTGTGAAGAAGATCTTCACGGGCTTTGGCACGGAAAACTACCAGGCACGTGTTAACTCGCTGTGTTATGGGCTGGATGGTTGGATTTACGGCTCGTGCGGACTGTTTGGCGGAACGATTAGAGCCACTGGACTCCGGTCGGAGAAGTCGATGGAGCCTTTGGCGCTCGGAAACCGAGACTTCCGAATTCGGCCTGACACGGGTGAGATCGAACCGGCGTCCGGGCGCACACAGCAAGGACGGTGCCGCGACGACTGGGGTAATTGGTTTGGGTGTGACAATTCGAATCTCATCTGGCATTATCCGCTTGACGATTCATATCTTCGTCGAAATCAATATTTGCCAATCCCCAACTCACCGACATTGGTTCCGAAAGGAGGCGATGTCAATCAACTATTTCCATTGAGTCGAACTGCCCAACGGTTTCGATTATCTGGTCCGTCTAATAGGACGACAGCCGCGTGCGGGCTTGAAATCTATCGAGATGACATACTTGGGTTGGAGTATCGAGGCAATTCGTTCACATGTGAACCGGTAAACCTCTTGGTTCATCGGCGGTGCCTGAAGCCGTCCCGTGCAACTTTTGAAGGACACCGCGCCGCGAGCGAGACAGATTGCGAGTTTCTGGCGTCCACTGATACTTGGTTTCGACCTGTTCAGGTAAAGACGGGTCCGGATGGCGCATTGTGGATCGTTGACATGTATCGTTTCGTGATTGAGCATCCGCGTTGGATTCCGCCTGAGGATTTGGCCAAACTTGATACGCGCGCCGGCGCCGGCCTTGGCCGCATTTATCGCGTCGTGCCGGCGGACCGGCAATGCCGGAAATGGTGTCGATTCGACAGTTCTGACGTGTCGCAAATCGTTCGAGCAATGGACAGTCCAAACGGATGGCAAAGAGACATGGCAATGATGCAGTTGATATGGCGGAATGACAAACGGTCGATTCCATGGCTCGAGGATATACTACGAGCCAGTTCACACCCCGAAGCGAGAGTCTCTGCCTTATGTACGCTAAATGCACTGACGAGTCTGTCAAGTAAGTTGATTCAACTCGCCATGAGAGACAGGAATGCAGGAGTGCGATTTCATGCGGTGAGGATCGCATCGGCACTCCAACATAGTGACGCGAATATTCAGACGATGATTGTAACCGCATCATCAGACGTCGACTCATTTGTAAGACTTCAGGCAGTTTATGCACTGGGCGGATCGGATTCGGCGGAGGGAAGTAGATGCTTGGCGCGATTGGCAAATGACTGTCGTGACGATGCAATATTGTCGGCGGCAATCTGGTCGGGGCTGTCGATACGCAATCTCGGTCGGTTCATCGAAGAGATCAACAGCCGCAATGCACCGACAGTCGACTTCATCGAGCGACTTGGTACATTTGTGAGCGCCTGCGGGACACCTTCGCATCTTCACAGTTTTCTGGAAAAACTTTCCAGCCCAAATTCGCAGTTTCCAGCAGCATGGCAGGTCGCGGGTGTTGTCACCATCAATGATGGGATCAGTAAGAACGGACTCGCTGGCGATGCGGTCAAAGCACGTTTGGAAGAAATGATTCGCAATTGGGCAGACAAGGCGCGAGTTCAATTGAGGACAAATCCAAATTCTGAAGTTAGCCCCTGGAACATTCGATTGCTTGGTAGAGAAAGTGGAAAGATTCAGGATGATGTTAACCTGATTGTGAGCATGATTCAACCGGGTGTGTCGGCTGCAATGCACGGGCTTGCGCTGCGAGAATGTGAACGAATTAACAGCAGGTACGTCCCGCAAAGATTAATTGCGGTATGGGATAAGCTTGCGCCAATGACAAAGACGCAGGTGTTAAGTGTATTGCTGTCACGGGAGGATTGGCTAACGACGTTTTTAGAGGCTGTCGAAACGCGAAGAATCCTCAGTTCTGAGATTCCCGCGGCAATTCGGCAGAGGTTGTTGTCCGTATCAAATCCGGTTTATAGAGAGCGGGCGTCGAAGGCCCTTAACCGTCAAGCAACTGAGAATCCCGATAAACTGATAGCTCGCTACGAGAGTGTACTTCGAGGAGGTGGTCGTGCTGAAAGAGGAAAAGATGTATTCGCAAGAGTCTGTTCTGCGTGCCATGCTTTGAACGGTGTGGGGACGAGTATCGGGCCGGACCTTGCGGCAATCGGGCGACGAGACCGCCGGACGATCGTTCAGGAGATCGTCGATCCGAATCGTTCTGTCGATCCGCGTTATTTCGAGTATCAAATCGTATTGAAATCGGGTCGCGAGTTGCGCGGAATAATCGAATCCGAGAGTGCAGCGGCCGTGTCTATGGTGGCGTCAGACGGCAAACGCGAGGTTATTGCTCGGCAAGATGTCGAGGATATTTCGAGTTTGAAGCGATCGTTAATGCCGGAGGGCCTCGACCGAGACATCACCATCTATGAAATGGCGGATTTGTTGGCTTTTGTCGAGTCGGCAGGCCGGAGGCCAAAACAGCTAGTCGGGAACCTTCCAAAAACAGTGAAAGCTGTTAGTGGAGTATATCGACTTGAGGCTCAGCACGCCGAGATCTATGGACAAGATATCACATTTGAGCACGGCTTCTGGAATATCGGACACTGGCACGCCGAAAGCGACACAGTGTTATGGAAAATTGATATCGACAAACACGGGGAGTACGATGTGTACATCGACTATGCATGCGAGTCTCGTGTCTCTGGAAATGGCCTGACCATCACGTTTGCAGATGAGAAGATTGACTGGATTGTGAAGAGTACAGGCGATTGGAGTAATTACGCGCAGACTCGTGTCGGATCCGTCAGAATCAGACCGGGTAATTGGGAACTTGTAGTATTTGCAAGCCAACCGATTCGCGGAGCACTGCTTGATTTACGATCCGTGTATCTTGTGCCAAAGGGTTTCGCTCTAGCCAAATTGCCGAACGCAAAGGGCGATGATCTTACCAATGTGCTACAAAGGTTAAAGGATCCGGCGACCGATAATAAGGTGCGGCAGGCCTTAATTGAGAGAAATGTAAACGATAGCCCACGCCTTGTTGAGTTGTTGACGAATGATCTCGGGGGCGATACAGCCGAGGAGTATCGCAGGATACCGCTGATCTGGCAGATATCAATTACTGCGGCTAAGAAAAACGAGGCCGATGTAGTTCGGCGACTACTTGATGGATCTCTGCCTGCGACAAGAGACGGCCGCCTGCGGGATTGGCAGGCGGTCGTTATCGGCGGGGGAATTATAAATGGTTTGAGCATTATAGGTGAATGGCCGGCTAATCGCGTCGGCAAGATAATTGGTGAACATCCGGCATTGAAGGACCGGTTGATGGGGGCCGTATCACAGGCGTCTCGCCTCGCTGACAACGAGACGATTCCGACGTCTACTCGATATGACCTACTGCGAATGGTGGCACTGGACAGTGATGATCGTAATCTCCGGCTTCTCGCGAAGTATCTTCGAAAGGGCGTGCATCCAGAACTGCAGATGGGCGCTGTTAGCGGTCTCAACGATATCCCGTCTCCAAAGGTAGAGGACTTGCTTCTTCAGAGCATCCAGGAATTGACTGGGACGAACCGAGGAATGGCTATTGATGCTCTTTTGAGGAGCGAATCTCGAATGATCCGATTACTCGACGCGATCGAGAGAGACGTCCTTCCTAGTGAATGGGTCTCAGACTCCCAAAGAAGGGTGATGTTAGATTCCAAAAACACATCAATCGCGAAGCGGGCCTCGCGCGTACTAACAGCCAAAGACTAATTGCTGTGGAACTTGACCGGCTCACGAGAGTATGTCCCGAATAACGTGTCCGTGGACATCGGTTAGGCGTCGATGAATACCACTGTGATAGAATGATAGATGTTCATGATTGAGGCCGATAAGGTGCAATATGGTAGCATGAAGATCGTAAATGGAAGTAACTGCCTGAACCGCCTTGTAACCAAACTCATCCGTCGCACCGTAGCTGAATGGGGCTTTCACACCGGCACCGGCTAGCCAGACGGTGAATCCGTGTGGATTATGATCGCGACCGCTCGCTCCTTTTTGAAATGTCGGTAGACGTCCGAACTCCGTGGTAAAGACTACCAGTGTGTCGTCTAGTAATCCGCGAGCTTTCATGTCCGCTAAGAGCGCTGCACACGGTTGATCGAGTATCGGCCCGTGGATCTCATATTGCTTTTGAAGAGCCTTATGACCATCCCAATTCCCTACGCCTTCACCCATGGCATAAGCACCATTAAATAGCTGAATAAAGCGTACGCCGTGCTCAAGGAGTCGACGTGCAAGCAGGCAATTGCGGGCGAAGCCGGCTTGGATTGCGTTGGATGAGTCGGTTCCATAGAGTCTGTGAACATGCCTTGATTCCGTGGAAAGATCACCTAACTCGGCTGCGCGAATTTGCATACGAGCTGCCATTTCATAGCTGGCGATTCGCGCGTTCAATTCGGCATCTTCTCTGTAAGAGTCGCGTTGAATGCTGTTAAGTCGTTGTATGAACCGAAATGTGGCGCGATCAGCGTCGCGCGAAATCGACGATGGCTTTGTTAGATGTGGGATAGGTTGGCTTGCTGAAAAAGGAACCCCCTGGAAGATTGACGGTAGGAAAGCGCTATTCCAGTGATTTGGGCCAACCTGGGGCACACCCCGCGGATCGGGAATCGCGATGAAAGCTGGCATATCCTGACATTCTGTACCGAGAGCGTAGGAGACCCAACATCCAATGCCGGGGAAACCTTCAAGTGTGAAACCTGTACTCATTTGATTCTCGGCAGGCCCGTGCGTGTTGCTCCTACCAGTCATGGAGTGAATGAAGCAAATGTCATCTGCCATTGCACCGAGACGAGGCAGCAGGTCCGATATGTACTTGCCACACGAACCGCGAGGTCGGAATCTCCAGAGTGGGGCATGTAGATTGCCGTTTTCTCCTTGAAAAGAAACCAATCGGTCGTTGCCCGGAAGGGGCGTGTTATGACGACGAATCAGCTCGGGCTTGTAGTCAAAGGTATCGACGTGGCTAATCGCGCCCGAGCAAAAGATCATCAGAACGCGTGTGGCCTTCGGTCGAAAGTGTGATTTGCGAGGGGCGAGTGGCTTCGAGGGATCAACGGTTGGCTGAGTCGGCTGGCCCGTGTCGGCCAAAATACCATCATCTTTCAACAAGGCCGTCAGAGCAATGCCGCAGAGGCTGGATGCTAGTTTCCCGTTGAATGATCGGCGGTCGGGCCAATGAGCGGCGTGGTGGTGCGAGGCGTACGTTGACATTGGGAAAGTCCGAAATCGGGTTCAGCGGATCGTTATGAATTCGCTGCTGTTGTAGAGTGCTCGGCAGAACATGACCAACCCATGTTGTCGGATCAAGTTTTCAGCGGCCTGACACTCGGTCTCGTTAGGAGGTCTGCCAACTGCCATTTCAAATGCAGTCTTTGTTTGTAGGCGTATGTCAGGACCACATTCTCGAATCAAACGTCGTGTGAAATGCTCAGCTTGCTGAATGACAAAAGGACTGTTGAGCATGGCAAGAGCTTGAATGGGTGTTATGGACTGATGGCGATTCGGCGCGATTTGTCCTGCATCGGGACAATCGAAGACTCCAAACGTGTCGTCGAGTTGCATTCGAGGTCTTGATTGATAAACCATGCGCCGGAACGTTTCTTCTCCGAACTCAGTCTTGGATGTGTACACTTTCACATAATTGGTGTTCGGGTTGAAAAGGTCAAACCCTGGTCCACCGACTGATAGATCAAGTTTGCCACTCAAGACGAGTATAGAATCCCGAATCGGTTCCGCCTCAAGCCGACGAGTGGGATATCTCCACAAATACCTACAGTCGGCATCGGCGTTGTTGGAGATCGGATTGTATGCGCTTGATTGCATGTATGTTGTGGATGTTACGATCAATCGGTGTATGTGTTTTAGACTCCAGCGATTCTGGACGAGCTCGGATGCGAGCCAATCGAGAAGTTCTGGGTGTGTTGGTGATGCGCCATTGCGGCCGAAATCACTCGGAGTCTTTACAATGCCCTTGCCGAAATGGTAAGACCAGAGTCGATTGACGATGACGCGCGCCGTCAGTGGATTCGATGGATCTGTAACCCATTCGGAGAACGCACGCCGACGCTCATGTTCCGGAGCATTTGGATCCATTTGAAGCACCGTGCCGATTTGAGAAAGCCCAGCGGGAGCAACGATTTCGCGTGGTTGCATTGGGTCGCCGCGATGGAAACGAGCTACGGTTTCAGCCTGGCCAAACCGGCCCGAATAAACCATCGGTACAGTCCTGATGTTGTTTAGTCGTTTTGTGATTTCTTGTTGGCGTTTGAGCAGCATTTCGTATTGCTTGACATCAACGGCCGAAAGTCGAGAATTGACATAGACGGTGCGAGGTCTTTTGTCGAGTGTTCTGGGGAGTCGATCGCAAGAACTTGCAACGAACGTCCATTGAAATCCATCGAGCGATGTTTCGATCTGATAATCGATCGCCAGGCGATCGTCGAATCGCGGAATAGCGTCGCGATCGCGACTCCATATTATCTCGTCAATCGACTCGGGTGTTGCCAATTCGAATGTAACTTGTCCCCGGCCGGGTTCATTGGAAATCCAGCTGTGACTATTGCCGTAATGGCCGTCATTGATGTGTTCCAATTTGTGGATGGCGTTTCCCGGAAGGCTACTCGAAGCGATGACTTTGGCTCCCGCGGAAGACAAGGCAACATTTTTTCTCGTTCCGGACGTGAATACTTCGAATTCGTCGATACATGGTTCGTGTTGGTTGGTTGCGTTAATGGTCATGCGAACGTACTTCGCCGTGATGGGACGGAATCGCTCGACGTTTGCGCCACGTGTGACGGATGATCGTAGCGGTGGGATCTTTGGAGTTGCCGACGGTTCGGTTGGATCAATTGGCTCCAAGAGTATGGGGCCTGACGTGATATATGAGTCATTTGAGCGCGGCGACAAAACGATGGCTGTTGTGGGTTTCAAGTCGTGGATGCCGGCGTTCAAGAATCCGCTCCAATGCGTTTGTCCGGGTTTCGGTTTAGTGCCGTCATTCAGGTTGTGCTGATCGACAGTCGCAATGACGCGCGTGGATGTCGCCGATTTCACGGAGTCGAGATTGATAAGGGAATAAACAGCCGTTTGGCTTCGGGAACGGTCACCGCTAGCCCACGACACCCAGATGCGGTATGTTCCTTGTAGTTTGGGAATCAGCCGGAGGACTTCTCGGGTATCTGTTGATTGCCACCAGGAGAACTTGCCGCTGACAGTTGGAAGACGAGAGGTGTCTCCGGGGTCGTCCCTTTGTCCGCGTTCGTCGCCGGTACTGAGTGTGTCGATCCCCGATTTGATACCATTGATCAGGTCTTTGGGGCCGTTGCTTTGGCGATTCTGGTCGCCTCGCTCCGAGAGGAACATGATCGTTCCGCGAGTAGCAAGCGGTTGATAGACGCGCACAGCGCGTTCGATGTCAAAAAGCTCCTTAGAGAGTTTGGCTACGATTTCCTTGTATTCGTGCTGTGGACGTGATGTTAGTGGTCGTTCACCGTGTTGAACCCCGGAAAAGACAGCTTTGATGGCATAATAGTCACGCTGCGGGATTGGGTCGAATTTGTGGTCATGACATCGCGCGCAACCAACAGTGATCCCCATGAAAGTGCTCAGTGTGGTGCTGACCATGTCATGGAGTTCATCCGCTCTCTGTTGTGCCGTAAGCACCGGGTCAGGGCTTTTCACGCGGTCCCATGGCCCGGCAACCAAGAATCCCGTCGCGGCGTTTTCGCCCCACTGATCGCCTGCTAACTGATCCCGGACGAACTGATCATACGGTCGATCTTCGTTGAAACTACGAATGACATAGTCGCGATAGGGCCATGCATTTGGTCGGGGTTGATTGGTTTCAAATCCGTCACTCTCAGCAAACCTTACAACATCGAGCCAGTGACGGGCCCATCTCTCGCCAAATCGGGGTGATGCAAGGAGGCGATCGACAACTCGTTCATAAGCGCCGGGCCGATTGTCGCTTATGAACTTAGCAATCTCAGCAGGTGTAGGAGGCAAGCCGACAAGATCAAACGTGACTCGACGTATTAATGTTCTTCGATCGGCATCCGGCGAGAACGTCAGGCCCAAGCTCGCCAGTTTGTCCAAAGTGAACGCATCAATGGGATTCCTTTTACGATGCCCCTCGTTGGCGGCCTTGGGTGGCTCGGGTTTCGTGATTGGGCGAAATGCCCAATGGGATTCCTTCGCAGTGTTGGGTGACGGATCGTTAGCCCTTGAAAAGTCGCTTGCTGACACCACAGCGCCGAGGCAAACCACGACGCCGATGAGCGTGATACGTTTCGAAACGTTCATTTGGCACCTGGGGAGCGACTAGGTCGGCCACCGCAAATTGTGCGGACGCGATTGTCGGCGGGCTCAATCCATTTTAGCCAATATCTCGTTGATTGCCATTCAACGTCGGCGTCCGCGCGAATACGAGAGGGGTTTCGATTCGTCACCGATCTCTCGGACTTCGACTGCGGGAAATCGAATCGACAATACGGATGGGGTCGCGAATTCGCGATTTGCCGGTTGGTTCCCTTGCCGTCGCAATTCGAATCGCTTAGGCTCACACAAACGCATTTTCTTCATCAACTTTTTTGGAGAGGTACGATGTCCTTATCGACGATTCGTGTACCAGCAATCGTCGCCAGCAGTTTGATCTGTTTGGCGGCGGGGGCCGCTGGAGGGGTGATCGCAATGACCTCTTTCGGCTACCACTGGGACAAAATGCCGGGAGAGCGCGATTCAGTGAACAACCCTCCACCGACTCCTGGCGGGTTCATTGAGGGGGGTGCGCCGGGCGGCCCAGGGCCGGGCGGTCCCGGCGGTCCCGGAGGAATGGCGGGTGGCATGGGGAAAATGGGCGGCGGCATGGGAAAAATGGGCGGCGGCATGCGTCCACAGTCGAAAACACAACTAGCCACGCTCGTTACCAAGCTCAATCAGCTAACCGAGAAACCTCTTACCATTGAATTGACCAAGGACCAGAAGGCCAAGGTTCAGGAACTCATCAAGGGATTGGCCGAGGCCGAAGAACTCGCTGAGGATGATGCTAAAAAGCGGCTCGACGCTTTGCTGGAGGTCTTGAAAGAGAGCAAGGCGACCTTCGAGGCTGCTGGATACCGTTGGCCGGGAGGCCAAGGAGGTGGAGGAATGATGGGCGGAATGCCAAGCACTCCGCCGAATCCTTTCAAGGAAGGCGCACCCAGCGAACACCTGAAATCTCTCGAAGCCCGTCTCAAGAAAGCCGCCTGAGTTTCGCATGACCTGCCGAGGCTCTGATCACTACGACAAACCACCTTGGCAGGTCATTCACTCTTCTCCGAGATTGCGGATGTCCTTCAAAGCTGTTCGATTTATGTCAGTGACTTGCATGTTCTTCGGGCTTTTGCCCGTGGCCCTCGCCGATCCGGATACCGTCTTTCACAACGCCAAGATAATCACGGTCGATTCCGGTTTCTCGATTCAGCAAGCCATTGCCATAGAGCGCGGGCGGATCGTCGCCGTTGGGAAAAATGCCGACATCCTGTCGCTTCGGGGCAAAGGTACGGAGGTCGTCGACCTGCGCGGCAAGACCATGTTGCCCGGATTGATCGACTCGCACGTTCACCCAACAGGGGCGGCGATGACGGAATTCGATCACGCCATACCGGACATGGAGTCCATCGGCGATGTCCTTGAGTATGTTCGCGCGAGGGCCAAGGTTTTGCCGAAAGGCGACTGGATCGCGATTCGGCAGGTTTTTATCACACGGCTCCGCGAACAGCGTTTTCCGACCCGAGCTGAGTTGGATGCTGCCGCACCGGAGCATCCCGTGATTTTCTCAACGGGACCCGATGCGTCAATGAATTCGCTTGCCTTGAAGCACAGCAAGATCGATCGCGACTTCAGAGTTACTGACGGCGGCAATGGGTATGTCGAGAAGGACCCGCAAACGGGAGAGCCGACCGGCATTCTGAGAAGTTGCACTCGATACGTTCGAACTCAACCATCTTCGGGTCGGCAAGCGACAGAATTGGACCGCACCGAGCGACTGCTCGAACTGTTCACTGATTACAACTCGGTAGGCATTACCGGGATTATTGACCGTGACGCCGGCACATCTGCCATCAATCTGTATCGCCGGCTACTATCACAAGAAGCGTTGACGGTTCGCGTGGCGATGTCTCACAGTCTCAGCACATCGGGAGCCATTGAGCCAATCCTGAAAAACGTAGAGAGCATCGCGAAAGACCCGCTTGTTCGCGGATCATCGATGCTTCGAATCGTCGGGGTCAAGACGTTTCTGGATGGCGGAATGCTGACGGGTAGCGCTTACATGATTCGCCCATGGGGAGTCAGCTCAATTTACTCAATCACTGATCCGGAATACCGAGGATTGCTGTTCATTTCCAAGGATCGTTTGAAACCGATCGTGAAATCGGTGGCCGGAGCCGGCCTGCAGTTCACGGCACATTCCGTGGGTGACGGAGCGGTGCATACGTTGTTGGATGTCTACGGCGAACTCGAGCGCGAAATGCCGATCGGCAAGACCCGCCCATGCTTGACGCATTCCAATTTCATGAGCCGAGAGGCCGTCGAACAATGCGCGCGCATTGGAGTTGTTATCGACATTCAGCCGGCATGGCTTTACCTCGACACCCGGACGTTAGTGAAACAATTCGGCGTCGATCGCCTTCGTTATTTCCAGCCCCTGCGGAGTCTGTTTGCCGCAAACGTCATTGTCGGGGGCGGGTCCGATCATATGCAAAAGATCGGCTCCTTCCGTTCGATCAATCCTTATAACCCATTCTTGGGAATCGAAACGACGATCACTCGTCGAGCGAAGGGTTTCGACGGGGCTTTGCATCCGGAAGAGTCGTTGACCCGTGAGCAGGCCATTCGGATGTACACCATCAACAACGCGAAGTTGATGTTCCTCGAGGACCAGATCGGATCGCTCGAACGCGGGAAATCGGCTGACCTGATCGTCTTGAACGACGATATCATGACCTGCCCGGTGGAGAAGATCCGCACGATCAAGGTCGAGCAAACCTACCTCGCCGGGAAACTCGTGTATCCGACCAAAGGGCGCGTGGCCAAGTAATCGTCAAATTCGCCGTTTTGAAAAGAGGATGCCAATGAACACACCGAACCGTTCTGCTACGCGAAGAGGTTTCCTGAAATCCGCGACGGCCACGGCAACAACGTGGGCGATGGCTCGCGGAGCTTACGCCGGCGGTAGCGACGTGCTGCGAGTTGGGCTGATCGGTTGCGGCGGGCGAGGTACGGGGGCTGCCTCCCAAGCCCTTCAGGCCGACCCGAATGTCAAGCTCTTCGCGATGGCCGACGCTTTCGCCGACCGAATCTCAGAAAGCCTCGAAAGGCTTCGCAAGAATGAAAAACTCGCCGGAAAAATCGATGTCTCGCCAGAACGGCAGTTCGAAGGGTTTGATGCCTATAAGAACGTGATTTCTTGTTGCGATGTCGTCTTGCTATGTACGCCTCCGGGCTTTCGGCCGCTCCACTTGCGTGCGGCCGTCGCAGCGGGGAGACATGTCTTTTGCGAGAAACCCGTTGCCGTTGATGCTCCAGGCGTGCGAAGCGTTCTGGAAACCTGTGCCCTCGCCCAAAAGAAAAAACTGTCGGTCGTTTCCGGATTGTGTCTACGATACGACAACCGTTTTCGTGCAACCGTAGCTCGCCTCCGTGACGGTGCCATCGGTGAGCCGCTCGTTCTCCAGGCCAACGACTTGCGCGGGCCTATCTGGGTCAAACCGCGAAAGCCGGAATGGTCGGACATGACCTGGCAGATGCGCAATTGGTATTACTTCACGTGGCTATCCGGCGATTTCAACGTCGAGCAGCACGTGCATTTCCTTGATGTCTGTGCGTGGGTCATGGGCGATGCGTATCCATCGAAGGCCGTCGGTTCGGGTGGCCGACAAGCCCGGACATCGCCCGAATTCGGGCATATCTACGACCACTTTGCGATCGCCTACGAATACGCCAATGGTGCCCGACTCTTCAGCCATTGTCGCCAACAGGCCGGGTGCCAAGGCGACATGAGCGTCCATGTCATCGGAACTAAGGGCAGAGTTGAGTTCTCCGAACGCGCACGTGGGCCGGCCATTCACACTCCAGGCAAGGAATGGCATTTTGAGGGCGCCGAGAACGACATGTTTCAAACCGAACACGACGAGCTCTTCGCGTCGATTCGCTCAGCCGCGCCCATCAACAACGGCGACTACATGGCGAAAAGTACTTTGTTGGCAATCATGGGGCGCATCGCGGCTTACACCGGGAAGATGGTCACGTGGGACCAAGTGCTCAACTCGAAGGAGGACCTGACACCAAGCGCCTATCGATGGGATCTTCCGCTCCCTGTTCCGCCCGTTGCTGTTCCTGGACGAACACGATTTGTTTAGAGACCGTCTCAAAACCACAGGTTGGTGCCCTGGACCCCTGGCATCCAAGGATGAATATGGATTATGAAACCGTCTTTTAAGAACTCTTGCTCCAAGAAGTAGGACGGATTTCTTAATCCGTGCTCGCAGATCACGCATTGGACGGATTCGGAAATCCGTCCTACGAATTCAGGAGCACGGATTTCCTAAACGGAGCTTTCTTGGCGCAACTCGTAGTGACCGTTGAAAGACCATATTCTACTGACGGCTGCATAAAAAACGTTTAGTTATTTGATTTTCAATCCTGCTTGGGCGAAGAACGACATGATGAGTTGTGGCTTCGAGCGCAGGCGGTGGATGGCGAAATGGAATTCTTCATGCAATTCCTCCAAGTCTCGACAGACAAGGTTGCGCAACTCGACATGTTTCAGGTGGTGCCAGCCGCCCTCGTCCCAAGGGTTTAGGTCCGGCGCATACACCGGCAACGCCTCCACACGCACGCGCCCGCGCGTGCTCCGGACAAACTCCGTCACTTCCGCACGCCGATGGATCGGCGAACCGTACCATCAACCGCGGCCCCGCGACACGCAGCAGGTGCTTCAGGAATTCGATCGAGTGCCATCCGTTCAACGATCCTTGCCGCACCAGCGTGTAGACCTTGCCCGCTGGCGTCAGCCCGCCCATGACCGACAGGTGGTCACGCGTCTGCTTCTCGCGCAACACCGGCGTTTGGGCCGCCGGAGCATAGGTTCGCACCACGCCCGGCAGGAGGTAGAACCCCGATGATACGCCCAGAGCTTCGGCATTGTCGCGCTGATACCAGTTGTGTTGCTTCAAATGCAACGCCCGCAACCTCCGCACTCGCGCCAATACGTCGGCATGATATCCGAAGTATCCATTCCCATATTCTAGCAGTTGAAATTACAAACCTTCTTTATGCAACCGTCAGTAAGCTATCTGCCTGTCGGTGCGCGGACAGGCCCATCGCGACGATCGCCGTAGGCATGGCTTAGTGTTGAAACGAGTCGAGGATGTGCCGTAGCCGTCTCGTCGTCCAATCGTGGATTACTTCACGTAAAGATTGCCAAGGCATCTTCCGTGATGCACGTGGGTCCTAAGATAGCACCGACTTTAGTTCTCGCGAAGTCGTGATTGCTGTGTCCAAGACTCGGTTCGAGGAGGGAGTTCAAGACAATGCGATGGTCAGTTGCTGCCGGCGTGGTTCTGATCGCGATTCTCTCGTTATCTTCGGCTCAAGGCCCATCTCCGCTCAAGGAACAGCTATTGCGAGAAAACGCCGCTGACCTCATTCAGGAGGCAAAGCGGCTTGGCGATGCGGCTCGTGGGGCGACCTACTTCTATCAGCCGCAGCTCGCTTGTGCGAGGTGTCATCGAATAACCTCCGAGGGCATTGGCGCCGGGCCGGACTTGACTAAGCCGGACAAAGAATCGACCGAAGCCCAAGTCGTTGAGTCGATCCTTGCACCGTCGAAGATAATCAAGAAAGGCTTTGAGACGGTGGCGATTACGACCAAGCAAGGTCGCGTCGTCACAGGCATCGTCGCTGAAGAAAGACCCGATGCCATCGTTCTACGCGATCCCAATCACGATGATCGCTTGTTGACGATACCTCGAAAGGAAATCGAGGATCGCCAAATCAGCAAGGTCTCCGCGATGCCCGATGAATTGACAAATCAGCTCAAATCCAAGCAGGAGTTCCTCGACTTGGTTCGTTATGTCCTGGAGATCCGGGAAAAAGGGCCGGGCCGAGTGCTGGAGTTGCGACCTACTCATGTTCACTTGGGCCAGGCACCGTTGCCCGAGTATGAACGGAATCTCGATCACGCGAAGCTGATTTCCGGGCTGGACAAAAAGGCGTTCGCTCGCGGCGAGAAGATCTACTCGCACCTTTGTATCAACTGCCATGGAACACCAGAACAGGCCGGTTCGTTGCCGACCGCCTTGCGATTCGCCACGGACAAGTTCAAGAACGGCAGCGACCCGTTCGGCATGTATCAGACGTTGACAAGAGGCTTTGGCATGATGACGCCGCAAGCCTGGATGGTCCCCAAACAGAAATATGATGTCATTCATTACATTCGCGAAGCCTATCTCAGAAAATCGAATCCAAGCCAGTACGTCGCCGTTGACGCGAATTATCTTTCAAGATTGCCAAAGGGAACCGAGGTTGGGCCGGAAGGCACATTGCAAGAGCCTTGGGTGACGATGGACTATGGCCCGAATCTGATCGCAACCTATGAGATCGGCAACGACAACAAGAATTTCGCTTACAAAGGGATTGCGATTCGGCTGGATGCCGGCCCGGGCGGGGTTTCACGCGGCAGCGCGTTCATGATGTTCGATCATGACACAATGCGAATGGCCGCCGCGTGGAGCGGTCCGGGTTTCATGGACTACAACGGCATCAATTTCAACGGGCGGCATCAGGTCCATCCGCGACTCGTCGGCAAGATTCATGTTTCCAACCCCATTGGCCCCGGATGGGCAGATCCAGAAACGGGTCGGTTCGAGGATCCGCGCCTGCGAGGCCGCGACGACCGGCCCTATGGCCCATTGCCGCGAGCGTGGGCACATTACAAGGGGATTTATCATTTTGGACAGCGAGTGATTGTTTCATATACCGTGGGTAAAGCCAAAATACTCGAATCGCCGGGCTACGAACTCGACACGACCCGATCAGGTGCCATGGTATTTTCGCGATATTTGAACATCGGGCCTTCGCCTCACGATCTCCTGATGCGGGTGGCTCCTTCAAACATTGCAGCAAGCGTCGTTGGCGGTTCAGGGTTCAGTCTCTTGGACCGCGATGGGTATACGTTGTTGAAGATTCCGGCGTCGGCGACTTCAGTTTCACTCAAGTTGTTGATATCGGTTGGGCCACGTTCAGCGCTTGACGCCTATGCAAAGACGTCGCCGCCGCCACAAGACCTGTTGCTATTTTTGAAAGGTGGGCCGCGCCGGTGGCCGGAGATCGTGAAGACTCGTGTCAGCACAGGCCCTGACAATGGTCCGTTCGCAATCGACGTACTCGAAGATCCTCGCAATAATCCGTGGATGGCTCAGACAAGGCTTTCAGGATTCGATTTTTTCAAGGACAAGGGCCAAGCAGCCGTTTGCACTTGGGACGGCGATGTTTGGATCGTGACGGGTCTCCACGACAATCGTGGCGAACTTCGGTGGCAACGTATTGCTTCGGGTTTGTTTCAACCCTTGGGATTGAAAATCGTCGACGAGAAGATCTATGTCTCTTGCCGCGATCAGATCGTTCGACTCAATGATCTCAACGGTGATGGTGAAATCGACTACTATGAGAATTTCAATAACGATCATCAGGTCACGGATCACTTTCACGAGTTTGCCATGGGCCTGCAATGTGACGCGGTCGGGAATTTCTACTACGCCCGCGCTGCCCGCCACGCTCTCAAGGCTCTTGTACCCCATCACGGCACATTGCTCAAAGTGAGCAAAGACGGGTCACGGACCGAGATACTGGCAACGGGGTTCCGCGCCCCGAATGGCGTCTGCCTCAACCCGGATGGGACATTTTTTCTGACTGACCAGGAAGGCTTTTGGCTGCCAAAAAATCGTATCAACCTTGTCGAGGTGGGCAGCTATCACGGTAATTTCTGGGGCTATCACGATATAGCCGATTCGTCGGACAGTGCCATGGCGCCACCCGTCTGTTGGATCACCAACGCATTCGACCGCTCTCCCTCTGAGATGCTCTGGGTCACGAGCGATCGTTGGGGGCCGCTCAAGGGGTCTGTCCTGAACTTCTCATATGGATACGGCAAGATCTACGTCGTCCCGCACGAAAAGGTTGGCGGGGTGGTTCAAGGCGGGATGGTCGCATTTCCGATGCTTCAATTTCCAACGGGCGTTATGCGAGGCCGATTCCATCCCGACGATGGGCAGCTCTATTGCTGCGGCATGTTCGCATGGGCCGGCAATCAGACGCAACCGGGTGGCTTCTATCGCGTCCGTTACACAGGTCGGCCAGTCCACTTACCAAAGGGACTTCATGCGACGAATAATGGGTTGACCATGACTTTCACTGGTGGGTTGGACCCGAAGTCCGCGGGCAATCCGGCCAATTATGCCATCAAGACTTGGGCGTTGAAGCGATCGGCTGCATACGGCTCGAAGCACTATGACGAGCAACCCTTACCCGTCTCGTCCGCTCGAGTCTCCGCAGATGGCAAGACAGTGACTCTCGATATCGCTGCTTTGAAGCCAACTTGGTGCATGGAGATTCGCTATACAATTCAATCAGCCGAGGGTCTGCCTGTTCAGGGCACTATACACAACACAATCCATCAATTGGGGGAATCACGGTGAACGACCTTCGGTTAATTCAGATTCTGCATGCGGCACCGACCAGGGGTCGGTGCAACTTGTTTAAGAAGATCCCAAGTGATTCTCCATGGATTCTCTCGAACGGATGAAATAACACGATTGGTCATCGTGGTTGGCACGTGGACGATGAGTTTTCGAAGTGAGTGAAACGACCCCCCCTGTTGTTCGAGGACGGAACGATGATTAAGGTGAACAAGCTCTCAGTCGCGATGGCGGCTTTCTTGGCATTACTACTGGCTCCTGATTCAACGATGGCCCAGAAACTCGCCGGGGCACGGCCCAATATCATCCTCATCATCACGGATGACCAGGGCTATGGCGACCTGTCGTGTCATGGCAACCCGATTCTCAAGACTCCGAACATCGACAAGCTCTATGAACGCAGTCGGCGATTCACGGACTTTCACGTCAGCCCGACGTGTGCCCCGACGCGGGCATCGCTTATGACAGGCCGGCACGAGTTTAAGTCCGGCATCACGCACACCATCAACGAACGCGAACGGCTCAACCCCTCGGCGTACACCGTGGCTCAACTTCTGAAGAGCGCGGGATACACGACCGGCATCTTCGGGAAGTGGCACTTGGGCGATGAAGCAGGCTATCGTCCCAATCGCCGAGGATTCGACGAGTCATTTATTCACGGAGCCGGAGGCATTGGCCAGACATACCCGGGCAGTTGCGGCGACGCCCCCAACAACAAATACTTCGATCCGGTCATCCTGCATAACAATCGGTTCGAAAAAACGAAGGGCTATTGCACCGACGTGTTCTTCTCTCAGGCGATGCAGTGGATCGACAGCCGACGGAAAGAAAAGACGCCTTTTTACGTACATATTTCGCCAAACGCGCCTCATGGACCGCTCATCTGCCCGGAAGATTACGAAAAGAGATACACCGGAAAGGTCAAGCCGAACGTCGCCAAGTTCTTCGGGATGATCGAAAATATCGACGACAACGTCGGGAAACTGGTTGGGAAACTGCGTGAGTGGAATCTCGAAGAAAACACCGTCGTTATCTTCATGACCGACAATGGCGGCACCGCCGGTGTGCCCGTGTTCAACGCCGGCATGAGGGGCAGCAAAGGCACCCCATATCAAGGCGGCACCCGAGTGCCGTTCTTCTTTTCTTGGCCGGCACGACTCCAGGGGGGCGCCGACATGCCTCAATTATCCGCCCACGTCGATATCTTTCCGACGATCGCTGAACTGGTTGGTGCTAAGATCCCGGAGACTCTTCAGCTCGACGGGCGCAGCTTGATCCCTTTGCTTGAGAATCCAAAGGCCGATTGGGCCGATCGCTATCTCGTTACCCATGTCGGTCGATGGGCCAAGGGACAGGCGAAGCAATCTCAGTACGCCAACTGCTCCATCCGGAACCGTCGCTTTCGCATGGTCAGTATCGGCAAGGTTGGAGAGAATTGGGAGCTGTTCGACATCCTCAATGATCCGGGTGAAAAGCGCGACGTTCGGTCCGAGCATCCCAGCGTTGCTGCCGAACTCAAGGCCATCTACGACCGCTGGTGGCACGACGTGCAACCAGCCCTGGTCAATGAGGACGTGCCAATTCCGAAGTACAACGCCTTTCACGAACTGTATTGGAGCCAATTCGGCGGCGGGCCGAGCGACGTCAAGAAACCTGACTAACCAGGTCTGGAGCCACGATAAGTGCCAGCCGGCTTAAGACACCTCGATTTCGGAATGAATTACTCGATCGGAATGGATGATTTCGACCGGAATCAATGGTTCCGGTCGGAATCAACTCCGCTCAGCGCTCTCGTCGGATCCCTTGTAACTCTTTCACTTTTTTGTCCGGTATCAACACTGCTTTCCGTTTGAGTAGGTGTGAAGAGGCAGCGTGTCCTAACCTCAAACGAAAAGGTGCAAGATGAAGCGCTACTGGAAAATCGCTGCGTGGAGCGTTCTCGGCCTCGGCATCAGCTCGACAGCCATGGCTCAACAGTTCCGACCGAACAACGGCAGCTTCCGACCGCAATCGCCGCCGGTTCCCGTTGTCCGGCCTAAGACGCCGCCGGTTCCCGTTGTCCGGCC
>CAZESP010000038.1:34316-50183 GCA_964515185.1 uncultured Alcaligenaceae bacterium
TCCCGTTGTCCGGCCTAAGACGCCGCCGGTTCCCGTTGTCCGGCCTAAGACGCCGCCGGTTCCCGTTGTCCGGCCTAAGACGCCGGTTCCCGTTGTCCGGCCTAAGACGCCGCCGGTTCCCGGCAAAACGACGCCGCCCCCCATCCCGGGTAAGTCGCCGCCGCCAAAAGGCAAGACCAAAGGAAACCCGAACACTGCGGGCATTCTCAAGAACCCGAACCTCACCATGAGGATGTTACCCCAAGGGACGAACACGACTCTCGAGGGCGTGCAGAACTCTGGTAAGATTGATCCCGCAACGGCACGAGCCATCGAGGCAGCGCGGAATGGTCAACTCCTATCCGCGAACCAACGAGTCTTGCTCGAAGCGGCCAAGAACAACCCCACGTTGAGCGGTCCGCAACGAGGTGCGATCGCCAGCGCCTTGCAGAACGACATGGATGAGAAACGCAAGTTGCAAGCCAGCGCCGGGAACGGTGGCGGAAACGGCTCAGGTATCATCTTCCCAAGTGTCCCTCCGCAGGTCATCGTCCCCGGTGTCCCTCCGCAGGTCATTGTCCCCGGTGGCCCGCAAGGTGTGGTCGTCGTGCCCAGTGGTGGTCCGCAAGGTGTCGTGGTTGTGCCGGGTGGGAACTCCGGCATCATCACGGGCGGCCAGGCGCCTCCGGCAATCCCCATCCCCGCGTCGCCGCCGGCTGCCGGCGGATCGAACGGTGGAGGCGGCGAACAAGGCGGTGTCGATGAAGGAAACGCCATCCCGTGGCAAACGCAACGACAGTTCGTCGTCGCCAACGATACCGACGAAACGCTCACGGTTTCGCTGCTCTATGTCTATGCCGACGATCAGGGCAACGCCCAATGGGTGCCGCAAGCCGATCAACCCTTGCAGTATCAGGTTGCCCCACGATCGAGCGTGACGTTGAACTACAACGATTCTCCGATCTTGACGAGCCGCGCTCGCATCTGGGCCGAATCGGAATCAGGACGGAAATGGACAAAGTACCAGAATGATGACCTCGTGACGGTTAGCGAGGCCTACCAATCCGCTCAGTTGGGAACATACACGCACCGATTCAAATAACCGAAAGGAGCGAACGAATCGGGGCCGGGTGATTCTCACTCGGCCCCGATTCTATTTCCAATCAAGTTTCACGTCCAACACCGGTCCGCACAGCATCTCTCACCGGTGACCTTAAAGTCTCACGTGTATATCCCAAGTGCTACTTAGCGGCTTCCTTGAGTTCTCGGAATCGCTTCCGCATCTCGTCGAGCCGCGACGCGAAACTTGGATTCCGGGCGAGATCAGTTTCTTCGCTCGGATCGGCTCTGAGGTCGAATAGCTGCTCATAGTCAAATTCCGGCCAGACCATGTACTTCCAAGTCTTGCGAACGAGCGCCTCGGATGACGGAATCCGATTCTTGTTGCCGATCGTGCCGTGTTCGTAGAAGAACTCCGTACGCCATGAAGGCTTTGCATCGGCCAGATACAACGGAGCAAGGTCGCGGCCCTGCATCCGTTTGGGCGCTTCAACGCCGGCAAACGCCAACAGCGTCGGGGCCAGATCGACGTTGAGCGTGAAATTGTCATCGGTCGTTCCGCGCCGTTCTGCGGGCAAGCGCGGGTCGCGGATGATGAGCGGGACGCGGATACTCTCTTGATGAGGATACCACTTATCCGCCAGTCCGTGTTCGGCATGGAAGTAACCGTTGTCCGTTGTGAAAATCACCAGCGTGTCGTTATCCAAGCCCTGTTTCTTCAACTCTGCCAGGATGCGTCCACAGGCCGCATCAACTTCCGATGCGAGGCGATAGTAGTTCTTCATCATTTTCTGGTATTTCTCAGACGTATCGAACCGCCACGCCCATCGACGCCGGCCTTCGTTGTTGGGTCCGAAAAACGGAGGCAACCGTTTCCAGGACTCCTCGGTGGCATTCGCCGCCATGGGGATCGTCACGTTCTTATAGAGCGCCGTGCTCTCCGGTTGCGGAAGGTACTGCTCCGGGTTGCCATCCTCGGCATGTGTCGCGAAAAAGGCCACCGTCAGGCAAAATGGATTACCCGCGGGTCGCTCCTTCAGAAACGCCAAGGCGTCGTCTTCGTTTCGCTGCGTAACATGGATCTTGCGGCCTCCGATTTCATACCAATGCTTGCCCATGTATGAACGCCCGAAATCGTACTCCTTGGCGGGAAATGGGCCATTGTGCCACTTGCCGACATGCCCAACGTGATAGCCCTTTGCACGCAACAGGCCCGGATAGGTCTCGGACCAAGGCGTCTCGAACTTCGTGAACGCCCGGCAACCATGGCGTGACATCCACTGCCCGGTTAAGAGACTGGCCCGACTCACTCCACAGATAGAGGTTGTCACGCAATTCTGCGTGAAGCGCACACCTTGCGTGGCGAGCTTGTCCAGGTTGGGCGTCTTCACGATTGTGTTTCCCGCCGCGCCCAGCGTATCGTGCCGCCAATCGTCCGCGTAAAGCACGACTATGTTGGGTGACGCGGCCTCCAAGGACGACACAACGACAAGAGACCCCACCAGGAAACATAACGAACGCCACAACGACATGCCAATTCTCCCAGTTAATCCAGCGATTCGATGACCACCGATCAAACTCGTTGGCGAGAGTGATAGGTGCCAGTACTTCACGTTGTCGTAGGACACGATTCTCGGACGGACCTTCGCTCAGCCGATTCGTACGATCCCAACGACCGCTGATAATTCGGCGCGATTAGGATCTTCCAAAGGCTTGGCGCGTAGTCTAGCAATTCAGCGATGGCACGGCGCCTCGACCATCGGGTCCGTGATCGCCGCCATCGACGACGTGATACTATTCTCACATTCAGGTAATCGGTCGCGCGATATAGGACCACATGGACGCATCCGAGGGCAGCGTCCTTGAATGGCCGGTTTCGCTATACACAACTTCATGGCGACGCCGAATCCACAAGACTTCGAAACGACTACAATCCCCCATTGGCGAACGCGCGCGACGATCCTTGGCAGGTTCGTGTTGTGGACGGCGGCGTTCGCTTTGTCCTACACCCAAGCGCCACTCTATTACTCAAACCAGAATCAGTATTTCGTTCATGGCCTCGCTCAAGCGGGACACGGCACGCTCGCGGATGACTGGCTGGCGAATACGCGCGATCCGAACCCTATCTTTAGCTTCGTCGTGGCATTCACCGCGTCGCATTTGCACGAGTACCTTTTCTATCTCTATTACGCCGTTTTGCAGGGAATCTACTGGCTCAGCCTGATCGGGTTGTTCGCCCCCATCGCCGGCAACAAGGCCACGCCACGGCGACGGATCGCGTTTCTCACGTTGCTTATGATGTCCCATGCCGCCGTTCTTCGTTGGGGATCGTACCGCCTGTTCGGTTCGGATTACCCGTGCTATTTCCAAGGTTGGCTTGCAGCCCAATATGTCCTGGGCGCGGTCTTTCAGCCATCGGCATTCGGCGTGTTGTTGGTTTTGTCGGTAACGCTTTTCGTTCGCGGCCAGCCGCATGCCGCTGTGGCTGCCGCCGCCCTCGGCGCCGTCGCTCATTCGACATATCTCTTGGGCGCCGGCATGCTCACGCTGGCCTTCATTGCGGTCTACGGGCGCCGCGGGCAGTGGCGAACGGCTGGGCGAATCGGTTTGCTAGCGCTGGGGCTGGTCACGCCGATCGTCGTTTATGATCTCGTCGTATTCCGCCCGACTACGGCCACGGATTTCGCCGAAGCCCAACGGATTCTAGCGTGCGAGCGTATCCCGCACCATTGCCAGCCGGCTGTCTGGTGGGACGGCATCGCGGCAGCACAAGTCGTTTGGGTCGCAGTCGCCATCGCCCTCACGCGGCGGACGGTCCTATTTCCCGTTTTGGGTATCGTCTTTCTCGTCTCGATCATTCTAACACTCTTCCAAATGATGACCCGCAATGACACGCTGGCATTGCTTTTTCCCTGGCGCACATCGGTGATCCTGATTCCATTGGCGACAACGATTATCCTCGCGAGGCTGGTCTGTTGGGGAAACGGGTTCGACCATCACTTGGTCGCTTGGACCGGCTCTGGGTTGATTGGGGCAATCGCGATCAGCGGCGCCGCGATTCTCTGGTTTCATCAGGGATTTCAGACCAATGGCGACGAACTTCCGCTCCTGGAGTTCGTGCGTACCAACAAGACTCATGGCGACATCTATCTGTTGCCCGTACAAATACCGAAGGCCATTGCCATGAATTGCGGCTCCATTTCCAGCGATTTCAAGCCGCTCCCCGCCAAGCGTTCCGACACTCGGCTGATTCCATTCGACTTTCAACGGTTCCGTTTATCGACCGGCGCGCCGATATTCGTCGATTTCAAAGCGATACCGTACAAAGATGTCGAAGTCCTTGAATGGTATCGCCGCGTGCGTTGGAACGAAGAAGTTTATCTCCAGCGTGATTGGGATCGTGACGACACGTTGGCGGAAGTGCGCCGACAAGGCATCACGCATGTCGTAACGACGACCGATCGCCCGATAACGTGTTCGGGATTGGTGCTAATTTACGCCGATGATTCCTACCACCTCTTTCGCGTTCCTTAACGTATGACGGGAATAACGGCGCGCGGAACGGTGGCTTTCATGCCTCTGCTGGGATCGCAGTATCAGTAACACGAGTGTGAATATGAACATCACGACAATCGCTCCGATAACTGCACTCTTCTTCCTTCTTGCTCCATCTATCGTCGGCGCTGGCGAGCCATCGCGAAAGCCGAACATCGTTCACATACACGCCGATGATTTTCGCGCCGATGGCCTGCGGGCATTAGGAAACAGCGTGGTTGAAACACCGAACCTCGATGCCCTCGTGGAACGCGGCGCGTCGTTTCGGTGTTGCTACACCATGGGATCGATGGTTGGCGCAGTCTGTTTGCCCAGCCGGACGATGATGCTGACGGGCCGATCGTGGTTACGCATTCCGAAGGCCAACGGAGGCGACCCGTCGGTGTCGTTGCCGGCAGTGTTGCGAACAGCGGGCTACGACACTTTTCATGTCGGTAAGGGCGGCAATGAATACAGCGTGGGGCTGAAGGCGTTCGACACGAACATCGTCATGGATGACCGCACCGTGCTAAAGCGCCGGCTTTCAAGCGCCTCTCATGCCGACGCAGTCATCCGTTTCCTCAAAGAGCGTCAATCGAGCAAGCCGTTCTATATCTATTTCGCGCCGCCGGTCCCCCATGACCCGCGCGTGGCGGAAGCCGAGTTCCACAAGCGTTACGATGCGTCGAAAATCCCATTGCCGGCAGCGTTCATGCCTCTGCATCCGTTCGACAATGGCGACATGACCGTGCGTGATGAGAAACTCGCGCCGTGGCCGCGAACCCCCGACGATACTCGGCAACAGCTCGCCGATTACTATGCCTGCATCAGTTGCCTGGACCATCACGTCGGCCGGGTCTTCGCTGCGATCAAAGCCCATGGGCAATGGGAAGACTCCGTGATCGTGTTTACCGGTGACAACGGGCTGTCACTTGGCGAGCATGGCTTGTTTGGCAAACAGAATCTGTACGAATTCGGCGGAATGCATGTCCCCTGCGTCATCGCGGGTCGCGGTATTCAGGCCGGTCAACGATCGGCGCTCGTCTACCTGATGGACCTGTTCCCGACCTTCGTCGACTTCGCGTCGGCGAAGCTGCCCCAAGGTGTCGAGGGCAAGAGTCTTCGCCCGATTCTCGAAGGAAAAGAATCGGCGGTTCGCGAGGTCCTTTACACCGGCTACCGCGATTGCCAACGGGCCATTCGTGACGGGCGCTGGAAGCTCATTCGCTATCCGCTCGTCGATCGAACGCAGTTGTTCGACCTCAACAACGACCCGCGAGAGTTAAACGATCTTTCCAATGACGCGAAGCACTCGGAGCGGTTGAAGGCGATAACAGCATCGCTCGAGCGCGAGATGAATCGCTACGGCGATCAAGTGCCCTTAAGAGTCGCTCATCCGCGACCTGCCGAATGGAAGCCGCCGAAAGGCGACCGGTGAGAGGCGGCCGAACCATTGATTCTCGGCTGCCCTAATACTACTGCGTCGCTTGACGAGATTCGCAAGAGGTCCACGAGACTCCATTTGCTTTGCCGGAATAGGAGCGATCGGCCACAATGGCAGACATGCAATTCATTCGAAGACCGCGAGTAGTTCTCGTTTTCTTGTTGGTGCCGATCGGCATCTGCGGGCCGACACTGCTGCCCGGAGCCGAGCCCGAAACTCGCTCCGATATTCTTAACGGTCTGCGAACGTTTTATGCCAAGACGGCTCGGCCCGACGGGTCATTTCAACCGGGCATCGACCCGGAATATCGCGGCATGTCCGATTCGGCATACAGCGACCTAGCCGCTGTCACCTATGCCGTTACGATCCACAAGACTTTTGGATGGCGGTTGCCGTTTGAAGATAAGACCATCGCGTGGTTGCTCGGACGCCAAAAACCATCTGGCGAATTTGTCAACGTCGTCGGCACCGTGAAACCCGATTCCGCAGAAGGCCGAACCTATAACACGACCCAAGCGTTGGTCGCGCTGCGGGCGTTGGGCGTCAAGCCGATATACGATCCATTGCCGATCTTCGACGACGTGTTGAAAGCCGATTACAAAGACCTTCCGCCGTACACCACGAGCTTTTTCCCGCTGGCGTATCTCTGTGCCGGCAAGCCGATCCCGGAAAAGGCAGATCGCGGCGTGCGGGCGCTCATGATCCAAGATCGCACCGGGTATCTGAACGATCATATCGCCGCTACGTTTCATGCCTCGCACTATTATCATCTCGTGGGCGAGCCGACCCCCAAGGCGACGGCCATGGTAGCTCGAATCCTCGCCGACCAAGCGGCCGATGGAAGTTGGCTGTTGAACAAACCGTCGCGTGATCGGCACGCAACCTTCGATGCCGTGTTCACACTCCATCATGAAGGACACGATCGCAAGGACTGCCGCGACGCGATTCAGCGAGCGGCACGATGGGCGCTGTCGTGTCGCAACCCCGAAGGCGGCTTTGGGCATTTTCCCGGCTCGCCTTCGGATGCCGACGCGGTCTATTTCCAGGTCGGCACGTTGGTCATGGCTGGCCTTTTGAAGCCCGTTGACCCACTACCGCCGGATCCCCATCTATTGTCATGGGGACACCTGATGCCCGTCCGCCGCACGGGTCACGGTCGCGAAGTGTTTTCATCCGACCTCGGCGATTGGATCGGGGCAATCGGGTTCTCGAAGGACGACACAATCGTCGCCGCCGCCGGCAACGTTGTGAGGTGCTTCGACATCGTCAAGGGTCGCGAGCGATTTCGATGCGATGCGGGCGCTCGAGTGGCTGCACTCGACGTTTCGCCCGGCGGCGACTGGATCGTCACGGGTGGATACGACGGCCGCGCGGTGATTTGGGACGGACAAACCGGTGAACGCCGTCGCATGCTCGACGGGCATCGCGGAGCCGTTCTTGCCGTGGCGATTCAGCCCGGCGGCTCGTCGCTGGCGACCGGCGGGGTAGATGCGTCGATTGTCCATTGGGACGGCATGACAGGCAAGCGGCTGAAGCAATGGCGCGGCCATCGGTCGTGGGTCAACACGCTGACTTTTTCGGCTGACGGCCGGATGTTGGCTTCGGGAAGTTCCGATGGCACCATACGTATCAGGCACCTCGACGATTCGACGCCGGAGCGAGTGTTGAATGCCACGGATGCCGAGGTGCGCTGTATCGCCATTTCCAAAGATGGCCGTTGGCTGGCGGCGGGCATTCGCTATGGCGGAATCAAGGTCTGGGACACGTCAACGTGGAAGGAACATTTGAATTTCAAAGGTCACGAGGGCGATGTATGGGCAATTGCCTTCGCACCGGATTCGGGGAGCCTGTTCAGCAGTAACGGCGATTGGAATCGGCCGGGGCATGTCAAACGATGGGATGTGGCAACCGGCAAGCAGCGAGACTCGTTTCAATGCACTGGCGAAGTGCTGAGCGTAGCGTTGTCCCGCGATGGCCGGTATCTGACAGCCGGCGGCGGTGACCACGCGCTGCAAGTGTGGGACCTGACCAAACCGAAGGCAGCGGTACCATGAGGAGCAATATCATGCAGTGTGTTGTCGGCGTGATCGTGACCATCGCGAGTCTTTTCACCCTCTTGCCCGCTTCGCAAGCCGCCGAGAGGCCCAACGTCGTCGTCATTCTGGCCGACGATCAAGGATGGGGCGACCTCAGCCAAAACGGCAACTCGAATCTGAAGACCCCGCACATCGATTCGCTCGCACGCGATGGAGCCAAGTTCGATCGATTCTTCGTCCAACCCGTCTGTTCGCCGACTCGGGCTGAATTTCTAACCGGGCGCTGGCATCCTCGCGGAGGGGTCAGCGGGGTCTCAACAGGCGCGGAGCGTCTGGACCTCGATGAACGCACCATTGCCGAGGCGTTTCGGCAAGCCGGCTATGCAACGGGTTGCTTCGGCAAGTGGCACAACGGCTCTCAGTATCCGTATCATCCCAACGGCCGCGGCTTCGACGAGTATTACGGCTTCACTTCCGGCCATTGGGGCGAGTATTTTGACGCGCCGCTCGACCATAACGGGAAATCCGTTCGCGGTCGGGGCTATATCACCGACGAACTGACGAGGCGCGCCATGGCCTTTCTCGGCACGAATGCCGCCACAGGCAAACCGTCGTTCTGCTACATCGCTCTCAATACACCGCATTCCCCGATGCAGGTCCCCGACTCATATTGGCAGCGCTTCGCCAAGGCACCGCTAACGCTGACGGGTGACAAGAAGGAAGACCCCGACCACACTCGGGCGGCCCTTGCCATGTGCGAGAATATCGACGACAACGTCGGGCGATTGCTCGCATTCCTGCGGGAACGCCAACTCGAACGCGACACGATTGTCGTCTACTTCAGCGACAACGGGCCAAATGGCCCTCGCTGGAATGGTGGGATGAAAGGTCGCAAGGGCAGCACCGACGAGGGCGGCGTCCGGTCGCCGTTGCTGATACGCTGGCCGGGGAAAATCTCCGCCGCCAGTATCGTCACACCGGTCGCGGCAGCAGTCGATCTGTACCCAACGCTCGTGGAGTTGGCGAGCATCAGGCGAGTGGGCGACAAGCCGCTTGACGGCATCAGTCTCGCACCTTGGCTTCTCGGCCGCAATCTCGCCACGCCGGACCGCGTGTTATTTCAGCATTGGGCGGGCCGGACCAGCGCCCGCGACCAGCGTTATCGCCTGGACGCCACAGGACAACTCTTCGACATGACGACTGACCCGCGCCAGCAACGGAACATTGCTGCGGAACAGCCGGCCGTCGCCAAGCGATTGACGGACGCCGTCACCCTTTGGAAACGCGATGTGGTGAGCGAGTTGCCCAAACCGGATGCGAGACCGTTTCCCGTCGGGTATGCCGAGTTTCCGCGAGCCGTCTTGCCGGCCCGCGATGGCGTCCCGCATGGCGGCATCAAACGCAGCGCCCCCGCCCCGAACTGCTCGTTCTTCACGAACTGGGCGACGACCGATGACCGAATGACATGGAACGTCGAGGTGCATCAATCGGGCCGGTTCGAGGCGATTCTGCATTACACGTGCCCAGCAGCCGACACCGGCGCGATCATTGAATTGTCGCTGGGGACGGCGAAATGGTCCGCGCCGATCGCCGAAGGGCACGACCCGCCGTTGCGTGGTAAGGAACACGATCGAGTGACACGGGCTGGCGAGTCGTATGTCAAGGATTTCCGGCCGTTGTCGTTGGGCGTCGTGGACGTGCCCTCGGGACAAGGCACGCTGTCACTTCGAGCGACCAAGGTCTCCGGCGCCCGCGTCGCCGACATGCACGCGATTGAATTGATCCGTCGCAATTAAGAGCGTGGAGTCAATCGAGTAGCGGCATACCCTATGCCAGCGTCGGACTTCTGACTCGCTTTGGTGGCGACCCAGCCACTCCGTCGATGAAGACCGACACATCATGCATGGACGGCAACCGAACAAACACCGAATTCTCTCGACCGCGTTCATCAAATCGGCAGCAAGTTAAAGGCATCATGCCCTTGGTGAGGATACGCTGTCACCGGCGATCAATGACCATGAACTTGCTATCGTTCACGACGACGATTCTGAACCGAGAGGCTGTGGCGAAGCGGCGAGCGGTCAGTCGGCCGATGCCTGCCAGAGCTTACCGAGCAATTCGAACATGGCCGGGTCGTGCTTCTTCAATTCGTCGCGGGTGAATGGGAAAAAATCGTTGCGGCCGAAATACGCCTCGGTCGCCTCGGCGAAGTACTCCATCGGAGTGGTCATCGCGTAGGCCTTTTCGAATGTGTTCGGCCGCCCGTTGCCGAAGTGGCGTTCCACCTTGTTGTATTTACCCGAATCCTTCGCCCGAGCATAGGCGGCGGCGATCTGCGGGTTGGCGAACCCCTTCGGCAATTCGCGGTCGTGAAAGGCATGGGCTAGCTCATGCAGCACGAACCACGGCATCCGGTTCACCTCGGCCTGATAGATACGGATATTGGTAAACTCGACGGCCTTTGTCATAGCTGGGTCGCGGCCGTTCTTTCGCAGCCAGTCCGCTCCGGGATGGTACTCAGCGGTCGGCCGCACGCCGGGGTATTCCGGGTTGAAGTAAAGCGGCACCTTCTGAATTCTCGTCACCGCGTCTGTGGGCACCACCTTCGTGATATCCTCGAGCTGTTTGTCGAGCGTGTTCAGTGTCTGCTCGGTCTGACGTACATCGGCGGCGAGCAGCACGCGATTGACGTGAACTGTCCACCCGCGAACGGTGCGAGTTTCGTACACCGAGTCAGGTGCCGGAGCGTGCGGGGATTGCAAGTTTTCGCGGAGGAATCGGGTCATCGACTCCATCAAGTGCTGGTCGGTGTTCGGTCCCTCGCGGATGGCGTGGCTTCGATTCGGATAGGGAAGCACGCTGAACCGCTTCCCCTTGGCGATTAGTTCTTCCATAAGCCGCTCGGTGCCTTGGTAGTGGCAATTGTCGTCGCCGGTACCGTGGACCAGCAGCAGGTTGCCGCGCAGCTTGCCGGCGTGAGTGATGGGCGAGCCGTCGCGGTAGCCCGCTGCGTTGTCCGCCGGTAGGCCCATGTACCGCTCTTGATAAATCGTGTCATACAGCGTCTGATCGGCCACCGGAGCGACAGCGATGGCGGCGCGGTACAGGTCCGGATGGCGAAAGATGGCGTTCAGGCTCATGCTGCCGCCGCCGCTCCACCCCCACGAACCGACACGGGTCGGATCGACGAACGGCCACCGCTTGAGCAATTCCCGCACCGCGGCGGCCTGCTCAGTCGGGGCGACGATACCGATCTTGCGATGCACGGCCTTGCGCCATTCGCGACCGCGGGGCACGTTGGTGCCGCGGTTATCGACGCTGGCCACTACAAAACCCTGCTGGGCGAGCATCCAATGCCACAGCCCACGAGCGCCGGGCCAGGCGTCTCGCACCGTCTGCCCGTGCGGCTCGCCGTACACGTGCATCAGCAGCGGCAACTTCGCGTTCGCTTCCAACTTGGGCGGCTTGATGCTCCACCCGTCAAGGATGATGCCGTTGCCAATGGGTACCTTCATGAACTCGATCCGCGGCTTCTTCATCGCGTCGAGTTTCACCTTCAACTTGGCATTGTCGGTTAGTGAGCGAACGACGGTGTTGTCGCTCAATCGCACCAGTTCGACGACCGGCGGAGTGGTGAAGTTCGACCGAGTGTGAACGGCCCACTTCGCATCCGGGGAGATGTCGTAGTCATGCCAGCCGGGTTGCTTATCGGTCGAAAGTGGCTCAGTCCGGCTGCCATCGAGTTTCACCCGAAACAGGTACTTCTGCGTCGCGTTCTTCGGGGAAGCAGCGTAGTATAGCCACCCGCCCGCTTCATCGACAGCCTCGACACCGATCAGGTCGAACTCGCCTTTCGTAATCGGCATGATCGGCGAGCCGTCTGTCGGTACACGGTAGGCATGTCGCCAGCCCGACCGCTCGCTCAGCCATAGCACACTCTTCCCGCCATCGAGCCAGCGAAACGGGTTGTCGTTCTCCAGCCACGCCGAATCCTTTTCGGTGAACACCGCCTTTGACAGGCCACTGCCCGGATCGACACGGAACGCCGTCAGTTCCGTTTGTAGGCGATTGAATTGCTGCACCATGATTGACTTGCCGTCGGGTGCCCATTCCGCATGCGGCAGGTAGTGCTCGCGCGGGTCGCCGGGCAGGACGAGCCACCGCACTTTGCCGCCAAGTGCCGGCACCACGCCCATCCGCGTGGCCGAGTTCTTCTCCCCTACCTTGGGATAAGCGAACGAGGTGACCTTCGGCGACCTGCTGACGACATTGTCGACGAGGTGGAAATCGGCAACGCCAGTGGTGTCGAATTGCCAGAACAGTATCTGCTTGCCATCCGGGCTCCAGCGGAAGCAGTTCCGCAGATCGAGTTCTTCTTCGTTGACCCAGTCGGAGGTGCCGTTGATTAGCGTCTTTGAGCCGTCGGTCGTGAGCGGGGTGATCTTCAGACTGGCCAACTCTTGGACGTACAGGTTGTTGTCGCGGACGTAGGCCACCCGTGTTCCGTCTGGCGATAGCGTGGCGAACATAAGCGACGCCGGGGCGGCAGCTCCGCCCAGCTTGCGAAGTGCCTTCTCCTTCACCTCCAACACCCAGTAGTCGCCGCGAGTATTTCGCCGCCACACCCGTTGGCTGTTCGTGTAGAGGAGCAGTTTGGACTCGTCGGCTGAGAATTCAAACGCCTGAACACCGAGCGGTTCCTTGGACCCTTTTGGCACGAATGCAGTGGCAGGAACCACCACCTCCTTGTTGCCGGTCGCGGGATCGTTGCGAACCAAGTCGCGTCCGGCACCGGCAGCGGCCTTCTCCAGCGTGAAATAGGTGGACGACTTCTTGCTCCATTGCCGGGCCGGGACCGGCTCGGTGGCGAACTCGCCAATGCCGAACAACCGGCCGACGGTCAGGAACGAATCGTCAGCAACGCAGCGTGGTGCCTCACACGCGACGACCAACACCAACATGATTCCGAGCAGCCACGGCCACCGCTTTCGAGATCGCGTCACGGTTTTCTCCAGATGACTGAATTGTGCGCCCTGACCGGTTCGCATCTGTCATTGGGGGCTATTTTTGGGGGACCTTCGGTTCCACGTAGCCCACTGCCTTGACCAGCTTGGTTAACTCGGCCTCGAGTTTTTCCTTCAGCGCGGCGTCGGTCGCCAGGTTTTTGATCTCAAACGGATCGGCCGTGAGGTCGAACAGTTCGGTGAATTCAGGGCGGCCAGGATATTTCACCAGCTTGTGAGTGGTCGTGCGAATAGCGTAGCAAGTGGGGACGTTCCCAAGTTCTTTGTAGTATTCCGCGAAGAACGATTGACGCCAAGACGCCGGCCTACGACCGGCGGCCAGTTCCTTCCAACTCGCCCCTTGCATTTCGCTGGGAATGGGCACTCCCGCAAGATCGAGAAACGTCGGCGCCAGATCGATGTTCAGCACCATGTCATCGACCGTCTTTCCCTTGCCGAACAACCTCGGATAACGGACAAGCATCGGAATGCGGAGCGACTCCTCGTAAAGCGCCCGCTTGTCGCCCGAGTTGTGCTCCCCGAGAAAGTAGCCGTTGTCGCTGGAATAGACGACAACCGTGTCTTCGGCCAGCTTCAGTTCGTCGAGTGCGGAGAGCATTCGGCCAATGTTCTCATCGACGCCCGCAATGTGGCGAAGATACTCTAGATGCACGGCATTGTCGGCGAGGCCAAGCGGGGACTTGTCCGACTTTGGGTCCTTGGTGTGAAAAATAGCAGGAACGCCGCAATTTGGTGTGGGGCGGCTCGTCTGGTCGGCGTATAACTTTCGCAGATGCTCGGGCAGGTTGTTCCCGCCGCGCGGGCTGTGCGGACTTTTGAACCCGACCACCATCGAGAACGGCCTGTCATGATTCTCCCTGATCCACCGGATCGCGAAATCGGTACTCACGTTGTCAACCCAGCCTTTGGTCGGTGTGGGCACGCCGTCTATCTCGAATGGGCAATCCTGATACCTTCCTTGCCCGACGAAGCTGGCGGAGTAATCGAAACCAGGTCGCTGGCCCTTCTGATTGCCCATGTGCCATTTGCCGATGTAGGCAGTCCTGTAACCTGCGCCGCGCAGCAATGTGGCGTGAGTGACAGCGTCTTTCGGAAACGGCTTGCTGTTATTCGTGATACCGTTGAGATGGTTGTACCGGCCCGTGAGAAATGCCGCCCGACTCGGAGCGCACAGCGACAACGTGACGAAGGCATTGCGGAAACGCACGCCTTCGGCTGCCAGTCGGTCCATGTTGGGCGACTGAAACCACGGGAAGCGACCTGCCTTGCCTTGCTCCCGCTGAACGACGCTCATCGCGTCCCAGCGATGGTCATCAGTGAAGACGAACAGAAAGTTCGGCTTACGATCCGCCGCAAGACTGAGAACGCCCATCGAGAGCAGAATGACGAATGCACCGAAGCACCGAAAGGCGCAAGGGTCAAATCGCGTTCGCATGATCGGTTCCTTTGTGTCGAGCCTGTCCGGCAGCATCAACCCCGGGGTGCTCGTCGGTTGTACGACTATTGGCTTCGTGCGAGAACTGTGCTCGTGGTCGTCGAACGAGATGCAGAGTCACTTCCCATCTGGATCATAGACGAAGGCTTGCTCGTCCGCCGGCAGTACCCACACGTTCCGAAACTTCACCGGGTTGCCGTGATCCTGAAGGAACACCGGGCCGGTCATTGTCTTCTTTTGCCGGTCGCGAATCTTGTCCAGGTACGGAGTATTGCCGAACCGGAACGGGTGGAACGTCGACTTCGGTTCACCGAACTGCGTATTGTCCTGAACCCTTTTTCCGTTGAACCATACCGTCACGGTACCTTTCTCAACGATCTTGCCGGCGTCATCCCGGCGCGGGGCACGGTAGGCAATATCGAAAACTTGCCACTCTCCCGGCTTCCGGCAAGCATTTTCCAAAGGCGGCGCGAAGCCGTACACGGCGCCGGCGTCTTCCTGCGTCACCTTTTCCTTGCCGAACGAGTTCAGGATCTGAACCTCATAGTTACCGTGGATGTAGACACCGCTGTTCCCCGGTCCCTTTGGTGGGAGCATGAACTCGACGTGGATATGAGCGTCCTTGAAGTGCAGTTTGGAGACGATGTGATTTTGGTTCTTTTTCGGCGTCGAAACGACTACCCCGTCCTCGATCGGCCAATTGACATTCTTGCCTTCCATGCTCAGGAACAAGTGCTTCCCTTTGTCATCGAGGAGCACGGTCGCGCCTTTCGGAGGCGGGACGGGCAATCTGCTTTGGTCCGGATTGAACGTCGGGTCGGCCGCAAGAACTATCGAAAGAAAGGCCGCGGGTATCATCCGATCGTCTCCACAACTTATCCGGTCACAAGATTATTTGTTGCTGTTCACCATTTTTCGCGATAGCTTCGCAGCCGACAATCTTGGCAACTGATAGCGTTTTAGGATGGAGCAATCGGAACGGGTAGGATGGCCTGCACTCTAATCGAATCACACTCGCTTATCCACACCCGGTGCACCTCTTGCGCTCAAAGACTCACGAACTACATCGATTCCACGTAACTCTGGAAAATGGCACACTCGAACTCACGCCCGGTCCGGTTGAGGTAGGTTCTAACAGTTTGTAATCTTGGATCTCCGGCGTGGTCCTAGCAGCAACGGTTGCGGGCTTGGCCTCTGGTTCAGGCGGCACCGGCGTAAGACACTGCCTTGCGCGAAGAGACAGACGTCGTCAACACCAGACTGGCGTAAGTGAGAGCCGGGCCGAACAACTTGCCGGAGGTTTAACCCAACTTCCGCAGTTCGGGGGCAAAAATCGACGTAAGTCGTTGCGCCGCA
>CAZESP010000039.1:0-21411 GCA_964515185.1 uncultured Alcaligenaceae bacterium
GGTTTCCTAACCCGTTCTGAATCACGTAGGACGGGTCAGGAAACGTGCCACAACCCGAAGATTAAGCTGTGACAATGCACTACTCAGGTTTTACGCCGTCGCCGTTGGGCTTCTTGAATTTCTCACCGGGCTTCTTGCCGGGAGCGCCCTTGCCCATCATCTCGCTCATTTTCTTGAATTCGACCTTTGAGATGAATCCATCGCCATCGGTGTCGAGTCGCTTGAACATGCGATCTCGCATCTCGGGATTGTCCTTCAGTTTGCCCTTCGGCCCGTTTTCACCCAAAGCCTTGAACTCATCGGCGCTGACCTTGCCGTCCTTGTTTGTATCGAGTCGATTGAACATCATCTCGCCGATGTCGCCGCCTTTGCCGAAGCCCTTTTTCTTCTTGGCGTCACCCTTGCCTTCGTCACCGGCAGCCGCGGTGGCGATCAACGCCACCGAGAAAATCGCCGTCATTAATAGTTTCTTTGACATTGAGCCTATCTCCATCAAACGAAATCTTGTTGGTTTCAAACCCCACACCCAACAAACACCGCGATCGTGGAGAGGTTTCGATCAATTAATATCGAGGAACGCTGGGATCGATGGAAAGCGACCACGCATCGATTCCGCCAGCCAGTGAATGGACACCGGTGACGCCGTTGCGAGCAAGGAAGTGAGCGGCCATCATGCTTCGAACGCCATGATGGCAATAGACGACCACCCGTTGCCCATTATCGGGACGGATCTCGTCGATTCGCTTGGGTAATTCGTGCAAAGGGATAAGCACACTGCCGGGAAGGGCCGCAATCGCATGTTCGCTAGGTTGACGGACGTCCAAGAGCAGTACCGGCTCGCCATTTTCGCGAAGCTGCGCGAACTCGTGGACGGTGATTTCGCTGACCATTGTTGCCCCCCCTTCTCTGTCACCATAGCATTTTAGAGTGAATGAAAAGTGAGAAACAAGCCTGAAATCAGCGTCCACCTCCTCGGTCGATGACGCTTAATCGGCAAGGGTGATGTGACCTACCCGAGGATACGTTTCCACTTGGCTTGTTGATAAGCGACCTTCTGGGCGTTAGTCATTTTGGCAAAGTCCGGTTCGTCCGTGGCGGCCGGCGTTTTCGAAGGGCAAGCACAGGCGTCCTTCTTCGCGCCTCCACAGCTACACCCGGCAGGTCTGTCCGCGGGCCTTTTCGCCGGCGGGTTACTGATGACCGTGGTCGATCCGCCGTAGCTCATGACGTTTGTCTGTAGAACCATGTCGTCTTCGAGCGATCGGTGCGGTTTCAAGTTGAGCTTTTGCAGAACGCCGTGATAGACCTTGACGGCCTCTTCTGGGCCAACCTGACCGTCGGCGATCAGCCGCAGCAGATGGACGAAAGCCAACTGGTTCTCCGCGTTGTTGATCTTGCGGCCGAAGAGCGCGACCCGAGCGCCGTATTTCTTCGCCTCCGCCAAGAGTTTGAACGCGTCATAGGTCGTGCCTGCCGATCCGCCGAGGATGCCGACGATCAAATGCGGGTCATAATGTACGAGTTCCTCCATCGCCTTCGGACCGTGATAGACGATCTTGAGGAATAACGGCCGACCGGATTGCGTCACCCCGCCGAGAGTCCGCACGATAGCATCGTTGATGAAGCCCGGGACCTGATCCGGAGCCACCGACCCCGGCACGTTGGGGTCAAAGACTTCGAGGAAGTGGCGGAACTTTTTGGCCTCGGCTTCCAGGCGAAACCGTTTGTACTCCTCGATCAATTGCCGGTCGAGGTTCGCGTCATTGTTGTAGGTGATGCTGTACAGCCCAAGGTCGGCACCCAGGGCGCGTTCGCCGGGTGCGCAATCGAGATGCCCGCACTGAATATGGTCGAGCGTCGCCGTGCGAAACGGCAACGACGGCTGATTGACATAGCGCCCACCGCGAAGAATGTGAATATCCGTCGTGTCGTTGGCACGGGCGGCGGGCGTCACGGCGGAACTGTCAAACAACCGTTTCTGTATCGTCAACAGCTCACTCGTGCTCGCCGACATCAGCATGATGTCAACAAGCCCCTGCTCAACGATCTGCGTGATGATATCGCGATATTCGGAAAGGCTACGGAATCGCACTTCGCCGCCATGACTCTCCGGCGAGCGCCCCGGAGCGCCGATCGCCAAGGCCATGTCGGCGTCCTTAGCGTCGGCAAGAATAAAGTCGCTGCCGCGCAACGGATCAGCATGAATGCGCGCCAGTTTCTGGTCGAGCGATTTCGTGACCATCACCCGCCCTCGCTTACTTTCGTTGCCACGCTGCACGCGGAATCACACGGGCCGCCACCGCCGGCGCCGCGGACTTCGGCGCGACGATGCGACCGATTCTCGCCTCGACTTGATCGATCGTCGCACGGAGGACACTCGCCGATTGCTGCAAGGCCAGAGTCTCCTTCGGCGTCAGTTCCAACTCGATCTGCTCGCGAACCCCGCCGCAACCGACCATCGTCGGAACCGAAAGACAAACGTCGCGAATGCCGTATTTGCCTTGCTGCAGCGTGCTGACCGGGAGGATCCGCCGATAGTCGTGCGCGATCGATTCGACGACATCGCGAATCGAAACGCCGACCGCGAATCCGGCGCCGGTCTTGAGCTTGATGACTGTCGCGCCCGCCGTCTTCGTCTCGGTGAATATCTCGGTCTTCAGGGCCGGCGTGACATTCGAAAATTGATCTAATGGTAAGCCGCTGACCGTCGCGCTCGACCAGATCGGCACCATACTATCGCCGTGCTCGCCGAGGATCAGGGCATTGATCTGCGTCGCCGGCAGCTTGAGTTTTTGTGCGATCAGGCTGCGGAAACGTGCCGTGTCGAGAAGCGTGCCCAAGCCGATGACCCGTTGCCACGGCAAGCCGATTCGCTGTACGGCGAGGTAGGTCAGCACGTCCACGGGGTTGCTAACCACAACGAGATAGGCGTTGTCCTTGATCCCGGCTTGCTTGATCTGATCGAGGATATTCAAAAACAGGTCAACGTTTCGATTGATGAGATCGAGCCGCGATTCATCGGGCTTCCGACGCAGACCCGCCGTAATGACGATGACGTTGCTGTCCGAAACGTCGCTCATGTCGCCGGCCGATATGCGTTGATCGGCGCAGAGACTGGACCCGTGTAAAAGGTCGAGCGCCTGTCCCTTCGCCAAATCGGCGTTGGCGTCGATGAGGCACAAGTGGCCAATCTTGCCGGAGCATTGTAGGGCGAACGCCGTCGCCGACCCCACCAACCCACCCCCGCCGATGATGGATACTTTCATGATGTCCCTCTGCAACAGCTCACACCTTGAGTGACTTCATCACCTGATCAGTAATCATCTGCACCATCGCTTCCATGTCGCCCGCTCCGTTGCCCTCGTCGTGACGATTGAACGCCAACGCCGTCGGGATGAAATTCGGGTCGGCATGAGTCAGGCCGCCATCGGCACAGACGCCGCAGGTCGGATCGTCGACGCGTGGATCGACGTAACCGAGCCGCTTGCGAATCGCCAGCAACTCGCGGGTCTGACCCTCGCTGAAGTAGTTCACGCGACCCAGCAGCTTCGACAGGATGAGGATGCGGCAGTAGGCGTCGATGATCTCGCTGTTGAAATAGGCATTCTCCAACGTCGGTCCGAATGTCACGGTCCCGTGATTCGCTAACAGGATCGTGTTGCAGCCGTCCTTTAGATACGGCACGATCGTGTCAGCAAACCTCTGCCCGCCGGGCGTTTCATAGACGGCGATCGGCACCTCGCCCAAAAAGACCTCGACCTCGGGCAAGACGCATTTCGGGATCGGCTCATGGGCCACCGCGAATGCCGTCGCATGCGGCGGGTGGCAATGCACGACCGACATCACGTCGGGCCGATGCTTGTACACCGAGAGGTGAAGCAGCACCTCGCTCGTGCGACGCTTGGTGCCAGCGAGTTGTTTGCCCTCGTAATCGACCTTGCAAATATCGTCGGGTTTCATGAACCCCTTCGAGACCATCGTCGGCGTGCAGAGAATCTCGCGATCGTTGAGGCGCACCGTGATATTGCCATCGTTGGCCGCCGCGAAACCCCGGTTGTAGAGCCGGCGCCCGATTTCGCAGATTTGTTCCTTCAGCTTGAACTCGTTCAACATGACGTTCACTCCGCTAACGTGATCGAGTCGATCAGACACCCACAGTACGCATCAATCGGTTTCTTCTCGGGATGAAAGACGGCGGCGGCTTCGCCCGATTCGCTGAAACCGATCCGCATCCCGAATCCCGCACCCTGCTCGTCGAGGATCACCAAATCTTCGCCGTCGGCTTTGTCCGCTTTGAGACCGGCAAGGCTATAGGGCACGCCAATCACGAACCGATAACCCGCAAGACTCGGGTGCGGCCGGGAGAGCGTGACGGTACCGATGACTTTGGCGATTCGCATCAGTTCCCTCGCACGCGGTCGAGTTCCGCCGTGACCAATCGCACGTCAGCCGGACAGGTCATGGTCGATGATCGGCAAGCATGGATCATCTGACGCATTTCAAAATAAGTCGGCCCCGGCACGCCGATCGCCAGCCAATTCATCGCGAGGGTCGCCAACAATTGCTTCGTGTCGGCGGCCGTCGAGCCGACTGCCCCGCGTACACCGGGGAGCTTGTTGGCGACACAAGTCACCACCGCCGGCATTCCGCTGAATACCACGATCCCGGCCACCTCTCCGCGAACCAAGTAGCCCGCTGTGCGAATCGCCCAAACCAGCGGCGATTCCGGGCCACAATTGGGTAGCCGACGCAAGTTGGCGTCAACCGATCGAAACGCGGCCAAGGCTTGCGGGTAGTCGCCCTGCATTGCCACTGCCCAGGCGCCCTTAGCTTCGGCTTTCACGGACCCCGCGGGGCTGAATCGCACGCGAAGGCCTTTGAGTATGTCGCGGGCCGATGGCGTAATAATCGTGCCGGGCGCCACGACGACCTCGCGAATCTTTGGCGACAGGCCATGGAGGTCGGCTGCGGTCAACAGCCGGCCGGACCAGGTCAGGATGGCCGCGTCGGTCGCATCACTGTTAGAGCGAGGCTCGCTCATCAATCGACGACTCCGATCACATGCCACCGCGCCGGCGACTTTCGCTCCTTCACCAGCGCCCGCGCTGATATTCCGTCACTTGATAGAACGACCAGGTCGCCGGAGCCGGCACCGAGCATGTCCAGCACCAATTGCGGTTCACCATCAGGCTTCCCGTCGCCGGTCACCAGTTGCGCGACGAGCAACTTCCACCCGCGATAGCTGGGGTGTTTCACCGTTGCAACGGCATGACCGACGATTCGACCCAGTTGCATATCAAATCACCCGCATCGCGTTGACCGTCGTCGAACGCCGTTGGCGCGTAAACGTCAACGGCGACGTCACGCCCTCGCCCGTCGGCGTCGCGATGCTGAAGCTCAGGAACCCCTCGCCGCCAACGCCGAGGCCCGCGACGCACGGCCCGTTTTGGATGAACAGCGTCGTGTTCATCTCGCGCCCCATCTTCGTGATCGTCTCGACATTGCGCGAGTGAATGATCGCGGTGTGCCGGAAGCCGTGTTCGTACTTCTTGGCCAATTCGATGGCGTGATCGACGTCGCGGGCACGGACGAACGGCACGAACGGCATCATCTGCTCGTGGACCACGAACGGATGCGACTCCTCGGTTTCGCCAAAGACCACAAGTGCGTCCGCCGATACAGACATCCCGGCGTGTTTGGCGAGAACCGCCGCATCTTGTCCGATGAGATCTTTGTTGACGTGCTGCTTGCCATCCGGTTCGGTCACGAACGCGGCTGCCGTCAGTGTCGCAATCTGCTTAGCGTCGAGGCGAACGGCCTTGTGCCGGGCCATCGCCGCCATCACCTCGTCAAACACGGATTCAACGACGAAGACCTCTTTCTCGCCGATGCAAAGCAGGTTGTTGTCGTAACTGGCGCCAGCAACGATGGAGCGAGCGGCGTTGTCGAAGTCGGCGGTCTCATCAATCACGACCGGCGGATTGCCCGGCCCAGCTACAATCGCCCGCTTTGGGCTGCGGAGCGCCGCGCGGGCCACGGCGGGGCCGCCGGTGACACAAAGCAGGGCGATGCCGCGATGATCGAAGATCTTCTGAGCCGAGTCGAGCGTCGGTGTTTCGATAATCGTTAGAAGGTTGGCGATGCCGATTTCTTTGTGAATCGCCCGATTGAACAGTTGCACGCCCTTGCAAGCGATTCGCGCGGCACTCGGATGGGGGTTGAAGACGATGGCATTACCAGCCGCGAGCATGTTGATGGCGTTGCCGGCCAGGGTTGGCAGCGAATGCGTGACCGGCGTGATGGCGCCGATGACGCCGAATGGCGCGAACTCTTCGAGCGAAATCCCGTAGCCGCCGCTGTAGGCATTCGTCCGCAACGCCTCGACGCCGGGGACACGGGTGCCGCATGCGATGAGCTTGTCGATCTTGTGTTCAAGGCGGCCGATCTTCGTTTCCTCGAACTCTTCCTTGCCGAGTTGCTCGCGCTGATCGAGGCAGATACGACGGACGCACTCGACGGCCTTTTGGCGATCGGCGACCCCGCGGCGCTCGAATTCACGCTGGGCTTCGGTGGCGGCAGCCACGGCGGCATCCACGCAGGTGAATACTCCCCAATCGGCTTTCGGGGCCGGCAATGTGGGGGCACTTGGCGCAACCGTCGGCGCCGGGCGCGTGTTGCGGATGCCCGACAAGACTTCTTGCACGACGCCGCGGATCAGGTCTTCGGTGAGTTGCATAGTCAAACGATCCTCTTATCAACCGCGAGCCGAAAAGATGGCATGTCCTTGAACGTTGACGCTATCCACGATGCCGATGATGGCTGCATCGACAGGCAATTTCTCGAACTCTGGAGCCATGCGAGCGCTCGAACCTTGCACGATCAGCACCATCTCACCCTCGCCGGCTCCGACGGCATCGACGGCGACAAAGGTGCGCCCGACGCCGACGAGCTTGTCCATCGAGCCGGGATCGACTCGCATCGGCTCGACGGTCAGAAGTTTGTGGCCGGTCATCGCGGGCAATTTCTGCGTGGCGACCACGCTGCCGGTTACACGGGCCAGGAACATGTCACGCCCTCCCCGACAACAAATCGCGAGCCTGACGGGCAACCACGATCTCTTCATTCGTCGGCATGATCCAAATGGCGACGCGGCTTCCATCCGCGTGAATGGCCATCTCGCCCTTGGCGATGTTGTTTTTGGTTGGGTCCAAGGCGAGGCCGAACCAATCGAGATCGGCGCAGACGGACTGCCGCATCACCGACGAGTTTTCGCCGATGCCGCCGGTGAACACGATGGCGTCGACGCCGTTGAGTAGAAGCAGATACGAGCCGAGGTACTGGCGAACAGCACCGACGAAGACGTCGATTGCCAGTCGAGCCTTGGCGTCGCCGGCGGCGGCCTTCGCTTCGATGTCGCGCAGGTCGTTGTAACCGCTGAGGCCCAACAGCCCCGAACGATTCGCTAGATCGTCTAACAACTGTTCGAGCGTCCGACCAGTGCGACGAAGCAGGACGGTCAAGGCAAACGGGTCGAAGTCGCCGACGCGGTTGTTGTGAGGCAAACCGGTCTGCGGACTCATCCCGAGACTATTGGCCACGGAACAGCCGTCGCGAATCGCACAAAGGGAACTACTGCCGCCGAGGTGGCATGAGATGATCTTGGCGCCGGGCTTGTGGAGCAGCTCCGCCGCTCGGCCGGCGATGTAGCGATGGCTGGCGCCGTGAAAGCCCCAGCGCTTGATGCCATATGATTCGGCCCATTCCAACGGGACCGCGTAATACTTATGAGCCGCTGGAATGGTCTCATGGAAGCCGGTTTCGAAGGCGGCGACCAGCGGGATTTCCGGTAACTCGCGCGCGAGCAACCGCATAGCGGCGATGTATGGCGGATTGTGCGCCGGCGCGACATCGGCATACGACTGCATGGCCGCCAACACCCGGTCATCGACCCGTTGCACGCCGGTGACACCATCGGCGTGAACGGCCTTGAATCCGATCGCGGCCAACTCCCTCGGATCCTTCAGGCATGCGAACCGAGGGTCGGACAACTGTTGCAGGCAGAGCCTCACAGCGGCCGCATGGTCGGGGGCCTGCGTCGTGCGATCCTCGCGTTGACCATTGGCATCGACGAAACAACGCGACTCCGCCGAGCCGATGCGCTCGACGCCGCCGCGCGCCAACAGCTTCTCGCCTGTCATGTCGAACAGGCGGTACTTGAAGCTGGTGCTGCCGAGATTCGCAACGAGGATCTTCATCGTGCCGCGACGCCCTTACTTTCCGAGGAACAGGTCGATCACGGCCTGCTCGGGTCGAGGAATGACGTGAGCGCTGATGAGTTCACCATTGGCACTCGCCGCAGTGGCGCCCGCATCGACAGCGGCCCGCACCGAGCCGACATCGCCACGAACCAGAGTCGCCACATAAGCGCCGCCGATAGCGACCTGGCCGGCCAGCGTCACGTTGGCGGCCTTGCACATTGCATCTGTTGCAGCGATGGTGGCGATCAAGCCCTTCGTTTCAACCAACCCCAGCGCTTCGCCGACTCGCGAACCGTTTGCCATGATATTCACCTCGCGGTTTGAATGTGGGAAGGATTAGCCGACCGGACCCGAAGCCGGCTTCTTGGGCAGAACTTTGTCCACGTCTTCGTGCGGTCGTGGGATGACCTGAACGCCGACGACTTCGCCGATGCGTCCAGCGGCGGCGGCCCCGGCGTCAACGGCAGCCTTCACGGCCGCGACGTCGCCGACGACCATCGCCGTCACCAAACCGCTGCCGATCTTTTGCCAGCCGATCAGGCGCACGTTGGCGGCCTTCAGCATGGCGTCGCTCGCTTCAATCAATGTCACCAGCCCCTTGGTCTCGATCAGACCCAGAGCTTCCAGGTTTGCTGCCATCGGTCGGTCTCTCCTCAATTAGAAGGACGGTTATTTGAACAACTCAACCTCGGTCGCGGTCCCGAGATCGCAGGCATTTCCCTCGTCGGTGTCGATGTGAACTTCGAGTTTGTAGCGCTCGTCCACGCGACACAACAACCCCTCCAACACGGTTGGGCATCGGCCCTTGACGCGTAGGTTTATGCGGTCGCCGTGTTTCACGCCGTAGCGGGCCGCGTCGGCGGGCCCCATGTGAACGTGACGCTCGGCGCGAATTACGCCCTTGTCCAAGCGGATCATGCCGGCCGGACCCATCAGCCAGCAGCCCGGCGTTTCGCGATGGTCGCCGCTGCGGCGAACTGGCAGGTCGATTCCCAACGCGATGCCGTCGGTGAACGCCAACTCGACTTGCGAATAATCACGGCACGGACCAAGTATGCGAAGATTGGTGATGATCCGCTGGCGAGGGCCGATAATGGTGAGGGCCTCTTCGGCAGCGAATTCGCCCTCTTGGTAGAGGTATTTCATCGGCTTGAGCTTGCGGCCGGGACCGAAGAGCGCTTCGACATGCTGTTGTGTCAAATGGCAATGACGAGCCGAAACATTCGCCACGAGCTTCGACGGTTGCCCCTTGCCGGTGCCCTGCCCCGCCGGAGCCGCCAGGCGACTAATCGCGTCGCGGACCAACTTCTCGACTTGTCCGCGATCAATGACTTGCGTTGCGACACTCATGAAGCGCCACCCCCTCGAACCGTTTCCACCACGATCAATTCCACGCCGGCGGACTCGACCATGGCCCGATGCTCATCGGCAATGCCCGAATCGGTCACGAGCACCTTCACCGACTGCAACTCGCACAAATGAGCTAGCGCCTGCCTGCCGAACTTGGTGTGGTCGGCGATAACCATCACTTCGTCGGCGCACTGCATCATCCGTCGCTCGGCATCGACTAACAACATGTTGCCGTTGAACAACCCTTTCGCCGTGATCCCGCTCACGCTCAAGATGGTCTGCTGAACGTGCAGGTCTTCCAGGCATCGCAACACCAGCGGGCCAAGGGCGACGCCGGTCTTGGGATAGACGTAGCCACCCAGAAGGACTAAATCGGCGACACCACTCCCGGCAAACTGCTGCGCGATCGGCAGGCTGTTTGTGACGACCTGCAAGTGTCGATGAACAAGCAGCCGAGCCAGTTCGAGGGTGGTTGTCCCGCCGTCGATCAAGACGCTGGTATCGTCCCGGATTCGACTGGCGGCGGCTTGGGCAATCGCACGCTTCTCGATCAGTTGCTTTTCGGTCCGCTCTTCCAGTGCGGGTAATGCCGATCCGTCGCCGACAAACATTGCCCCGCCATGAATCCGCTTGACCAGACCTTGCTCTTGCCAGTATTCGAGGTCGCGACGGATCGTTGACAATGAGGCGTTTAAGCTCCTCGTCAGTTCGTCCAGGGTTGCGTAACCCCGGCGAGTGAGGAAGTCCAAGACTCGTTGTCGCCGCTCCTCGAACAACACAACGGGGCCTCTCCGCATGAGCCGATCGACGGCTGACCCGTGGGAAACCGGCACTCGCCAAGGTATCCATCCACCCTATTTTGATGGCCCGGTTGGCACTTGGCAAGATTAATCTTTCAAAATATATCTTTTTCTATCATGAACAACCCAAGTGATTGGCAATTACCTATCGGAACATCCCGTGAATTGTGGGATTATATGAACGATTCAAGCCTCGCCGATCAGTATGATGATCGCCTCGCAGGCACGCCTCTACTCTCGACCGACATCCGTTTCGCTGAACGGGTCTTTCCCAAACCAGGCCGGTTACTCGATCTTGGCTGCGGTACCGGGCGCCTGTTGATCCCGTTCGCGGCCCGTGGATTCAACTGTGTCGGCGTCGATCTTTCGGTCGAAATGCTCCGGGTCGCCGGAATGAAAGCGGAGAATGCGAAGGTCGCGGTCGAACTTCACCACGCAAACATCGTCGAACTCGAATTCCTTACCGATTCGTCATTCGACTACGTGGCCTGTTTGTTCAGCACGCTTGGTATGGTCTCAGGGTCTGAAGAACGTCAGAGAGTCATTAACCACGCTTTTCGCCTGCTCAAGCCGGGCGGCCGATTCGTTTTGCACGTCCATAACTGGTGGCACAACCTGCGCGATCGTGATGGCCGGAAGTGGTGGTTTCGCGACATCGTGCGGAAGGTTCGACGCGATCGCAAAGCCGGCGATCGGCGAGCACCGGCCCATCAGGGCATCGGCGGGTTCTCGCTGCACCATTTCACCAGGCGCGAGACGTGTATCATGCTCCGGCGCGCTGGATTCCATGTCACTCGCGTCCAGCCAATCAGTACGCGACCCGATTCTCACCTCCCGTGGTCGTGGTTTCTCGGCAACGTTCGGGCTTATGGCTTTTTGGTTTGTGCCGAACGTTCGACAGAGCCGATTCATCGAAGTAGATGAGCAAATCGATTGGCAACATGAAGCGAGAGCGGCTATGGTAGATTACACGACTTCGGCGAAGCCTCCTCCTGGAGTTTCGGCATGCGAGCGCAGTTGATTCCGTTGGACGGTGGCGAGACGATCGAGATCATCAAGGACCTCGTTTTGGTCGGCCGTCGCGAGGATTGCGACCTCAACCTCGACCACAAGAGCATCTCGAAACTTCACTGCGTACTGGTCAAGACCGATGGGTTCCTGTTGCTTCGCGACCTGGGCAGCACGAATGGCACGCGTGTCAATGGCCTGCGTGTTCGACGTGCGGCGTTGATTCCGAATGATCAATTGAGTATCGCCAGCCTGCGATTCAAAGTTCAGCTTGGGCCAGGCGAGGCGCCCATCGACGCATCAGAACAGACCCAGCGAATCGATGCCGCGGAGGTCGAGAAGTTGTTGGCCCGCCATCGCGATACCGATAGCGATCCCGATATTCCGATGGAACCGGTTCGCACCAATCCGCTACCCGATGTCTACCCCGACGAACCTCCGGCAAAGGCGAAAAGGGACAAATGAACGGGCCACCCGCGGCCACTTCCATGCGGCTCGATTCGCGCTCTTGGTCATATCGAGCCGTGGCTTTCGATCTCGACGGCCTGCTCATCGACACCGAACCGATCTTCACCGACGTGATTCGCCGGTATCTCGACCAACGCGGGCTGGAATTCGACGCGGAGTTCATGCACACGATGATGGGCGAGCCGGCAGCTCAGTCACTGCCCCGGTTCCGCAAGCGATATCAGTTGAGCGATTCGGTCGCTGACATCGCCAGTGAGTGCCGTGAGCTGTTCATGCGTGTCCTCGGCCATGGCACGGCACCGCTCATGCCGGGCGTTCACGGGCTGCTGGAACGACTAAACCGGCTCCAGATTCCCAAAGCCATCGTGACGTCGTCCGGGTCGGACTTCGTGAATCGTGTCTTTGGTCCCCATCAGCTCCTTCGCGAGTTCTCGTTTGTCGTCACCTGCGAAGACGTCCAGCGCGGCAAGCCGTTTCCGGATGCTTATGAATTAGCTGCGCGGCGGTTCGAGATTTCGCCAGCGGAGATGGTGGTTCTTGAAGACAGTCCCAACGGGCTTAGGGCCGCAAAGACTGCGGGGGCACGATGCATCATCGTTCCGCACAAGCTGACGCCGAATCATGTCCTGGCAGAGGCGGACGCCGTAGTCAGTGACTTGGGGTCCGAGGAATTGGCGATCATCTTGGGGCTATCGCGTGGCCTCCCTGCCTCTCCGTAAGACGGCTCCTATAATGAATGGATGACGAGTTGAACGGAAACCCGTTGGAACAGATTCGAGAGACATGACTACAAACCCGACCGAACCGCAGAACGCCGACGATCGATGGTATGAGCTTCAGATTCAGCTTGGCCTGATTCCCGCTCCGCCAGCGGCGGCCCCTGTGCGTCCACCCGAGCCACCGCCGGCCCCGCCACCGCCGCCGGTCGCGGTCGCCCCTCCTCCCGCCCTGGAGCCTGACGATGAGCCGGGCGACGAGTTGCCTCCGATCGAGGAACTCGATTTGGAAGCTCCTGCCGATGCCCTTGTCGAATCATTGCCTCCGGCAGGCGACGAAGATGACGCCGGCGGCACCGATGACGAAGACAAGGGTCAAGGCGACGGCCGCAAACGACGGCGACGACGGCGACGACGGCGAAAGGATCGGCCCGACGACGCGACCGCGACTACCACCGAACCCAAACCGTCCGAAGACGCCGAACCCATCGAGGCGCCGGAACCGGCCGAGATGAATGACGATGTCGCAATTGAGGTCGGTGGTCCCTCCGACGACGAAGCGATTGCCGAACCGGAACCCGTCCTTGAATGGAACGTGCCGAGTTGGCAGGAGTTGATTTCCTCACTGTATCGCCCGGAGCGCTGAACGCTTTTGGGTGGGATTCCACGACCGGGGCAAAAGCAAATGGGAGCCGCCCGTGGCTGATGCCATCATTGAAGTCGTTGATCGCAACGAGCTGCCGACGATCGTTGACCTGTTCAATCAGATTTTCCGCCCACAACGCGATCTCGAATCGTTCAATCGGCGATTCTTGGGACGATATAACGTCGTTCGCATGCTCGCGCGTGTTCAAGACAAGCCGGTCGGGTTCTTCCTTGGTTTCGAGTTGAAGCCAAACGTTTTCTTCGCGTGGTTCTACGGAGTCCTACCCGATTTTCGCCGTCAGGGTATCGCCTCGCAACTCATGGACGCGGTCCACGATTGGGCGCGACAACACGAATACGACGCGATCCGGTTTGAGTGCCACAACCAGCATCGCCCCATGCTGCATCTCTCGATTGCATTGGGTTATGACATCGTTGGCATTCGTTGGGACCCGGATCGCGGCGACAATCTCGTGATCTTCGAGAAGGCGCTCCATCGATAGTGCGAGCAAGAAGTCGCCCAAACAAGTCCACGGTGCCCCAATTCGTTGTCGGCGGATCTTCTCACGAACGAAACGATCGGCTGTTTCTCACAATTTCGTTGCGAACCCTGCCTTGATCTATTAGAACCTATCCAGGTTGGTTACGCTTCCTACTCCTGCAGAAGGGGACGTCATGTTCAGCCACTGGTCATCCTTCGCCGCGTTGCTCTGCGCAATTGCCGCCAGTCAACTCAGTCCCGTACTTGCCCAAGACTTGGAACCTGAACTCATCAAGACGTTTGACGATGTCGGTAGTCAAGCCCGGTCGCTGGCGTTTTCACGCGACGGGCGGTTTCTTGCCCTCGGCAATGATCACCATCCGTTGGTGATCTTCGACGCGAAGAATCTCATTCGCGTCGATCAGTTGAGTATTGATCCCAACGATGACCCGCGTGCGGAAGGCCTCGGGGGCGAAACCACCTTCACGTCCTGCACATTTTCGCCGGATGGTTCGAAACTACTTTGCGGCGGAGATAAAGGGACGGTCATCGTTTGGAGTGTGAGCAAGGACGGACAGGTGAAACCGCTTGGCAAGTTTGTTGGCCATACCGGCGCCGTGCAATGCATTGCGGTCTCACCCGACGGCAAATTCGCCTTGTCAGGAGGCTCCGAAAAACGTTTTCGATACTGGCAAATCGAGAGCCGAAAGGAGATTGCCACCTACGAAGTTCGCGGCATGGGGAAGGCATGTTTCATCGCCAGTGATGGCCGAACAGCCATGGCAACGGACGCCGCGAAATTGCTCAAAATCAACCTTCAACAGGGCAAGGTTACCCGAGAAATGCAGGTTGGGGGAATTCCCAGTGGCAGGCGCGGCCCCGAGGCATTTGCCACATTTAGTACCGATGGAAGCCTGTTGGCAGTCGCGGTCGAAGGCGACGTTCGACTCTGGGATTGTACCCGCGAGCAGCAACTCAAGAAACTGCCCCCTCTTGTTGATGTGCGCGAGGTGCAAGAAGGCGGTGCTTTCAGCTTAGACGGGAAGCATCTTGTGACGCGACTCGGCCCGCAGCACGTCATTGTCTGGGATGTCAGCGGGATCAAAGAGAACCGTGAATCGCGACGCGTTGCCACACTCGAAACTGGGGGAACCTCTGGCATGCGTGTCGGCGAAATAGCGCCGGTTGCAATCTCTCCTGACAACAATCACTTTGCCATCGTTTTCCACACGTTACCGATCGGCGGGCTTTTGAAGGCGGGTGTTCAGATATTCGCGTTGCACCGCGGCAAATAGGCGGCGATCACCATGCCCTGAAACCGGCACGATGAGATTAAGTCGTAGCGACGTCGGCACGGCTACGTGAGTGCCCGCGACGCGACACCTTGCATTTGCAGGAAATTCGCCAACAGCTTCGGCCCTTCGACGGTTAGGAAGCTCTCGGGGTGGAATTGCACGCCATGAAGCGGCCAGGAGCGATGCCGCACTCCCATGATCTCGCCTTCGTCGGTCCAAGCCGAAATTACGAAATCGGGGTTGGTCCACGTTTCCCGTCGAATGACAAGGCTGTGATAGCGGGTCGCCTCGAACGGGTTGCTCAACTCTCTAAAAACACCTTGACCATCGTGATAAATCATCGATGTCTTGCCATGCATCACGCGGTAGTTGCGGATAACCTCGCCTCCAAAGACGTGGCCAATGCACTGGTGCCCCAAACACACGCCTAAGATCGGCACCGTCGGTGCAAAGCGAGCGAGGATTTCGTTCGAGACGCCCGCCTCGCGCGGCGTGCAAGGCCCCGGCGAAATGATGATGTGCGAAGGCGCGATCGCCGCAACCTCGTCGGGTGAGATTTCATCGTTCCGGACAACTCTCATGGAAAGCGACGGATCGATCTCCCCGAACCGCTGCACGAGGTTGTAGGTAAACGAGTCGTAGTTATCGATAAGCAGGATCATGGGGTCGTATCACGTTGGCCGTCGCCATGAATAGACCGGCGTCTAGCTTTGCCGATCGGGAATCGGTTGGGCGCTGTTGGCCTTGGCGTCGTATTTGGCCTTGCCTTCAGCGGGATCGACTCGCGTCAGGAACTCAGCCGACGCGGTGATATCGTACCAACCACCGTCGCAGAAATCGACGAGGGCTTTCCCGGTGAAATTCACGGTCACGACGCGACCCACCCGACCGGCGAAGCGGGCCAGTTCAGGGCGATCGGGATTCACCCGAACATATTGATCGGTCCATTCGGCCTTGAGTTGTTCGACTTGGTCAATCGTGGGGTTGTTCATATCAGTTTCAGAGTATGGAACCGTTTAGCGAAACGCCCCCCGGTCAGCGGGAGCATTGGGGTCAAAATCAAGCCGTTTCACAAATTGGCATGCGTCGGCCGCACCGTAGTCGCGATTCATGCCGCCGTCACTCCAATCGACGGAAAGCGGGCCGTCATAGCCGACGTAATTCAAGGCCCGCATGATCGCCTCCCAATCGATGCCGCCACGCCCGGGCGAGCGAAAATCCCAGCCACGTCGCGGGTCTCCGGGCGGTAAATAAGAGTTCAGTATCCCGCTACGACCATTGAGCGCCAAAGCTGCATCCTTGACGTGGACATGAACGATTCGATCGGAGAAACGATGGACAAACTCCAGCGGATCGACGCCCTGCCAGTGAAGGTGGCTGGGATCGAACAGGAACCCGAATTCTTCGCGGCCTCCGATGGCATCCAGAGCGACTTCCGCGCTGTAAAGGTCGTAAGCAATCTGCCCCGGATGAACCTCAAAAGCGAATCGAATACCGGTCTCGCGGCACACATCAAGAATCGCGTCCCAACGTCGGGCGAAGAGTCGGAAGGCATCGGCGACTTCTCGCGTCGAGAGAGCCGGCCAGCCCGCCACGGACGACCAGATCGGCGATCCGACGAAGCCGGCAACCACGGGCGCGCCGATCTTCTGGGCCGCCCGGATGGTGGCGATCATCTCTTCGATGGCTCGCTGGCTGACTCCCTCGGGGTCGCCATCGCCCCAGACATATTCCGGGAGAAGCGGTTGCAGCCGGGCATCCGCGGGTGTGCAAACGGCGTGTCCCACGGCATGATTACTGAGCACGAGCAGTTGCAAATCATGGCGGGAGAGCAAGTCGAGTCGGGACGCGGCGTAGTCAGCTTCGTCCAAGGCCCGCTGAACCTCAAAATGGTCGCCGCGACACGACAGTTCAACTCCGGCGTACCCCCAATCGGCCACGCGCTGGGCAAGATCCTCCAAGGGCACATCTGCCCAAGGATTGGTAAACAACAAGACCGGTCTTGCCATGCCGCTGCACCCTCAATCCGCCATTCCGTGCTTTCTCTCGCGCTAGCCGACACCTGGGAATCAACTCGGCGGTGACGCGGGTGGGTCGCCCGCGGGCGGCGCGGCCGACTTGTCCGGCGGAGGCGTGGCCGGCGGAGGCGGAGCGGGAGGCGGCGACGCTGGCGGAGGTGATGGCTCACGAAGTTTCGGGGCATCCACCGGAATCGGGACCGGAGCCGGTGCCGGAGGAGGCGTCGTCGGCATGGGCATCGAAGCCGGCGGGGCATAAGGGTCGATCGGCTCTTCTTCGTCGAGGTACACTTCGTCAATGTCCGTGTCATCCACTTTGCGACGCAGCAACAAGTAGATCATTGTGCTTGTACACCAGAAGAAGCTGTAGCCAAAACCGAGAACCATCAGGAATAACAGCGTCACCCAAAAGCCCACCATCGCCGCGCCAATCTTGTTGTAGGTGTAGAAGGTATCCATCCAGTCTTGGTACTTCTTGTCGGCCTCGGCCCGACGGGTCGCCATTTCCTTGGCGATGTCTGCGCTCGGCTTACCCTGACGGCGCAGTTCTGATTCAACCGTCGGAAGGTTGTAATGAGCCTCGGCCTCGCTTCCTTTGAGCAACAGTTGCCGCCAGCCGAATGACCTGGGCGTGTAGATGAACAGATATTCCGGATTGCGCCCGGCCGAGTCGATGCCCGGCGTGTAACTGACGCCCCACTTCGCGAGATACGCCGTCATCGAGCCAAGGACACCCACGAAGAAGATAACCACGGCTCCGTACAGGACCGCAAGCGACGCATACAGAATGTAGTTCCACGGCGACTGATAGACGTAGTTGTACGACCGGCTGAGCGCGTCCAGCGTGTCGCTGCCTTCGGCACTGATGGTTGGATACATCAACGGGTAACCGACCAAGCCGACGAGCAAGATCGTCATGCCGAGACCGACAAGCAGCATCAAGGGCCATAACAACCCGCTGACGAGAACGTCGCCCACGGCGGGTATCATGTGCAGGAACCCGAAGAGAATCGCTCCAATCACGAGGATTGCGATCAGTCCCAGCGGAACGACGGGCGACAGGAGATACGACCAATATCGGGCCATCACGAAGCGAATCGCTTCAGTGAGGCCAACCGGGTCTTTTCCTGCGAGTTCAACGGTGGCCATTCGGGTGATCGCGCCGCCAAAGAACGCCCATGTCGCGAGAGTCCAGAAGGTGATGAGGAGGTGGAAGAAACGATACCACGTTCCCGCCCGAGGGCTGAGCAAGCCGATAATCGGCTCCAAGAATCGGGCGAGCGGCTCGATGAGAACGGGCACCTGATTGTTGATGAACCAATCGACGAACTGCCCACGTTCCCAAGGCCTACCGAGTTGGCCCGTGACAAGGAGGAATGGGTTCGGCCCGCGATCCTCATTCCAAGGCATCGTTCGGAATCGCCCCTGGGGACCGGCGGCTGTACGGATCATCTCATATTGAGTTTTAGCGGCCTCGAAGTCCTTTTGAGAATCCGCTTTCATTTTTTCGAGCCGAGCTTCCGCGGCCTCTTCACTGAGGCCGTGGCGTTTGGCCAGCTCGGTGACGCTGGGAAGGATCGGCTCCTGGGGTTCGGACCACGCACCGAATGTAATCCACGAGATGAGATACCACCCGGCGAACATGACAACGATGCCCGCCGCGGCCAACAAGAGCTTCTTGGGGTCCAAGGCCACTCGAAAACACCGGAACAACTCGCTCCAAGCCATAAGTTGACGGAGATCGGCGGTGCGAGATTCCAAGGTATCCTCTGCCATTCAATTGCTCCTTTGGCGCTTGCTGTGGCATCGAGTCAACTCGTTAACCGGCAATGGCGTTCAACGCCACTGAGTCCTGCCCCGATGTCGAAACCACGTCGTCTCAGTTAGTTGCCGAGATTATATGAAACACGCAGTGGTTCTGGCGAGAAAGCCACAGTCAAATCCCTTTGGCGGCATGGATGGGGAAGCGATGCAACCACGGTTCGACGCGGGTCTGAATAAGTCGTCGCGACCCAGGCGGCAAGAAATGACAGAAGCCCCCGAGCGGGCGCTCGGGGGCTTTCGCGGGAGTCAAACCGTCAGGGACTACGACTAGAAGGTGAATCCGATGCCGACGCGGAAGCCATCATAGAATCGGATCGCCTTCGACTTCCAGTCCGGGTCAATCTGGCCGAAGTTGAACGAGACCGGGACCTCAGCATAGGCGGTGTTGAAGAACGCCATGGCGTCCCAGCCCAGTCGAACCTGGCAACCCTCGAATGGATACCAGGTCAGGTTGACCTGTCCGGCTAATTCGGGGGTGAACTTGTATTCGGTGACGGCCTTCTTGGCCTTGGTCGTCCGATCGCCTCGCTCGTAGTAGGCTCGTTCCTTGACAATGTCGTACAAGGCGGCGCCTTCGGCCTGGACTCCCAAGAAGAAGCCGCGTCCGAGATACCACTCGTGTTGGCAACCAAGGTACGGGCCGTACATTCGGTTCGACACAATGTTCGAGTAGATCGCGGTGAACCGGCCGTCGCTGACACCCTGGAAGTCCGCGGATACGGTCCGCCACTTGAATCGCTCCCAGATCCAAGCGAATCGCAGGCCAACGATGACGCTGCTGCGAACAACGTCGTCTTGATAGATCGGCACGCGATAGTCGAGGTCCCATTGATCGTAACGCTGGGTAAACTCAATCGTCATCGACTGAGCCGCGTTCCAGATACCGTAGGCGGCTCCCGGAGCACCGACTGCCATCTCTTGGGCCTGGCCGGCGTACTCAACTGGGAAGTTGAACACCGGAGCGAACAGGAACGTGTCCGCGAGAATCGGATCAATCGCGAAACCTCGCGGAATAATGTCGGCACCGGCGGTGTAACGAGCCGAGTGAACGTGCTCGACCTTGAACGAGAGCACGGAGGCATCGGAGAACCGCCAACCGAGGTCAATCTGCCAACCGGGCTGATAGGTCCGCTGCTGTCGCAGCTGAGAAGTGTTCAGCGCTTCGGTTCCCGTACCGAGGAAGGCACCGGGAGTCGGGGCACCAAACAGGTCATTGGTAATCGTCCCGTCCACATCCACGAAACCTCGCACGGCAATCTGTTGAATGCCGAGAGGAATCCGTGGCTGGATCATGACGAAATTCATGGCGGCATAGAATCCGCCGGTCTCGGGCCGGTCATGGTACAACGGCAACGGCACAACGGGACTGGCTCGGCCGACATCCAGGTTTCCCTGGGCTGCGGCTCGGGGCGCGACTGCAACCCCACTCGCCAGCGCCATCAGTGCAAGCCCCACCCAGCCAGCTCTGGTACGCATTGGTCTGATCTCCTCCCTGACGTTCGACGCGTCCCCCGCGCGTCCGCGCCTCGAACTCCCTAGAGGCGCGGTACGTCTTGGAACCCGAGGCAACCAGGGCGGTTGACTCCGGCTCCAGTCCCCCACGGACATAGCTTTCCGTAGGGTCGCGCTCATAACATCCAAGCAAGCGGTGTCAAGAGCGCATCTCGGCGACTACACGCCATCGCCATTAATGTCGGCACAATTCGACTTCCCACTACAGTCGGTTTTTCCATTACGATCGGAATCGTCCGGACAGTAGGAATGTCTTGCCATGCCATGCTTCCTTTTTTCGCCATTTTCGGTGAATAGCTTCACTTTTTCATGGGCTTAAACCAACGGCCGGCGCCGCGGGCCGTTATGAGCAATAGATTCGGGTCAGCCGGTGAAGCTCCCCAGCATCATGGGGAACTTGGTGAAGTTTGTGCTTGACGACCGCCAAAAGAGGGGGATAAGGTATTATTATCGCTGAACTTTCGGCGCGTCGGGTCCGGATGGCCGACTAATCCGATGAGATGATGTCCCGTTCATTTCGTCGGCGGGGAAGTAAGGTGCAGGGTCGGCATTGTGTCCGACTCCAACGGGGACACGAGTAACTTGGGTTCCCTGCTGAGGTTTCTTATGGCAAGTTCTCTGTTTACGTATTTGACCCTGCGCCGAATCGCGCTCGCGCTGGGGTTGGCCGTCCTCACCGCCCTGGCGGTGCAGGCGCAAGGCGTCCGCCCGCCGATCGTGCGTGGCCCACCGCCGTTGGCCAACCCGGCCATTCCCGGTGCGTTCCGGCAACCAAACATGCCAATCGTCCCTCCCAATTCCGAGCTTCGTCCCGGATTCCGCCCGACTGACTGGTTCCAGCAAACACCGTTCGGCGGTGGCGCCGGCGGTGGCGGCGTCGGAGGCCAAGGCGTCTTCGGCGGCGGCCAGGGTGGCTTCGGCGGTGGACAAGGCGGCTTTGGCGGTCAAGCCGGCGGCTTCGGAGGCCAAGGCGGCTTCGGAGGCCAAGGCGGATTCGGTGGCGGATTCGGCGGCCAAGGCGGATTCGGTGGCGGAT
>CAZESP010000039.1:21511-49993 GCA_964515185.1 uncultured Alcaligenaceae bacterium
AAGGCGGATTCGGTGGCGGATTCGGCGGCCAAGGCGGATTCGGTGGCGGATTCGGTGGCCAAGGCGGATTCGGTGGCGGGGGTGGTGGCATCGCCGGTGGCAACTTTGGCATCAACACCATTTCCGGCGGATTCTCTGGCATCCCCGGTGGCGTCAATCTGATGCCCCAAATGCCTGTTGGCTACGTCGGTGGTAACTTCGGTATCGGCGGCGGCGGTGGCGGTGGCTTCGGCGGATTCGGCGGATTCGGTGGCCAAGGCGGATTCGGCGGATTCGGTGGCCAAGGCGGATTCGGCGGATTCGGTGGCCAAGGCGGATTCGGTGGATTCGGTGGCCAGGGCGGATTCGGCGGTGGCGCACTCGGTGCCGGTGGCGGCAAACTCGGCTTCGGCGGCCTCCACGGGATCTAGCGGCACTCGCTCTTGTTGTTAACTACCAACAGCCCGCGGCATCCGATGCCGCGGGCTTTTTCTGTTTCTCGAGCCAGCCCTCATGACTTTCAACCGCTTCCTCTCTTGTTGCATGACATGGATCACGCTCGCTCAACACATGCCGGCCGTCGCGGCCCCACCCGCGGACCTACGGGCTATCGATCACATCGTTCAAGAATCGATGCAAATGTGGCAGGTCCCCGGCGTCGCACTCGCCGTTGTCCGCGATGGCAAGATTCTCATCCTCAAAGGCTACGGCCATTGCGACCTCACGCGACGCGACGCGGTGACGCCGGACACGGTTTTTCCGTTGGCTTCATGCACTAAGGCCTTTACGTCCGCGGCCCTCGCGGGGCTTGTCGATGACGGGAAAGTCGCATGGGATGATCCGGTCCGAAAGCACTTGCCCGATTTTCATCTCGCCGATCCGCACGCCGACGGGTTGGTCACGGTTCGCGACTTGCTCTGTCACCGGACTGGAGTGAATGGTCACGATTTTCTGTGGTATCGGGCGCCCTGGAACGCGGATGAGAGCATTCGCCGACTACGATACCTGAAGGCCAGCGGGCAATTTCGATCCTCGTACCATTATCAGAGCATCATGTACATGGCGGCCGGCCGAATCGTGGATCGCCACGACGCCACTCGTTGGCAAGGAGCTGTCCAGCGCCGGTTCCTCGAACCGCTCGGCATGACCCGCACGTTTCTCTCCGACGAAAACCTCCCCCCACCTTTGGCTCAGCCTCATCGACGCATCAACGGCAAAGCCGAGGCCATGTCCCGATACCCTTTACCTTCACCGAATGCGGCAGGGTCAATTCACACGACGGCTCGGGATCTTTCAAAGTGGCTGCTGTTCCATCTGGGCGACGGCACCTTCAACGGCCGCCGGTTGCTGTCTCGCGAGAACATGAACGTCCTCCACACTCCGCAAGCCATCATCCCCAACGAGGGCTTTGTGCGAGCCGTCAGTCCCGAGAGCGTCCAAGTCTCATACGCCATGGGATGGATTGTCCAAGACCATCGCGGGCTGAAACTACTTCAGCACGGCGGCATGATCGACGGCTTTCGCACCCATCTGTCTCTGCTACCCGATCATGGTCTCGGCATCGCGATCATGAACAACCTGCATGACACGCGGATGAACCTCGTTGTCAGCAATCGGCTCATCGATCTTCTGATTGGGCTTCCCGAAAAGGACTGGACCGCGATCATTGGCGACGTCGTCAAGGCCGAGGAGCAGCAACGGGAATCGCTGATTCAACGACGGACAGCCGAGAGGAAATCGGAGAGACCCCCTACCCTTTCGCTGGATCGCTATACAGGGCGTTTCCTGGATCCCGCTTATGGAACGTGCGACATTGTCTCTAGCGAGAATCGGTTGACAGCTCGTTGGAGCAGCTTCGCCCTTCCCTTGAATCACGCGGGTGGTGACACGTTCACTTCAAAAAGCGACTGGCTCACCGATGTCGAATGCAAATTCACCATCGAGGGCGGTCGCGTCCGGTCGGTAAGACTGCGAGCCATCGAACTTGATGTTGAGTTCGTCTCGCGCCCGGCCGAATAGGTCCGAGCGCGAGACAAGGAAAGTTGAGATTAGGCAGGCTTCACCGTCGGCGGCTCATCGTGATGATCAGTCCCTTCCAAATGAGCCTTCGCGATGAGGTTGGCTTGCAACATCGCGTTACGCATTTGTTCGGCCAGGTCAGTGAGCGTGCCGGGTGAATGAGGTATCAAAATGGTATTCGATCGAGACGTCTGACCAAGATCTTTCAGCGTATCGAAATACTGCGTCATGAGGACGAGATTCATGACATCGTGGGCAGACGCACCGGGGACGCCCTTCTGAAATTCGTCGACACTTTCGCGCAAGCCATCCACGATGGCCTTGCGCTGGTCGGCGATGCCCTTGCCCTGGAGAGCCTTACTTTCCGCCTCGGCGAGTGCGGCCTTAACCTTCAGAATCCGCTCGGCTTCACCCTTCTCGTTGGCGGCCACACGCAACCGCTGGGCGGCGTTAATCTCATTCATCGCGTCCTTGACCTTGTGATCCGGGTCGATGTCGGTAACGAGCGCCTTCACGATGCCGTAGCCAAAATCGTCCATCACATGCGTCAGTTCCGTCTTCACGGCGTCGGCGATCTCATCCTTCTTCTCAAAGACGTCGTCGAGCTTGATCTTGGGCACTCGTGCCCGCACGACATCAAATACGAAGGCGCTCATCTGGGTCGGCGCATCCGCCAACTTGTAGAAAGCGTCGTAGACCTTCTCACGCAAGACGTGGAATTGCACCGCAACGGTAACGTGGACGAAGACATTGTCCTCGGTCTTCGTTTCAACCTTGACGTCGAGCTGTTGCACTCGGAGGTTAATGCGTCCCGCGACCTGATCGACAATCGGCACCTTGAAATGCAACCCCGGCTCAGCGATCCGCAGGAACTTGCCGAAACGTTGCAGCACAACCCCAGTCTGTTGTTGCACGGTGAAAATGGCGTTGAGCGCCAGAATCAGGCCCAAGAAACCAATAATGCCCAGCGGAACCAACAAACATGAATAGTCGCCCATACTTTCCCCCTGATCAGAATGATGTGAGCCGTCTCGCGGACGCTCGCCCATTACCGAACTCTGCTGGATTCTCTGGTTGCCAAAGTCTAGCACGGCCCGCCCGAACCGGTCGGCGTACCTATTTGACGGTCACACTCACCGGATGCACGAAGGCTTGACTCAACGCTTGGCACTGAGCCAAGGTCATTTCGCCTTCCTGAATCCAGACGCGATAGCGGACACGCAACGGTTTGTCCTTCGTCAGAGTGTACTCGAAGTACGTGCCAAATCGTCCATAGTCGCGTTCGCTCGAGCGCGCTTCCTTGGGGTTTTCTGGATGATCGAGATAGACCGCCGTGTATCGCTTGCCGCTGACGACGAAACTCATCGCGTTCCACGGCTGATTCACCGGCCCCTTGCGTGTCTTCGGCTCCCAGTTCTTCGTCTCTCCGGGCTTGCCCTTGCCATCAGGCCGCAGGAAGTAGGTTTGCGACTTGGTGCGTTCGGCGACCTCATTGCTGGCCCGGAAATGAAAACCGGCATGTTGCGGATCGCCGTCGAGCCTGATCGGATCATTCACCGCTGACTGCAATCGGGAATCAAACTCGACCAGACGACCGCCAGGCAGCTTGTTGATGGCGACCTCCCGAGTTTCATTCAGGAACACCTCTTTCGCTGGGCCATGCCAGGCAATTCGGACCGCGTGACGATCAGTCACCGCCCCCGTCGATTCCGCCAGATCTTCCTCATGTGACTGATGGGCGTCGCCGGTGCAGTGCCAAACGTCGGCCTGTTTCTTCCCATAGCTGACTTTGTTAAAGCCGAAAAACAGACCCCGATGATGGGGGAATTGCCCACCCGCCCCGTTGGTCAGCATCACCTCGTTTTCTGGATCGTACAAGTGGTGATAAACCTTGTAGGTCTGGAATCGCTTCTCTTTGGTCGAGTCATCGAATTTCGGGAAAACGTAGCGCATGACTCGTTTGCCGTTCAAGAATGTGTCGCGGCAACGCACCGAATCTAAAGGGCCGCCCGCCGTAGTGAATCCTGCCGGATCCTGAGCCAAGTCGAACTCTGACGAAAGTTCGAGTGAAAAGACCCGCTTTTCGTTCGCCTTGAGTGCGGGAATGACGAAGCGCAGTTCCCAATTAGCCATTCCCTTTACCGCGGGCTCTCGCCCCGAAAGCACGCCCGCTTCAGCTAACTGATGCGGAATCATCGCCATACCCATCGCGTCGGTCAACCGAGCCCGCCGTGCGACAATCGTCTCCGATTCGGGCAAGGTAATCGGCGCGACGACAAGAACGTTCGTCCGATCTTCGGCGGCACCCGTGACCGTCACAGTGACCTTGAACGAGTCCTTGCCGAGGGCCGACCCTGCCAGGATGGCGACCAAGAGGCAACTTGTCAGTCGAATCATTGTTTCCTCAGACAGTGAGAGTTGAGTTCGAGAACGAAGCACGGATCAAAAGCACGAGCCGCTATTTGTCGAGCCGAACGAACTTGTTGGGCGTTCCAGGAGCCAGCGGGCCTTGCGACGGACGGAAAAGCGCGAGCCTTTCGATTTCGGCAGCCAGGGCGAAGTCCTTGTCGGTGATACCGCCGGCGGAATGGGTCTTCAGCTTGACCCACAACTTGCCCCAGGTCACGGCCAAGTCGGGATGATGCCAAGCCGCCTCGGCAAGGAATCCGATCGCGCTGACCAACATCAGAGTCGTCGGCCAGCCATCGGTATTGAATTTCCGCCGGATCCATCCCTCTTCGAGATACCAATCCTTCAGTCCCGCCTCGACGAGTTTGGCGGTCACCTCGGAGTCGGAGTAGACACGGGGTTCGGATTCGCCGGCCATGATTTGGACTCCGCAACACGAAACGATTGATTCCCGATTCGGCCGCCCTAAATTGGACGGCGAAGCAACCCTCGGCCCCCGGAGCCTGCCGTGATTTCCGATCCACTCGTTCGACTCGTCGAGCTATTCCGTGCTCGTGCCGTCTCCTTTGGCAAATTTGTTTTATCGTCGGGTCGAGAAAGCACCTACTACATCAACAGCAAGAAGGTCCTCTTTCACGCGGAAGCGGCTTGGTTGCTCGGAGAGTTGTTATATCAAGCGACGTCTGACCTTTCGATTTCGGCCCTGGGAGGGCTTGAGGTAGGCGCCATCCCGATGACGGCGGCGGCACTGGTTCGCTATCACGATCATGGCGCCGCCATGGAGGGATTCTTCGTCCGCAAACAAGCCAAGGGCCATGGCAGTCAGTCCTTGATCGAAGGTGATCTTAAGGCCGGCGATCGCGTGGCCATTCTTGACGATGTCCTGACAACGGGCGAGTCGGCGATGAAGGCCATCGCGGCTGTGGAGGCCGCCGGCGCAACGGTTGCCCGCGTGGTTTGCATCTGCGATCGCCTTGCGGGGGCGCGAGAACGATTGGCACCATATGACTACAGGCCGCTCTTCACGATTCGCGACTTAGGAATCGATCCCGATTCGGCGTGACCGGCTACTTGAGCGTGTCCAGCATGGCGACCTTGGGACAAATCGCGGACAAGCGTTCGGTTAAGAACCGACGCACTTCCCGGGCGGTTTTCAGCTTTAGCGTCATTCCAGCGATGTTTTGAGCATCGTCAATGGAAACGCAGCGAGCCAATTCCTTGATCGTCGGCACGAAGGCAGGGCTCATGCTGAATTGGCGCAAGCCCATTCCCAACAGCGGCAGGAAACAAAGAGGGCGCCCCGCCATCTCCCCGCACAACGTCACGGGAGTTCCGCGGTCGCGACAGGCGCTGACCACCTGATGCAGCAAGCGGAGAACGGCCGGGGCACACGGATCGCAAAGGTGCGAAACCTTCGGGTTATCGCGATCGGCGGCCATCACATACTGAATTAGATCGTTCGATCCGATGCTGACAAAATCGACTTCGTCGAGAAGGTGATCGATGCACAGGGCCGCCGCCGGCACCTCGATCATGACACCGATGGGCACATTGTCGGCGAATTGCGTTCCTTGACTCGCCAATGCCGCCATGGCCCGACGAATGACCCGCTTGAGAAGCCGGACTTCCTCAACGGTGCTGACCATCGGAAACAGAAGCTTGACGCTTCCCACAGTCGCGGCCCGAAGGATCGCCCGCAATTGCGTCTGAAACAGCTCGGGAAACGCCGTCGTCAGGCGGATGCTACGCCAACCGAGGAATGGGTTGGATTCGGCATGGTCGCCGAGAAAAGGGATTAGTTTGTCGCCGCCAAGATCCAACGTGCGAATCGTCACTGTCTTTCGCGGAGCGGCCTCGACAATCGCCCGGTAGGCATTGAATTGCTCTTCTTCGTTGGGAACCGCGACATGAGCCAGGAACAGATACTCGGTTCGGAACAGCCCAACGCCGGTGGCGCCCACGCGGGTGGCCGCGATCACGTCGGCCGAGCCATTCACGTTGGCGAGTAACTCGAGCGGCTCTCCCTTTGCCGTCACCGCTGGATGGTCGGCGTTCTCGAACAAGCGATCCCGAAGATCGACGTATTCCCGCTGGAGTTTGCGATAGGCCGCTTCCACTTCGGGGCCCGGATTGACGAGGACCATTCCCTCGCGACCATCCATGGCCAATAGGTCACCGGAGCGAACCTCTTTGAGCAACCCTGGAAGACCCGATACCGCGGGAATGCCCAGGGAACGGGCCAATATGGCCGCGTGACCCGTCGTGCCGCCGGTCTCCGTAACGATACCTGCCACCGGGAAACGCTCGAACATGACCGCTTGCGACGGCAAAATCTCGGGAGCGACCAGAATGACCGGTTCGGTAACGGCCTCTGTCTGTTGAACGTCGGCGACAAGGTGATTCTCGATCCGTCCGACAACGTCCTTGATGTCGGCCAAGCGCTCCCGCAAGTAGTCATCGGGGATCTTGGCGAACAACTCGGAGAATTCCGCGAGAGTTGCATGGAGGGCCGCACGGGCATCGACTTGGCGTTTTTGGATATGCCCTCGGACTTTTCCGATGAATGCCGGATCCCGAAGCAACAGGCGATGCGCCCGAAAAATGGCGGCAGCATCCTCGCCAATCTCCCGGCTGACTCGTTGGCAAATGGCATCCAGATCGGCGGCCGCGGCCAGACACGCTTGCTCGAAACGAGCAACCTCTAACGGAATGCTGGCAGCATCAACGACAACCACATCGCCGGCGGGTATCTGATCCAATCGATGGGCGCGGGCCACGGCGATACCCGGCGAAACTGCGACACCTTTCCTCATGACCGTAATCTATTAGCCGCTACCGGCACGTGCAAACGGGGCACGAAATGAACAAGCGACGCGGTCATTTCTGACCGCATCGCTTGCGAGCTTTTGTTTTCTCGAAGGCTAATTCACCTTCAGTCCATATTTCTCGGCGATTGCCAATGCCTCACCGGTGGCCTTTGTTTCCGGCCACGACTTTTTCATCTTTCGAATGCTGCTCTGCATTTGCACCAAGATGACGCCATTGGCTTGTTGGAATGCCGGCGACTTGGGATCGGAGTTCCCCTGAGGCGGCTGCACTCGGCTCTCCATGGCTCGCACGATTTCAAGAGCATTGAATGCGCTTACCTCAGCGGCGAATTTCTTGTCTCTCTTGAGTTTGGCAAGTTCATCCGCCGCCTTCTTTCCAACAGAGGTACTCTTAAGGTCCGCAGCCAATCGCGTAATGCGTCGTTGGCACAAAACCGGGTCGGTCTCCTTCAACGCGGTTGCGCTTTCGAGCAACTTGTCGCCCGAGGCGTTCAGCCGTTCCAAAACTTGCTTGGCTTCGGCGGCCGTCGTCTTGTCGCTGGCCCCGGCCAGTGAAACGACGCGAGCGCTCACCGCCGACATAGGCTGCCCCTTGCGGAACAGATCGGCCGCGGGCGCGACCTTGGAGAGCAGCTTGCCGTCTTCACCGGCGATCAGCGCCTTGCCGAGAAGGTCAGGAAGTCGTTTCTCCGCTTCGCTTGGTGAGCCGCGATAGACGCATTTCCCCGTATGGTCAAACAGAATCACATGAGGAATGCCCCGGAAATCGTTGCCATCCTTGACCTGAGCGTTCTTCACGATCGGGTAGGTTCCTCCGTGACTGCGAGCCGTGGCGCGAACCTCTTCATCCGATCCGCCTTGAGCGTGTGCCCCAATGACCACCAGACCGGCGGCCGCGAGGTCCTCGCTGAGTTTCCCCAGCTTCGGCATCCCCGCAAGGCACGGACCTCAGCGAATCCCCCAAAACTCGAGGAGGACCACGCGCCCCTTGAGGCCCTTGACGTCAATTTCCCCTCCGCTGACGGACTTGCCGAGAGTCACGCCATCGAGTTTTACATCCATGTTGAAGTCTGCTGCCTGCGTCATTGAAACAGCAGTCAACATCGCGACCGGTAAGGTCCATAGGATCGAGTTGCGCATCATTTCCTGTGTTACGGTTTCGTAAGAGGTAGTGGGTTTCTCGCGGAGCCTTCCGCACACGTTGCCATCATTATGCTGCCCCCCTGCCTTAACTGCAAGCAAATTGGAGCGGTTCATGCCATTTGTTGGCGCGTTTCTCATGATCGTCCTGGATTCAGGTGGCCCCGACGGTGGCATGATTCGAAGCGAAATCGCTGAGGTGGTTCTTCCGTACCACGCCGAGCGCTGACTTCACCACGAATTCCCGGGCGCCTATCATGCCTAAATGCTCCGCGAGTTTACGGTCCAGAACCTTGCACTGATCGACGACACGCGCATCGAATTGACGCCCGGATTCTGCGCCTGGACAGGCGAAACCGGCGCCGGCAAGTCGTTGCTGCTGGGGGGTCTGGGGCTACTCCTGGGCGAACGCGGTTCGCACGACTTGATCCGCAGCGGAAACGATGAACTGAGGGTCAGCGGCGTTTTTGATATCCGATCAGACGACCAACGAGCCGCGATCGAGAATGTTCTCGGCGATCCGCTCGGGGATGAGCCGCTCATCCTGAGCCGGCGGTTGAGTCGCTCGGGCCGCAATTCCGCTTACCTCAACGACCATCCCATCACGGTCGCGACCCTTCGCAAGGTCGGCGAATTGCTCGTTGATATTCACGGACAGCGCGAAAGCCATTCCCTTCTCGAACCGAACTACCAACTTCGCCTTCTCGATGCATTTGGCAAACTCGAATCAGCATTTGAACGTTACAGGGTCGCCGCCGACGTGATGCGGGAACTGCGGCGGCGACATGCGGAACTGACCAGTCGCCAACTCGAACGCCAAAGAGAACTGGCACTGACGCGATTCGAGCGCGATGAACTCGATCAGGCGACTTTGCGTCTGGGCGAGTCCGTTGAGCTGCAGCGGGAATACGATCGACTCAGGCACGCACAATCTCTGCAAGAGTTCGCCGCCACGGGCTACTCCCTGATCTACGATCAGGAAGGATCCGTTGTCGAGTTGCTCGGCCGGCTTCTCAAGGAGTCGCACCAATGGGAAGCGATGGATCCTTCGCTTGGCGACCTTTCCAAGCGACTCGCATCCCTCGTTCCAGAGATTGAGGATCTCGCAGCCACCTTTCGCGATATGCAGATCAGGTTTGAATCGGACCCCGCTCGACTCGACGAGGTGGAGCGGCGCCTGGCGTTCTTACGAAAGTTGGAGACGAAATACCGAAAGCCGATTGATGAGTTGGTCGCCTATCATGCCAGTCTCGACCGGCGTCAGACGGAGCTGGAAAAACAGGAAGACGACCTCAGCGGCCTCAATCGGGAAATGGAATCGGCCTTGGCCCGCGTTCGCGAAGAGTCAGCAGCCCTAAGTAAGCTCCGCGCCAAGGTCGCGAAGAAATTCGCCGCCGAGACGCGCCGTCATCTCGCCGATCTGGGAATGCCAAAAGCTGAGTTGGAAGCAGCCCTCACCGTACAACCGATCGGCGATGACCCGGTCGGTAGCCCATTGCCGGTATGGGGTGCAGACACCGTTGAGTTGATATTGGCGGCCAATCCCGGTGAGCCTGCATTGCCGCTTCGCAAGGTCGCCTCCGGCGGCGAGCTATCACGGGTCATGTTGGCATTGAAATCGGTGTTGGCCGCCCATGACCCGGTCGGGACGCTGGTGTTCGATGAGATCGACGCCAACGTGGGTGGGCGCCTGGGAGACGTTCTCGGAGAAAAGCTCGCAGCCCTTGGGAAATCACATCAAGTCATCTGTGTGACCCACTTGCCTCAGGTCGCTTGCTATGCGCCGCATCAATGGACTATCCGAAAGCAGGTTCGCGGCAAACGGACGACTTCCTCGATTCGACAATTGAGTGACGCGGAGCGCATCGACGAATTGGCCGGCATGATGCGGGGTCAAGCGGTGGGCGAAAACACTCGCCGCGAGGCCGAGGCCATGCTGGCGGCAGCACGAGGATACTGGTGATCTATTCCGCAGCACCACCCCGCTGCGCGTCACGCATATACTGCTTAAACGCCGACATCTGATACGAAATAAATAACAGGGCGTGCGTCAACACCTGATAGTCTTCCTCATCCTCGTCGAATTCCTTGCGCATTTGGTTGAGGCGTGCAATCACTTGTTCCGGCGTCATGTCTCGATTCTCCGGTTTGCGTGTCTTGGCTAACTTAGTTGACTTGACAGTCACCGTCCGCTCGTGCTAGAAACCGTCCTCGGGAATTCCCAATAATCTGCCCACGACCCATGGAACGGGTTGTTCTTCAATCCAAGGATGGGTGTCATGATCAAGCGCAGCAGTCAACTGTTGTGCGCCTGGTTCTCCATCTGCGATCTGGCGTGGACCGCGTTGGCATGGGTCATCGCCTATGAGCTTCGCTTCGCCGGCTGGTTGAGCTTTACCCACAAACCAGACTTCTGGCTCTGCATCAGCAACTTGCCGCTCGTCATGCTTTTGGGCACCATCGCCTTTCGACTCGTGGGCCAATACGAGATTCACCGACTGCGGCGTTTTCGCGAAGAAATGGTGGCGGTCATCAAAGGCGCCGCCTTGCTGGCTCTTCTCGTGACGACGAGCAACTTCTTTCGCCGCGACCCGTATGAGTCGCGCGTCACAATCGTGTTGTTCGCCGTGCTGACTTGTGCCGGAATACTCATGATTCGTCGAGTCTCGTGGTCCATCGTGCGCAAACTTCGGCAACGCGGCTACAACCAGAGTTACTCATTGATCGTGGGTTCCGGTCGCGTCGCTCGAAAAACCGCAGCCGCCTTGCAACATGCGAATTGGATGGGCATCAAGAACATTGGATTCGTCGATGACAACCGAACGCGGTGGATTAGTGACCTGCCCATTCTCGGGACGATTGACGAGTTACCCGAATTGGTCGAGCGTCACGCGATCCATCATGTGTTCATCGCGTTACCATTGAACCGCTTTGGCGAGGCTCGCCGGGTCTTCGATCTCCTTTCACAGAGTCTCGTCGAGGTCCGCATGGCACTGGACGTTCCCGACTTGGCGGGACTGTCGTTGACGACGTCCAACCTCGACGGGCTTCCCGTGGTCGGCTTACGTGAAAGCCCGCATTTTGGTTTGAATATCTGGGTAAAACGGACCATGGATGTGGCATTGTCGGCCATCGCGATTGTCATTCTATCGCCGATCCTCGCCGGCATTGCGATCCTGGTCAAGCTATCCAGCCCCGGACCCATTCTCTATCGCCAGGAGAGATGCGGCCTCAACGGAAAGCCGTTCTGGATGCTGAAATTCCGAACGATGCCGGTCGATGCTGAAGCCAAGACGGGGCCGGTATGGACGGTCAAGAACGATCCGCGCCGCACGAAACTCGGTGGTTTTCTGCGGCAAACGAGCCTTGACGAATTGCCTCAATTCTTCAATGTGCTGTGGGGCGACATGAGCCTCGTCGGCCCGCGTCCCGAACGGCCGATCTTCATTCAGCAATTCCGCAAGACGATCCCCAACTACATGGCGCGTCACTGCGTCAAGGCGGGCATCACGGGCTGGGCGCAGGTCCACGGTTGGCGCGGCAACACATCGCTCCGAAAGCGCGTTCAATATGATCTGTACTACATCACGCATTGGAACCCCTGGCTCGACATTCGCATCATGTGGATGACTTTGTGGCGAGGGCTGGTAAACCGCAACGCTTACTAATCAAATCCTCTTATCGTCAGGATCAGGCGAGATCACGGATTCGGCTTGGTCGATGTCGACTTTTACCAAGCCGCCCGAGGAGATGCCAATTCCGGTGCTGTGGCGGTGCAGTCAGCGTGGGTCAAGAATGGACACGAATGTCATGAAATGCAAAAAGGCCCTGGAAACCAGGACCTTTTGCCGCTTCTGTCCGCTCGAGCGTATCTAGCGTACAAACAAACAATACCCCCAAGGGGATTCGAACCCCTGTCTTAGCCTTGAGAGGGCTATGTCCTAGGCCTCTAGACGATGGGGGCGGTATCTTCCTTGTTCTTACGCGAAACACCATCGAAGTCAAGCAATTCGGCTTGTGTGGTTGCCAGGACCATTTGCCGTCAAGCACGGCATTCGGCACCATCCCGCGAGGCGGTTCGAATTTGCCGATATGTCAGGTTGATCCTCTCGCCGACATGGCGCTTCGTCTTCGGAATCTCATGCTTCCAAAACTGCTGCATGGTTCCCGCCATGATTAGCAGGGAGCCATGGGCAAGCGTCAAGTCCATCGTCTCTCGTGTGGAGTTGTGGCGAATTCGAAACGTGCGCGTGGCACCGAGCGACAACGAACCGATGACATTACCCATCTCCGGCTCGTCGTCAGCGTGTCGTCCCATACTGTCGCCGCCGGTTCGATAGCGGTTGAGCAAACAGAAATTATAATGTCCATGAACGGCTTCGATCTTTGCCTTGATGTCTAAGAGAGTTGTTGTCCAGGGAAGGGCCACGTTGACGGTCCCCGAATACCGATAGGTGACGCCCGCATCGCCGTGGGAAGCCGTGAGCCGTGGCTGTAAGTGGCCAAAGATGCCGGGTCTCTGTTCCCATGCGATCGAATCGCGCAGCTCGACGAAGTAATGATCCGCGACAACCGGCAAGAGAAACGCCTCCTGCCAGTAGATGATCCCGCCATCGGCTAACTCGATTGTCTGCATCGTTCGTTGCTCCCATCCGAGTTGACGATTCCAGGCAACGTCGCGGTCGCATCCAGGAGAACCCGTTTTGCGAACAGGATATGCTCATTAGCTTCGTTTGAAAGTGTCGCGGAGGTACTTGACGCGCCGGGATCGCAACATAAAATGTTTCATTGTAAGGAGATAGACAATCGGGAGTGTTTGCACCTCTGGTGGGGGCCCTGGTCTTCAAAACCAGCGGAGGGTTTGAACAAAGCTCTCAGTGGGTTCGATTCCCATACACTCCCGCTCTAACATTTGTAAGAACGTTGTTATATCTCGCGACGAGCGGCAAGAAGCCGCAAAACTCATGTTTCGAAGGCCGCCAAAACGAGCCAAGGTCACCAGCAGGCGCCACGACGCGGTGGGGCATTGCTCTATGAGCCGTTGGACATCAGCGATCGGAACGCAGGCACGACGTTCGGCTTGTTCGCCTGCTCGCTGCCGTACATGTCGCCATGGGTTCATGATTAGATGACCATGGCGAACCGCGTGTTCGAGCATCTGACGGGCATGACTGATGCGCTTGTGTATCGTTGTTGCCCGCAAGTTGCGTGACTTCATGTTGTCCCGAAACGACTCGCCATCAGCATGAGTGAGATTGACCAGCGATTTTCACCGAACAGGCGAATGATGCTTGTTGCCGATAGTCCCCAGGCTCGAAGCGACGCTGGTTTGAGTCCAGCGGAGCGCTTCGCTTGGAACCATGACTCAAAATGCTCTTTGATGGTCAACCGCTTAGGCGCCGCGATCCGCCCGACGGCGGATAGCTTCGACTTCAACGAGTCGCCGATGCCTGCAAGTCGTTGGTATTGGCGCAAGTCGAGGATGCGGGTGAGAAGCGTAAAAGGATGGCCACTTCCCGCGTTGATTGCCACGATGACATGGCTGGCTGACCGAGCGCCGATCAAGTTTGAGCAACGGCCACCGTGCGAAGAGAGCCAGCCTTCGTCCATCAAAGATCCGTTCAACTGTTAATTGTGAACGCAAGATAATGGAATGTGCAGGTCCGTCGTCGAGGTAACATCATGTCAACGCGATCGAGTTCGGTTATCGCGGCGTTCGTCGTCTGCCTGTGTGTTGTCACTGCGAGCAGGGGTGACGACAAAGCCGATTTCAACGCGGCACGGAATCGGGCTCGTGAATTCGAAAAAAAGGCGCAGCACGGCAACGCCGAAATCGAATGGCGAAAGGCTCTTGACGTTGCGCTGCGACTGAACGGCGAGGATCACAAAGACACGGCTTCGATCATGTACAGCCTCGCGACGTGTTGAAGGCTCAAAAGAAATATGAAGAAGCTGAACCACTCTATCAACGTGCCCTGAAGATTCGCGAGAGAATTCACGGCGCCGAGGCTCTGGGCATTGTTCCTGCGCTCCACGACCTGGCGCTGTTGTACGTCGATCAAGCCAAATACGCCAAGGCGGAGCCCCTGTATCTTCGCAGTTTAATGATCCGCGAAAAGGTTCACGGCTCGGAACATGTTGATGTCGCTCAATCGCTTTACTCCGTCGCTTACGTACTCGCGAAGCAGGCGAAATACGCCGAAGCGGAGCCACTGTACTTGCGCAGCCTGACGATTCGCGAAAAACTCCTCGGCCCTAACCATCGCGATATCGCCTTTTCACTGCTCAACCTTGGAATTTTGTATCGGGACCAGTCAAGGTTCGCGGAGGCAGAGCCGTTGTTCCAACGCACTGTAACCATCCGCGAAAAAATCCACGGACCCGAGCATGATGCGGTTGCTTTCGTGCTTTCCACCCTCGCACATTTGTACCAGTTGCAGACGAAATACGCAGAGGCGGAGCCGCTGTACGAACGCGGCCTCAAGATTCGCGAAAAGGTCCACGGTCCTGAGCATCCCGATGTCGCAGCGACGCTCAATAACCTGGCGGAGCTGTACCTCCGGCAAGCAAAGTATGGGGAGGCGGAAAGCTTGTACCGTCGCAGCCTGATAATTCGGGAAAAAATTCACGGTCCCGAGCATCCCGAGGTCGCTTGGTCGCTCAACGGCCTCGCGCTAACGTACAAGCAGCAACTGAAGTATGCGCAGGTGGAGCCGTTGTTGAAACGCTGCTTGAAGATCTGGGAAAAAGCCTATGGCCCTGAGCATCCCGACGTCGCGGCTGCGCTCATCAACCTCGCGAATCTGTACATCCGGCAATCGAAGTATGCAGAGGCGGAGCCGCTGATCTTGCGCAGCTTGAAAATCAGAGAGAACCTCCACGGGCCGGACCACCCGCGTCTCATTCCTTATCTCAACAACCTCGGGGAACTGTACCTCGGTCAAGCGAAGTACGCCGAGGCGGAGCCGGTCTACCAACTCACCCTAAAGATCAATGAACAGATCCACGGGCCCGACCATCCCGCTGTCGCATTTTCGCTCCACTACCTTTCGGAAGCATACATGGGTCGAGAACGGTTCGCCCATGCGAGTCCGTTGGTGGATCGGGCGCGGCGTTCGGCGCGAGCCTTTTACTTGCGGGAATTAACGTCGATTTCGGTTGCCGAGCAGCAGCGATTCCTGGAGTTCGAAGAGATTCCGCGATTCCAACGCGCCCTAACTATCGGTTTTCGCCATTCGGCTGACAGTGATCTTGTTTCGCGCTCGGCAGAATGGCTGCTCAACGGCAAAACGCTGGCCACCGAAGCGCAAACATTGCGTACACGCATTGAACTCGAAGCCACCGGAAACCAACGCGATCTGTTGAACCAAATCCAGGGCTTGCGATCAAAAGAAGCGACGCTGGCGTTGGGTGATGCGGCGAAGACCGCAACCCGGCGTAAAGAGTTGGCTGACCGGCGCCATGAATTGGAAAAACGTTTGGCGCAAGGCGGTGGAACCGCGGCGAAGTTCCATCGTCTTTGGTTCGATCTCGCCGAGGTTCGCAAGCACATCCCTGCGGATGGCGTGCTGATCGATATCGCTCGCTTCCGCCCGGCTCGTTTCGCACCGAAGCATAAAGAGAGCCATTGGGATCCCGCACGTTATGTAGCTTGGGTTATTCCACCTTCCGGCGATGTGCAGATCGTCGATCTCGGCCAGGCAGCGAAGATCGACGCGGCTGTGAAGGCAGCTCGCGATGTGATGGAAACGGCGCCAAAACGGTTGTCAGAGAACGGCGAGGCCATGGCCGAAGCTTATGCGAATGCGGTAATGCAAAAGCTCGCCGACCTCGTGCTCAAGCCGCTTGCGCCGCAACTCAAGAACGTCAAATCGCTGATTGTCAGCCCGGACGGCGAGCTTTGGCTGGTGCCGTGGGCCGCGTTGCCGGTAACGAAGGGTCGCTATTTGATCGAGGATGTGACGGTGCGTTTCGTCAACTGCGGCCGCGATCTGGTGCCGCTGCCCCAAGCAAAGATCACACCGACGCCGCCGCGGGTGTTCGCCGACCCGGATTTCGACACGGACCTCAGACCAGACCAAAGTCCTGGTGACGGCACGCGTGGCCGGTCACGCGATGCGTCGCGTTTCGGTACCGTGGGCCGTTTGCCGGGCACCGCGGTTGAAGCCGAAGCGATCACGCCGAAACTAGCGAAGTTGTTCGGCGACGAGCCAGAGGTGTTCATGGACACAAAGGCCAGCGAAGCTGCGGTTCGATCCGTGAAGAATCCGTGAGTGGTGTCGCTCTCGACGCACGGCTTCATCTTGCCGCCTCAGGAAATCGACGAGGCAGAGCGCAACCGAAACCAGTTCGCCGGCGACAATGTTTCAAATGTCGTGCATACGAAGGACGGTAAGGAACTCGAGAATCCGCTTGTGCGCTGCGGCCTCTTGCTCGCGGGTTGCAATAAACGCGGCGAGGCCAAGCCTAGCCAAGACGATGGCGTTCTGACCGGTCTCGAAATCGTCGGCATCGACTTGCGAGGCTGCGAACTCGTCGTGCTGAGCGCCTGCGAAGCCGGACTGGGCGACGTCCGCAATGGCGAAGGCGTCGCCGGTTTGCGCCAGGCATTCCAACTTGCCGGCGCCGAAAGCGTGGTCGCATCGCTCTGGCGTGTGCCCGATCGCGAGACGGCGAAGCTCATGGCGAGTTTCTTTGACCACCTTGCCGCCGGCAAACGCAAAGCCGACGCCATGCGTGGTTGAACAGGAACCAGTCCTGGCCCTGGTCGCCCGCCAACACGTCCTGCACACCGTCGTCATGCACCGTCGTATCGTTCAACGCGATCCCCGTGCCCACCAGCGGACCGCCGCCCGACTTGATCGTGTTCACTCGCGTCGCGTAGTTCGCCGTCCCCAGCCACTCCGTCAAGATCGAACGCAGCGACGCGAAGTTGTTGTCATAGTGTGTCGTCCCCGCGATCAAGATATCGTCCATCGCGTTGCCCGATAACTGATCGCTCCCCACACCCCCAATCAAGATGTCGCGACCGTCGCCGCCGATCTGCAGGTCATTTCCCTCGCCGCCGATCAGTATGTCGTTCCCACCGCCGCCCTGCAATCGATCTTCACCTTAGCCGCCATCGATCTCCCCATCGATCACGATGTCGTTGTCCAATTTCACCTTGTCGTTGCCGTCGCCCGCCAGAATCCGAATCCGATCGATCAAACTCGCCCCGAACGCGTCCTTGAACTGGAATTCCCGATCGTCGCGATCCTTGATCTTCACCACGATTAGATCCGGACCGCTCTCTTTCAGCTTCAGGCGAATGTCGTCCGCGTCGGACGTCCCTTGGACTACCAGCACGTGCTTCGTGCCCTCCGTCACCATCATCGCCAACTGCGTCGCCACGTTGAGGGTCGCCTGTGCGCTCGTCAGGTTCCCCACGTCCGTCGCCGTCACCTTGATTGTTAACGTGCCGTCGGTCGTGTACGTGTGATTCACCACCACGCCGCTGCCGTTGTTCGCCGTGCGATTCACCGTCGTCGACGTCCCGTCACCCCAATCGAAGTCGTAACGGCAACCCGCTGTCATGTCCTAGGCCGAGTCCGACGCACTCACCGTGAACGACACATTCTGGCCGCGGAAGAACGCCGTCGGGCCGGTGATCGCCGCCGTCGGAGGCGTGTTCACCGCGAGATTCACCGTCACGTTAAAGCTCGCCGTCCCCACGCCCAGATCGTCATCCTCCACCGTCAGAGCGACGGTGTAGGTTCCGCTCGCGGTGAAGGTGTGATTCAGCGCGAAGTTCTTGCCGGTCAGGGTCACCGTCTGGTCGCCGGTGCCGTCGCTGTAGTTCACCCTCGCCGTCCAAGTGTCGGCGCCTGGATCGGTGAAGCTGCCTGAGCGACTCAAGACGCCGCTGCCGGCGGTCAGGGTCTCATTGCCGCCGGCGCTCACGACCGGTGCGACGTTGTTCACACCCAGCGTCGTCGTGTAATCCGTGAACCCGCCGTCCTTGTCGATCACCCGGCCGTACCAAAGAAGTTCTCGAAATCGCCAAAGATCGTCAGCGACAAATTGAACCCGATCGATTGATCGCCGACCAGCGTGTCTTGTTCTGACCCAAATACACCCAGATTCACAGAAACCGAAAAGAATGCCGACAGATCGAGCGTGTCGTCACCGCGCGTGGCTCGTTCGTTGTCGGTGACGTCGAGGGTCAGAATCTCCTTCACCTGCACGTGCATCGGATTCGAGCTGGCGCCGAAGGCATAGGTATCGTTGCCGTCGTCGCCAAACAGCAACGGGCTGATCGCGTTGGCCGCGTTCAGCACGTCGTCGCCGCGACCACCAAAGAGAATCGTGCCGGCCGTGCCGGTGGCGAAGAGCGTGTCGTTGCCGACTTCGCCGAGCAGCACGACCGCCGTGCCGCCGGTCGCCGCGAGGCAGTCGTTGCCGTTGCCGGCGAACAGGGACATCTGATCGCCTCCGGTCGCGGTCAGGGTGTCGTCGCCGGTCTCGCCGAAGATCGTAATCAACGTGCCGCCGGCGGCCACCATCGAATCGTTGCCCTCGCCGCCGAAGACGCGAACCTCAACCCCATCCGCGACGGTCACCGTGTCGTTGCCAGCCTCGCCGACGGTCGTCACTTGCGATGCGCCGCCGGCGAGAATCGAGTCATTGCCGTCGCCGCCAAAGATCGTGATCTGGCTGCCCGCCGTGGCCGCGATCGAATCGTTGCCGTCGCCGCCGAAGATCGTGATCCGCGCCCCGGCGGTGGCGGTGATGGTGTCGTTGCCGTCGCCGCCGATGAGGGTGGTGCGGCTGACGCTCGTCGTGAGGTTGTCGGCAAACCCGGTGCCTTTGAGCACCTCGAACCCGCCGAGAATGGAGAGTACTGCCCGGCGCCGCCGCGGCATTGACGGTCTGCGCCGTGCCGTCTTGGAGGCCGAGGTTGAAGGTGACGCCAAACGGCACCAGGGACAGGTCGATGGTATCGACGCCGGTGCCGGTCTCGGTGAGACTGACGACGCTGAATTGAACGACATAGGTATCGTTTCCCAATCCCCCCGCCATCACATCGCTCCCGCCACCCACAAGCGTATCGTCACCACCGTTGCCTTGGACCACATTGTTGCCCAACCCGGCAATGATCAAATCGTCGCCACTGCCGCCGCTGAGCGTGTCGTTGCCGTCGCCACCGTCGAGAACCACCGGAACCATCAGTAGCGGCGATGTCTGAATGCGATCATCGCCGCCCAACGATTGAACAACCACTTGATTGACGCCGGCAATGCTCGGGGTCGATGCATCAATGGTGATCGTGTTGGCCGCCGCATCACCCATGACAATCAGGGTCGTTGTGCTGACGACACCGCCGTCGAGATCGTCCACGGTCAGGGTTGCTGCGTAGACCCCGCCGCCAATCCGCGTGAAACTGAACGCGGGCCCGGAACCGCCGGCGAAAAAGACGCCGTTGCGCGTCACGTTCCAGCTGATTTGACCGGCCTGGTTCAACGTATCCGCGGCACCTGCGTCGTCGATGAGTGCCTTGAGGCCGACGGTGATGCCATCGGGGCTGGTGGTTGTTGGATCGCTTTCGATGGCGATCATCGGCGGCACATTCAGAATGGTAACAACCGCCGATGTCGTGCCCGTACCGCCATCATCGTCGGTGGCAGTGAGGCTGATCGTATAGGTGGCGTTGTCATCGGGGATAAATTGCACGTCCGGTCCGGAGCCGGCGACATAGAACGAGCTATCCTTGAGAATCGTCCAAGAGTAGCTGATGCTGTCAGCGGAACCGGGGTCGGTGGCATCGGCGGTTGCCGTGATTGGCATCCCCTCGAGTGAAGAAGCCGGCACGCCATGCAACATCGGCGTCGTCGCAACGTTTGTGACCTCCACGAGGGCCGAATCGGAGCCGACGCGGCCATCGCTTGCCGTCACGCGGACGATGACCAGATACGTACCGTTGTCGTCAGGGCGGAACACGAAGCTTGAGGTCGAAGCCGTCACATAGGGGTCGCCGTTTTTCGTCACGCTCCAGGCATAGGTGAAGGTGGCGCCAAAGCCGTTGAAAATCAGGGTCGTCGCCGTAATCGCGGTGCCTTCGGGGCTGGAAGGAGGAACGCCGATGACAGAGACTTGCAAAGCGGCTTCGATAACGTCGAACGACATGGAATTGGTGCCGAGGCCGCCGTCATCGTCGCGCACGATGACTTGGGCGACGTAGGTTCCCGCAGCGCCCGGCGTGAAGGTGAAGCTCGAACCCGTACCGGTGATCGGTGCCTGGCCGTTATTGCTGACGATGCGCCATTCAACGGTGTGAGTGTCAGCGTTGCCTGGATCGCTAATAATCGCGTTAATGGTGACGGGGTTGCCGGCGCTTGCGTTTTGGATAGCACCCGTGATGCTGACCACCGGACTGACGTTGCTGACGTGGACGGTGGACGGTTCGACATCCACGATGGCAGTGGCGCTTGTTGCTCGCAGGGAGATTGTGTAATCACCGTTGTCGTCCGGCGTGAAGTCGATGAATGGCTGGCTGCCGACGGCGTAGGTCAAGCCGTTGCGGAATACGGTCCAGGCGAAATCGAGGTTGTCGGCGTCGAGAATCTCGGAGTGCGAAACTGTGGCATGGATCGGTCGACCCTCATCTCCGCCCTGCACGGCATTGATGGTGGCCAGCGGCGCTGCGCCATTAACGAGGACGGCGCTCGATCGCGTTCCAATGCCGCCATCGCCGTCATTGGAGCTGACCTGCACGACCCAGACACCGTTGCCGGTCGGAGTGAACGAGAAATTCGTCAGATTGACGCCGCTGGCCAGGGCGCCGACCGAGACACCATTCCGGTAGACCTGCCAAGTAATGGTCTGCACATCCTCGGCGCCGGGATCGGTCACGGTGGCGGTCAGGTGAATCGGCACATTGGCGAGTGAGGTCGAGGGCATGCCGTTGATGAGAATCTCCGGCGTCACGTTCTGTGTGACGAACGAAGCGGTGACCGGAGGGGCTTCGAGTCCTTTACTTGTCGTGACAATGAGCGTGAAGGTGTCGTTGCCCTCGTCCGTCGGAATGAAGTGAAACGCGGTCTCGTCGGCGATGCTGCCGTCCGGCAGGGCGAACGGCAGACCGTTGCGGGTGACCGACCAGTTGAACGCATTGACGTTTCCGTTGCCCGGGTCGGTGGCGGTCAGAGCGTTGGCGGTGATCGGCGTGCCTTCGTTGAGTCCGGATGGAATGCCGGTGATAACGGCGGCCGAAGCGACGTAGCTGGGCATTAATGCGGAACTGTTGCCAGTGACCAGCGACGTCGCCACGGCGGTCACGCGAGAGCCAAACGTCGACGAGATCGAGAACGGAACGTCAATCAATGCGAACTCGGAAAGATCGGTTGTGACAGTCGTCGAACCGAGAAAACGCTTCGCCTGTGTACCGCTTGGCGAGTCGAAGAAGTCGATGGCGTAGGCGGTATTCGGTGCGGCAGAGAGCGTGCCAAAGACGCGCGTGCTGGCTCCGCCAAGGGCGCCGGTAATGACGGGCGCCGCTTCACCGGCATTGGCGCCATTGGCGAGCACGACTTGCGGGCCGCCGCTGTTGTTGGCGTAGATGAGATTGCCGCGGAGGGTGTTTCCGGTCGTCGTCGCGCCGTCGATGATGACACCGGGGCCTGTGTTTTCAGCGATGCGATTGCCAGCGCCGGCTGCGGCGCCGCCGATGGTGTTATGATTGGAACGATAGCTGATTTCAACTCCGCGAGCATTAGAAATCGCCGTCGCGCCGTCAGCGCCGACACCAATCCGATTGCATTGGACTGAGACCCCGTTGCTATCGAAGAGTATGCCGATGCCGGCCTCAGTGGAGCCGCTGATAGTATTACCGGATCCCGGAGTTGTTCCGCCGATCTGCAGGTTGAGATTTGTACCGCCCAAGCCGCCCACGAAAACTCCGTATCGTTGGGAGAGAACAGCATTACCCGTGGGGTCGGTGCCTATGTAGTTTCCTTGGATCGTGGAATTCGTCGTCACATCTGCGTAGACACCTATATCATTGGCGGCAATCACATTCCTTGCGCCCGGTGTGGTTCCGCCGACGGTGACGTTGTCGGCACCGAGGAAAATGCCCGCACCCGAATTGCCGAGCCACGTTCCGCCACTGCTATTCGTTCCGATGAAATTGCCCCGGATTTGCGTGCCCGCCGCAGTTGCGTATCGCACCCAAATGCCAGGCCCGGCTGCTCCGGTAATAACATTCCCTTCGTCCGGTTGATCGCCACCGACGAACGTATTAGCGCTCGCCGAATAGATATTCGCCCATCCCAGTCCCGTGCCGCTACCGATGTTATTGCCCAACGCGACAGTCCCGCCTGTGTCGGTGCCGATGAGATTGCCCTGAATGCGATTGCCGGAGCCACCTTCGTTAATTACGCCGAAATTGTTGCCCGAAACAACATTTCCCGCCCCGGCCATTCCAATCTGATTGTTTGCGGCGGCTCCCGTCAATTGAATCCCGCCGCCGGCGTTGCCTAAAGGACCGTTCCCGTTAAGATTCAGGCCGACTTAGTATCCGGCAACGGTGTTATTGCTGGCCGATGAAATCTCAACGCCGAATCCGGTGTTCCCGCTGATGACGTTCCGCGGCGCGGATATCGTGCCGCCGATGGAAGTATTGGAAGCGCTGGTAATGAAGATACCATTACGCGAATTGGCCAACGCCGCCGCGCCGTCCGCAGTAGTTCCAATGAGATCCCCAATGATTACGCTGCCGTCGGTCTGCACGCCGTTGATCTGCATTCCATCGCCGTTGTTACCGGAGATCAAGTTGCCCGAACCGGCAGTCAGGCCGCCGATAGTATTTCCTGGACCTTGAAGCAGAATGCCGTCGTCGGCATTTCCGAGATCTGTTGTACCTTTGTAATCAGTACCGACAAAGTTACCGCGTACAACATTGTTCAACGCAACTCCGACACTGCCGTCGATGCGAACACCGATTCCAGTTCCGCCGACGGTCAGAAGGCTGCCGCTGATTACATTTCGGGCACCAACGATTCCATCTACCGTTCCATCATCCGCATCATCGCCACCGATGATATTGCTCGAAGCACCGCCGTGGACATAGATTGCAGCCGTCATCATCGTCGTCGCCGCCAATGAAGTTGTTGCTCGATCCGTCAATTCGGATGCCGTTGTTGTTGTTCGTCAGACTCGCGCTGCCGCTGGCGTCGATTCCAATGAAGTTAGCCGCAACGCGAGTTGCCGAGGAACTGCCGGAGAGCATGATGCCAATGCTCGAGTTACCGCTCAAGATATTTCGATCGGCAAGACTGAAGCCGCCGATCGTGTTGTTGGCGGCGCTGGATGCGACCGTTACCGCATAGTTGCCGTTCGCCGCCGCCGTCAGACCATCCGCTGTGGTCCCAATGAAGTTGCCCGCAACGGTATTGCCTGTCGTGCCAGATCCGGAAATGATAACGCCGCTACGGCCGAAATTGTTAATGACCAGCCCGCGAATGGTCGTGCCGGAGCCGGTGACCGTGAACGCGTTTGCCGTGGCGCCGGCATTCGTTCCGCCGATTTGGATCAAGAGGACGGCATTATCGCTGTTGGTCGCCGTGTTGACGCTGGCACCGGATTGAGAATACCCGTCAATCAGCACCGCCTCGGTGATCGACGGCAAACCCGAAATCAGCGCGATCGTTTGCACCCCGCTGCCGGCGATGTTGAAGTTGATGGTGTCGAGTCCGGTGTTCGCATTGGCGTCGATAATCGCTTGCCGGAGTGAACCGGCGCCCGAATTGGCCGTGCTAGTCACGGTGTAAATGGCCGGCACGTCGCGATCTTCGAGGCGTTCCAGGTTCAGGCGAAGCTCAAGGTGCTTCAATAACGTCAGCCACCGTTGCCGAAATCGCTGCTGAATCAGTGTGCGGAGAGAGGACGATACTCTACTGCGGATGGCGGCGAAGCGCATGAAACTACTCCAACTGTGACGGCAGCCGATGTCGACGACGGTCGCGCGAAAAAAAGGACCCAACTACTGATCAATGTGTGTGAATCTGATGACGAATCGTTCTGGTCATGCAAGAATAAGAACGGGTAGGTCGTGGAAACAGTGGTAGAAAACGCCCATGAATCGAACTCGTGTGGGCGATTTCTCCGCATCCCGGGATTTACAATCGAACTCAGGATCCGGTAGCGTCAGATTCCGCACATCTAATAAAACGAAAGCGTTTCTCACAATCAAGCAAGAAACCGCTTTTTTCCGAAATCGCTCATTCTGCCAGGGGCGATCCAGGTACTAAATTCGATTGACTACTGGCGGCAAGCAGTCGATAGCGACCCGGCGCGGCCCTGCTCGTAACCCTTTTTGCAGCGCGGCGACATCTGCCGCAACGCTTGGTTCTTGCAATTCGCGTAATGCAAGTTGAATGAGGACTTGGCTCCGTAGTATCGCACAAGTGCGAGCTAATTTGACCGGCCCGGACCGAAAGGCGGAAACAGCCATGTCAAAAACCACACTTCATGCGGGGGACTCAATCCTGTCTCAGGGGACAGCGCCTGACGGCGGCGTTGCTTGATCGCCTAACAAACCGACGCTACATTCTCGAGATGATACGATCGCGGCTTTGTAGAGACCGTTTCAAGACGACAGTTTAATGCACTAAATCCGTGGCATCCGAGGATGAACATGGGTTATGAAACCGTTTCTACCAATTCCGAATGAGGCATGTTCATCAGGAATCGTGCTTCACTCGCTTCTGGGGACCGCCGAGCCTTTCAAGCACTGCCAACAACTTCCTATCGACCTCATATTGTTTTTTGCGGCGAACGTGAGACTGCGTCGTTTTCTTGCAGACCAAAGTGTAGGGGCTGCCTCGGCGCTCCGTCACGTGAGTGCAGTCAAGGCCGCGACTATCAATCTGTTGATGAAGGTGCTGGCGACGCTTCTTCGAGAGCGGAAATCGGGCTGTTTCCTGGTCAGGGGCCGCGAGAAATCGGCTCAGGGCTCGACAATCAGCACACGCACAACCGGAGTTGCCCTCTCGCGCCCAGTCTTTCGGTGGTGTAACTGGATGGGCTGTCGCGGCGCGAAGCATGTCGAGGCAATGCTGCCGGATATGATCTGCCGCCGGCCGCGCGGCAGGCAGTTGCGGCAACCATTCGTAAATCGCTCGCACGTCCGGAATCAACACTTCGTGCAAGTCGAACGGACTATTGTCTGTCAGCGCCCACGACAAGAAATTCCTGAGATGAACCGTCGCTCCGGCGGTCGAATAGATACGAACCGCGCCTGCCACAACACCTTCCTGCTTGGCATGCGAGTATTGCCACTCAGTTTGTGGTAATGCTCTCTTTTGATCGATCGCTCGTGCCAATTCGTCCGCCATGATCCGGCATAGCTCCTGACGGTCCGCGGTCATGGGCGACCGATCTCGACATAGGCCTTCATAAAGGGTCACCAGTGGCGTCGGATTCTGGTAACGGTGATTCGCAGACGCAACAGCAAACCCACGAATCTCCGACGCAAAAGCGGTCCATCCGAAACGGCGGCAAAGACGTGCGATAGCCAGTCCTGTGGACACATTTGCTTGTAGACGAGATGGTTCGGCAAGGAATCGGCGGGCAAGGTCCACAGTTCCGATGCGTGTCAAAATCCTCAACAGTCGGTTCGCCAACAGACCGTGTTGGCGTTCACGCCAGCCATTCGCCTTCCAGAAATCAATAATCTTCGCCGCGAACGCCCGGCAGGCAGCCAAGGCTTCCGGTTTCTTGGCGCCGCGAGCCAGCCGCTCTAACTCCGGCAATGCTGTCGCCGGACCTTCTTTTGCCAAGATCGCCAGAGTACGGTCCCGCGGCCAAATAACGACCACGGCTCGCCGGTACCAGCGATTCATGGTCGCCCCTTCATTGCCGGTCGCTTCGTGGATCTCTTGCTTGACCAGCCATTGCTCTTTGTTCTGAGCGTTTAGAATCTCGGCTTCGTCCAAATGCACATTCCCGAACGCCGCCCTACCGCCTTGCGGATCGAACCAATGATCCAGGCGGATCTCCGCGTCAAAAATCTCTTCAAATTCGGCATCCAATGAATCGTCGTCCATGTCGTCATCGAGGTCTTCGTCGTCGAAGTCATCGTCATGATACCAGCCGCGTGGACGTTTCCGACCATAACTGCCGCGATCAAAGTCGATCGTGCCATAGTCGGGCGCACCGGATTCATAAACAGACAACAAAGCGAGATAACAGGCATAATCCAATGACTGTGCCGCTTGCGCCAGCACGTCCATGCACGTACGATCGGAGCCTTTCAAATTCTTAAGGTCGACCCCCGCCTCGCTGTATTGATGTTTCAAAGGCACGGCGATGCGATTCTGTCCGTCATGGGAATCACTAAAGAGATCGCGGAGATGCGATGCCAATTTCTCGACGACTCCGGCCAGATGAGGAGCGGACGGCGGCTTCTTGGCGCCTTGAACGGCCAGATTATAAACGAGGCAAATTCGATAGCCTGACGTGACCGGCGTGATCTCATGCTGGCAGTCAGCATAAAACGCCGCGTATTGAGTCCTAAATTCAGCAGTGGAGCCGCCGAAGTTGATCGACTTGGTCTGCCCGTCATGTCGAACAATGAGTGTGCCGCCTTCGTGCCGCGATGGCAGACAAATCACAAGAGTCCCGAACATGCGAGACTCTTTCTCCGTGTCGCGGTGCGGTTTGAAGAAGCTTCCTTTCTCATAGACTAATAACTTGTAAAGCGAAGCCGTCACTTTCGCCTTGATCTGAAATTGTATTCTGACAGCCTCGACGATCTCTTCGACATGTCGATTCCACTGGGGGTTGCGGATGGCGAAGTCCGCCAAACCTATTTGCCAAACTCGCCGGACTCCGGTATCGACGACGGTCTCTTCTCCGCGACCGTATGGAGCTTGGCTCGCGACGCGGATCAGCTTCTTCGCATCGTTCGCGGAGATTGGACAACCGATCACCCCAACGCCCTCGACATCCAATCCCGGGAGAACGGGATCGTAATTGCCGTCGGTCACGAATGGTGACGCGTTTCCAAGGGAATGCAAGAGCTTTTCCAAGGCTTGTCGCGGCGTCGTCATAGTAGATTCCTGCCACATACGGTATGACATCCATGATTGTATGCGAGGCGACGAAATCGGCCGTGCGTTTCAAGCCATCGCTTCGCTGCGCCCTTGCGCCAGCCGGTATACGATGCAGATCGTCTTGCTCACTGACAACAGCGGCGAATTGAATAGGTAAGGATTCAATTCAAACAAGATGGCAGCCGCAGACAGCCCGAAAACTCCAGCAATGGTTTTCGGGCGGCATCGACGAGTCTAATTGCCGCGCATTCGTGTTGCCATCGAGATAGAGGAGCGTCCTTGCAGTGCATTTCAATGGAAGGGGGCGCGCGAGGCCGTGGCTCAACTTCACCTCAAATGCGAACGGATGATCTCAGCGATGGGGTCGATCGCCTCGCGGCCATTTGATAATACGGGGTGTGTAAGTGAATTGTGGAACATCTCCTGTCAGTCTTCGAGGGTGACGACGATGCCGTTGGCGTGAGCTTTCTTGCGGAGAGAATGCGGTCGCCACGGATTCCAACCGCAACGTGTCGCCATTTCTTGAGGCTCGCTGCGTCTTTGCGAAAACCACAGTTATCTTCCGACTCCCGAGAGCACAAACGCCGCCCAGAGCTTGGTGGGCGTCCCCCCCGGGCGGCGGGCGTCAGCCCGCCGTGGATCTTTGCCGGGCACGGCGGGCTGACGCCCGTCGCTCGGGTCCGATTTGATCGCGACCGCCACCTTCAAGCTCGGCGCGCCACGCTCGCCTGCCATGGGGGCGATCTGCTCCGCGTCGGCACGATAGATGGTCAGTTGAGCCTCCCGCAACGCCTCGATCGGCGGCTTCTTGTTCACCCACATCTCGTGATAAAACTTCGCCATCAACGCCGCCGTCGCGGTGTCGTTCACCTTCCACAGGCACGCCACGACATTCGGACATCCGGCTAAATGAAACGCTCGCTGCAAACCCTGCACGCCTTCACTACCGGTAAGCGCGCCCAGAGTGACATTCAAGTCGTTGATCTGGGACCGGCCCAGCCGATTGAAACCGCGATTAT
>CAZESP010000040.1:0-46098 GCA_964515185.1 uncultured Alcaligenaceae bacterium
ATTGGCTGGGGCCTTTTCTTGGGAACCTTAACCTTGGGGAACTTCGGCACCACGAGAAACAGCTTTTGGGACGCCGCCCAATTGAGTGCCGTCTTGAGTGCCACGAGGTAGTTCTTGATTGACCAGGACGCCAGCCCGATCTTGCCGGAGCGTTGCATGCGTTCCCGCATTCCCTTGACGAAGGCACTGATCGCACGTTCGGTGATGCCACGGAGCTTGCTGGGCCGGCAGATCTGCTCGAAGACATCCAGGACGGTCGCGTGCTTCTCCTGCGTGCGACCTCGCTGCCCCGCGAGATACTCCTCCTCGAACATCTGGCGGAACCGCTCCCAATCTAGCTTGTTGGCCTCTTGATAATGGCCATGGTTCAATTCGTACTCCAGGTCGGCTCGGACCCTGTCGGCTTCTTTCGGGTCCGAGGTCCGAGCGCTCTTGCTCTTGCGGCGGCCCGTGTCCGGGTCGAGCCACTGAAGCACGAGGGTGGGGCGATCCTTGAATCGCTGCACCCAAACGGTAACACGTTTGTCGTTCATGCACGTTCTCCTTGAAGATGGCTCCAGAGGTCCTCCGGCACCGTGCGCGGTCAAACCAGCAGGAGCGGTTACGTTTGCGAACGTTTCTTTTTCGACGTTGCTTTCGGGACATCGAACACGATCTGCGGCGACGACAACTCAAAGTAATAGTCCTGATGCGTCGGCGTTCCGTGCCGCTCGATCAGCCAGCGTGCTTTTCTCAGGTCAAGGATGTAACGGTTGACCTGCCGCGCTGACACGTGCAACTTGGCGGCCAGGGAGGCCGATGTCTCCTTTCCATCGGCGATCAACAGCAACAGGCGGCCAATGAGCGTGGCGGCCCCTTCGGTGGTTCCTCGGTATCGCGGCATGGCAACTCCATATGGGCGAGATTCCCAGTCATCATAGACTGGGCGAAGTGTTAGGTCAATGTTTGACCTAACACTTCCCTGAGGAAGGTTCTTTCTGATCCGTCCGGGTAGGGTGCCGAATCACTTGGGGTCGTATCCTTGGAAGGGCTCTCGTTGGTTGCCAGTGGCGACGTGATCTCGTCTCTGAGAGGCGTCGATTGGTTGGAGCGAACCCCTCGGGTACTGCCGATCGACAACCAACCAACAGCCTGACAATCTAAGTCCCTGCTGAGGCTGTTGTCACCTGAGACAGCGGGTAAGATTGGTCGAGTTCCATCACCATCCCAGGAGATCATCGCATGGCATCGATTATCAATGACCCCAATGGCCGGCGGCGAATTCAGTTCGTCGCCGGTGACGGCAAACGCAAGACCCTTCGGCTGGGTAAAATCGATCGCAAGAGCGCCGAGGCGATCGCACGCCATGTCGAGGCGTTGCTCGCTGCCAAAATCGGCGGCCAGCCGGTCGCTCGCGAAACCGCCGTCTGGCTGACCACGATTAGCGAGAGTTTGAAGATCAAACTCTCGGATGTCGGCTTGATCGACGCACCGCATCGCTTGGCTTTGGGCGAGTTCCTTCGCACCTATATCCTCAGCCGGCCCGATGTCAAATCAGCAACTCTCGAAGTCTGGCAGCAGCCTTGCCGCAATCTGATCGAGTTCTTCGGCGACGACAAGGCGTTGCGGAGCATCACCACCGGCGATGGTGAACAATTCAAGGCATGGTTGCTGACCCAAAGGCTCACACCCACCACCATCGCGAAACGCCTCTCCTTTGCGCGATCGTTCCTACATGTGGCCCGTAAACACAAGCTGATCGACGAAAATCCGTTCGTCGAGGTGAAAACCCCGCCGGCCAGCGTCAGCGAACGACAACAGTTCGTGACGCGCGACATGGTGAAGCGACTCCTCGATGTGGCGGACCCGACATGGCGAACGATCATCGCCCTGGCTCGACTTGGTGGACTGCGTTGTCCGTCCGAAGTCTTGTCGCTGGAATGGCGGCACATTGACTGGGACCAAAGTCGAATCACGGTCCCGAGTCCGAAGACCGTGCGTTACCAAGGCAAGTCGAATCGGACGATCCCCTTGTTCGCAGACTTGCGACCGTACCTTGAGGAAGCGTTCGAACGGGCGACTCCCGGCGAAGCGTACGTCATCGGTGCGGGGCATCTAGCCAAAGCCAACCGCCCGACTGGCTGGAAGGCCTGCAACCTGCGAACCCAATTCGGTCGGATCGTCAAGCGTGCCGGCCTGGAAGCCTGGCCACGTCTGTTTCACAACCTTCGTTCGAGTCGGGAGACTGAACTACTGGAGAGCTTCCCGATCCATGTGGTCGCGGGCTGGATGGGTCACGACGCCAAGAACAGCCTGAAGCATTACGCTCAGACAACCTCGGAGCACTTCGATCGGGCGATTGGTGGCGCAAATTCCGGCGCACCGGGGGCGCAAAAAGCGGCGCAGCACCTTCCGGCAGCATGTCGCAATGAGTTGACAAAACCAGCCGCAACTGCTGATTTCGAAGCACTTTCTGCTGCGTTATGCGAAATGCAACTGCTTGATGCAAAAGAACTTAACGGAGAGGGGGGGATTCGAACCCCCGGTGAGGTTTGACCCCCACACGGCATTTCCAGTGCCGCACAATCGGCCGCTCTGTCACCTCTCCATGCTGCTCCAACGTATTATCTTATCGCCAATTCTAGGGCCAGCGCCCGTATGTGTCATCGTCACACATTGCGACAAAGGGTTTCTGTTCGATTCTGCCCATTGATCCGTTTTCCCCAATTCCTACAGTTTTTCGTCCCACAAGACTCCTGAGGCGCAAGGTCTCTGGAATCGATCGTAACAACAGTGCACAATTTAGAACCGATTCTTCACGAGAGTTGCGCTAGATTCCCTATTGTGTTGACGGCGCCACGCACTCCTTAGACGATTTAGACGACGGTAACATGAAGGGAGATATTGCGCTTTGATATCGGGACGGGTATCGCCCGTTGCCGGTTCGGACATCGCTGACCGAGCTTGTTCGACGGAACGAGCGGGCGATGGCCCGGTCCCTGGTCCAAGATTTGCTCAATGTCACAACGCCGACTCCTTCGTGTAATGGATTCAGGCAGAGGGGCAGAAAAACCACTGTGTTCAGGATCCCCGGAAGAATCTGTCCCATTAACCGTTGTCATGGAGGGTCGAGTTATTAGTGCCCGAACAGAACAGTTGACAAAGATAGATGGTTTGTTGAATATGGACAAAATACGTTGAGGGAATAAATCGTAGCGTTGTTTGCGTGACTCTGATGTAAGCCCCTCGGCGGTATAGCATACCGTCGGTGCTGAGTTCAGGCGTCGATTGAAGTTGCAACCGGAACGATTCGACAACGGAAGGCGATTTGCCGTAGAGCGATTGTCCTCAGACCGCCTAAATTCTTGTGTGTCATGATGATGCGATCCACATGTGATTTACAACGCGAAACGACGAACTGGATTCAGTTTCTCGACGAAACGGCGAGTCGCGATCCGAATCGGCTTGCGTTCCGTTTCGTTAACGACTCCGGCGATCGCGTCACGGACTTGTCCTATGGCGACCTCTCAGCCGCCGCCCGCGGACTTGCCGCGGAATTTCAAGCGTCCGCGAAGCCCGGCGATCGAGTGTTGCTCCTCCACCCGAATGCCGCTGATCTCATTAAGTCGTTCTTCGGGTGCCTTTATGCGGGCCTGATCGCGGTGCCGGCACCATCGCCCCGAGGGAAGCGTGGCTTGGAACGGCTCGCCGTGATCGTCGACGACGCTGAGCCGGTGCTTGTGCTGACCAACGAGGCTGCATTACGCCAACTTCAATCCGGAGGCCGATTCGATGGCTGGCCGACCCGTGTCAAGTGGATGGCGACGGATACACTCGCATTGCGTCCGGAGGGTTGGCGACGCCCGGCACTCCGAGCCGACTCGATCGCGTTCCTGCAATACACATCAGGCTCCACGGCGGATCCTCGCGGCGTGATTCTGACGCATCAAAATCTACTGGTGAATTCCGAGGCCATCAAGACTTGCTTTGGGCACGACGGATCGAGCAAGGGAGTCATTTGCCTTCCGCTACACCATGACATGGGATTGGTGGGCGGCGTTCTTCAGGCGATTTACCTGGGCACATCCAGCACGATCTTATCGCCCCTGACGGTTATTCGGTCGCCAATCGAGTGGTTGCGTTGGCTGAGCCGAGAACAGGGGAGCACAAGCGGCGGACCAAATTTCCTGTTTGAGCAGTGCATCAAGAAAGTCACGCCCGACCAAATCTCCGAATTGGACCTGAGCCATTGGAAGGTGGCGTTCTGTGGCGCCGAGCCCATTCAGGCCGATACCTTAAACCAATTCGCAGAGAAGTTCGCGCCGTGCGGTTTCCGGCGTGAGGCGTTTCTTCCCTGCTACGGCTTGGCGGAAACCACTCTGTTGGCGACAGCTCCGATTCCTCATATCGGCGCTGCCGTATCGGTGTTCGACGCCGACGCGTTGGAGCAAGGCTTAGCCGTATCGGCGAATGGCCACGGCCGAAGGCGATGGTTGGTTAGCTGTGGCCAGGCGGCACCCGGAAGCGAATTGGTGATCGCCGATCCGCAAACGGGAAGGCGCTGTAACGCGGGTCAGATTGGCGAAGTCTGGCTTGCCGGTCCGAGCATCGCGCGAGGTTATTGGCGTAAGCCGACAGCGACCGAGGCAACTTTTCAAGCACGGTTGACCGATTGCGAAAATGGCACGTTCTTGCGCACAGGCGACCTCGGTTTCGTTCGCGACGGGGAACTCTATGTGACCGGTCGGTTGAAGGAACTTTTGATTATTCGCGGGCGAAACTACTATCCCCAGGACATTGAGGCGGCAATTCGCGACAGTCATGACGCCCTCAACGGCGCGGTTTGCGCGTTTGCTCGTGACGATCAATCGGCGGGGACAGTTATTGTCGCCGAGATTGCCCGCAGTTGGCTGGACAAGATCGACGAAATCCGTGACGACATCGTCTTGGCGATTCGCGAGGCTGTGGCCGAGTCATGTGAGCTGGGCGTCGAAGCCATCGCATTGGTGCGCCCCGAATCGTTGCCGAAGACCACGAGTGGCAAACTCCGCCGCGTTGAATGCCGCGATCGTTATTGCAACGAAGAACTCGACGTCGTGGCTCTGGTCGCACCGGATGCCGCGGAGCCGGGCGACGTCCCGGCGACGCTGGTCGATTCTCCCGGCAATTTGACGGCGGACGAAGGAGTCATTCATCGGCTGCGGGCCTCGCTGGCACCGATCACGGGTGCGCGTGTTTGGAGTTTTCCGGCGGACGTGCCGTTGTCGCGGCTCGGACTCGATTCATTAATGGTCATGGAATCGCTGGTCGAGATTGAGCGGGAATTCGGAGTGCGGTTGCCGATCGACGCGCTGTTTCGGCCCATCACAATCGCGGATCTCGCGGCGCGGGTGGGCGGGTTCGATAATCGCAACGGGACGCATCACGGCGAATTACATGTTACGAACGCTCAAGAATTCCCATTGTCTCCGAATCAGAAGGCGCTTTGGTTCATTCATGAACTGACCGGCGACACGGCCGCTTACACCGTTCCGTTTGCCATTCGATTGCCTGGAAAAGCCGATTCGGTTGCGCTGCGCCAGACGTTTGAGACCATCGTCGCGCGGCATCCGTCGCTTCGAACAACATTCGGCGATTCGGGTGATGGTGTCGTGCAACGAGTTCGCGACGACCTGCCGCTTGATTTTCAGACGATCGACGCAACGGGCTGGACCGATGCGGTGCTCGAATCTCGCATTGCCGCGGAGATTGCATCCCCGTTCGACCTACGGCAAACTCTGCCCATACGCTTGCGATTGTATCAACGCGAAACTGATTCGGTCCTGTTGCTGGCGATCCATCATATCGTCGTGGACTTCGGGTCATTCCAACTGTTGCTGAAGGAACTTGAGCGCGTATTTGCCGCCGTTGTGGCAGGCCAGGAGGCGGATCTAATTCCCGCAGGGAATTACGCATCGCACGTGTCAAGCCTTGCGGAGTTTCTTCGATCCGATTCCGGCAAACGGCAGGAGGCGTATTGGCACCAACAACTCGCCGGCGAACTTCCGGTCTTGAGCCTGCCGCTGGATCGTCCGCGGCCTTCGGTGCAAACGTCTCACGGTTCGGCGGTCAACATTCCGATCGAGCCAGAGCTATTGGCCCAACTCGAAGCGGTGGCCCGTGATCGTGATGCGTCGCTGTTCATGGTTCTCTTGGCCGCTTACGACACGCTGCTGCATTTTCTGTCGGGTCAAGATGACCTCCTCGTCGGCGTACCGTTCAGCGGCCGAACCAAGGCGGAGCAGTTCCCGATTGTCGGCTATTTCGTGAATCCCTTGCCGCTGCGAATCCGGATTGGCGAAGGCGAGACATTCGCGGACGTTCTGAAAAACGTCCGCCAATCAACGCTGGACGCAATGGCCAACCAAGACTTCCCCTCGGCGTTGCTGGCGAATCGCGTTTCGACGGCCCGCGATGCGAGCCAGGCAACATTGTTCCAGACGATGTTCGTCCTCAATCGCGTGGACCGCGACTTGGCTGGGCGGCTGACAGTCGAACCCGACGGAAGCCTTGCGCTGCCGATTGGGCAACAGTTGTTTGAGCGTTTTCATCTGAAGCATCTTTACACGAAGTTCGACCTCGTCTTGGCAGGTCTGCAAATCGACAACCGTCTCGAGTTGTCCCTGCAATACAACGTTGATCTGTTCGAGCCGGCGACGGCGATGAAATTTGGCGGCTATCTCGCGAACCTGTTGCGAGAAATCGCTCGCGATCCGGACCGTCGCTTGTCGTCTATATCCATCATGTCGGACGACGAGCGCCGGCAACTGTTGGCGGTCTCAGCTGGTGTGGCAGTTGACTACCCGACGCGTTGCTTCCATGAGGAAATTGAGGCGTGGGCCCATCGCGAGCCAGGCCGCGTGGCTTTGGAATTCGGCAATAGACGGCTCACATTTGGGGAACTGAACGGCTGGGCCAACCAAGTCGCGAGCGCCCTTCGAGACCACGGCATTGGGCGAGGGGCAGTCGTTCCGATCTACATGGAACGCAGTCCGGAGCTCGTGGTCGCGGAACTTGGAATCGTCAAGGCCGGAGCCGCGTTCTTTCCCCTTGATGTCCAATGGCCTTCAGCCCGAACCCAAGCGATCTTGAAATCGGCCTCGCCGCCGGTCGTTCTCACGGACCCGTCGTTGCAACAGCGAGCCAACGTGTTCGAGTTGCCGGTCATCGTTGTACGCCAACCCGAAAATGCCGCGTCGTTTCCCAATCTCGATTTGGCCATCACCCTGGACGATCCGGTCTACGTATTTAGTACCTCCGGATCCACGGGAACACCGAAAGCGGCCATGGTCGCCCATCGCGGGCTGACGAATCGATTCGGTTGGATGAATGACTTTTTCGGCAAGGAGTCGGCAAAATCCGCGCTTCAAACAACGCGGCACGTTTATGACAGTTCCGTCTGGCAGTTCTTCTGGCCGATGACCAACGGTGGGAAGACGGTGTTGCCGGATGATGACATTCTGACGGCCGATACAATAACCCGGCTCATATCTCGGCATGAGGTGACGATCACCGATTTCGTCCCAAGCGTTTTCAACGCCTTGGTGCCTCAACTGGTAACAAAACCGGCAGTTGTTGACTCGCTCAGGACCCTGCGCAGCGTCGTGGTCGGCGGCGAAGAGATAACGCCGTCCACAACCTATGCGTTTATGGATCAGTTCCCAGGCGTAAAAGTCGCGAATCTCTATGGCCCGACGGAAACGACGATTGGTTGCATTGCCCATGAGGTGAAGGGGCGCGCGAGCGGGAAGATCCCAATCGGCAGGCCGATCAGCAACGTCACGATCTTGATCCTCAACCGTGATCGGCAACTCGTTCCGATGGGTTGCGTCGGGGAGATTTACATCACGGGCGCCGCGTTGGGTCTTGGATATCTCAATGATCCCGTGGCGACGGAACGCGTCTTTGTCAAGTATCCGTTTGCCGAAGTGCCTCATGCGATGATGTACAAGACGGGCGACCTCGCGAAATGGCGCTCGGATGGCACGATCGACTTCTTGGGCCGAGTTGATTTTCAAATCAAGATTCGAGGGTTACGCGTCGAGCCGGCAGAAATCGAAGCGGCGCTCGGCGAGCATCCCGCGGTGCGAAGCGCCATTGTCATTGCCCACAAACCGAAACTCGGAGTGACGCAACTGATCGCTTATGTGGCTCGGGCAGAAGGGAAAGAAGTCGCACCAGCGGAACTCTCGGCGCTGGCCCGTGAAAAACTGCCCGCGTTCATGGTTCCATCCGAGATCTTCGTGATGGACAAGTTCCCGCTGACTGCCGGAGGAAAACTGAATCGTGCGGCATTACCGGCACCGCGGGGGATCGACCGAAGCGCCTCATTCGTTGCCCCGAGAACGCCGTTGGAGCAAGAAATCGTCGCACAATGGAGCGCCGTCTTGGGTGGTGCGCGGGTCGGAATCCGCGACAATTTCTTTGAGTTGGGTGGCGACTCCTTGATGGCCATGCAATTGATTTCGCGGTTGCGAGATCACTTTAAGATCTCGTTGCCACTGCGCGATCTGTTCGCCGACCCAACTCCGGAGGCGGTCGCCAATGCGGTCATGGCGGCGCGCGATCGAGCCGTTGAAAGCCCCATTCCACGCAGCGAGAGTATCGACCATCGAAACGCCCTCGACCTTCTGAGCCGGCTCGATTCCCTGACCGATGCAGAGGCCGATGAGCTGCTGGCGGCGTTGTCTCACGATGACGACGGTGGCGACGCCATGGATGACGTGGACGGTCAGGAGTAGATACGGGATGGACAAACGCGAGCAATTGGCCCGACTGCTACGAGAGCGGTTGGCCCGAACGCGGACATTTCCGCTTGCCCTTCCGCAAGAGCGATTCTGGTTCTTCGAGCAACTCACGTCCGGCAGCGCGCTCTATCACATGCCGGCGATCGTTCGCTTGCGTGGCTCTCTCGACGTTGTGTCGCTGGAGCGATCCGTCGAAGCCTTGGTCCAGCGGCATGAGTCGCTGCGCACAACCTTTGCTGTCGAAAACGGCTCGCCGGTTCAGCGTGTAGCTCCCGCGGCGTCGAAGGACTTTTCGCTCCAGGACCTGACGGCGATTCCACCGGCCGACCGGGAGCATGAGGCCCTCCAGCGCGGCGCCCAATCGTGTTTGGCCCCGTTTGATTTTGCGAACGGGCCTTTGTTCCGTGCCAAACTGATTCGTACCGCCGACGACGAGCATTATCTCGCGCTGGCATTTCATCACATCATCGCGGACGGGTGGTCATTGGGGGTATTCGTTCGTGAGTTGGCGCAGCTCTATCGAGCGATGCGATCGAATGCCCCGGTGAACTTGCCCCGGCTGCCGATTCAGTACGCGGACTTTGCCGAATGGCAACGAAAGACAATCACCGAGGATCAACTCGATGGATCACTTCGATATTGGACAGAACGTTTGAAGAACGTCCCCCCTTTGGAGTTTCCACTCGACCGGCGACGTCCGGCAAAGCCAACGTTTCGTGGCGATCGGGAATCGGTTCGGCTTCCACTATCACTGATGAGTGAGGCACGAGATCTCGGCAAGGCGACGGGAACCACGGCTTATCTTGTCGCTCTGACTGCCTTTCAAGTATTATTAAGCCGATTCGCCGACCAGGACGAATTTGTCGTGGGCACGCCGATCGCGGGTCGTTCGCGGCCCGAATTGGACAACGTGTTTGGTTGCTTCGTCAACACGCTTGCGCTGCGAGCCGATCTCAGCGGCGATCCGACGTTCGTACAGTTGTTGGAACGTACACGGTTATGTGCCTTCGATGCGTACCCCCATCAGGACTTGCCGCTGGAGCGCGTGGTCGATCGGCTGGCATCACCAGGTGCCTCGGGGCGCCATCCGCTGTTTTCTGTGATGTTCTCGCACAACGTCGCGCCCGCGTCGTCGCTGGGGCTAGATGACCTACAGATTGAGCTGATTGATATTCCGACGGGACTGGCCAAATTCGACATCGTCCTGTCGCTCACGGAGATGCCTAACGGAGTCCGCGGATTTCTCGAATACTCGACGGACGTATTGAATCGAGATACCGCGAACCGGCTCGCGGAAGGCTATCACCGGATCCTTCAGGCGGTATGCCGCAATCCCGACCAACACGTGTCGCGAATTCCGTTAATAACCGACAACGAAAGAGTCATCCTTACGCAAACGTGGAACCGTGATGTACGCGAGTTTCCCGCTAATGCGTCGATCGCAGAGTTGTTTGTTAAACAAACCCGAAAGTCTCCCGACACGACGGCTGTCGTCGATGGTGACCGTGCTTGGACCTACCAGCAATTGGATCAGTTTTCGGATCGAATCGCCGCTGGTTTGATCGAGCGCGGCATCCGCCCACACGATTGCGTGGCGATTAGCGTTGATCGTTCCGCGGAGATGATCGGAGCCTTGCTGGGCATCTTAAAGGCCGGGGCAACGTATGTACCGCTCGATACGGTGTATCCTGCCGAACGCATCCGTGTGATGCTTCAGGTGTCGCAAACAAAGCTCTTGTTGACTCGACGGGCATCGGCGAGCCGTGTCGATTCCACGATTCCGTCGGCATTCATCGAAGACTTGGGCAGCGGCCCTCCGCGATCGGAAAGATCGTTCCCCACGCGAGGGGAGGATATTGCAGTCATTTTCTTCACGTCCGGTTCAACCGGATCGCCGAAGGGGGTCGAAGTCACGCATCGGGGCCTGGCGCGGCTGACTTGCAACACGGACTTCCACTGTGAACCCGGCGAGAGGTTCTTGCATGGATCGAGTATTTCGTTTGATGCTGCCAGCCTCGAGATTTGGTTACCGTTACTCAACGGCGCCACGGTTGTGATCTGCCCACGAGAAACGATGCTGGCCCCCGAGCAACTGCGTTCATTGATCGAACGTGAGAACGTATCGAGTCTGTTATTGACGACCGCGTTGTTTCACCAGTTTGTTCGCGACAACATGGCATCGTTACTCAACGCTCGGAGATTGTTCTTCGGCGGCGAGGCATGTGACCCGGTTCTCGCATTCGAATTCACGCAACGATTTCCCACCGTCGAGGTTATCAACCTCTACGGCCCGACCGAATGCACAACGATTTCCAGTTACTATTCGGTTCAAGGGTTGGCCGAGGATGCCGCCACGGTTCCGATTGGCAAGCCCGTGCCGAATTCGACGCTCTACGTCCTAGATCGGAATCGGGAACCCTGCCCGATCGGCTTTCCCGGTGAACTGTATGTGGGCGGCCCCGGCGTTGCTCGCGGCTATCGAAATGACGTTGGTCGCACCGACGAAAGGTTCGTCGCTGACCCGTTTGAACGACGGGAAACGCGGATCTATCGGACGGGGGATCGCGTCCGATGGAAATCAGAAGGCATCCTCGAATACTTGGGCCGGTTGGACGCTCAAGTCAAGATTCGAGGATTCCGCATCGAATTGGGCGACATCGAGTCATGTCTTCGATCCCATCCCGATGTTGCCGATGCGGTTGTCGATGCTCGACCGAGCGGAGACGGCCTACGGCGACTGGCTGCCTATATCGTTCCCCGTGGTCGCTCGGACAACGATATTCTGACGGCCGTTCGATCCCATTTGATCGGCCGCCTACCGCTGTTTATGATCCCGGAGTCGCTGCAGTTGATCGATGCCATTCCGACCACGACTGGGGGAAAGGTAGATCGGCGAGCGCTTCCCGAACCGACCTTCGTGGGCCGTTTGCCGGGCCGGTCCCCCGTCGGCGCGACCGAACAAGGCATCGTTGACGTATTTCGCGAAGTCCTGGCCGTTTCCGATGTAGGCGCCGACGAAGATTTCTTCTCGCTGGGAGGACACTCGTTGAAGGCGATGCAAGTAGTGGTCCGACTTCGCGAGCGATTGGGACGGGAAGTCCCTCTGCGGATGCTCTTCGAGAACTCAACGGCCGAGAGGTTGGCCCTTGCCGTGGCCTCTCTCGGAGACGGCCGCGACTTCCAAACTCGTATTGAACCTGCGGATCGTGCGTCGCCATTGCCACTTTCCTACTCTCAAGAGAGGCTCTGGCTGCTCCACCAGATTGAGCCGGAAAGCCCCTATTACAACATTCCTTCGGTGGTGCAACTCTCGGGACGGCTGGACGTCGAGGCGTTCGGCCGAGCGATGACCGCGCTGGTTGCTCGTCACGAGATATTGCGAACGGTCTATGATTTTGCCGGGACGGATCCGTGCCAGAAAATCCTACCTCCGCAGTCAGTTGACACTCCGGTCGAGGATTTGGCGGGGATCACCGGCGACGAGCGACGGTCGATGGTACGTCGAGTCGCTGAGGACGAAGCTCGCCGTCCATTCGATTTGTCAACCGGTCCGATATTTCGCTGTCGCCTTCTTCGGTTCGCGGAGGCCGACCATGTTTGCGTGATGACGATTCATCACATTGCCGCTGATGGCTGGTCGATGGGCGTGATGGTTCGCGAACTGGGCGAGTTCTATTCGGCGATGGTCGATCGCAGGCCGGCGCTGCTGCCTCCGATGGCCATTCAGTATGCCGATTTCGCGGCTTGGCAACGGCGATATGTCGGCGACGAGGTGATTGCTAAACAACTCGCTTACTGGGAGCAGCACCTGCAAGGGGCGCCGCAAATACTCGAACTTCCAGCGGATTTTCCCCGACCCGAGCGACCGCGATACCGCGGCGAACAATTGTTCTTCGAATTGCCACCGTCGCTGACCGGGAAGCTCAAACGACTAGGCGAGCAACATGGGGCGACATTGTTCATGACGATCCTCGCGGCGTTTCAAGCATTCTTGAGCCGGTTGACGAGGCAAGAGGACATTTGCGTCGGGACACCAGTGGCGGGCCGAAATCACAATCAAATCGAAGGACTCATTGGTTTCTTTGTGAACACGCTGGTGATGCGCGCGACGACGTTCGGCGATCCCACGTTTGCGGAGTTTCTGAATCGTGTCCGCGACAATTCGCTCGCCGCTTTTTCCCATGCCGATGTGCCGTTTGAGCAACTCGTTGCTCGCTTGTCGCCTCACCGGATGATTAATCGGTCGCCGTTATTCCAGGCCCTGTTCGCCTTGCAGAACATGCCGTTGCCAACCATGAAATTGGCCGGCGTGGAACTGACTCCATGGGACGTGACGACGGGTACTTCCAAAGTCGACTTGTCGCTCGTCATGGCCGAAGAGTCGGGGCGACTGCGCGGCTGTTGGACTTATGATACCGACCTTTTCGCACGCGTGACCGTCCAACGTTGGTCGGAGCATTTCCGCACGTTGTTGGAATCGATCGTCGAGGAGCCGAACAAACCTTTGAGTCTTCAAACGTTGCTGACGCCCACCGAGTCAAAGGCAATTGTTGAACTAAGCTCGGGACCGTGCCAGCCGGCTCGCACTGATTGCGGTACTCACGTTCTAATAGAAGAACAGGTGGACCGCACGCCCCATGCCATTGCCGTCGTCGCCGAGGGCCGAAGCTGCAGTTATCGTGAGCTTGATATCGAAGCCAATCGGCTGGGGCACTTCTTACGAGGACTCGGGGTTGATTCCGAACACCGCGTGGGGTTGTGTCTCCCGCGATCGATCGACCTGATAGTCGCGATGCTCGGAACTTGGAAGGCCGGCGGCGCTTTTGTGCCGATTGACCCGCGCTATCCGCGAAGCCGAATCGAATGCATGGTTCACGACTCCGGACTTTCAGTCATCATCACGACGTCCCACGTCGTCGATCAGATACCGTCATGCAATGCCAAAGTGATTTGCCTTGGTCGGAATCGCGAGCTGATTTCGGCCTGCCCGGAAAGCCGACCCGTCACGGGCCAAGATGGTCGAAATCTGGCCTACGTTATCTTCACGTCGGGTTCCACCGGCCGTCCCAAAGGGGTTGGCATTGAGCATCGTTCCCTCTGCAATTTCGCGACGGTGTTACCGCGGCTTGTTGGCTTATCGGGATCGGATCGGGTCGCTCAGTTTTCGTCGCCAAGTTTCGACGCATCGCTCCATGATATCGTGCCCACACTTTGTATCGGCGGGTCGCTTCATCTGTGCGAACCTGATTTGGTCGAGGCTCTCACGAATCTCCCCGAGAAATTGCGTGCCGAGCAGTTAACTACGATGACACTGACGCCCAGTGCTCTGGCGGCGGTCCCCGAATCGAATCTGCCGGCGCTCCAACTTGTCATGTGTGGCGGCGAGGTTCTCCCGCTTGAATTGGCTCGCCGTTGGAGGCAAGGCCGGCGTTTCTTCAATGTCTATGGCCCGACAGAGGCGGCGATCACGTCGCACCTGGGAGAAGTCGAGCGAGACGATGTACCTCCCGATATTGGCTTCCCGCTTCCGAACACGTGCGCCCTCGTTTTGGACCCGCAGATGCAGCCGTGCCCGATTGGGGTCCCCGGTGAACTCTATTTGGGCGGCATCAACGTCGCGCGGGGTTACATCAACGATCCGACTCGAACTGCGGAGCGATTTGTACCGAACCCCTTCGCGGGAGAGGGCGCGCGGCTCTATCGCACCGGTGACTTGGTCCGACTCCGTGCGGACGGGCGCTACGAATACCTCGGCCGGGTCGATAACCAATTGAAGATTCGTGGCAATCGAATCGAGCCAGGCGAAATCGAAGCGACGTTGAGAATGTACGATGAGGTCAGCGATGCCGTTGTCGTGGGCCGGCCGGGACCGTCAGGCGACGTAACTTTGGTCGCGTACGTCGTTGCGGCGCCGGGGACGAAACAAGCGAGTTTCACCAGAAACCTGCAGCAATTCCTTGCGGACCGATTGCCTGCCGCAATGATACCCGAGGCCATTGTTCTGATGGCGAGTTTTCCGTTGGCGCCGGGTGGCAAGCTCGATCGAAGTGCATTGCCAGCCCCCCTACCCTCGCCTTCGGAAGCCGCCGCCAAGCGACAGCCCGAAACCGAGTTGGAGAAAGCGATTGCTGCCGCGTTTGCTGAAGTCCTCGGAATCAGCGATGTCGGTGCCGACGACGACTTCTTCCGGCTCGGCGGCCAGTCGTTAAAGGCCGTTCAGTTGGCGGCCAAATTGCGCAAGAGCCTCGAACGTGAATTCCCTCTGCGGCTACTGTTTCAGTTCCCGACGCCCGCCCAATTGGCAATCGAGCTTCAATCCAAGAACAATGACGACGGCCATGCTTCGCCGAGTTTGTTGCGATCCGACGCCAATTTGCCACGCGATCTGACTTTTTCGGAATCCCCCGCGCGTGCCATCGGTGAAATCAGGAAAGCGTTCTTGACGGGCGCCACGGGGTTCCTCGGTGCCCATTTGCTGGCCGACTTGATGAGCCAAACGACCTGGGAGGTCCATTGCCTGGTTCGGGCCCGCGACGCAGTCGAGGGACTTGCCAAGATCCAGAGAACGCTCGAACGCTATCGCATCTGGCGTAGCGAATGGACATCGCGAATCGTGGCGATTGCCGGTGACCTTTCACAGCCGTTCTTGGGTCTGTCCGAATCGGCTTTTTGCGAACTTGGCGATCGCGTTGACACGATTTATCATTGTGGCGCCGAAGTTAACTTCATTCATCCTTATGACAAGCTGAAGGCGGCGAATGTCAGCGGGACTCTTGAAGTGTTGAGGCTGGCAGGGACGGGCCACGCCAAGTCGCTGCACTATGTTTCAACCTTGAGCGTTTTTAGCGGGCGACCGTCGGGGACGGAACTTGCCGAAGATGATCCCCTCGATGCGGACCCGCCACCTCGCGGCGGCTATGCCCAAAGCAAGTGGGTGGCCGAGCGGCTGGTGCAAGCGGCACGTGATCGCGGCCTCAAGGTGACGATTTATCGTCCGGGCCGGATCACCGGACACTCACGCCACGGCTTGGCTCCGTCGGGTGACCTGGTTCATTGTGCCCTGGCGGCAAGCTCGCGACTCAAGGCTTTGCCCGATGTTCCGATGGACATCGAGATGACGCCCGTCGATGTTATGAGCCGCGTCATCACCCGAATCTCCCTCGAACCGGAACTGCATGGAACTTGCTACCATGTCTACAATCCGGCACCGCTGACCATCGCGGATTTGAGGGAGGGAATGCGAGCCGCAGGCATTGAAGCGCGGACGGTACCCCTTCTTCAATGGGCTGAAATGCTTCGCGATCTGGCGGCTCAGCCTGGTGAATCCGACGCGGCCACGGTTGCGGCCATGCTTCCCACGATGGGCGGACTACGTGGCGGTATGATGCCACGATTCGCGCAAGGAAACCTCTGGCGAGCGCTCGATCGACTGCATGAGGAGTTTCCGAAAGTCGATCGCAACATCATCGAGACGTATATTCGGGTACAATAATCCGGCGGCTAACAGAAGGGAGACGCCGATGCGACGTCGAATCGTGTTGATGGTTTTCGGGATTGGCTTAATGACGATTGCACTGTTTCTGTTCTTTCGGTCGCCGCCGGTGTCGGTAGCGACCACGGAGCCGGCACAGCCGGCAGCGGCAGCAGAGGTCGACGCTGACTATTTTCCGCTCAAGGAAAAACTGAGCTGGACCTACACGGCGGCATATCAGCTCCCCTTAGGCGCGAATGGCACGACCACGGCAACGACGCAGATCACCGGCACCGAAAAGATCAACGATCGTGTCTACTTCAAGATGTTGAACAAGGTCGCAATTCGGTCACAGGTCGAGGTGCTTTATTACCGCAAGTCCGACGAGGGCATTTATCGGGTTCTCGGCGGTGACGAGGCTGCCGGTGAATCGCTGTTCTTGCCGGCCAAGCCCAAAGTCGGTGATACTTGGGAGGGCAAACTGGGAAAGGCGAAGCTGACTTACAAGGCCGTCGCGACCGAGTCGATTCGGTCGGCTGATGGAAAAGAATATGCGAATTGTTTGAAGATCACGATAACGGGCCGTGCCGGTGGCCTCGCCGGCAACATCAACGACGAGCAATGGTTCGCTCCGGGTGTGGGCGTCGTTCGAAAGATCATCCGCCGTTCGTTCCTACAAACGGATGCGATGCTCAAGGAATTCGACAAAGGCCTCGAATGAGTTTCGTCGCCAGCTTTTGGTGGCACGATCGCGCTCGGTTCATTCCGGCGCTGCTGGCGCTTGCTGTTAGCGCTGCGTTAGTGGCGCTTCAATTTGGCCTGTTGCTTGGCACTCTTTCGTTTACCTCGACCGCGATCGATCAAGCTCCTGCCGATCTCTGGGTGGCGGCACCCGATGTGCAGAGCATCGACCTTGGATTCCCGATTTCCGAGGGTTGGGTGTCGCGTGTCGGGGGCCGGCCAGAAATCGAACGGGTCGAAGCGTACCTCTACGGTTTTGCCCAGTGGAAGAAACCCACGGGCGGTTCGGTCGTTTGCTGCATTGTCGGAGCGCGACTTGGTCACGGGTCCTTGGGAGCCGTCGCCGGCCTGACACCGGAGATTCAAGAACGACTCGCTCAACCCGGCGCCATCGCCATCGATCGGTCTGAGTTTTCGAGACTTGGAATCGCGAACATGGGCGACACGGCAGAGATTAGCGATCGATCAGTACGGATCACCGCAACGGTTTCCGGGACACAAAGCATCGGCGCCCCGTTCATCTTTTGCTCGCTTCGCACGGCGCGCGAGTTGTTGCCAATGTTCATCACGCGGCCCAATCAAGTGACGTTCTTGCTGTTGAAGTGCCGGCAACCGGCTTTCGCCCCTCAGACGGCTGCGAGTCTCCGTGCGGAATTTCCCGACATGGCTGTGTTTACGCGACGCGAGTTTTCGACGCGAACACGGATGCACTGGTTGACTCGAAGCAAGGCGGGTATCGCGATGGGGCTGACCAGCGGATTGTCGCTGCTCGTCGGGCTGATCGTGACCAGTCAGACTCTCTACGGCGCCACAGCGTCGATGCTTCGCGAACTCGCCGTCTTGTATGCGATGGGGATACCGCGCTGGCGTGTTCGCGGGCTGGTGCTGTCGTTGGCATTTTGGGTGGGAATCGCCGGCCTGCTCGCCGCGGCGCCGGCGGTTCTGGGTCTCGCGCGAGCGGCCGGCGTGGTCGGTGCCCGCGTCTATTTGCCGGGTTGGTTACTGGCAGCATCCGCAGTTTCCACAATGGTGACGGCACTGGTATCGGGTGTCTACTCGCTTCGCTCACTCCGAGGCGTCGAACCGATCACACTTTTGCGATAGGTTGCCCCATGGCGCACGCGACGCAAGACGGTTCGCTTCTGTCTCGCTTGATCGGCTGGATGGTTGCCGCGCTGTTGGGGGCGGTGATTACCTTTGCCGTCGTGACGCTTCGCAATCAGCCGGCCCCCGTCGTCAGCACGCCGGCCCCCACCACTCCTGTGGGCCTGCTCTGTATTGGCTATGTCGATGCGGAAACGGGAGTCATTCCCCTGTTGGCCCAGCAAGCCGGCAGGGTGGTCACCGTTCACGTTCAGGAAAACGAGCAAGTCAGCGCCGGTCGCCCGCTTATCTCGCTCGACTCCGCTGCCGCCAAGTCAGCCGTGGAAGAGGCTTCGGCTGCCGTGGAACTAGCCAAGTTGAAAGTCAAGCAAGCGGGGGAATTGTCGACTCGGCACACCACGCAGATCGACACACAAAAAGCGGCTATCGACGCCATGGTGGCGCGGCGCGATGCGGCGCGCAAGCTCGCGGATGCTCAAAAACAGTTGCGAATGTTTGATCGCGTGAGTGAGGCGGAAGTTGCGGCTGCTGAGGAAAAAGTCAAAGAGATCGACGCCGGGGTCCGCGCCGAGGAAGCCAAACTGCGCGAGATGTTACGCACCGACTTCGATTTGGAGATTCGGCTGGCCAAGCAGCAAGAGTCTCAGGCTGTCGCCCGATTGCGGCAGGCAAATCTGTTGGAAGAGACGATGACGATCACGGCACCTGCGGACGGGCAGGTATATCGAATCTTGGTAGGACCCGGCACGCTCGTCAGTCCTCAATCCGGCGCCTGCATCTACTTTGCCGCCGAGGGAAGTCGCGTTGTGCGAGCTTACGTCGAACAGGAATTTGCTTCGCGATTGGCAGAGGGACGAAAGGTCGAGGTGACCGATCCTTCGATGCCCAACTCAAAGTGGCGTGGCACCGTCGCGCGAATCGCGCACTGGTTTGGACCGCGACGAATTTTGCCCGGCGAGATCCCCGCCGCCAATGAAGCAAGAACCGTCGAGTGCCTGATTCGACTCGAGCCGAGTTCCACTCCGCCGCGTATCGGGCAAAAGATGGACGTGTTGATTCTCCCCTCCGAATGAGCGACTCGGCGAACCCCACCTGCCTGTAGAATCGGCATATTTGTTACAGTCAACTTGCTTTCGCAACCGATGATTGAGAAAGGGACTCTTTCCATCAAGCCGTCGGATCGCGCGCCAGTGAAAAACGACCAAACCGCTTTCACACCCCGGCGCCCGACGCGGAAACGAATGATCGTCTCGGTCGTTTTCGTCCTTGCCTTCGCTTGTGGTTGTTCGGCGCCGCCTCCTCTGATTCACCGGCCGCCGCAATCGTTGCAGTTACCGGCCCCATGCGTTGCCGCGAATCTGCCGCCAATTACTCTCAATGTCGATTGTTCGACGGCATTTCGTTGCGATCAGCCGCTTCCTGCCGAGGCATACACGCTTCTTGATCCTGAGGAGTGTCGGGCACGAAGCGCCGTCAATGCTCCGCTTGCCGATCTGTACGCTCTCGAACCGACATTCTGGTGTGATCGATTGCGACGAGAGTTGTTGTGTCTCAAGGAATCCGAGATTCGCAATCGGGCGGCGGCGTCGGCCTTGGAACTGTATTACCGGATTCTCGAGACGGAACTCCGTCGAGCACCATTGAGGCGTCAACAACAAGCCTTGGACGAACTACTCGCCGAGTTCGATTCGTTGCGAGCCAAAGGCCTAAGCGTACCGATCGATGAACAAGCCTTGCGGCGGCAGAAAGCGGCGTTAATCGCCCAGCGAATGACACTTGAAAAATCTGCCGAACGACTCCGTGAGCAATTGGTCTCATTGGTGGGATTCCCGGCCGGCTCTCCGCCGATCGCTCCCCGCGACGATCTGACGATTCGGGCGCCCTCATTCGACGTTTCCGCGGAAGTCGAGCGAGGGCTCCAGGAGCGTCCCGACTTGCTTCAGATTCAGGCGCTCAACGGTTGGGTTTGCAAGGAAACGCTGCCGATTGTCCGAGCGATCTTGTCGTCGGCGGCGCCCGGAACGGGAAGTGCCGTCGTTCCGCCGAAGCGTCACCGTTGGTGGTGGCAAAAACCGCTGGCAATGAACGAAACGAAGGCCCGAATCGCTCAACTCTCGCTGCTTTCCGATACGAAACGCGAGATGGTTTGCAGTGAAATTCGTGTCGCCATTCGTGAAATCGAGGAACAAACATCGCTTGCCCTCCTCGCCGAAAGGGAAGTCAAGGACAGCCAAGCGCGATACGAGAACCTGCGTAAGAAACTCGGCGGTCCGGGCGTCACGCCATCCGAGGTGTATACGGCATTGACGGCCTCCTGTCAGGCGGAGCAAGAACTCATCAGTCGAGCCATCCAATGGAAACTGAGTTGGGTAAAGCTGCGGTCGGCCCAGGGGACTTTGGGGTACTCGCCGCTCAAACCGTAACCGGCAGGGCGACAGCGGTTCACTTCATCCGCCAAATGTTGGCTTCGCGGATGCCAAGTCGCTTCATCGCCGGCCGAATGGCAGCGAGGAATCGCGGCGCATCGCTGGGGTAGCCCGCCGTCGGCGCCACTTCGGGCACATGACGTTTCCAAAAGCCGTTGAATTGCACCATTAGAAGTTCCCGAAGGTACTTCGCGACCATTGATGCGAGGGCAACAGCCATGCATTCGGACTCGGCGCGAGGAAGAAACTTCAGTTGCACCGGATGGGGAAGCATCTCGACCCGATATTGACTGAGGCGACTCGATTCACGTTCGGTAACGACCCAGCCGTTGGGAAATGCGTGCTGGATCATCGGCGCATAGGAATTTCGCCCTCCTTGCTTATCGATGACAAACGTCACGGGTCCATCGACGAGCGCGAAACAGTCCCTCAAGAGTTCGATTACTCCACGAGCCAACACTGCCGCTTTGGAGACTTCGCACTCGACAATCGCGTTGAACCTTGGAGCGGGAGTCACCATACATCGGGGTGATCGGAAAGTGACACCCAGTCGGCGAACCGCATCGGACATCTCGAACACGGCCTGTTTGATGGCGTCCGGATTCGCCGCAATCGGAAGGGGCATTCGCTGGTCGAACCATGGCTCACCGTGAAGATCCGCTACCGTCGTTCCAACGCCGATGCAATCGACAAGTTCGGCAGCCGACCCGATGACCGGAGACACGAGCGACGCCCCAACGCCGAGTTCCAATTTGGCCAGACCGTGAGGCCCAGAATAAACTCGCTTGGAATCGTCGATCAAGATGCGCCCCCCTGCGGGGTCCGCCGCTCGATGGACAACGTCCGCAAGTGCTTGCCAAAGGCAGCCCATTCCGCGGGGCAAACGCATTCCGACGGCGGCCTGAACCAAAGGCCCCAGATTGGGGCCGTATCCGGCCTCGTCCAACCCGAACAGGTAATGATCGCAGTTCATGGCCAAGGCGTTTTCACTTGTTTCGCTTGGTCACTGCCAAGGCAACATGGTAAAACATTCGCAAGTGCCAGTTACGGTTACTCAATCAGTTTGGTTGACCCCATGCTCGCCGACAACATTTTTTTGAAGATCGTTCAGAAGCAAATCCCCGCGAGAATCGTTTACGAAGACGAGCATTGCATGGCGTTTCATGACGTCAATCCGCAGGCGCCCATTCACGTCCTGCTCATCCCGCGCAAGGTCATTCCCACCCATGCAGACGTAACGGAAGCCGATCGCGATCTGATGGGGCACCTCCACGTCGTCGCTGTACGGTTGGCCGAGACGCTCGGTCTTGGCGATGGCTATCGCCTGGTCGTGAATTGCAAGGATCGCGGAGGGCAAACCGTGCCGCATCTGCACTTTCATTTGATGGGTGGGCGCGACATGGGATGGCCGCCGGGTTAACACCCATACCGCGTCGTCGATCAGACGTCAGGTTTTACGTCAGGCTCAACCTGATAACCTTCGGCCAACCGGTTGGTGGCATTGTAAAGCGCGACGACAGCCAAAACTTCTCCTAGAGCTTCCGCGTCGAGGCCAAGCTTGTAGGCGGCCGCGGTATGGCTGTTGATGCAATAAGCGCAGCCGTTGGTCGCTGAAACGGCAATCGCGATGATCTCTTTTGTCAACAGGTCGATTTTTCCGGGCTGCATGATCGACTTGACTCGCCCCCACCAATGTTCGAGAGAGTCGGGATTGGTCGCCAGCGCGCGCCAGAAATTCGGGACGCGGTCGATTTTTTTTGTCGCCTTGATATCGTCAAAAATCGCTTTGACCTTGGGGTGGCTCGTCGTTTCATCAACCAGCTTGACTGTGGCCATCGTCGTTCTCCAGATTGGACAAAGAAGGAGCAGCCAATGGCCCGGGAAGGCTACTGGCCGCAACAAATTCGAGTAACAGATTCTCCAGCAACTCGGCCTCATCGAGGTATTTCTGCCGAAGATCGTTCACCTCCCAATAGTCGTCGGGTTTCACGAATAATGCTGCCGATTGCTCCTCTATGTCTGCCGGAAGCAAGACGGCGACATCCTCGGTGCGCAACGACCATTCGACTTTGTTCCCGCAGCGAAGACCAGAAACGGCATATTGCCTTCTTGAATGCTCACCCCGTGTTAATGGGAGTAGCGATTGACCATGCCAATCATTGGGAACTGGCACGCCGTACAATTCAGCGATGGTCGCGGGCAAGTCGATCGACTGCGACAGATCCGGAACACGCCGACCGCAGTCCGATTTGTCGGGATACCGCAGGATCAGCGGTAGATGGAGCATCTCGCCATGAAGCCGCGAATTCTGCCATCCGAGAATCCCATGCTCTCCCAAAGCGATGCCGTGACCCGACGTCACGACGAGTACGGCTTCGGTCCAAGCCGTTGAGGCAAGTGACTCGCGAAGATCGCCAAGCCATGTGTCGAAATCTCGAACGGCTGCGGCATAGGTCAGTTGAACCCTCGCTCGATTGTCGGCGCTATCGCCGTTTTCGACGCAATCGTCGAGCGGCCCGGTTCGCGGTGACAGCAGAGGTTCCAAGCTATTGCCAGTTGCTTGTTCCCAATCGGAGATAGTCTCCGCCAGGATCTCGTCCGTGATCGACCAGGGTGGCAACAGCCGGTTCGTTTCAAGTCTCAAGATTGCGTTGTCGTCGTGGCCCGCGTCGATCAAGTCCGACTCGGTAAGTTCATCGGCTGCCAAGGTGAGATAACGAACTGCGTTGGCTCGAAGGAGGTTGTCGAGTGTCGTCCCCTCAGGGACAACCGTGACAGGGTCACGTTGAGGTAGTGCATATCGGCCCGTGGAAACCGCACGATTGAACCCGTCGGCGGATGGCATATCCGCGAAGTGACGATCGAAAACGATGGACTCGGTTGCCAATGTGTCGAAATTGGGTGTCGGCACCCAATCATTGCCGTAGAGGCCGAGGTATGACGGCCGCAGTCCGTGCGCAATGAGGAAGATGAGTCGCATTACAAGCCATCTTAGGGACGGTTTTCTCGAAGGTAAGCGAAGTCGGCCAGAGACGGAAGCCTGTTCCGATCCGACGGTGAAACACATCGCCTGCGACCTCTGAGTTGCGTGCGCCGATTCGGTGAATCACGAGGCGACTCGCCGGGCCATCTCGAACTAATAACCTGAACGAATCGTAAAAAGTGAACGACATTCCATCGACGGAAGCTTTCATGCTAGGTCCGATCTTCTCGCGTGAATTCCAAACCGTGCCGCGTCGGGCCAGCCATTACACGGCTCGCGCCGCGTCATTGGGCCTGCTCTTGGTGTTGGGGTTGACGGCATGGCAAGCTTCGATCGGATTCAGCCGAGTCGCAACGATCGGACTGACGGCTCGGTTCGGCTTGCTCGTATTTCAGATTTTCACGTATGTCGAGCTGACGCTGCTGCTTTTTTTCGCGGCTCTCTCAGCGGCCAGTACGGTGGCTCAGGAAAAAGACCGCCGCACGTTCATCCTGCTGTTAATTACCGACATGCGCGATCATGAAATCGTCCTCGGCAAGCTGCTCGGCAGCCTCCTCCCAATTGGGCTGTTGCTTGTCGGCACTATCCCCGTATTGTCACTGGTTCTACTACTCGGAGGGATCGACCCGGAGCAAGTGATTCAGGCCGCGCTCATTTTGGCCGCAACCGCGATCGCGTCCGGTTCGCTCGGCGGCCTTGTGGCTCTATGGCGTGATCGGACGTTCCAATCGTTGGCGTTGTCCGTATTGTTCCTGGTCTTGTACATCTGTCTTGTACGCGTGGCCACGGCGTGGATCGAACCGGCCTTGCGCCATGACGTTCAGTCGTGGCTTGATCCATTCTTGGCTCTGGCATCGGTCCTTGAGCCTCGAGTTGACGGGCGACTGATTCACCCGGCATACCTTTATTGTCTAGTGATGATTGGCGTAAGTGTTATTCTGAATGGTATCGGAATATGGCGATTGCGAAAGTGGAATCCTCGCGGCGAACCGATCATGCAGCGAGAACGCCCGGAAGATGAGGACGCCAACCGAGCCAAGGCTCACGCGGCGCCGGGCAAGCCTCGGGCCGTTTGGGCGAACCCAATCTTGTGGCGTGAGATTCGCACGCTGGCCTATGGCCGGCGCCCGCTGCTCATCAAGCTGGCCTACTTTGTTGTCTTGGGTCTGATTTGCTACTTTGCGATGGCCGACCTGTTTCGCCCGCGTCCGGGTGGCCGCGGAGCCTTTGTGTCTGCCAGCGGACTTGTTCCCGTGGCGATTCTAAGTCTCTTGCTTGTCACCGCCCAGGCCGTCACCGCCATTACCTCCGAACGTGATGGAGGTGCTTTAGACTTGCTGCTCGTCACTGATCTCTCACCCAAAGAGTTCATCTTTGGAAAACTCCTGGGCATCGCCTGGAACGTGAAGGAATTCCTCCTGCCGCCATTCATATTGGCAGTTGTCTACGCGTGGTTCGGTTGGCTCGCGACTCCCCCGCGAAACCAGCCCGAATTGTTGGTCGCGATGAACGTGTCAACACTCGCCTGCGTCAGTGGTGGAGTCGCCGTTCTCCTTGCATTCGCAATGGTCCTTGGCATTCATGTGGCGTTACGAAACATCAACAGCAGACTGGCCATTGGGAACGCCTTGGGAACGGTGTTCTTTCTTTCCGTGGGAACGCTTATCTGCATTTACTTGATTCTCATCGGCGGCCAATTCGAGTATCAATGGGCAAGTTTCATCCTGTTTATTGCGACGGGCATCGGCGGTCTTTGGTGGGTACTCACCGGGAACCGGCCGTCGGGAGCATTGACACTGTCGGCCTGGCTTTGCCCCTTGGCGATGTTCTACAGCGTGACGAACATCCTCGTAGCGAAGCCCGGCAGCGATGAGTCGACCGATCCGCTCTTGCCGTTTCTCGTCATTGGCGGGGCCTTCGGCTTCACAATTGCTGCCATGCTCGTGCCATTGGTCAGCGAATTCGACATCGCACTGGGCCGAACGCAGGCCCAAACCGAGTAAGGCGTCAGTGGCCTGATGGCAGATGGAAAAACGCCAGGGCAAACATGGCGTAAACGGCCAAGAGCATGACACCTTCCATCCAATGTGTTTCGCCATCTTGGCACACCAGAGCAAACACCGCAACCGTCAGCGCAACCGTGATGGTCTCCATCAATGTGAAATGAAGATCGAGCGCGGGCGACTGCCCCATCGCCCAACTGGCAAAGACCAGAATCGGCGCAACAAACAAGGCAATCTGTAGGCTGCTGCCCACCGCGATATTAATCGCCAAGTCCATCTTGTTCTTGGCGGCCATCAAGACCGCCGTCGAATGCTCGGCGGCGTTACCGACCACGGCAACGACGATGACTCCCACGAAGACGTTATTCAGTCCGAGTGATTCGCCCGCATGCTCAACGGATCCGACAAGAAACTCGCTGACCATCGCGACTCCAATCGTGGAAATCGTCAGGACGATCAGCGATGTGCGACGGTTCCATTCGGGTTGGTGGGCCGCACCCGTCGTCGGCAGGTTTTCTTCCGGCCCGGCAAAAAGATGCTTGTGCGTCCGCAGCGAGAACAAAAGGCTGAGCAGATAGGTGACGGCAAGTATGATCGCAAGCTCTTCGCTCAATGACACCACTTGTTGATGGTCGGTAGGCTGCACAACTTGTTGATAGATCGTTGGCATGATGAGGCTCACGGTTGCGAGAGCCAGTAATGCCGCTCCGGCGGTGGCTGCCGTCCGGTTGAAGACTTGTCGCGAGTGGCGAATGCCCCCGACCAGAATCGCCAGCCCAAATACAAGGAGGGTATTGCCGATGATCGATCCGGTTAGCGACGCTTTGATCAATGGGTAGAAGTCGGGGCCTTTTCGAAGTGCCACGAAGGCGATGATTAGTTCGGCGGCATTCCCAAACGAGGCGTTGAGTAGCCCACCGATGCCGGCCCCAAGGGTCTCCGCGAGGTTTTCCGTTGCTCGCCCCATTAGGCCCGCGAGGGGGATAATGGCCACGCATGACACAACAAACAGCCATAAGTCGGATGTGTGCAGCAACTTCAGAATAATGGCCGCCGGCAACGCAAGCAGGAGCCAGTAGAGCGGCTCCACACGCGAAACGAATCTTCGAAACGACGATCCCGGACCGTGATTCGAGTCGGGCATCGGTGAATCTCCTCGAAATGGCGGACGGTCGGCCAATGCGATTTCAGCCCATGGCGTAACTTTGGACCGCGGGATGCTATCGTCAAGGCATGGATCGCCCCAATTCGTCAATCGGCGCGCGCCGCAACGAAAATAGTGAGTTATTCTTTCAGCAGCAGAATGGGGATTATACCGCCACGGTATAACCGGACAATCGCAGGCGAAAACACCCATGAACTGGCTTCGCGAGCCTGAAGCTGAACCGATTCCGGGCTATCGACTGATCGCGCCGCTTGGCGCCGGCGGATTCGGGGAAGTCTGGAAATGTGTCGCACCCGGCGGCATCTTGAAGGCCATCAAGTTCGTCTACGGCAACCTCGATGCCGTCGATGGCGACAACAGCCGCGCCGAACAAGAACATAAGGCTATGATGCGCATCAAGGATGTCCGGCATCCGTTCGTCCTGTCGATGGATCGCATCGAGATTATCGGCGGCGAATTAGCCATTGTCATGGAGCTTGCCGACAAGAGCCTCCATGACGTTCTGGTGGAGTACAACGCGGGCGGCCAGGTGGGAATCCCAAGGGTCGATCTGTTGCGCTACATGCGCGATGCTGCCGATGGTCTCGATTACCTAAACGAGAAACATGGACTGCAGCATCTTGACGTCAAGCCGCGAAACCTCTTCGTCATCGCCGATCGGGTCAAAGTCGCCGACTTCGGGCTTGTCAAGAACCTGGATCGAAGCAGCAATTCGGGCTTGAAGGCGGGCGTCACTCCGATTTATGCGCCTCCCGAGTCGTTCAGCGGCAAGATTTCTCGCCATAGTGATCAATACAGTTTGGCCATCGTTTATCAGGAGTTGCTCACCGGTCAACGACCGTTCAACGGCAAGAATATCCGGCAAATGGCGTTGCAGCACTTGTCGGAGCCGCCTGACCTGTCGTCGCTTCCCGAGCAGGATCGAGCAATCGTCGCTCGCGCATTAGCAAAGAATCCGGACGATCGTTACCCGAATTGCATGGCATTCGTTCAAGCCCTTTGCGATGCCAGCATGGCGGACGATCGAATGGCGGCGACGGCTCGCGAGATGCCGCGACCGTACTTGGTTCCGGCAACTCCTGCATCGCCTCGCCCGACGCCAGTGCCGGTGCCGTTCGCCCCTTCGGCTCAACCGAAGCTTGAGGACTCGGCGCCGCTCGTCAATACCGTTTCATCCGCCGATGTTGGTATCTTGCGCCCCACGCTCTTTATCGGCTTAGGAAGTTACGGACGACGCGCGATACTCGAACTTCGTTGCCGTTTGCTTGACCGATTCGGTGACTTGAGCCTCGTTCCCATCTTCCGGTTCCTTTATGTCGATTCAGACCCCGAAGCAGTTCACAAGGCGACAAACGAGGCTCCCGAGGTCGCTTTGAGCAGTGGCGAGTTGTTCCCGATGCCGCTGCAACCGGTCACGAATTATCGACGCAGAACACTGGAACATATTTCAGAATGGTTGCCGCGAGAAAAGCTATACGCGATGCCTCGATCGTTGCAACCGCTGGGATCACGGGCCTTGGGACGGTTGGCCTTTTGCGATAATTACCTGCGGTTGATGACGCGATTGCGGCGCGAGATTCAAGTGGCCACTCACCCGGAGACACTGGCCCAATCGGTGAGCCAAACCGGGTTGCCGCTTCGCGATAACAATCTTCGCGCCTATGTCGTCTCGAGCGCTCTGGGCGGGTCGGGAGGAGTCCTTGTCGATTTGGCCTATGCGATCATGCGACAGGCCGAGAATCTTCGACATCCGGTGGCCCCGCCGGTACTGTTCTTGTTCTGTGGTGCGCCGGGCGACCCCGCGACACCCAAGAACGAGCAAGCCAATCTCTATGCGACGCTCACGGAACTAAACCACTACAGCGATCCATCTGTGTCGTTTACTGCACAGTACGGCCCCGATGCCGCGCCCGTCGTTTCGACCGGTCCGCCGTTTAGCAACACCTATCTGCTCGCGTTGGAGCATCGCGAACCGCAGGGACAGCGTGAGAGTGTGGGGCGACTCGCCGGCTACCTGCGCGATGAGGTCACGACTGCCCTCGGAAATGAGGTCGCCAATACGCGAACGACCTCGAACAACGGCGCTTCATTCCGCAGCATCGGCGTCCGAGGTCTTTGGTTCCCGCGAGGACTCATGTTGCGCATGGCAGCCCGAGCCGCATGCGAACGAATCGTTCACACCTGGCAAGAGCCTGATCCCAATCTATCGCCAGCCTTGGTTACGGAAGCCTGCGCGCGAGCTTTGGCGGATCCGGGGCTGAAATGGGATGCCCTCGCCAATCTTCTGAGTCAAGAGGCCCGAACCGAAGAAGGCATGCCCACGGAAATTGTCGCACGGATGCTCGGTGATTTTGAACAGGATGCAAGTCGAGGTGAGGCGCGGATCAACCTCGCCATTTGGGCGCAACGTGTTGTTGAACAGCTTGAACCTCTCGTCGGACTCACACAGACTGTGCAAGACGAAGGCGCCAAACGGAGTCGTTTTCAGTTGCTCCTCTACCAAGCCGCCGAGCGTGCCGCTCACTCTTGGGACAAGAAGCTGATGAAAACGGTGGATCAGTTGATGGAACGTCCTGGCCGGCGATTGGCTGCGGCCGAAGCCGCCCTGCGCCAGATGCTGCTTTTCTGCGAAAATGCGGAAGCCGCTCAGAGTCAGGTTGTGGAAGAACAACACCGAATCGCGTGGGAACAGATCGAGCGGCTACAGTTTGCAAAGGCCTCCTGCAACGGGTCGGGATTGAGCCGATTCTTCAGCGGAGGCCCGCAACGCCAGGCGAAAGCGTTTCTCGACTCAGTTGCGGCAGCCGCCCAAGCGCGTCTCATGGAAGACTCGCTCACCGCGGGCCGGGTCTTCTTTTCGAAACTCAAGGCGCGACTTCGAGAGCACCTTCAAGATCTCGATTTCTTCCGCCTGCGGCTGAATCACCTGTTGAAGGGGCTGTCGGAAGCCCAAACAGGCGACGCGATCGACGATTCCAACAGCAGCTCGCTACGTCTCAAACAAGCCGCACGCCGCGGACACGGCGAGATGTACTCCCACTTGGCCGAAAGTGATGGCACCGTCGAGGTAGTCTTCCCAAGCGGCGCCGACAACTTGGAACGAGCCGCGTACCAGTTCTTGGGACGCATCAAGGACGACGACTTTATCCAGCTCGACAAGACCCTCCAGGACCTTGTTCTTTCTCCGCTTGGCGGCCTCCACACGGTTTGCCAGCGGAGCAGTGACCTTGGACGAACTTTGGCGATTCCCATGGTAGATCAAGCAGCGGCATTTCTCGCCAAGCTTCTGCCGCTCACGGATCTCACAGCGACCGACGCGAATGGCAAGACTGGTTTCGGACGTGACCTCGCGAAGCTGCTCGACGCTTGTTTCGCCGGTGCCACCCCCTATCCAACGGGGCGCGGCGGTGCCCACACAGCTTTTCTGATTCTTTCTGATTCGGCCTCGGGGCGTCGGTTCGGTGCCGAGGCACTCTCCACGATGCCCGAACTACGGCTGGTGCATCTTTCGAACCACGGCGACCTCATGGTGATTCGTGAGCGAGGGCCTCTCACGATTTCCGATCTGCGACCATTACTCTATCCATGCCGGCATGCTTACCGTGACCAAGCCGGCGCGCCGCAATCGTCGCCTCATTCGCGTTTCGATCAATATGAATGGTTGCCGCTCGAGCCATAAATGCAACCGAAGCGAAGCGAATCCACCTTGCCTTGATTTAGTGCCTTTGCGCCGCGTCCGCACGGACATCTTGTTGAACAACTCCAGGATCCGCTTCGTCTATTCAATGGCGGCTGAGTTTCTAGAATAATGTTGTCGCTCCCGCCGGAACTTGCCGATGCTCGAAAAGAGATTGGCCCCACCATTGTCGAAGGAAGAATCATGGTCCGATGTTTGGTCTCGTTTCTTTTTTCCATTGCCGCATTCACACCGGCCTTCGGGTTTGATTGGCCGCAATGGCGCGGACCAGGGCGTGACGACGTTTCCAAGGAAACCGAACTGAACACCGATTGGAACAAGAAATCGCCAAAGCTGCTTTGGACGTTCCGCGATGCCGGAATGGGGTACTCGGGGCCGGCAGTCGTCGGGAATGTCTTGTATTTGGCGGGCGCGACCAAAGAGCGTGAGACGGTCTTTGCAATTGATGTCGAAACAGGAAAAGAATTGTGGCGATCCGAGGTTGCCCCGTACTACGACAATAATTGGGGGGGCGGGCCTCGCGCAACACCGACCATTGACGGTGACCATCTTTACCTGTTGACGGGTCGGGGCGATTTGGTTTGTCTCGATCGCAACTCTGGAAAGAAGATTTGGTCAAAGAGCCTCACGAAGGATCTCGGCGGTCGACTCATGTCGGGGTGGGGTTACAGCGAATCGGTTCTTGTCGACGGCGACAAGCTCGTCTGCACCCCTGGGGGACGCGAAGGCACCATTGCCGCGCTAGACAAGAAGACTGGTGCGCTCATTTGGCAAAGCAAAGAAGTGACTGACGATGCTGCCTACTCATCGATCATCGCTGCTGATTTTTCGGGAATTCGCCAGTACATTCAACAAACGGGCCGTGGCGTTGTCGGTGTATCCGCCAACGATGGGAGGTTGCTCTGGTACGTCACGCGATCCAAATATCGAACCGCCGTCATTCCGACGCCCATCTTCAGCGACGGCATGGTCTATGTCACCGCCGGATACAGTGCCGGATCGACTCTCATCAGATTGACTCCCGATGGCGACAAGTTCAAGTCGGACATCGTCTACGAAAAAGAAGCCATCGAAAACCACCACGGAGGAGTCATCCTCATCGGCGGTCATATTTACGGCTATTCCGGACGTGCCGGCTGGATGTGTCAGCAATTAGAGTCGGGCAAAGTGAATTGGACTTTCGGCAAGGGGCGACCCGGGAAGGGAGCCGTCACCTCGGCCGCGGGGCATCTATTCTGCTACGACGAGTCGGCGGGTAGTCTTCATTGTGTTGAAGCCAACCCCAAGATATGGATCGAAAAGGGATCGTTATCACTACCCGAGAAGACCAAGATCCGAAAACCGCAAGGTCGAATCTGGACTCATCCGGTGATTGCCAACGGTAAACTCTATCTCCGCGATCAGGACTTGGTGTTTTGCTTTGATCTTCGACCGTAATTATCCAATCGTCGGCGTTGCGCGGCCGCGACCGTGAACTCCGTGTCAGTGACTGGACACCAGAGCGTTGTACGAATGAGCGAAAGGGAACTTCTTGAGGCTCGGCAATTCCGCCAATTCGAGGAGACACTGCGCCGGGTAGCTACGAACAATCGCTTCTATACCTCGAAGTATCGCGGCATTGAACTCGATTCGATTCGCTCGCTTGCTGACCTTAACAGGCTTCCATTCACTACCAAAGCGGACTTGGTTGCCGATCAGGAACGAAATCCTCCCTATGGCACTGCCAATTCGGAGCCGTTGTCCCGCTACGTGCGAGTCCATCAGACCTCCGGCACGACGACCGGACGCCCGTTGCGGTGGCTCGACACAGCGGAGAGTTGGTCGTCGTTGCTAGACTGTTGGCAAACCATCTTTCAGATAGTGGAGCTACGCCGCGAGGATCGGCTGTTCTTTCCATTTTCGTTCGGCCCGTTCCTTGGTTTTTGGACCGCATTCGAATCGGGCCTGCGTGCCGGCCACTGCTGTCTGGCCGGAGGCGGCATGAGCAGTGCCGCACGACTTCGATACCTCATCGACAATTCTGCGACCGTGGTGTTTTGTACGCCCACCTACGCGCTTCGACTCGCGGAAGTGGCGGCCGAAACCGGAATCGATCTGCCCGATTCGCCCGTGCGAATGCTGATTGTCGCGGGCGAACCCGGTGGAAATATTGGCCCCGTTCGGCGGAAAATCGAGAAGGCATGGGGCGCACGCGTCATTGATCATTGGGGCATGACGGAGGTCGGTCCCGCGGCCGTCGAGTGCTTTGCCCAGCCCGGCGGCTTGCACTTGCTCGAAGAGTTTTATCTCGCGGAAGTTATCGATCTGCAAACGCTGAATGCCGTGGCGGAGGGCCAACCTGGCGAGTTGGTCGTAACAAACCTTGCCCGGCACGCGTGCCCGGTTATTCGCTATCGAACCGGCGACATCGTTTCTATTGACAAACAATCGTGCCGATGCGGGAGTCGATTTGTAAGGTTTCAAGGTGGTGTCGTGGGTCGTGCCGACCAGATGATTCAGATTCGCGGAAACAATGTTTACCCGTCGGCGCTTGAATCGATCGTTCGAGGCTTCGAAGAGGTTGACGAATTCCGCATCGATGTCTTGAGATCGGCCACGACGCCCCGTGTCACCGTCACGATTGAAACGAGAGCTGCCGCGGATGCGGTACTCAAGGATCGAGTTTCGGCGGCCATACGTGACGAATTGCAATTTCGGGCCGAGGTGACATGCGTCCCGCCCGGGACTTTGCCTCGATTCGAGATGAAATCGAAAAGAGTGTTCGTCGATGAGCCGAGCGCTCGATTGACTTGATGGAGGGTGCGAACATGAGTCGGCCAGTTCTAGGTAATGCGTTCGTATTGTCAATCGTGAGTGTTGCTGCTCTTTGCGCGGCGGCTCAGGCGGGAGATTGGGTCCATTGGCGTGGCCCAAGCCAAAACGGCGCGTCATACGACACCGGGATTCCTGAGAAATTCTCCCTCGACGCGAACGACCCGAAAAGCAATCTCCTGTGGCGCAAGCCTTATGGTTGCCGTTCGACTCCGTTGATCATCAACGGGCGCGTTTATCTGATTCGCAATATGGGAGAGGGCCTTAACGAAGGCGAAGGGATCACCTGTCTAGACGCCAAGACGGGCGACTTGGTTTGGGAAGACAAGTTCAACGTGTTCCTCACCGACATTGTCTCCAGTCGAGTCGGTTGGACGAATCCGGCCGGTGATCCGGAAACGGGCAACGTTTATATTCACGGCACGCAAGGATTCCTCCGCTGTTACAGTCGCGATGGAAAGGTCATTTGGTCGCGTTCGCTGACTGAGGAATTCGGACGTGTGACGGGCTACGGCGGCCGCGTGGTCAGTCCCGTTGTCTCGGAGGGCCTCGTCATCGTGGGCATGATCAACGGGAGTTGGGGAGATTTTGCTCGCGGTGCCAACCGGTTTGTGGCCTTCGACAAGAATAACGGGCAAGTCGCTTGGTGGTCGGCGTTGGAAGGACCCATTCGTGGAACGTACTACTCCAATCCGGTTGTCGCCACGATCAATGGCCAAAAGCTCCTGATTACGGGCGGTGCCGACGGCGGGCTTCACGCTTTCCAGGTCCGAACCGGCAAGCTCATGTGGAGCTATCACTTTGCTGGCACAGTCGTGAACAGCTCCCCGGTAGTCGATGGCTCCTTGGTTTATTGCTCTCACGGCGAAGAGAATGAGGATACCAGCGAACAAGGGCGTCTCATTTGTGTCGATGCCGCGCAAATCACCGACAGCAAGCCCAAACTCGTCTGGGAGGTCATTGGCACAAAGTTCGGCTACACGACGCCCGTTGTCGCGAATGGCACCGTCTACATTTGCAACGACAGCGCTCGCCTCTACAAATTTGACGCGAAGACAGGCAAGGCAATCGGCCGGCCGACTCCTTATGGTCGTCTCGCTCGCGGCTCACCCGTCTGGGCCGATGGCAAATTATTCGTTTTCGACGTGAACGGTGGGTTTCACATTTTCAAAGAGGGCAAGCGCGGATTGGAGGAAGTCTACGAACAGAAGTTTCGATTGTTGCGAGGCACGGGTTTTGTTGAAACCAATGGCAGCCCGGCAATCGCCAACGGGCGACTGTTTATTGCGACCCTGCAAGAAATGTTCTGTATCGGATCGCCGAGCGGAGAATCCGGGGCCGTTCCGCCAACAGAGTCAGAGAAGCCGGCAGCAGCGAGCATGGGTTGGGTCCAGCTTTATCCCGCGGATGTTGTGCTGGCGGCTGGCCAGTCCGCTGAATTCACGGTAATGGCCTTCGATTCCAATGGAGTCCCGCTGAAAGAAATACCGGCCGGGAGCTGGGCGATTCCGTTGCCTCCCAAACAGCCGAGCGGCCGACAGCCACCCGCTTTGGTCGGCAAACTCAACGAGACGAAACCCGGCACCGTTCGCCTAACTGTCGCCAGCGAGGTTGTCGGCCAGCAGGGCTACGTCGAATTCACCAGTGGTGCTCTCAAGTGCCGGGCCCGAATTCGGGTGGCACCCTCGGTCCCCTACACGATGGACTTTGAAAAGGTGCCCGTCGGCGCAACGCCTGGCGGATGGGTCAACGCCATGGGCAAGTTCGATGTTATCGAGAAAGACGGCTCCAAGGTCTTCCGAAAAATAGCAACCAACCCGGCGCCTCCCGTAGCCCGCGCCAACGCCTTTATCACGATACCCAACGTGAAGGGCGGGACGATTCAAGCAGACGTCAATGGTTCGGAAGTTCGTGGTGGGGTTCCCGACATCGGGCTACTTTTGAATCGATATCATCTGTTGCTCGACGGCAAGCGCGATGTGGATGACGGAAAACGCCGCCTGCGAATCTCATCGTGGGAGGCTGTGCCACGACTCAATCACGCCGTTGTCTTCGATTGGCAACCGAACTCCTGGTATACGATCAAGCTGACCGTGACGTGTACCGATAAAACGGCGACAGTGCGTGGAAAAGTCTGGCCGCGAGGGACGCCGGAGCCAAAGGAATGGACGATCCAGTTTGAAGACACCAGCCCGAACCACGACGGGGCACCGGCTCTGTATAGTTACATCTCGAACGTCCTGGAGAAGGATCCCGGTGCTGAGGCGTATTTCGACAACGTGAGCGTAATACCGAACTAGGAATGACGACTGATTCCTTTTGCGAATAGGAAGACTTGTATGCAAGCACGACATTCAAATCACCTTTTGATGACGGGTGTCACCGGCCTTATCATGGTGGCCACTCTCGCGATCTATTTCGCGACAAATGGGTCTTGGGAATCATCGGCCAATGCGGGTGCGGACGAGAAGGCCAAAGCCGATGCCGTTAAGGCGTGGGTGATGTTCGGCGGCGATAACTCTCGCAATATGGTCAATCTGATCGAAGTTGGCCTACCCGATGAATGGGAGACCCGCAAGGATCACGAGAAGAAGAACGTTAAATGGGCAGCGAAACTCGGGTCCCGAGCCTATGGCGGCCCGGTTATCAGCGGCGGGAAGATCTTCATCGGAACCAACAATGAAAGTCCTCGTAACAAACGCGATACCGACCCGAAGCGGCGGAATCCAGTTACGAAAGAGCCGCTTCCCTTGGACAAGGGAAACCTCTATTGCATCCGCGAATCGGACGGGGAGTTTCTCTGGCAGCACGTTAATGACAAACTTCCTTCCGGCCAAGTAAACGATTGGCCGCGTGAAGGTGTTTGCTCGACCCCGGTCGTCGAAGGCGACCGCGTCTACTACGTGAACAACCGCTGCGAAGTTGTCTGCTTGGACGTCGAAGGGCTTGCCAACGGGAACCAGGGCATCCAAGACGAGCATTACAAAGACGCCACGGATGCGGACGTGATTTGGCGTTACGACATGATGAAGGAACTCAACGTCTTCCCGCACAATTTGGCCGCCTGCTCGCCTCTGATTGCCGGTGACATCGTGTTCATCGTAACCGCCAACGGCGTTGATGAAGGACACATCAACATCCCGTCTCCGGGCGCCCCGAGCTTCATCGCGCTTGAAAAGAAGACGGGAAAACTCCTTTGGAAGGACGGCTCGCCGGGCAAGAACATCATGCACGGCCAATGGTCAAACCCGACCTTCGCGTTGGTGAACGGCAAGTCGCAGGTTATCTTCCCGGGTGGCGACGGCTGGCTTCGAGGATATGAAGCCGAAACCGGCAAGATAATCTGGGAGTTCGACTGCAACCCAAAAGACTCAAAGTATGAGTTGGGTGGCAAGGGGACACGCAGCGACTTCATCGCGACGCCCGTGGTTTACGACAACAAGGTCTATATCGGCACCGGCCAGGATCCGGAACATTACGAGGGTGTGGGACATTTTTGGTGCATCGATCTTTCCAAAACGGGTGACGTGTCACCGGATTTGGTTGTCGATGAAAAGGTGAGCCCGCCAAAGACTAAGCCGAATCCGAACAGCGCCGCGATCTGGCATTTCGGTGGCCCCGACAAGAATCCTGAGGCGAAGCGTGACTATTTCTTCGGGCGAACCATGAGCACTGCCTCGATTCACGATGGGATCATCTACATCGCGGAACTGGCCGGCTACGTCCACTGCCTCGATGCAAAAACCGGCAAGAAATACTGGGAATACGACTTGAAATCGGCTATTTGGGGATCGACCTACTATGCCGACGGCAAAGTGTATCTCGGCACGGAGGATGGCGATCTGTTCGTGTTCGCGGCAGGGAAGGAATTGAAGCTGATCAACAAGATTGAAATGGCAGAGCCGGTGCGAAGTACACCGGTCGCCGTTAACGGCATCCTTTATGTGATGACCGAGTTGAATCTGTACGCAATCAAGAAATAGCCGTTTGAGATTCACTCGTTCGCAGACTAACAATCTGAAACACGGGCGAATCACCCGCGACGTGTTTCGATTCCACAACCCGAGCCAATTTGTCGAGAGGTCCTCGATCGTGACTATGCCGGCAACCAGTATCGAGCTACAAGCAAAAGCGGCACGTGAGCGACTTGATGCCCATGTGCGAGAGATCGTTCAATGGCATTTTTCACCCGAAACTGGAACACCTTTCTGGCTCGAAAAAGCCAAAGAGTTCAACTTTGATCCGTTGAAAGACGTCCATTGCTTCGACGATCTTAAGAGGTTTCCGTTTTTCGAGGATGAGTGGCTTCGCGGAGGTCCGGTTCGCCGTTGGGTGCCGCGGGCGTATGCGAACAAGCCGATCTACGTCTTTGAAACCGGAGGCACGACGGGTATCCCGAAAAGCCGCGTGGTTATTGACGACTTCCGCATCGACTATGAGATGTTCAGCCACAGCTTGCCGGATGCGTTTTTCCCCAAGGGAGCGAATTGGCTGATGCTTGGCCCCTCGGGCCCTCGGCGTCTCCGGCTCGCCGTCGAGCATCTGTGCCAGTACCGGGGGGGAATCTGCTTTTGCTTGGATCTCGACCCACGATGGGTCGTCAAGCTCATCAAGAAAGGCTGGATGGAACATCTACGTGCTTATCAAGAGCACTGCATCGATCAAGCCATGACGATTCTCTCGGCGGGACATGACATCAGATGCATGTTTACAACTCCGAAACTCCTCGACGCGCTCTGCAAACGGCTCGAAGAAAAGGGAACGAGCATCACGGAACAGGGAATCACGGGCATCTTCTGTGGCGGCACGGAAATGACCTCTCAGTGGATACGATTCACGATCGAGGAGTATCTCTCGTCGAAAGTGTACATCGCTCCGACCTATGGTAATACGCTCATGGGCTTGGCAGCGGCCGAGATGCCCAAGCCTCCCGATTACAAGATCGCCTACTATGCCCCCGAACCGCGAGCCGTCGCCGAGGTCGTTGAGTTTTCCGATTACAATCGCGTCGTTCCTTTCGGTCAGACGGGTCGCGTGTTGCTGACGACCTTAACGAAAGAGTTCTTCGTTCCTCGGTTCGCCGAACGCGATGAAGGCGAACGAGAGATGCCCTGCGAAAAGTATCCGTGGGACGGGGTGAGCGGCGTCCGCCCGTTCCACGAAATCGCGGCACAAACAACGGTCGGAGTCTATTAGTCATCCGGCGTAAACCATCGAAGCTCGGAAAACAAGGGGCGAACAACGATGATTCACATACCCGTTTCTCGATGGGGCGAGCATTACAAGAGCATGGACATCGACAAGGTTGTCCATTTTCTAAGCGGCGAAACCCTGGCCGAAGTGAGCCGCGCGAATGCCGCTATCGTCGATCGCGACATGCGGCATGCTCACAAGGCTCGGGCAGCTCTCACAGAGATTCCCATCCGCGATCTGCTTCAGATGGTCAAAAAAGCCGGTGAGCTATACACGTCGGCTGAACTCCCCCTGGGCGATGGCGTTCAATCCCCGGAGCAGTTCGTGCGGATGCAATCCGCGACCACGGGGCTGCCCGAACACATGTGCAAGTTCAACATGACGAAGAACCAATTCGTCCTGGCGAACATGGACAAGATACTCGATAGTCTCACTCGCGGGCTTGACCTGGATATTCTAACTCGCGGTCATGGTGTCGAGAGCCGAGGCGTTCCAGTCAGCTACCAAGCTCAGTCGCCGGTCCTCGGCATGGTCTTGCCGAGCAACTCGCCGGGCGTCCACACGCTCTGGCTACCGATCATTCCCATGCAGATTGGATTGGTCCTGAAACCAGGACCTCAGGAGCCTTGGACGCCCTATCGCATGACTCAGGCCTTCATCCAGGCCGGCATTCCGAAACAGGCGATTGCCATCTATCCTGGTCTCGGTGACGTGGGAGCGGCTGTCTTGAACAGTTGCCCGCGAAGTCTGATTTTCGGCGGCACCGCCACTGTCGAGCAGTATAAGGGGAATCCACGAGTCCAAGCTCACGGGCCAGGCTTCAGCAAGATCCTGCTCGGCGACGATCAAGTCGATCAATGGGAAAAGCACCTCGACATCATGGCGAATAGCGTGTTCGTCAATAGCGGCCGAGGATGTATCAACTGCTCGGGTATTTGGGTGCCTCGACATGCTCGCAAGATCGCCGAGGCATTGGCGGCGCGAATCGGGCCGGTTGAGCCTCTGCCGCCTGAAGACCCCAATTCGTCGTTGGCAGCCTTCACCGTGCCGGGTCAAGCCGATGGCGTTTGGGCCGCAATCGAGCGCGACCTCAAGGAGTCGGGGGTCGAACACATGACCGCGAAATACGGGCCACGCCTGGTGAAGAAAGAGCGATGTGATTATCTGCGTCCGACCGTCGTCCTCTGCGATAGCCCCGAAAAGGTAATCGCCAAGGCTGAGTACATGTTCCCGTTCGTCACCGTTGTCGAGTGCCCGCAAGACCGAATGATCGACGCCATCGGGCCCACGCTGGTTTGCTCGGCGGTCACCGAAGACGCGAAACTCCAACGAAAACTTGTGGACGCCACCAACATTGATCGCCTGAACATTGGGCCTCTGCCGACAATTCAACTCAACTGGCTTCAACCCCACGAGGGAAATATTGTCGATTTCCTGTTCCGCGCGCGGGCTTTTCAGTTCGATCCGAAATTCATCAAGGTTTGACCCATGCCACCGATCCAAAGCATTGTCGCGATGGTTAGATACTTTAGACGTATCCAACCACGTTTTGCGGGCGACAATCGATGATAATCCGTGTTGGTCCGGAGCGCATGAATACAGTACTGTCACCCGCGGGTCCGCCAATGGCTCGATCGCCGCTTCTTGCCGATTGCCCAGCGTCGTTTGATTATCAGCCGCTCGGTCGAGTCGTATTTGAGCCAGGCGCTGTCGCAAGACTTGGTGAATTGGTGCGGGAATATGACGGGTCTCGCGTCTTGCTCGTCACCGACCCTGGGTTGGAGGATGCCGGTCACCCTCAACGAGCCGCTGAACTGATGCGTGAGGCGGCGTTGCAGGTCTTCGTTTTTGACGACGTCGAGGAGAATCCGGAGACGCGCCATGTGGCGGCGGGCGTCGAGGCCGCCAAAAAGCACGAGATCGACTTCCTGGTCGCCGTCGGCGGCGGGTCGTCGATGGACGTGGCCAAAGGCATCAATTTTATTCTGACCAACGGCGGCTCCATGGCCGACTATCGAGGATTCGGCAAGGCCCCCAAGCCGATGTTGCCGTCGATTGGAGTCCCGACCACGGCGGGCACCGGTAGTGAGGCACAGTCATTTGCCTTGATTGCTGACGAGAAGACGCATCTGAAAATGGCATGCGGCGACCGCAAGGCTGCATTTCGCGTCGCCGTCCTGGATCCTGAGCTGACGTTGTCCCAGCCCGTAAATGTGACTTCCGTGACGGGTTTGGACGCGATTACGCACGCTCTGGAGTCATTTGTCTGTACCAAACGAAACCCGATCTCGCAGTCGTATGCTCGCTCCGCGTGGCGATATCTCGACCAGAATATCGAACGGGTCATTGCCGAGCCTGCGAATCTCGATGCCCGATCGGCCATGCAGATCGGTGCTCATTTGGCTGGCATGGCAATTGAATCGTCGATGCTGGGCGCCGCCCACGCGTGCGCGAATCCACTGACCGCTCACTACGGTATCACCCACGGCATCGCGGTCGGAATCATGTTGCCGCACGTCATTCGCTTTAACGCGTTGACGGCCAGTCCGCTCTATGCCGATCTTTACCATGACCATTCAAGTCACGACGGAGGTTCAGCGGCTGAACTATTGGCAGCCCGCGTGACACAGATCATGCATACCATCGGTTTGCCGACGTGCCTGAGTTCGTGTGGGGTGAGCCGGAGCATTCTGCCTTTGTTGGCTGAGGAATCGAACCAACAGTGGACCACTCGGTTCAATCCTCGCCCAGTTACAGAGAACGATCTATTAAAGCTCTACATTGCGGCGTATTAGATTCCAAAGCCGCATGGCGGTCTTCAGGACGACTGACAGCGCACTCTCCGAGGCGACGATACAGGCACGGCAAATCGAATCGACCGGTGCCGAATGCCCGCGTATGACACGGAGGCGAGAACCATGAAGTCGCGATTTGTTTCAGGTGGTATCGTCGTGGCGACCCTCGTCGCCGTCCTGGCTGCTGACTGGCCGCTGTTTCGCAACGACCCGCTTCAGACGGGCTTCGTGGATGCTCAGCTACCTGCCACGCTCTCGGAGCGTTGGCGAGTCAAGACAGGCGAGGGAATTGAGGGGGCACCGGCTATCGTCGATGGAATCGTCTACATCGGATCCATCGATCAGCACCTCTACGCGATACGCCTGAAAGACGGAGCCGTTCAATGGCGATTCAAGGCCGGACCGTTCAAGGCACCGGCCGCGGTGAAGGGTGACTCTGTCTACATTGGCGACCTTGACGGCAAGTTCTTGTGTCTGGATGCCAAGACCGGAGCGAAGAAATGGGAATTCCTGACCGACAGCGAATTCACCGCCGGCGCGAACTTTGCCGGTGACCAGATCCTCATCGGCTCCGGCGACGAGCACTTGTACGCTCTGACCAAAGATGGAAAGGTCTCTTGGAAATTCAAAGTGCCGGGCGGGCCGGTCATGGCGACTCCTGCTGTCGTTGGAGAACGGACTTTCGTGGCCGGCTGCGATAGCATGCTGCATGTGATCGACACGCGGACCGGCAAAGAAATCGCATCGGTCGACATCGGTGGCCAGTCGGGCTCGACCGCCGCTATCTTTGGTGATCGCCTATACGTGGGCACGATGAGCAATCAGGTGTTAGCGATCGACTGGAAAAAAGCCGAAGTCGTCTGGGGGTTTGAATCGCCGCGGCACCAACCGATTTATGCGTCCGCCGCTGTCACCGACAAGTTCGTCGTGACAGGTTGCCGCGACAAGCACGTATACGCCCTGGATCGAGCCACGGGTAAACCGGTCTGGGACTTTGTTACAGGTAGCCGCGTTGATAGTTCGCCAGTCATCGTTCGAGATCGAGTCTACATCGGATCATCTGACGATCATCTGTATGTCATTGACTTGAACAAAGGCGGAGAGCTTCAGAGAATCAAGCTGGACGGACCGGTAACAGGGTCCGCGGCTGTGAGTGACGGCAACCTCGTCATCGGCACCGGCGCCGGCACCATTTACTGCTTCGGGTCGAAGTAATACGTCCCGCGGGATAGTCCCATATTCCGTTGATCGTGCGTGCGCGATCGGGTAGACTTTCTCCAGCCTGACACGCCACGATTTCTTTCCCGGTCACCGATGCTCGCAATTCAATTAGCCGATGCCCCGTGCAGCCGCCGCCGCTTCCTCACACTGGGAAGCCTTGCCGTAGGCGGCCTGTCATTGTCGTCGCTATTTTCGGTTCATGGCGCGGCCGAACCCAACGGTCGACTCGACACCGGCAAGTCGGTGATCTTCCTGTTCCAGCAAGGTGGCCCGAGCCAATTCGAGACGTTCGATCCGAAGCTCGACGCACCCGTCGAGATTCGCACCGTGGGTGGTGTGTCATCCACGACGGTAACGGGCTTACGATTTGGTACGACTTTCAAACGACTCGCGACGCTCGCCGACAAGTTGACGGTTGTCCGATCGTTCGCCACGGGCAACGCCGAGCACAATATCCGCCCCATCGTTGGGCCCGAATCCCTGAACGCGAATATCGGATCGCTCTTCGCTCGCGTCGCCGGTGCAACGCATCCCGTGACCGCGATGCCGACAGGTGCCGTGTTATTCCCTCAGTCAGTGAGCGCCGATGCCGCCAAGGGTCAAGGGCGTGGCGACTTGGCGGCAACGGGCAATGTCGGCGCGGCTTTCGCGCCATTTGTGCCCGGCGGTTCGGGCCAGCTTCAGAAGAACCTCCGACTCAATTTGCCGGCCGGACAGTTCTCCGATCGGCAAGCGTTGCTCAGCCAATTGGACAGGCTGCGGCGTGTCGTCGAACCGCAGTACGACGCCATCGACCAGCAGCAACGCTACGCATATGAGGTGCTGTTGAGCGGATCGGTCGCCGATGCCCTCGACTTGTCGCGCGAAGATTCCAAGGTATTGGCGAAGTACGACACCAGCCATCACGTCGCGGATCACAATTGGAATCGCGCCCGTCGCGGCGCACGAGGCTACTACACGGGTCACGCAAGATCTTTGGGCAAGGCGCTCCTGTTAGCCCGACGATTGTGCGAAGCCGGTTGTCGTTTCGTCACAGTTCACACCGGCTACGAAGGCGTTTGGGACATGCACGCCGATGGCGAAAACCTGAACATGATCGACGGCATGGAGGCGATCGGCCGGTCATTCGATCATGCCGTGGCTGCCTTCATCGAAGACGTGGAAGCACGCGGGTTGGCCGACAAGATCATGCTGATCGCGACCGGCGAAATGGGCCGAACGCCAAGGCTCAACAAGAACGGCGGCCGTGACCATTGGGCAAAACTGACGCCCCTGATGCTCTACGGCGGCGGGGTGCCACGAGGTAAGGTCATCGGACGCTCGACCAAGGACGGCGGCGAGCCGGATTTGGACGGTTTCACGACGCCCAATTTGATTTCCACGATCCTGCACTCGATGCTCGACGTCGGACAACTTCGACTGAAGCCCGCGCTCGGCGCCATAACCAAACTCGCCGAAGCGACGCCGATCGGCTGAAACTGATCTCGGTGAATCTATCGACGACGACGTCATCTGATTGGCTCCGTGCCCGGAGCCAGACTCGCTCCCTGATTCGATGAGGAGACACATGACGGCAATACGCTGCGGTCTGGCGATCGTTCTGGCGTTCATCGTCGCCCTCTCTGTGACGCCGCTCCAACAATGGCAATCTCAGGTCGTCGCGGAGGCCCAGAAGGATTCGTTCGTCGATCTGTCGTTAATGGTCGCGCCAGAATATCCCTGTACTTGGCCATCGTTTCCTGCTTTTCAGATTAACCATTATCAGAGAATCGGGTCTCGCAGCGATTACAACAGCGACATCCTGATAATGGACGGCAACACGGGCACCCAGCTCGATGTCCCCACGCACTCTGTCACGCCGCCCGATTCCGGATTCTCCAACGCGGGCAAATACGGGACCATGACGACCGACAAAGTCCCCGCGTGGCAGTTCGGCGGCGAGGCCTGCGTCATCGACTGCACTGACCTCCTTGACACGGCACCGAACGGCCGAAGCGATCTCATCAAGAAAGAACGGGTCATGCGCTGGGAGCAACAGCACCGGCCGTTGGGCCCCGGGGACGTCGTTCTGTTTCGCAGCGGATTCAGCGACAAATACTATAAGCCGTTGCCTGAGGGCCGCCGATTCGCCGCCGACCCGGTGGCCTGCAAGGCGCCCGGTTGGCCGGGTCCCGACCCCGATTGCATGGAATATTTGGCAAGTCGTAAGGTCATGACGCTGGGGATCGATAGCACCAGCATGGGGCCAATGCCCGACCTCGCCGAGCCGACGCACTTCGCCGGCTTGAAGCACGGCATGATCTGGACGGAAAGCGCCATCGGCCTGGGAGCGTTGCCTTCCACTGGGGCGTTCTACTGCATGATGGGGCCAAAGCATGTCGGTAATCCGTATGGTGAAGGCCGCGCGTTTGCGGTCAGGCCCGGCCCGCTTGCCCAACGGCTCATCGCGTCGGCTCGCAAGAAAAACGTCGTCGATCTGTCCGTTGCGCTAACCGACAATCTTCCCACGTCATGGCCAGGTCAAGGCGTCGGCAACCATCGCCAAGCGTACATGACCATTCACTTCGGTAGGAACCCCAACACGCGCACCGCGTTTCCCATGCACATGATCGACAGTCACGCCGGCACCCACCTCGTTCCACCGGCATATGCGCTGCCGTTGACGTCGTTCGATAATCGCGACTATTCGCCCCGCACACAGGTATGGCTTACGGAGTACGAGGCCAAGCTCGGGCGTCGCGGCGCGAGCGACCTCACGACCGAGAAGGTGCCGCTCGCCCAAACTTGCGGCCCCGTTCGCATCATCGATGTCGGCCATCTTCTCGGCACCATCCCAAAGGACCGATGGCCCGCGTCGCCGGAGATTACCAAGGCCGATATTCAGCGAAACGAATCGAAGCACGGCGAATTGAAGGCCGGTGACGTCGTCATCTTCAAGTGCGGCTGGAGTGATCGATTCTACAAGGCGATGCCTTTGGGTAGCGCCTGTATGGAAGGACCGCTCAACGGAACCAGCGAAGGTTGGCCCGCTCCTGGCCCCGACGCCATCGCGTATCTGGCAAGTAAAAGCATCCGTTGTGTCGCCACGGACGCGCCGACACTCGGAGGGGTCGAGCCGAAGCAAGCGCTGTGGACATATTGGCTGATAGGAACCAAAGGGATGGTCGGCGTCGAGTTCTTGACTAACCTCGACGCGGTTCCCGCCGAGGCCTATTTCCTGTTTGTGGCCGGAAAGATCAAGGGATGTCACGGCGGTCCCGGTCGCGCCATCGCCCTCTATTGACGCGAGCCGGCCATCGTGGGTTTTCATCGGCACGCTGAAGCTATCGAGCTTCCTCCATCGGCTTCTCGACTCTATTCGTCGACGGAGGGCATCGGTTTGGATCGTTCGTTTGGCAGGTTTCGATTCTGGACGACTCCCCCTATGGCAAACCGCGAGGAGGGTTGCACGGCGGTGTGCCTCCACCGCGAGACCGTCTTGGATTACGACCTTCAACCGGTGACCGATCGACAGGCGGCGATCGTCGCCGAAGTGGTCAACGGGGATGCGGAAGGTCACTCCTACCTAAGACTACAGTTGTAATTAATTGGGCGGCCGTGCGCCGCGGCTGCGGTAGTGACAGGCCCGCGCCTTCGCCTGGTGCGCCCGCCGCCACTCCGACCATGCCAACCCAACTTCCGCAGTTCGAAGAAAATGGCAAGTATCTTCCGCCGCTGGAGCGT
>CAZESP010000041.1:0-46028 GCA_964515185.1 uncultured Alcaligenaceae bacterium
GGCGGCTCGGCTTATCCTGTTTCTTTCGAACCAGGGCGGCTTCCAATCCTTGCTCAACGAAGCGTTGCCGAACGCGACCGATGGTATCGACGCTGACCTCGACGGCTTCGGCGATTTGGTAATCCAGCCATGCCGGTCCAACCGGGGCAGCGTCCGCTTTGAGGAGGATGCGGGCATGGATCAATTTCTTAGCGGCGGCCTTACCCGATGAGATCAATTGTTCCAGTTGCTGCCGTTCGTCTGAAGTCAGCGAAAATTTTTGAATTTTTTCATGGGTTCCCTCCTAGAAGTGAATCCACAACGGATTCGAATCGGCTTTTTGATCACGCTGCTACTGAGTAGCGTACTTCCCGTCGCGGGTGGTACGCTGGCCCATCTTTTCGTGATACAATGTCAAGGCCTGCCAAGACGAAGAACCCCCAATAGAAACAGAAACGCGCTATGTCAAATTGGTCACTGACCTCGTGGAGAAAAAAACCGCTACAGCAGGGAGTGAACTATGGGGATTCCGGTGCATTGGCAGGAGTTCTCGAAACCCTTTCTCAATTGCCGCCACTGGTAACAAGCTGGGAAATCGAATCGCTCAAGAAGCAACTCGCGGCCGCTCAGCGTCACGAGGTCTTTTTGCTCCAGGGAGGCGACTGCGCCGAGAGGTTCGCCGACTGTCGGTCGGAGCCGATCGTGGCCAAGCTGAAGGTGTTGATGCAAATGAGCCTGGTGTTGGCTTTCGGCACGCATCGCCGGGTGATCCGCATGGGACGCTTCGCCGGGCAGTATGCCAAACCGCGTTCTTCGGACTTGGAAACTCGGGGTGATGTGACGTTGCCGAGTTATCGGGGTGATCTCGTCAATAGCCCGGAATTCACAGCCGAAGCGCGCACACCCGACCCGCAACGCCTACTGATCGGGTATCAACGAGCGTGCCTCACTCTGAACTTCATTCGATCCTTGGTCGGGGGCGGTTTCGCGGACCTTCACCACCCGGAATGGTGGAATCTTGACTTTGCCCAATTATCGCCGCTTCACCGCGACTATCAGGACATGATCGGAAACGTGACCGAGGCCCTTCGCTTTTTCGAGAACGTTGCCGGGCGACGGCTGGATGAAGTTGGAAGGATTGAGTTTTTCACGTGTCACGAGGCACTGCATCTGGACTATGAACAGGCACTGACTCGCCGGGTGCCGCGCCGCGAGGGTTGGTATGATCTGAGCACACACTTTCCGTGGATCGGCCACCGTACGCGCAATCCGTCCGGCGCCCATGTGGAGTTCCTTCGGGGTGTCGCGAATCCGCTCGGCCTCAAAGTCGGCCCCGGCATGACCGCGGACGAATTGCTCGATCTCATCAAGATTCTCAATCCCGAAGATGAACCAGGCCGTTTGACGCTCATTCATCGCTTCGGACACACGCGAATCGCGACGGACTTGCCTCCGCTCCTCGAAGCCGTGCGCCGGGCGGGCCGAACCGTCTTGTGGTGTTGTGACCCCATGCACGGAAACACGATTTCAGCGGCATCCGGGCGGAAGACTCGCCGATTCAGCGACATTCTGGCCGAGTTGGAATCCGCCTTTGACATTCACACGTCGGTCGGTGGGGTCTTGGGAGGAGTCCACATCGAATTGTCCGGAGACATCGTGACAGAATGTCTGGGTGGAGCGAGTCGACTTTCGGAAGATGATCTCGAGCGCGCCTACGAAACCGAAGTTGACCCTCGACTTAATTACGAACAGGCGTTGGAACTCTCACTTCTTGTTGCACGACGGTTGCAGAAGAATCGTTAACGGCCTCCGTCAGAGCTGATCGGTTCCGTTACCGTCCGGAAATGGCCATTGCCGCCGAGCGCAGCGCTTCGAATCCGCACATCTGAAACGCCATACGGTTGGTTGGAACCTGTCGCCGCCGCAGTTTTTCGGCGAGATTGGGCCGTGCCTCCTAGTGGCATGCAATTTGCTCGTACTACGTCAACCTACCGAACATATTTCCGGGGAATCGCTCCCATGAGACCTTCTTCACTTTCCCATGTTGTGCAGGTCAGGACTCGGTGTTCCGTCGTTGACCTCAACGGAGTCGAGCATGTTTGTGCAACCGTCTTGCCGCAGAATGGCAACACGCTGAGAGAACAGACCCAATCCGCTGTTGATGCATTGATTGAGACGCTTCGAGGGTTCGACGCGAATGACTCGCTGTTGCACCTGACTTTCTTTCTCGCGGATGCCGGCAAGGTCGCAGCCTGTCGAGAGATTGTGCGAAAGATCCTTGGAGACAAGATCCCCGCCACCTCGTATGTGCCGCAACCTCCGTGTGAGGGGAGCTTGGTCGGGATCGAAGCTCTTGCGATCGGCAAAGGGAAAGAGAAGGTTGAGATTACACGAATCAGTGATCAACTCCTTCTCGCGCGGCAGAATGGCTCGACGTGGGTCTATGCCGATCAAGCGGTCCCGTCGACTTCGGCCCCGGGAGTCTACGAAAAAACAGTCTGTTGTTACCAGCATCTCCGCCGGTTGCTCCCCCTTGCTGGTGCCAGAATCGATCAGACGTTGCGGACGTGGTTGTACCTCGGAGGTATTGTCGACGATGATGGTCCGACGCAGCGTTATAAGGAACTCAATCGGGCAAGGACGGACGTGTACGAGAGCGTCCCTTTCTTGACCGAGCGATTGCCGGACGACCACGACGGACCGGCTTACCCGGCGAGTACCGGCATTGGTACCAATGGTCGCAATATCAGCATCAGTGCGGTGGCGTTGCTCAGCGAAGAGGAAGAGGTCGTCGCCGTGCCTTTGGAGAACCCTCGCCAGACCGCGGCGTTCGCTTACTCCACCCGTTACAGCCCGCAAACCCCGAAATTCTCTCGAGGCATGGCGATTGTTCATGGCGCCAATACCACCATATATGTTTCGGGCACCGCCAGCATTACTCACTCGGAAACCCGTCATGTGGGTGACGTGGTGGCTCAGACCCATGAGACGTTGGAAAACATTGGCGCCTTGATTTCCGAGGAGAACCTGTCTCACCATGGCTTGCCGGGTTGTGGTACCTCGCTTCAAGGAATCGCGGTGGCAAGGGTCTATGTAAAACGTCCGGAAGACTACCTAGCCGTTCGGGATGTCTGCGAAAGCCGTCTGCCGGGGGTACCGCTCACGTATCTGGTGGCCGATGTGTGCCGGCCGGATCTCCTTGTGGAAATCGAAGCGATCGCCCTGTCCGAAAATGTCCCGCCGGCTGGAAGCTCGGGTCACGAGCACGCCAGACGACACACGAAACGAGACGTGAATTTGGATCTGGTCAATTGCGGGCATGTATGCCCTTCGGGTTGTCCTGAACGAGGTGTGTGCCCCCATGCCGTGTTGAGTTGAAGCGTTGCTTCTTCGAACCGGCATCGCAGGAGATGAATCATGGGCGCTCCGCGAATCTGTCCCCAGTGCCTTGTCCCGCTGGTCACCAACCACGCCCATACCCGAATCTGGTGTCCGAAGTGCAAGCGCAAACTCGTGCACCATCGACACTGCCCGGCGCGCTCCTTGGTTAGCGCTAATGGCACCGGTCCGGGAGCCGGCGACACACTTCTTCCGCCGGCGACGCCCGTTGATTCGGCGGTCGTGGAGTCGGCACCACCCGCCGGCGGCCCCGTCCCATTGCCCGCACCGGCATCGCCGGTTCCGCCGATCTGTGTCGTTCCGAATTCCGCAAAAGACCGTCGTTGGAGACCTCGTTGGTCTCGGCTGCTGGTTGTCTCGCTCTCGGTGATCATTACGATACCCACGATCTTCGGCGTCCACAATTACGTGACCATGAGGAACGCCGCGATCGATTCAGCGAACTCCGTGTCCGCCGCCGATTCCAACAACGGCTCTTCCGCACCGGCAGCCGAGACTGTAATCCCCGTGACTCCCAAATTGGGTGCAAAGAAGATTCCCACCGGCAGGCGGTTGCCCGCAAGTTACGGTCTGTCTCATAGGGATGAGCAAGCTATTCTCTCCGCGTTCGAACTTCGCGAATCGGCTCGCCGCGACCGGCTGCCGGCGGCATCGCTGAAGATCGATGAACTTGTCCAAGCGCGGTTGAAAGCAGGTAATATCACGCAGTCCCCCATCTGTTCGGATGCCGTGTTCCTTCGCCGAGCTTACCTCGACTTAATTGGGAGAATACCGACGGCAGACGAGGCGGAAGAGTTCCTCTCAAGCAAGAATCCGAACCGGCGCATGGAACTCATCGACGACCTGCTCGGGCACCGCGACTTTGCGGACTACTGGTCGATGAAATGGTGTGACCTGTTACGCGTCAAATCGGAGTTCCCGATCAACCTCTGGCCCAATTCGGTGCAGGCATATCACCTGTGGATCCGAAATGCGTTGCGCGAGAACATGCCATACGATCAGTTTGCAAGGACGTTATTAACGGCTAGCGGTAGCAATTTCCGTGACCCGCCGGCCAATTTCTATCGCGCGGTTCAAAAGAAGAACGCCCCAAACATTGCCCGCGCAGTTGCCTTGACGTTCATGGGTGTTCGTTCCGACGGCTGGCCGGCGGAACGTTGGGAAGGCATGGAGACCTTTTTCTCGCAAATCGGCTACAAGAAGACCGACGAGTGGAAAGAAGAGATTGTCTTCTTCGACATGAATCGACTTCCGAAGTCGCAGACCGGTGTATTCCCCGATGGTTCGACCGTGCCGCTTCAGGCGGACAAGGATCCACGACAACTCTTCGCCGACTGGTTAATCACGCCGAATAATCCCTGGTTCACCCGTAACATCGCCAATCGGACGTGGTCATGGTTTATGGGTCGCGGCATCATCCACGAGGTTGACGATATCCACCCGGACAGCGTGCCCAGCAACCCAGAGTTGCTGGCGTTTCTGCAACAGGAACTGGTCCAAGCGAAATACGACCTAAGGCAATTGTTCCGCGTAATCATGAACTCGAACACCTACCAAGCGTCGTCGATTCCGGCTAGCGATAACCCCGAGGCCTCCGCTCTTTTTGCCTACTACCCCGTGCGGCGATTGGAGGCCGAGGTCATCATCGACGCTATCTGTCAAGTAACGGGGACAACCGAGCAATACTCGAGTCCGATACCCGAACCATTCACGTATATTCCGGAGACCCACCGTTCCGTGAGGCTGGCCGACGCCAGCATCACCAGTTCGTTTCTGGAGATGTTTGGCCGATCGCCACGCGACACCGGTCTTGAATCCGAGAGGAACAACAACTTCACGGCTGCCCAGCGTCTCCACATGCTGAACTCGGCTCACATCCTCAAGAAGATTGAACAGGGGCCGGGGCTTCAAAAAGTGATTGCGGCCGGGGGTAAGCCGAGGGAGGTTGTGGACAGGCTCTATCTCACCATCCTGTCGCGTCACCCCACCGAAGACGAACTCAACGCGATGGACGACTACACCTATGGCGGCGGCGGCATGAAACCTGGCCTAGCAGTCGCGTGGGCACTCATAAACTCGGCGGAGTTTTTTTGCCGGCATTGATCGAATTCGACCTTTTGCTGATCTCGGCGACGAGCAGCACGTGAGGAGCGAGAACCATGTCGAACCAATACGACACCCAATTTGGCACAGCGACGGTCACGCGACGCGCGATGCTCCAGCATGGATTAGCCGGGGTCGTGGGAATGATGCTTGCCCGCAAGCTCTACGCTCAGGATAGACCCAGCGACTCGACCGCACCCAAGGCCAAGCCCGCCAAGGCGAAGTCTGTCATCCAGATTTGGCTCTGGGGTGGCCCGCCGCACCTCGACACATTCGATCCGAAACCGGAAGCCGGCAACGACTACACCGGCCCTCTAAACAAGCCCATCGCCACCGCGGTCAACGGGATGATGATCGGCGAACTCCTGCCGGTCTTGGCGAAACAAGCGAATAAGTTCTCGCTGATCCGCGGGATGACCCACGGAAACAACGGCCACGAGACGGCGGCCTATCTGGTACAGACCGGTCGCAATCCGAATGATCGCGTCGTCCACCCCACGATGGGCGCCGTGGTGAATTTGTTCAAAGGAAAAGACAAGAAGGCGGACGACCTGGTACCTCGATATATCGTCCTGACCCAGCCGCAAGGCCGCTTTTCCGAGGCTGGTTTTCTTGGGAGCAAGTACAAGCCGTTCTTCACCGGTGGCAACCCGGCGGCGCCGCGATTCGTGGTTGAGGGACTCGTCGGCCAGGCCACTGAGGGGCAATTGCAACAGCGGCGCGAAATGCTGCAGAGGCTCAACACGCTCGGGCACGCACTTCAAGGCCAACCAACGATGCAGTTGCTGACCAAATCGGAGTCCCAAGCATATGACCTGATCTTGGGTGACGCAGGAAAGCTGTTTGACTTGAACCAAGAGAAGGCGCCGTTGAGAGACAGTTATGGGCGCAACACCTTCGGCCAATCGTGTCTGATGGCGCGGCGTTTGGTGGAACACGGTGTCCCGTACATTACGATCAACTTCGGTGGGTGGGACACGCACAAAGATAATTTCCCCGCCATGCGTCGACTCGTGCCGGAACTCGACAAGGGGCTGGGAACGCTCTTTGAGGATTTGGCTCAACGTGGGCTTTTGGAGAGCACGATTGTCTGGTGCTGCGGCGAATTCGGGCGAACGCCGAAGGTCGCGTGGGAGCCGCCCTGGGATGGTGGCCGCCACCATTTCGGCAACGTGTTCTCGGTTCTCGTGGGTGGCGGCGGATTCAAGGGAGGGCAGATCGTCGGCGCCTCCGATTCAAAGGGCGAAACGGTCAAGAACCGACCGGTCTATCCGGGCGACCTCATTGGCAGCATGTATGAACTTCTCGGGATCGACCCGGACAGCAGACTGCCGCACCCGCAAGGATTGCAGATTCGTCTCACACCAAATGCCGAAGACGAGGAAAAATCGGGCGGGCGATTGAAGGAGATTTTGTAGCTGCTACCACGGTTCGTTGAGTCCGTGGGCAACGACCTGACATTCATGTGGTCGGTGGCCAATTCGATTCGACGACAGCATGTAACGAGGGGGCGTAACGTGAACCGATCCTTAGGGACGCTTTCGCTGGCCATCATGTTGACGTTGCCGCCCTTCCTTTGGGCACAAGGGTCCGCCCCACATGTCGCATACGTCTACCCGGCCGGCGGGCAACAGGGCACCAAGTTTGAAATCAAATTGGGCGGGCAGTTCTTCAACCAAGCCTCCGAGGTGCAGGTTTCGGGAACTGGAGTGACCGCGAAAGTTCTTCGACAGACGCGGCCAATGACAGGAGCCGAAATCGCGGCCTTGCGCATGGAACTCGAGGATCTCACCGAGGAACTCAAGAAAAAGCCAGGGCTGGCCAAGGAACTGACGAAACAAATGGACGTGATTCGCGAGAAGCTGGCGAAAGCCGCGATCCCGGTTTCTCCCGTCCTCGCCGAGAATGTGTTCGTGGAAGTGGTGATCGCCAGCGGCGCCCCCGTCGGCCCGCGAGAACTGCGGCTACAGGCCAAGACCGGGATGTCCAATCCCGTCGTGTTTGATGTCGGTCAACTGCCCGAATTTCGTCAGTTCAAAGAGAGCTACGATCCCGAGGCTCGGCCCCGACCAGCTCTGGCCCGGTTCGTTAAACCCAAAAAATATGTGCGCGAGTCCGAGGTGACAGTCAGCCTTCCCGCCGTCTTGAATAGCCAACTCATGCCCGGCCAGGTGGATCACTACCGTTTCCACGCGAAAAAAGGCCAGCACCTCGTTTTCCGAACACGAGCTCGATCGCTGATCCCTTATCTCGCTGATGCCGTTCCGGGGTGGATTCAGAGCGTACTCACCCTTTACGACGACGCAGGTGAGGAGGTGGCCTTCAATGACGACTATGCCAATGGCCCCGATGCGGTACTCGACTACAAAGTCCCTCGTGACGGCGAATACGTGTTGGAGATTAACGACTCGCTTTACCGTGGGCGCGAGGATTTCGTCTATCGCATTGAAGCCGGCGAATTACCCCACATTACCAATGTCTTTCCGCTCGGCGGCCAAGCGAACGTGAAGTCGGAAGTTTCATTGAGCGGTTGGAATCTCCCTCAGTCGACCCTTGTTATTGAGGCGAAGGACAAGAAGCCGGGAATGATGCAACTTTCAGTACAAGTCGGAGGACTGCGGTCGAACCAGATTCCGTTCATGGTAACGCCCATGCCGAGTTGCAACGAAACGGATCCTCATGATTCGGTGGCCAACGCCCAGAAGATTCCGGCCTTTCAGGTGGTCGAAGGTCGAATCGCGAGACCCGGTGAGCTCGACGTCTATTGCTTTGAGGGGAGTTTCGGGCAAACCATCGTGGCTGAGGTCATCGCACGGCGTCTTGGTTCGCCGCTGGATTCGTTTTTGAAGCTCACTGATGCCGATGGAAAGATACTGGCATTCAATGATGATTTCGAGCAACGCAGCCAAGGGCTGATGACCCATCATGCCGATTCAAAGATCCAATTGACCTTGTCCAAAGCGGGAACTTATTACCTGCTGGTCGGCGACATTCAAGGCCACGGCAGCCCAATTCACTCCTACCGCTTGCGGATCAGCCCGCCGCGGCCCGATTACGAACTGCGAGTCACTCCATGCAGCATCAATGCACGGCCGGGGTCCTTGGTACCCGTGACCATATACGCCCTCCGCAAGGACGGCTTTAGTGGAGAGATCAACCTCACGTTTAATAAAGCTCCACGAGAGTTTGGGTTGGAGGGAGCGAAGATCCCGGAGAATCAAAACGAGGTTCGAATAACTATCCAGGTGCCTGATTCACCGCAACTCAGACCCATTCCGTTGGAAATTGAAGGCCGGGCCTCGATCCGTGGAGAAGTCGTTCGGCGCATCGCCGTACCGGCTGAGGACATGATGCAAGCATTTGCTTACCATCACCTCGTCCCGGCGAATCAGTTGCTTGTGTTGGTCAGCAACAACGCCGCTGCACGTTTTCCGGCTCGCCTGGTACAAACGCGCCCGATTAAGATACGGGCCGGCGGTACCGCGACGGTGAATTTTGCGACCCCGGGCAACAACGATGGGAGAAAACTACAAGTGTTCTTGTCCGATCCGCCGGAGGGAATCTCGCTGAAGCGTGCCACATTTGCTGCCAACACCGTCACGCTGGAGCTGCAAGCCGATTCCGAGAAAGCAAAACCCGGGCTGAAAACGAATCTGATCGCGCAGGTGTTCCCTGACTCCGGCAACGCGGGCAAACCGTCGAGGTTTCCTCTTGGCACCTTGCCGGCTTTCCAAATCGAGGTGCTAGGCCGCCCGCCGAAACGATAACTGTCCTGGACCGACTCGTGGTCGCAAGTTTGGCCAAAACAAGGCTGTATGGATTTGGGCGTGATCAAGGGCGGTTTGCCGAATTGTACGGATATTTGGAGAACGCCGGCGCGACGAGTGGGACCGTCGCGCCACGCGTCTTGAATGGGGGGTAAAAGCGGGGTCGATGTATCCATCGCAACGCGGGGTGCGAGGTATGGGATACCCTACGAACCCGTACGTTCGCTCACGGCGATCCACGTGCCGAATTCGCGGGGTAAAGAATAAAGCACCATCGGCCCCCAGTTCGGCACCCCACGCCCAAAAATGCGACCGAAGCGTGGTAAGGGACATGTTGCATTCGCGGTATTGAAGCGCGAAACTGAGCAGCACGCGCGGATAAAGCCGAGCCTCATGTTGGGTTGGTGAGATGCCTGCTTTTCCCGAGAATAACGGCAACACCCCTAGTCATGAGACCGTCAGATGGAACCGCTGGGTTTTCTGGGAGATCTGCTCGCCGCCTTTGCCGTGGCGGGAGTCATTGTATTGCTGTTCCACCGTGTGCGGCTCCCACCGGTAGTGGGCTTGCTCGTTGCGGGAATGGTAATGGGGCCTTACGGTCTCAGTCTAATTCACGATGTACACCGAGTGGAGACGCTCGCTGAGATTGGGGTTGTCGTTCTGCTCTTTTCTGTTGGACTTGAGTTTTCCTTGCAGCGCCTGGCCGGAATGAGCCGGCTGATGGTCCGCGTGGGAATACCTCAAGTGGCAATTTGCACCATCGTCGGGACGGCCGGAACGTGGATCCCTTTCGGCGATGTGCGGCCGGCTCTGTTGGCCGGCATGTTGCTGGCGATGTCGAGTACGGCCGTGGTCTTCAAACTACTCTCCGACCGCGGCGAGTTGACGGCCCCTCAAGGAAACCTTTCCGCGGCAGTATTGCTCATTCAAAATCTGTTGGTTGTCGTCTGTATGGTGATCCTACCGTTGCTCGCCGCCCAGGAGCAAGCGGCCCAATCCGTGTGGAGATCGCTCGGGCTTGGAGCGGTGGTCGTCATTGCGCTGTTGGCGGCGGGCCGATGGGTGCTGCCGCTGGTTTTGTATCATGTCGTGCGGACGCACAATCGGGAACTGCTTCTGATCGTGCTCGTATTGGTATGCCTTGGCAGCTCCGCGGTGACGGCCCTCATGAGGTGGTCGTTGGCGCTGGGAGCATTCCTCGCCGGTCTGGCTCTTTCCGAATCGGAGTACGCGTCACAGACGCTCGCGGAGGTTCTCCCTTTCCGTGACACGCTCGCCAGTCTGTTTTTCATCTCGATCGGGATGCTGCTGGATCTGTCCTTCTTGATGCAAAACTTACTGTTTGTCGCGTGCCTCGTAGTGGCTGTAATCAACGTGAAATCGATTGCGGCCGCTCTTCCGGCAATGTTGGCGGGATACCCGTTACGAATTGCCCTTTTGGCGGGCCTGGCGCTGGCGCAAGTTGGCGAGTTCTCGCTCATACTTGCCGATCGTGGCCAAGCCCTGGGGCTGCTGACGCGAGAGCAATATCAGGTATTCCTGGCGACGGCCGTCTTGACCGTGACGCCTACGCCGTTCCTGATCATGGCCGGGCCATGGTTGGGCAATTGCTTCGATCAAATCAAGTTCCTGGATCGTTGGCACCGCCAAGCTCAGCGAGAGTTGCCCGCGGTTGTTAAGGCACGCAATCATGTTATCATCATCGGTTACGGTCTGAACGGCAGGAATCTGGCTCGCGTCCTGCGTGCCGTTGACATCAAGCATGTCGTCTTGGATTTGAACCCCGAAACGGTGCGCCAAGCGAGAAGGGCAGGGGAGCCGGTTTCCTTCGGCGATTGCACTCGGCCGCATGTCTTGGAGCATCTCTGTATTGGAGCGGCCCGGCCTCTGGTGATCGCCATTTCCGATCCAGTCAGTTCCCGCCGCGCCGTGGCACATGCCCGCCGACTCAATCCAAATCTCACCATCATCGTGCGAACCCGTTACCTGTTGGAGATCGATGAACTGAGTCGATTGGGGGCCAATGTCATCATCCCCGAAGAGTTTGAAACGTCCGTAGAGATCTTCGCCAGAGTTCTGCGTGGCTACGACATTCCGCGCAATGTGATTCTGGATCTTATTGAGCGTGTTCGCAGCGATCACTACGAACTTCTGCGTGATGTAAATCCCGCAATGGCGAAAGTGGAGTTGCCCTTTGATATCCTCGGACTCATGGAGGTAGAAACGTGCTTGATCCGCGCTGGTTCGCCGGTGGAGGGCAGTACGCTGGGACAACTTCGGCTCCGTAGTAGCACCGGCGCGACTGTGATCGGGGTGCGCCGACAAGGCGAATTACAGGTAAACCCAGGTGCCGATTTCGCATCTCAAGCCGGAGATATCGCGATACTTGTCGGTGACCGACTGCAAATCGATCGGGCTCACTTGGCTCTGGACCCGTTCTTGTCGGCAGTCGATCGCGCACCGGCCTCAGAGAAAGAAACTCAACCATGAAGTATCTTCCCCTTCTCATTACTGGCACGTTCTTGGCCACGGTGAGCAAATGTGCGGCCACCGACCCTCCGTGGTACGACGACCGCATCGACCTGCTCTGGTACAAGGATGACGCGGGAAGGCTTCGGCAGGTGAAGACCGAAGCGGACTGGGCCAAGCGCGTGGCCCACATCCGCGCGAACATGGAACTGGTAATGGGCCGGTTGCCGGAGAAGTCGAATCTGCCGCTTGACATGAAGTCCGGCGATACGATCAACCTGCGGCACTACACTCGGCAGCACGTCACGTTCATTGTCGAGGACGGCGACCGTTTGCCGGGGTGGTTGCTTGTTCCGCATGGGGCAAGCGAGAAGGATCGCTGCCCCGCGATGATCTGCCTGCCGGGAAGTTCCGTACCCGGCAAGGACACTCCCGCCGGTCTCACCGCGAGCGCCGACCTTGCCTACGCCCACGAACTTGCCGAGCGCGGCTACGTCTGTCTCGTGCTCGATTACCCGATGTTGCACACGGCCGAGTACAAGACCGACCCGTACGCGCTGAAGTATGACAGTGCCACGATGAAAGGAATCGTCAACCATCGCCGGGGCGTCGACCTGTTGCAATCGCTGCCGTTTGTGGACGCCGAGGCCATTGGCGTCGTCGGCCACTCGCTCGGCGGGCACAACGCGCTGTTTCTCGCCGTCTTCGATTCACGCGTGAGAGCGGTCGTCTCCAGTTGCGGGTTCAACGTCTTCGCCAAGCACAACAAGGGCGACGTACGCGCGTGGAGTAGCAAGGACTACATGCCGCGCATCAAGACGGTGTACGGCGACAACCCAACGAAAATCCCTTTCGACTTTACCGAGGTGCTGGCCGCGCTTGCCCCGCGTCCGGTGTTTGCGAATGCCCCGTTGCACGACGCGCCGGATTTTGAGGTCTCCGGAGTGAAGGATTGCTTCACGGCAGCGATTCCAGTCTATCGCAACATCTTCAACGCGGAAGATCGACTCGTCGTGCGTCACCCGGACGCTGGCCACGCGTTCCCGGCCGCCGAGCGACATGTGGCCTATGCGTTCCTCGATCGATACCTGCGAACACGTGACGAGAAAACCGACCTGAGCCGCGATCTCGCCGCGCACTGGCCATCGGTGAAAGAGCCACGCGAGATTCCCGCGAAAGACGTACCGGTGTTGGGCAGGGGCAACTTCTCGTTCGCGGTGTGGGTTAAAGTTGGCGGCACGCTCGATCGGCCGACCGGCGACCTGCTCAGTCGATACGACCCGAAGACACGCCGCGGATATCTTCTCACGCTCAAGAGCAGTCCCGGCGTGACCTCGAACCAGCCGAACGATCGGCATCTTCAGTTCGGCATCGACGACAGCCGCGAGACCGAGTGGCGCGATTGCGGCCGGCCTGGCAAGGCGCTGTTTGCGTTTTCGATGGCGACGCACGACGGCTCGCTGTACGCGGGTACCTGTGAGCCGGGAAAGGACGATTCCGGGCGAGTCCATCGTTACGCGGGCGACAACAAGTGGATCGACTGCGGCGCTCCGGACAAATCGAATGCGGTCACCGCAATGGCTGTGTTCAACGGGAAACTCTATGCGGGCACCGGGAAGTACCGCGTGGCCGGTTCGAGCCTGAAGGAATCGGAGAACCTCACCCTCGGCGGCAAGGTGTTCCGCTACGAGGGCGGAACACGCTGGACCGAGTGCGGGCGACTACCTCGAACCGAGGCTATTGGCGGGTTGGTCGTGTTCCGCGGCCAACTGTATGCCTCGTCGCTGTACAAACCTGCCGGCTTCTTCCGCTTCGAGGACGGCATGACGTGGACGGCGTTGCCGGTTCCAGAAGCCGTCGATCCGAAGACCAGGGAAAAGGGGCCACGGCGCGTGGTCTCGTTGACGAGCCACGACGGCCACATCTTCGCGGGGAGCTATGACGGCGGGCATGTGTACCAATTCGATGGCAAGAAGTGGACCGACTGCGGACAACTCGGCGACAACACGCAGACCTATTCGTTCGCCCAGTACTACGGAAACCTTTACGTCGGCACTTGGCCGAGCGGGCGCGTGTACCGTTTCGAGGGCATCGGGAAGTGGGCTGACGTGGGACGGCTCGGCGACGAGTTGGAAGTGATGGGCATGGCCGTTCACAATGGCCGCCTTATCGCTGGCACGCTGCCGCTGGGCGAGGTGTACAGCTACGAGGGCGAAACGACCTGGAAGAAACTCGCCCGGCTCGATCTCACACCGGACGTGAAGTATCGTCGCGTGTGGACGATGGCGGAGCACGACGGCCAGTTGTTCGCCGGTACGCTTCCCTCCGGAAAGATCTTTGTGTACTCTGCGGGGCAACAGGCTTCATGGGGGCATTCGCTGTCACCGGGCTGGCATCACGTCGCGGCCGTGAAGTCCGCGAACCGTCTGACACTTTATGTGGACGGCCAACGCGTCGCACGGACTCCGCCGTTCGACGCGGCGAGTTGCCTCGTAGACACAAACCATCCGTTGCGCCTTGGCACCGGCACCAACGGCCCGCTGAATGGAACGCTGGCCGATGTTCGCATCTACCGCCGAGCGATCGGCAACGCCGATATCCAGTCACTATCAAAGATGGTCCCCAACGATTGAGCGATGAATCGAACCGAACAAGGAGCCCGCGCGTGGCCTCCGCGGTGCCTTGGGGCTTGCCGAGGATTCGACAAACTCACGACTTGAGTCCAAACCTTGGGTGCGAGCCCGAAGGGGGATACTCGGACCACGGCTGCTCGACGTCGCCGGTTCGTGGATTCGCGCCAAGAATCGAGAAAAAGGGCATTCCCAAAAGATCGTCAGACACGCTCAGTGTGAGTTGAAGCAGAAGATGCATCCCGGTCGCAACGGCACCTTCGAATCACAGTGGTTCGATAAGCGTCAGCCACGGCCGCAATGTTGCGAGGAGTTGGCAACGTCGCGATTTCTCGATATTCCGGCGAACGCGGCATTGACAGCCATTTCAGCCAATCACCACTTGACGAGTAGGTTGGCTCCAACAATGGCCCCAGGGTCGATGTCGACTCGATTGCGCAGATTGGAAATCTGGTTCTGACCCTCGCCGTAGTAGCGGTCAAAAGCGTAGCCCGCGTTTAGCTCAAGGGCGGCGTATCTCCAAATATCCCACCGGATGCCAGAAACGAGACGCTTCTCAAAAGCCAAGAATCGTTCCCTTTGTTCCATTCGATCCGCCAAGAAATACGCTTCGTTCAGCCATTCAAATCCACCGTAGAGATTCAATCCATCCGTCAATCGATACGATGCACGAGCGTTGATATTCGTGATCGGAATGTAGGAGAAGTTGAGCGTCAAGTCTTCAAACGGCCTCCACATGATCGAAAACGGGATTCCGATATTCAAATACAAATCATTCGAAGGCTTCCACGAGTAAGCAATGCCGGGAACCGGGAAAGTCAAATTGCCAATGGGCGAGTACATGAGCGAGAACATCCACGAGTCCCGGTCATTCTTGGCAGGGACTTGCAGGAACCCGAAGAAGCCGACGTTCATTTCGTTGATGCTGTGAAATGGCTTGTCGCTGGCCGATCCAAACGTCGTACTCAGTCCACCGGTCCAACCGTTGGCGAACTTGTGGAGATACATCATTCCAAGGTTGATATTCCACAACTCATTCGGAAAAGGTCGGTGGCTATCCGGAAGAATGGCATCAGTGAAGAACAGGGTGTTTCGCACTGCGGCCGTCATCAATACCGTGTCGCCGTCTTTTTTGTAGACAGGAAAAGCCCCAGAAAAATTCTGTCGGACGAATCCAATATCAGCCATCGAGTTGGAAACGGAGCCGGCAGGATACCATGTTGCCCGATAACCTGGCACACCCATCCCAGGTCCGCCTATTCCTCCACCCATCCCCGAACCGCCCATTGTCCCACCGACAGCCCGTTCTGCCTTGATAGGATCCTGAGCCGGATTCTCTGTGATGGACGACGCAACACCTTGGGGCACTTGGCCTTGGCCCCAAACATGGTCGGTGGCCGAGAATCCAGAACCAACTATCGTTAGAGCCAATAGCCAGAGCTGTCGCATGATGGAGTCCTTTCCATTGCGATACCAAAAGCTGCTTTCGATCACAATCGCATCGCCTCGATCGAACGAACTACATCTCATTAGTAGTGTGATTCCTCGCGCGACACCAAACTCTGTTGTCTCGCTCAATCGCGCAACTTGATGGCCCTATATCAAAACAGGCACGGGACAATTCCGATGGTGACGCCCGTCAGTGTGCCGGATTTTTCCAGTGAGACGTGTGAAGGATCATGTCTACGGATCTTCCAATCGAATGCGTTTGACCCAGTTCGGGTCCGTCGGATGTCTCGAAGGTCGGGAGCGGCCCCGGGCCAACCATTATGCCAGCACCTCCTTGACCACGTGCCCGTGAACGTCGGTCAGCCGATAGTCACGACCGCCGTGGCGGAAGGTGAGCCGCGTGTGGTCGATGCCGAGTTGGTGCAGGATCGTCGCGTGGACGTCGTGAACCGTGAGCGGGTTCACGATAGCGGCATTGCCGAACTCGTCGGTTTCGCCGAAGGCTATCCCGCCTTTGAAGCCGCCGCCCGCCAGGAACAGCGAGAAGCCGTTGACGTGGTGGTCTCGGCCGCCGTTCACCGAGATCGCCGGCGTGTGTGGTGTGCGGCCCATCTCGCCGGCCCATAAAACGATCGTTTGTTCCAACAGACCGCGCTGCTTCAAATCGCAGATGAGCGCCGCTACCGATTGCTCGGTGACGCGGGCGTTCTTCTCGTGGTTCACCTTGAGCATGCCGTGCTGATCCCACGGGGAATTGTTCCCGTCGAAGCTCGGGCAGGTGATCTCGATGAACCGCACGCCAGCTTCGACCATGCGCCGAGCGCGGAGCGCCTGCGTGGCGTAGTAACGCTGGTGTTCGTCCTTCGAGTCGAGGCCGTAGAGTTTGCGAATCCATTCTGGTTCGCGGCTGATGTCGGCGAGCGCCGGCACTTCGGTTTGCATGCGGAACGCCGTCTCGTAGTTCGCGATGGCCCCCTCGATCGCCCGCGAGTCCGCGGTTAGCTTCGCAAAAGCGCCATCCTGCTCGGCGAGTAACGCGAGTTTTCGCTTTTGAATCGCCGCCGCATCCATTGGCGTGATGTTGTCCATCGGCACGCCCTTCGCTCGCATCATCGTTGCTTGATGGCTGGCCGGGAGGAACGAACTGCCGAAGTTCTCCAGTCCGCCGTTGGGCACCCAGTCGTTGTTCAGCACGACATAGCCGGGCAGATTGCGGTTCTCCGTGCCGAGTCCATATGAGATCCACGAACCGAAACTCGGAGCCTGACCCAGACTTCGGCCCGTGTGGAGCAACAGGTTCGACTGCCCGTGGAGTGGCAGTTCGCCGACCATGGACCGAATCACGCACAAGTTGTCGGCGATTCGTGCGAGGTTCGGAAACAGTTCGCTGACCCACAGCCCGCTCTGGCCGCGTTGGTGGAATGTCCACGGGCTTCCCAGCCACACGCGATTCGGTGCGGACTGCGACCGCTTCGACACCGCCGACCCACCGATCTTCTGCCCCTCGTGCTTCTTGAGCATGGGCTTGTAGTCGAACGTGTCCACGTGGCTCGGACCGCCGTCCATGAAGCAGAAGATCACGCTCCTTGCTTTCGCCGGATGATGACTGCCTGCATCGGCTCGGTTGGCGAAGAGGCCGTTGAAAGCCAGCCAGCCGAACCCAAGCGCGGACCGTTGCAGAAACGTACGCCGGCCGAGGGGATCGAGATGGTTCATCGCGTTCGTTCTCCCTTGGGTATCTCGCACCGAATTCGTACGAATCGACCGATGCGTTGGACGGCCTCGCGAGATTCTGGCAGCCCACGAATCTGAAAGACGTGCACCATTCCCGGCCAAATCTCAAGAATCACGGGCACGCCGTCCGCGCGAGCCTTCTTTGCGACACGAATGGCATCGTCGCGGAGCATCTCATGCTCGCCCAGTTGAATTAGCAATGGCGGAAGCCCTCGGAAGTCGCCAAACAGCGGCGACGCGAGCGGATGACGCGGGTCGGTCGTGGCCAAGTATCGGTCGCGGAACGCGGGCATGGTGCGCGAGCTGATGATAGGATCATCGACACGGGTCAACGCCGCGCTGGTCAGTGTGAAATCCGTGGCGGGTGAGATCGGGATTCCTCCAAGCGGCATCGGCAGCCTCCGCTCCTTCAGGGCTAATAGCGTCGCCAGCGTGAGATTCCCACCCGCCGAGTCTCCTGCGACAAACGTGGCCTTCGCGGCTCCGGGCGCATTCGGTCCATTCGCCAGCATCCACTGAAACGCCGCAACGCAGTCATCAAGCCCCACGGGAAACGGGTGCTCTGGAGCCAGTCGATAGTCCGGCAGCAGAACAGCGCACTTCGCCGCACGCGAAATCTCCGCAGCCAATGGCAGGTAGTTGCCGCCCGACCCAGAGACCCAACCGCCACCGTGCAGATAAAGAAGCCGCACATCGGGATCCGCCTCGGGAGTCGTTACCCACTCACAGGGCACCTCTCCCACCTTGATTTTCCTGAGCTTCGTTCCGGAAACGGTCGGTTCTTGTCGCATTCCCATCCCCGATCGCAATCCGGCCAGGTCAAATCGGTTTGCACCGAAAGGCGGTGTTTCACGGCGACGCTTCAGGAACTCAGCACCCTCGGGTGATACTTGGCGCTGCCAAATCTCGCGCGAGGCATGGCGACGTGTCGGCTCCAAAAGGTCGTTCAAGGGCAGCTTCTCAAACACGAGGTGGGCCTGGCTCCCTTCGTAGACGATCCCGACATGATCCCGATCAACGCGAGTGAGACTCGGATAGCCTGCCCCGCGTCCTTCATCCAATAGCCAGTGATGCGAGTCGGGCCAGGTCCGACCATCATCAAAGCTGACCTGCACGGTGTGATGAGTTCGTGCCTTCTGTGAATGGGGGTTCGCAAAAATCAGCACGTGTTTTTTCTTGCCTGCCTGCTCATATTCGAAGCGCAACAAGCTTCCGTTACAGTTAGGCTCAATGATTGTGTTGCGGCTCGTTGGATGCGCCTGCCAGGTAATCCCGAGATCTTTGGTTGTCATGACCGCTCGAAACCGTTCGCGATCGTTGCGGACATTGAGCATGATCGAGCCGTCGCCGAGAAACGTCGCCTGACACTCGTTGCCCCCCGTGTAACCAAAATTGCCGACGGTCCAACTTTGGCCGTGATCGCGACTGACCATGAGGGTCGCGAAGGTTTCGAGTCGTGATCGTCCCGCGCGACCCTGGACCGGCATGACGAGCGTTCCGTCGGGTAAGGAGAAGCCCGACTGTGGCGCAGGGGCGAGAAGCCACCATGTTTCCTGTTTGAGCTTCCGCGTCAAGTTCTCGGGCGCCGACCAAGTGAGTCCATCGTCCTTCGAGCGAACCATCATGAACTGAGCGGCCTTGCCAATTTCAAAGCCTGGCTCTGACCCATCATCGTTCCATTGATGCTTTCCCGGTTTTCCATTCATCCAGACGGCAAAGCAAAAGATCTCTCCTGTCTGCGCATCGACGAGGATACCCGGATCGCTGCAACCGTTCTGTTCCGGCGGCAGATTACCGAATCGGCCCATGTCCATGATGACGCGCGGTGCCTCCCAGGTTTGCCCGCCGTCCGTCGAGCGGCTCAGTCCAATATCGATGTCCTCTTGCAGGTCGCGGCCCGCCCGCCGTCGCATGTCGTAGACCACGAGCAAGGTTCCCTTCACCGATGTCGTCAGTGCGGGAATGCGGTAGGTATGCACGCCATCCTCATTCTGTTTCCGCAGAGCGATACCAATCCGTTGTCGTGCATTTGCGACGTCGTCACGCGGTGTAATGACCCCGGCTGAGGTCACGACCGACCTGCAGGACGCCATGATCGAATGCCGCAAGTCCGCGGTCGCCCTTAATCGGCCGGACAACCAAAAGACGTTTCTGCCTTCCTGCATCATTCGGTGGATCGGCACACGGATGATCGTCGTCGGCGCAAGGGGCTCACCTATTGGGGTTGCGGTCGAGAAAGCCTCTCGAACCCCAGTTGCAAACAGCCGCAACTCGGCGAGGTCGTTCAGGTCGTCGGTGCCGGCGAGGGAAAACTCAAGGGACTTCAAAAGCAGTGATTGGCCCTTCGGGACATCCACCGACACGCGCAGCAACGGCCCGTGCTCATTGCGGATCAAGATCGGATGTACCGGCCGCGTGATGGAGGCGACTCCAGGCGCCGATGGCTCTTGCGCGACACCAGTCGGCAACATAACCAATACCGCTAGGAGGCATGTCCTGCGTTCGTTCATGGCATTGTTCCTCCCATTAGCGGTAGTGAAGGAATTCCTTGGTGTTGAAGAACGCATGGCCGAGCTGCGACCACGCGGCGTCGTCGTGCATAAGGCTGGGCTGGCCCGGCGTGGCGAACTCGCGCACGGCGGCGCTCCAACGCTGGACTTCCGCGTCAGACGGTCCGCGAGCGAAGACGGCAACGAACATGGCCCGGATGCGCTCCTCGGGCGTCGTGTGCCGGGCCTTCACCAACTCCCGGCCCCAGTGCCGGGCCATCGCTCCCACGAACGGATCGTTCAGCAGAATCAGTGCCTGTGCGGGGACATTGGTCGTATCGCGGCGACCGGTAGGCAGGCGCAAGTCGGGCAGGTTGAAGCCGACGAGGAACTTCGGCGGCTCCATGATCGACATTTGCAGATAGATCGAGCGTCGTCCGTTGCCATCGAGCGGGCCGGCGAACAGCCGTTTCGCGCCGTCCTCGGCGACGCGCGGTGGGAGAATCGGCCGCCCGTAGAGTTTCGCATCGAGCCGGCCGGAAACCGCGAGAAGGCTGTCGCGCACGGCTTCGGCTTCGAGCCTGCGCGTCGGATAGTGATGACGGAGCCGGTTACCCGGATCACGAACTTGGGCTTCGTCAGTCACGACTCCCGCCTGTCGAAAAGTACGCGACAGTACAAGCCGGCGAACGAGCTTCTTCGTGGACCACCCCTCGCGGATCAGTTCGTTTGCCAAGTAATCGAGTAACTCAGGATGAGTCGGCTTTTCACCGAGCCGCCCAAAGTCATTCGGTGTGGCGACGATGCCGGTGCCCATGACCCAGTGCCAGACACGGTTGGCGTATACGCGAGCCGTGAGCGGGTGATCGGGATGAAGAAGCGACTCCGCCAGTTCGAGCCGACCGCTCCCCGTACACTTTGCCACCGAATGCCGGCCGGCGAACATGCGGAGAAAATCGGGCTGGATAAACTCGCCGATGGAATCCACATCGCCGCGAGCGTTGAACGCGAATCCAGCCTTCGCGGTCTCGCGCTCGTCCATGCTGTTCACGGTTCGCGGGAAGGCGATCTCTTGCTCGACCCGTCGATACTCGGCGAGGAGCTTTGCCAGTTTGCTCCCGACAGGTGCGGTGTTGGGAAGAAGCTTGTTGGTGAGCAGCCATTCGAGGATCGGTTGATCGCCCGGTTGCAGTTTCCCTTCGCACCATCGGGCCACCGCTCCCGAGAACCAGACCGAGACCTTTCGTTGAACGTCGTTGGCGGTTTGTGGCGTCTCGCCTCGGTACAGGCTCTCAAAGGCGTCAAGCATCTCCTGCGGCGCGGCCGGGCCGTCGTGTGAGACGATTTCCGTAATGCTGATCCAGCTCCGCTTATCGTAACCAAAGTCGTGGTTCGGTAACCCGGCGGCGAGGCCGGTTCTCGGTGGGAAATTCGGGTTCAGCGACGACGTGGCAAACTCGTAGGTGATCCGAGTGATGCCGTGGACGCGAGTCTTGTCCGCGAAGGTGTACCACGATGGCTGTACGTTTGAGAGAAACTTGACTCCCTCACCCTGAAATGCATTTTCGTGGACTTCGAGATAACCGCCGAACTGGCCGCCGGCGAGTTTCAAACTGACGCGTGAACCGGGCACAACATGATCCGGCGGCATCCGCAGCGCCCCGGGCAACTTGGACGAGAGTGTATGTGTGTGGTATCCGCGTGGCAGCAGGCGGGCAAGCACCGCGTCGCCTTCCAGTGCGATCAACGGCGTGCCGTCTTCGACGTGACCGAAGCGCATACCGTCACCTTCCGCGACCCAACCGGCGGGAAAGCCGGGCCGAGCGAAGTCCGCGAGGACCCTGAAGGCTTTGTTGTGTTTCGCTCGGGCCTCACGAGCGGCTCGCCATTCGCTCACGAGTGAGTTCCAGTTCGCCGCGACATTTCCCGGCGCTGTAAGTCGTGCGAGAGGGTACGCGATGTCCTCAATCACTGGCTTAGGTGGCAGCAGTGATTGCCAACTCTTCACCGGCCATGCGTTGGGTTTTTCCGTGGTGCGTTTCCATTCCTTCGCCATCGCAGCCCGAATGTCGGCTCGGAGACTCTGCAACCGCGCAATCGCCGCATCGTTCTTGCCGGGCGCATCGACGACGCGCGCGGTCCACCTGGGCGTCATGAACACGGCGCCGAGGGCGTAGTAATCGCGCTGCGACACGGCTTCGAGTTTATGGTCGTGGCAGCGGGAGCAACCAACGGTCGTGGCCAGGAACGCCTTCGAGAACGCATCGATCTTATTGTTCACCATCTCTTGGTGAACGCCGTTGAATTCGAGGCTGCTGCCGTGCCGATGCTCGCCCATGTGGTAGAACATCGGGCCGATCAGGCTCTCGTTGATCGCCCATTCGTGATTGATGCGAGGCTTCGCCAACAGATCACCCGCGAGTTGTTCACGCACGAATTGGTCGTAGGGCAGATCGCCGTTGAATGCTCGGATGAGGTAGTCTCGGTACTCGTGCGAACCCTTCGCGGGGTTGTCCCACTCGTAACCATACGTGTCAGTGTAGCGGACGACGTCCATCCAGTGTCGAGCGAACCGCTCGCCGAAGTGCGGTGATGCGAGCAGTTCACCGACCAGTTGTTCGTAGGCCTTAGCCCCGTCGAGGCGTGCCGTTTCCAGATACCGCTTCCGCAGGGCAGGGGAAGGGGGCAATCCGGTCAGCACGAACGAGAGACGTCGCAGCAACACCTCGGGTTGCGCGAGTGGAGCCGGCGGAAGTCTTGAGTTGTCGAGCGATGCCTTGATGAATCGGTCGATCGGCTCGCGACTCCATTCGCCCTCAATGGCCGTCGGCGCTGGGATCGGCCGCAGCGGCTGAAGGCTCCACCAGCTCAATCGCTTCTGAAACTCCTCATCCCAGTTGCCGGTTGGCGAACGAGACTCGCTTCCGCTCCGAGGGTCGTCGGCTCCGTCCTTGATCCATTGGGCGAGAATGGCGATTTCCCTTGACGAGAGTTCTCCCTTCGGCGGCATCCGTTTCACGCCGTCCGCGCCTCGGATGGCCTGAATTAGTAGACTCTGTTCTGGCTTGCCGGGTACGATCGCCTGGCCGCTGTCGCCGCCCCTCTGCCAGCCTGCCCTGGAATCGAGTCGCAGGTTGGCTTTCTGATTTTCGGGACCATGACATGGCTGGCACTTCTCCACCAGCAGCGGGCGAACGTGTTTCTCGAAGTCGTCCGAGGCGAGAACCTTCGTCCCGAGAAATGCAAGCAGTATGGGCGCGGTTCCACATAAGAAAAGGACGAATTCCCTCATGCGAACAACTCCTTCACTACCTTGGCCGCAGTGACGTCCGGGTCGGTCAGCCGCTCGGGGCGGCCGTTGTGCGTGAAAGTGAGTTTCGTGTGATCGATGCCGAGTTGGTGAAGCACCGTCGCGTGCAAGTCAGGCACACTCACCCGATCCTCGACGGACTTATAGCTGAATTCGTCGGTCGCGCCGTAGGTCAAGCCATTGCGAAATCCGCCACCTGCCATCAACAGGCTGAACGCATGACGGTTGTGGTCGCGGCCGTCCGCCCCTTCCGTGATCGGCAACCGGCCGAACTCCCCAGTCCACATGACGATCACCTGATCCAGTAGGCCGCGTTGCTTCAGGTCGCGGATCAACGCGGCGCTGGGAAGATCGACCTGGCCGCAAATGGTTCGCAGCCCGTTTTTCAGGTCGCTGTGGTTGTCCCATGGTTGGAAGGAAGGCTTGAGCGGCGGGAAGACCTGCACGAACCGCACGCCCGCTTCGATCAGCCGGCGAGCCATTAGGCAACGCGTACCGTAGCTCGCGGTCTGCGGGTTGTCGAGGCCGTACATCTTCCGCACCCACGCGGGTTCACGGCTGAGATCGAGCGTCTCGGTTGCCGTCAGTTGCATCCGGGCGGCCAACTCAAAGTTCTGGATACGGGCTTCGAGTTCGCTTTCGCCGGGGTGCGACTGAAGATGTTGCGCGTTCATTTCGGCCAGAAGCGATCGGGCGCGTTTCATCGCTGCCGGCGATTGCTTGCGTGTCGGGTGGAGGTGAAGCACCGGGGAACCCGAACTGCTGAACTCCGTCCCCTGATAGACGGCGGGCAACCAGCCGCTGGACCACACCGACTTGCCGGAAGTGTTGTATCCCGCCGGATCGCGGAGCACGACGTAGCCGGGAAGGTCGCGGCTCTCGCTACCCAGGGCGTAGCCGATCCATGAGCCGATGGCGGGCCGGCCGTTGAAGGTCTTGCCCGTCTGCATCATGTTGATCGCGAACGGATGGTTGTTGTTCTCGGTGTACATCGACCGGACGAGGCACAGGTCGTCCGCGATGCCCGCGAGATTCGGGATCAGTTCCGAAAGCTCCATGCCGCACTGGCCGTGCCTTCCGAACTTGAACGCGGTGCCCAGCAGCACGTTTTTGTTGCCGAGTTGGAAGGTCTCCACTTGTTCAGGATGTGGCTGTCCGTTCCGTTTGCTGAGTTCCGGCTTGTGGTCGAACAGGTCCATCTGCGACGGCCCGCCGTTCTGAAACAACTGGATGATGGCTTTCGCCCTGCCCGGAAAATGACTTCGGCGCGGCATTAGGTCGCTGCGGATGCCACCGGTTGGCTCAGCCGCCAAAAGGCGGGCTTCATCCAAGAGCGAGGCTAATACGAGACTGCCAAATCCCGCGCCGAGCGACCGCAGCAAATCCCGGCGTGAATACGACACATTCATCGACCTCACTCCACGTAGAGGAATTCGTTGCTGGCGATCAACATCTGGCATAGGTCGGCGAGGGCGTCGCGCCCGGCTTTCTGTGGCGGAACATTATCGTTGACGTAGGTGTTCGCCTGATCTCGCAGGAATGCCACACATGTCGCCGCTTCCGCATCCCGAGGCGAGCGGTTCAAGGCTCGCTGATACGCGAGTCGCACCCGTGCCGCCGGTTGCTCGCCTGCTTCCCGCACGATTTCGTCGGCCAAGTGTCCTGCCTGTCCGACGACGAACTCGCTGTTCAGAACCGCCAGCGATTGCAGCACGTTCGCCGAGTTCGTCCGCTGCGTGCAGTTCACCGGCATGATCGGCGCATCGAAGATTTCCAGGAACTTCAGGAGGTAGACGCGGCGGGCGAACAGGTACAAACTCCGCCGGTTGGCGCTCGCCGGGGTCGGCGCGGGCTTGGCTTCCGAGAGGCCGTTGGCAGGCAAGGTGATCTCGACGGGCGGACCGCCGGCGGTGCGATCCAGTTGGCCGGAGGCGGCCAGTATCGCATCCCGTACGATCTCCGCGTCGAGGCGCCGCAGGTTCATCCGCCAGAGCAGGCGATTGTCGGGGTCGGCTTGCTCCGCCGCGGACTCCGGTATTCGTCGCGACGATTGGCGATACGCGCTCGACAGCAAAATCTGGCGGTGGAGTCGCTTTGTACTCCAACCGTTCTTGGCGAAGTCGAGGGCGAGCCAGTCGAGCAGTTCGGGGTGCGTCGCTGGGCTTCCCGACCGCCCGAAGTTACCCAGCGTTTCGACGATGCCCCGACCGAAATGGTGATGCCAAACGCGGTTCACGAACACGCGAGCCGTGAGTGGATGATCGGGCCGAGTCAGCCACCGGGCGAGTGCGAGTCGGCGACCGCTCGATTCGCCTTTCACATCGACGGCGGAAGCGGACGACGAGGTTCCCTTCGGTTGCAGAATCTCCGGGAACCCCGGTTGGACGAGCACGCCGAGCGCGTGGACGTTCCCGCGACGATGGACGTGCGATGCCGGAGCGGGGCCGACATCCCACAGTGCCTGAACCACTCCGTAGGACTTCTTCTCTTTCGCGAACGCGGCAGTTTGATCGGCGATTGTTCGCAGGGCGGCCTTCTCGGAATCGGTCAGGGCCGCGTCGATCGCCGCATCGGCGATCTGCACGACGGATTGGAACTTCTCCGCAAGATACTTTTGCACCTCGTTCCGTTGCGTCGGCTGAAGATTTACTGCAGTTTTCACATCGAGGCGGATCACTTCGGGCACGGACTGCAACCGGGAATCCGATACCCGTTGGCGGACTTGTCGCCGAGTGGCGGCGTCCGATTTCAGAAGCTCCGCCACCTGTTGGTCAATCTCGGCGTTTCGCCGATCGATGGCAGCCCGTTCGGTCGGGGAGACATCGGCGAGGTAACGGTCCTTCGGCTGCTTCCATGACTTGACGTTGAACGCCGCCTCGAAGCAGGCCATCAGTCGGTAGAAGTCGCGCTGCGGCAACGGGTCGTACTTGTGGTTGTGGCAGCGGCAGCACTCCATCGTCAACCCAAGTACCGCCGTCGAGAACATGTCGAGGGTTTCGTTGATGACCTCGTAGCGTTTCTCCACGCCGTACTGAGGGAAATCGGTGTGGTCATCGACATTGCGCAGAAAGCCGGTCGCCGTCAGGAGCGATATGGTCCGAGCGTCAAACGTTCGGGCGTTTCGCCAATCGACGAGTTCATCGCCCGCGAGTTGTTCGGTCAGGAACTGATCGAACGGCTTATCCTCATTAAGCGCCCGTACCACATAGTCGCGGTATCGCCAGATGCCGGTGTTGGGGTAGATCGAACCGAGGTCGTTGTCGAGCTTGCCATCGACATAACCCGCCGCGTCGAGCCAGTGCCGCCCCCAGCGTTCGCCGTAGTGGGGCGACTTCAGCAATTCATCGACGAGCCGTTCGTAAGCGTCTTCCCGCTTGTCAGTGACGAACGCCGTGACCGCGTCGGGCGACGGAGGCAAGCCCACGAGGTCGAAGTACACCCGCCGGATCAGCGTCGGCCGATCCGCCTCCGCGGAGAACGACAGCTTCTTGGCCTCCAGCCGGGCGAGCAGGAACGCGTCTATCGGCGAGCGCACTCGGTCGCGTGCATTCACCGTCGGCACCGGCACCTGTTTGGGCGGCTGAAACGCCCAGTGCTCGCGGTCCTTGTCGCTGACCTGCCCTCGCGGCGGCAGTGCCACGAGCTTCTCGGCGGACGGAGCGCCTGCCTTCACCCATTCGCGGACCAACTTAAGTTCCGCCGGTGTCAGCTTGTCCTTCTTACCCGGCGGCATCTGTCCGCGTTCGAGAATGTCCACCAGCAGGCTCGCTTCGGGTTTGCCGGGAACGATCGTCGGTCCGTTCTCGCCGCCACGGAGCAACTCCGAAACCGTGCGAAGATCGAGTTGCCCTTTCTGCGGGTCGGCCCCGTGACAGGCTCCGCACTTCTGGTTGAGGATGGGCCGAATGTCCTTCTCGAACGACAGCGGTTGGGCCTGCCCGAACGAGGCGAGGGACAGCGTCACAGCCCACGCCAAGAAGAATCTCATTCCGCTTCCTCCGAGTTCGCGGCGAAGGCCTTCGAGGGCTCAAGTTCCGACAGCCACGCGGTTGCGTGGCGATGTGCGCTTGACCCGGCGTCTGAGGGCAAGCCCGACCGAATGGCTTGGAACAACTCCGTGTGGGCGCGGGTCATGGTCCCGCGGACGGCACACGGCGTCTGATTCCTCACCCGATGAAACCGCGGGGCTTCGCCGACTGGTGCCCGACTCACGCCCAACAGCACTCCGTCGCGCGATTCCGGGAGTGCTTCTCCGGCCTTTAGACCCCTGCGAACAATCTCGCCACGAAGGTGCTTGAGCGCGGCGGCGTTCACCCTAGTTCGAGCGAGTGCAACAGGCTTTGCGGAAAGCATGGCAGCCTCATCAGGCGGTCGCGGGGTGATAGTCATGGTTTACCCGATTGACGGTATATCGTTGACCAGAATACGCGATCGGCTCACTCGGCGCGGCGGCTTTTCAACCCAGAGCCGCGCGAATCGGGTCGCCGTCCGTGACTCGGTGGGGTCGATCGGCCTTATCCCGGAAGAACGCGTCGTGTCCGATCCCAAGCAGGTGGGCCATGGTGGCCGTCAGGTCCGAGGGAGTCACCTTGCCGTCACGAACCTCAGCACCACGGCGGTCGCTCGCCCCGATCATCTGGCCCGTGCGAATCCCCGCACCGGCCATCAGGAACGACCAGACGTTGCCCCAGTGGTCGCGGCCGCCCTGCGGGTTGAACGTCGGCGTGCGGCCCATCTCGCCGACGGCCACGACGAGCGTCTCATCGAGCAGACCCCGCTGGTTGAGGTCCTCGATGAGGGCCGGGAAGCTGTGGTCGAACTGCGGGCAGAGGACGTCCTTCATCCGGGCGTTGTTGTTCGAGTGTGTATCCCAGAGCGGGTTGCCGATGTTTATGTCGCCGGGTTCACGCGGCCATTTCACGAACACCATCCGCACGCCCGCTTCGATCAGTCGCCGGGCAAGCAATAGCGATTGCCCCCACTTGGTTCGCCCGTAGCGATCGCGAACGGTCGTCGGTTCCCGATCCAGACGAAAGGCGTCTCGGGCTGAGGACGAGTTGACGACGCTCATTGCTGCTCGCATCGTCCGCTCCAACCGGCGGGTGATTTCGAAATCGGCGTTCCACGATCGGCTGCGATCCAGCTCATGAACCAGTCGGTATCGACCGTCGAGGCGGGTCGTGGAAAGGTCCGGCGGCAGTTCGAACCCTTCGATGCGGAACCCGGGCAGGGTGGGGTCGCACCGGAATATCTCGGGATCCCAGCGCTGACCCAGGAAGCCGCCGTTCTGGCCCGGCAGGAAGACACCCGGGTTGGCGATGATGGGTTCGGGCAGGACGACCGAACTGAACGGCACCGTGTTGCTTGGCTTCAACATCTTCACGATAGAACCGAACGAGGGCCAATCGGTGGGGTGAGTCGCCCGCATGTTGGAGCCGCGGTATGGATGACCCGTTGTGACCCAGTACCCGCCAGATTCATGATTGGGATCGCCCGTACACATGGATCGGACGATACAGAGTTTATCGGCCATGCGAGCCGTACGCGGTAACAGTTCGCAAATCTGCAGGCCAGTCACGCTGGTGGCGATCGGCTTGAAAATGCCACGAATTTCGACAGGCGCGTTCGGCTTCGGGTCAAACGTCTCGTATTGCGACGGCCCGCCCGCGAGCCAGAGGAAGAGCAGGCTCTTCGCTCGTCCGAACGTGCGGCCCGGCGCGGCATCGGTGGCCCGCACTTCGTTGCCCCATACACCAGCGACCAGCGATCCTGCCCCGAGTGTGCCCGTTCGAAGGGCATCGCGACGAGAGATATCCGCGCGAGATTTCTTAGGTGCTTGCATGGTTCTCTGTTTGGGCCGAGGTAAATTACGAACACGGACCAAAGTCACGCAACCGTCAACTCCGGAATCGGTCGGCCAGACGACAGCAGCGGGATCGGCCGGCCAAGCGCGTCGGTAAACTCGTGCCTTGGGTCGATTCCGAGGTGCCGGTACAGAGTCGCAAGCAGGTCCTGTGGCGTGAGCGGTCGTTCTTTCGGGTACTCGCCGCGCGAATTGGTCGCCCCGATTACCTGCCCGCCGGTCGCCCCGCCACCGAACACGAGCGCGCAGAACGCTTGCGGCCAGTGGTCGCGGCCAGTCACGCCGGTGCCCGCGTCTCGCACCACTCGCGGCGTCCGGCCGAACTCGCCGACGCAAACCACCATGACCTGCCGGTCCAGCCCGCGGTCGCGGAGATCGTCGATCAGGGCGGAGACCGCTTCGTCCATGAACGGGGCACGGTACCGCATGGCGTCGGCAAGGTCCCACTTCGTCATTGGGTTAATGTGGTCGTCCCAAGAAAAATACCGGTCGTTGCCAAACTTCGGGGCGAGGGCATCCACGGTCACTACCACCGTGCCGGCCTCGACCAAACGCCGGGCAAGCAGACACGACTGGCCCCACAGGTGCCGCCCGTAGCGGTCCCGCAACTTCGGCGACTCTCCAGACAAATCGAACGCCCGCGCCACGCTCGGGCTAACAAGCAGATCGACCGCCCGATCGTGCAGCGTCTCGGCACGCCGGAGTTGGCGCCGGAAGCTGTCGAGATTCGCTCGCAGCGAATTGCGTTGCGTGACCCGATTTTGCGTGAGGGCTGTGGTGAGGGCGAGGTTGGGTGGGGCATACACGGGGACCGAAGGGTCGCCGGCGTCGAACCCGCGCGCGGTCAGGCCGAGATAGTTCGGCCGGACCATGAACGGCACGCGCGGCACGCCGACGTAACCGGGTAACGCACCGCCGCGGCGCAGGTGGGCGGCGATCATGCCGAAGTCGGGATGCTCGGAAAAGTTTGTGGATGTGGGATCGGGTCGCGCCGGCGTCTTACCCGTCAGCACCTCGATCGAGCCGTCGTTGTGGTTGGGCAACGCGTGGTGGAGCGAGCGCACGAGTGTGAAACGGTCGGCCTGTCGCGCAATCTTCGGGAACAACTCGCACACGTGCACGCCGGGGACGCTCGTGCGGATCGGGCGGAACGGGCCGCGGATCCCTTCGGGCGCGTCGGGCTTGGGGTCGAACGTCTCGAAGTGGCTTGGCCCTCCCCACATCCAAAAGAGGATGACCGCCGTATCGGGTGGCGATTCAGGCCGGGCCGCGAGCACACGCGGCAAGGTCAGCCCGCCGAGCGCCAATGCTCCGGCCCGTAGAAATGTGCGACGAGTGGGTCGCATGGGATCACCATTTGGAACGACGAACATAAACTGCCAAGCGGGGTAGGAAATGTGATTGTATCGCTCGCCCACACCAATCGCAATTGCCGCCGATGCCAACACCACCCATCGGTCGTTAGGGGGCGATAAACAGCCTACCCCGCGGATCGGTTCGTCATGCTGCAAGGGGTGCGGGCGATCGAGCGAGCCTTTCCGCGCACCTGTTTTCGGTTGACCGAGGTCCCGATAGATCGTCGCGGCCATGTTTGCCGGCGTGAGCAATCTCTGTCGAATCACGGCAATGCCAACTTGGCAATTTCATCCGCACCTAGCGCACGCTCGAAGGCAAGCGTGTGGCCGATCAATCCTCGATAGTAGGCATCGTGGAAGTAGAATAGCTCGGCTCCAAGGATCAGCGAGGGGACGATCGCCGAGTCGGAAGAGAACTTCTTCGTCTGCCCTTCGCCAACTTCCTTGCCGTTCAGATACACACGCACGTGCCATTGACCGCCTTTCGGCGCGGCGGTCATCGCCACATGCACCCACTTATCCGCTTCGATTTTCGTCGGACATTCGAACACATCGTTCACGTTGATCCGTGCCGCCAACCAATAGGGGGCCTTGGCACCGTGCAGGCCGAGAATGAAGCGACGCGCTCCAAAGCCGATGATGTCGCCTTTGCCGCCGTGGCTGCCGTTGCCCATCTTGGCGGCAGGTTTGATCCACGCGGCGAGCGTGACGCCTTTCAACGGCGTGCCGCCGCCGTGATGCCCCGTCAAGGCGAGTGGCAACGTGCTTTTGTCGGCATAGCTCGGGTGGTTGAGGTAGTTGCGTGACAGCCTGCTGTCACGGCGGTAATCGCTGCGTTTGGTCGTGTTGTCCGCAAAGCGGAGAGCGGGGCGGCCCGAATCGGTCACCCATTCGAGGTTGGCAAGGTCGAGGTGGCCCAGCGGGCTGTCCTTAGCGTAGTTGAAGACGAAGTGCCCTTTGCCTTCGAGCATGCGGAAGTCGGCGAATGCGCCGGCAGGAGCCGAACCGTAATCCGGGATAGGCTTCGGCGCCGCGATGCCTTGCGGCGGTTGCTCGCCGTCCCTGAGAAGCTTGAACTCAACTTCCGTGATCAGCATCTCACCAGTGCCTGCATTTCCGAACGCAACCGACAAGGCGGCGGCATCGTTTGGAACGTCGAGAACGAAGCCGGTCGGTTTCCAGTCGAAGGTCCCGTTGCCAACAAAGTGTTTCGCGGCCGCCAGCACTTTGTTGGTCCTCGCTTCGATTGCTTCGACTTCGATGCGTCCACCGGGGCCATGGGCGTTGATCGACTTTACCCTCGCCGTCACGAGCCAGCGACCCTTGTCCAGTCCCACGGCCTCCGGTTTGTCATTCGAGACACCAGCTTTACGAACCGGCAGGTTGGCCTTGCCGAATGACGCAGGGCCGAGTTTCATCGCGAAGCCGCTTCCCACGCCGCAGTTCCTTTCCAGCTCGTAAGTGGGTCGCATGTTGTGGCCGGTCATGAAAGGCGTGCGGCCATAGATCCATGACTTGCTCATCCGCTCGAACTGGCTGAACGTCAGTTTTGGCCACTCGTCGGCAAAGATGTAGTAGTGATTCGGGTCGAGCGTGGGCGAGTCGTAGACTTTCGACTGCTCGAACAGTTTCCTCGCTTCCTCCGTGGGGTAGCCCGTGTAGCGGTACTTGACGCGGAGCTTCGTGCCCGGCACGCTGGTCTCTGGCTCGAAGGAAACGCCGGTGTCGTAAAACGCGGCGCAGATGGCGGTGTTCAGCTTGCGAGTCACTGTCTTCTTCTCGTCCCTCGGATCGCGGTGCCACTCCGGTCGAATCTCATACTCCACGGCGGGAACGACCGGTACGGCGCCATGATGTCGACCGTACCACACGCGCGCCCCGTGATACGATTCGAGATCGCTCTGGGGGCCGGGATCGATCGGATAGACCGGCCGATGATACAACTCGCCACTGCGACGCTTCGCGATGAGGTACTGCCAACCGAACGGATCCAGTGGTGTGTGATGTTCGAAGTCGAAGCCGTAACGGAAGTGGAATGGCTCGCCGGGTAATACCTCGAGTTCGCTCTCGATGTCGTAGGTGTAGGTGCCGCGATCGGAATCGAAGCCGACGATGAGCGTGCTTTTGGTCATGAAGCGATCCTTCACATGCTTGGCCGACCAGCGAGCTTCGATGCTCTCCCCGCCACCAGTCACGGTGGGGGCGGTCCACGTTGACGCGGCTTCCTTGAACGCCCCCTGATTCTCCAGCCCCCAGTGCGAGTCGAACGTCAGTTGCGGCTTGAGCTCCGGCCGCAGTTTCGCGAACATGCTCGGGTCTTTCTCGTAATGCAGTTGCAAGATCGGCTCGTCGCCGTCGAAGATCCATTGCCGATCACCAAGCCATTTCCGCACCGAGAAATTCGGCTTGGGTGCCGGAATAATTGCCTTCTTGCTGTCTCCGAGTTTGGCAACGGCGACGTTGGAGTATTCGACCTTAGCGCCGCTGCTGGTCCCGATGGCGATTGTCCCCGGTTTGAGCACTTCGCGAGCAACGTACAAAATCCTCTCCTGGCCATCGACCTTCACGCGGATCGTGTTTCCAGAACTGGCGACCAAGACCGCATGGGGTTGCTTGAGCTTCACTTCGCACGGGACAACTCGAAGATAGCCGCCTTCGGGATAACTCACGAGGGCGACACACTGGTGCTTGCGCGAAAGTTGCACGCGGTAGCCGGTGTTCAAATCCTTCGACCCGTGGACGATGAATCCCGCGTCGAAACCGCCGTCACCGAATGTCGAATCGGGCCAGGCGCTCCAGCCTTCGCCGAAGAAGCGCACCTGTTTAGCCGCATCAAGAACCGTGACGTTGGCGGATATTTCAAACGGGGCGTGATCGACCGGCGCAACCAGAAAGCTCCACGTGTCCGCTGTCAGGGTCGCCTTGCCTTCCACTTCGCTCGCGCCTTTCCACGTCGCGGGAAATCGTTTCCACTCGGAGAACACAGGGGCGGCACCCAACGACGTCACGCCAGTGACCAGCACCATCAGAAAGATCGCAAGCCGACAACACTGGCAGGCAGGACAGGTCATGAATCGACTCCACAGGTAGGGAACGGCATATGGTGAATCGTCAGGCGATCGAATTCTCTACTTCTCCCACGGCTTGATGGTTCTCGCTCGAGAGCAACGTATTCGCTTCTTTGACGTCAGGGAATGTCTCGGAATTCGGGTCGAACGTCAGCAGGCGGGCCGCGTCCTCCACGTTCATGCGAAGCTCAGATCAGACATACCGTGCCGGTAGCTCTTCGATTCGTCACTCCAGTTCAGTCAGCAGAACCGGATGACAGAATCGGGATTCTATGGTGCGTTGAAGCCCGCTTTTAAGGTGAAGCACGATGTACCGCTCTGACCCCCCTTCGTCACTGGTAACACCCACCCAGGACCACCCGCGCAGGTCAGTCCAACGAAACGACTTCTCGCTATGCAGACCCCACGGACCAAAGGTCGCTCCTTCATCCGAAACGTCCAGTCAACATCGGCCCAACCACATCAACGGGCTGACCAGAAGGGTGAACACGCCACAAAGCGACAGAAAAAAGAATTCTCGGTTGGCGACAATCCACCAACCGCAGAGTCCCGTGATGACAACCAGAGAGCCAGCGATCACGAATTGGCTGGTTTCTCTGTCCACTTCGGGGTTCATCCAAATTCGCATCATCGCGCCTCACTCTGTAAGATGTGACCTGACGCTTGCGTTTGGATCAAAGTCGGACATCTCGTTCTCCCAGCGAGAGTTGTTTAGAAATTTCTCGGTCTCTGGTTGCACTATACACCCGCAACCCACACCCCGTGAAAGCCGTAGGGTACCCGCGTAGGCAGATGCACACGGGCCAGCGGCTTGGCCGCGAAGTCCGCAGCATCCATCACCAGCAACTCGCTCTTGTCGGCGGCCTTGTCGTACACGAACGTCAGTACCCAGCCGCCGTCCTCGCCCTTTGCGTCCGGCTTCGGCACGAAAACCCCCTCGCCACCGAATCGCCCCTGACCGTAGGTGTGTTGGGTATAAGTGCCGCTCTTCAGATCGAGCTTACGCAGACCGTCGAAGAAGTCCCCCGCGCCGACGCCGAGGTACCCGTATCGCACTTGCCGCCCGACGAGCGTTTCGTTGTGCCGGGGGAATTCAACTGCGAAGTCGTGCAGCGGGCCTTCGGTCAACTTCTGCGTCTGCAGGTTCAGGGCCCATTGGTAAGGGATGCTCATGTTCGGCGTCTTGTCCTCGTCCTTCTCACCAAACGACACGACCCCAGGGAACCTCCGGTAACGGCAACCGATGATAGTAATCTCGTCCCCATGCTCCCAAGCATTCAACAAGTGAAACGCGAAGCCTGTCTTCGCCTCGAACACCTTCGGCTTGTTCTGTCCCTTTCGCGGCACGACCACCCAGCGAGTAGGTTGCGCTTTGTCGAAGAACCACGGCGATTTCCCCTTCAACATGCGAGCCATGTCAAACGTCTGCGGCCACGCCGGGAACAAGGCGTAGTTGGTCGTAACGACGAAGTCGTGGATCATGGCCGGCTTTTCGAGTTTCACCGGTTGCGCCCCGATCCACTCACCGTTCTTGTTCAGTGTGCCGAAGAGGACAACCGGACGGTTCGGCACATACCCGAAGAAGAGCAGTTCTCCAGTGACGGGATCGACCTTGGGATGAGCAGTGAACGGCTGCCGCAACTTCCCGCCAAACGTGGTTGGCCCGACGGTGCCCAACTCCGGGAGCGTGAGTTCATACGGCTCACCGACTTCCCAGAGGGCCAGCAACTTGTCGTGGTGGTACACCAGGGCGGTGTTGGCCGGGTTCTTGTACGGGTTTTTTCCGGCCGCCAACTCCCTTAGGTCCGGGACATCCAGAATGCCGCGGTACAGAGCTTTCCCCGCCTTATTCTCGTCTGCGTACTTCTCGGTTCGGACGTAGCGGTTGCGGTAGCTCGCGACGCCATCCCGAATGCGGACGCCGTGGACCATGCCGTCGCCGTCGAACCAGTGGTAACTGCTGATCGGGTCGAACTGCGGGTTCGGGCCGTTCCGCACGAACATCCCTTCGAGGCCCTTCGGTAGTGTGCCCGTGACCTTGAGTTTCTCCTCTGTGAACTCCTCACGCACCGGGGCGAAGTTTCCTTCGAGAAACGGGCTGCTCACCTTCTTCGGGTGCTCGCCAGCGAAAGCTCGCAACCCTGGGTGCAGCAGGGCAATGGCAGCCGCGGACTCAGATAGAAACAGACGACGCGAACGACTCATGAATGTACTCCTGGACAATGACTATTTCTACACACCCAGCGATCACCTTGGCTCGAAAGTTCCTTGTCGAAGCATGCCGCGCAAGCGATGGCATGCTCGCGATCCCTTATCGAAGCCCGCCGCGCAAGGGATGGAATCGCCCATTGGTCGCGGTGACCTGGAAGCGTAAGAATCATAAGTATATGCGGCCTATTCGCGTGGTGGCCGCGACGCCGGGGGACCGCAAGTTTCCCTGCCGCAACAAGGAGTCCCGCATAATGAAATTCGTGGTATTTCGAGGCTTGATGCTATTAGCCATGGGGGCGACGCCGGTCGGGGCCGACGAGGTGCGACTCGTGGCTGGCGGCGGAAAATCTGTTACTGGCGTGCCCGCAACCGAGGTGAAGTTGAATAGCCCGTTTGGCGTTGACTTCAACTCATCGGGCGTGCTTTTCTTCGTCGAGCTCAATGGCCATCGAGTGGGGCGTATCGATGAAAAGGGGCAGGTGACGACGCTCGCCGGCACCGGTCAGAAAGGATATTCCGGCGACGGTCGCCCGGCGGCCCAAGCCGAGATCAATGGCCCGCACAATCTCGCCGTTTCCCCCAACGGTGACATCTTCATTGCCGACACTTGGAACAACGTCATTCGCAAGATCGACGCAAAAACCGGTTTCATTTCGACGGTAGCGGGAACCGGTGAGAAAGGCTACTCAGGCGACGGTGGGCCGGCAACGAAGGCCAAATTCGGTGGCATCTATTGCGTGACACTCGACCCGTCGGGTGAGCGTCTCTTCCTCGCAGACCTGGACAATCGGCGCATTCGCGTTGTCGAATTGAAGTCGGGAATTGTGCGCACGGTCGCGGGTAACGGAAAACGTGGGCAACCGTCCGATGGTGCCGACGCGGCTACGTCACCGCTGGTTGATCCTCGCGCCGTAACGGCCGATGTGCATGGGAATGTCTATGTTCTCGAGCGCGGCGGCCACTCGTTGCGTATCGTTGACAAGGCCGGCAAGATTCGCACGGTCGCCGGCACGGGCAAGGCTGGTCTCAACGGTGACGGCGGACCCGCTCGGGAAGCCACGTTCAATGGACCGAAACATCTGTGCATCGACCGCGACGGCAGCATCCTCATTGCCGACACGGAAAACCACGCGATTCGCCGTTATATCCCAGCGACGGGTCAGTTGGAACGGGTGGCCGGAACCGGAAAAAAAGGCACGTCGGGCGTGGGAGGTTCGCCGCTCCTGGTTGAGTTGAACCAGCCTCACGGGGTCTACGTCCATCCGTCGGGCGACCTCTACATCGCCGACTCCAGCAATAACCGTATCCTGAAAATCGTCCGCGGCAAATAACGCGGTATTTGGGGAAAGGTGCCGGTCGCCCGTCACAGCGAATCGGCACCTTCGTTTGAACATGGGTCAGACGTTTGCCGGCGTCGCCCAATGCCCTTCGCGATAACGGCGTCTGACCAGCGGCGCCGCCTCGGCATCATTGACAATCTGCTCCGATTTGGGATCGAACGTCAACACTCTCCCCATGCGTGCCGCAATGTTGGCGAGGTGAACCAAAGATGCCGATAGGTGGCCGGCTATCACGTCCGCGTTCACAGTCGACGCTGTGCCGCGAATGCAATCGAAGAAATTCGTGTGATGAGCCGCGAGGTCGGCAGGGCCTGTCTTCTCGGCGATCAGCTTGTTTCGCGGGCCGTAGAGTTTCCATCCCACGCTGTGACCGATGACGAGCAGCCCTTTGGTGCCGTAGAACGCCGCCCCGTTTTCGTATCCTTCTTGCACGTAAGGCGACCAGATCCGTTGCTCGAAGATCAGTTGCTTCATGACGCCGGGCTTTCCCGCAACAGGATACTCAAAGACGGCGTATTGCGTGTCAGGGAACTGCTGATCGTCGTCGAAGAAGTACTTTCCACCGAGGCATGAAACGCGCGTGGGATGAGTCGTCGCGCCCAGACCCCAAACGGCGACATCGATATCGTGAACACCGTCGTTGCCGATGTCCCCACACCCAAAGTCGTACCACCATCGCCAGATTCCCGGGAGCATGTTTGATCGATAGGGGACATGAGGAACGGGCCCGAGCCAAAGGTCATAGTCGAGGTTTTTGGGCGACTCCGAGGGCTTCGACTTGCCGATGGTTCGACGCAGTTGACTGTTCCAGGCTTTGGCAACCAAGACATCGCCAATCTCGCCAGAGCGCACGCGATCGATCGCTTCTTTGACGACGGTCGTGCTTCGACTCTGGGTTCCGACTTGAAGAATCTTTCGCGATCGAGCAACGGCGTCGGCCATCAACCGCCCTTCGCGGATATTGTGGCAGCATGGCTTCTCGACGTAGACGTGTTTGCCGGCATTAAGGGCCAAGATCGAAGCCGGCGCGTGCCAATGATCGGGCGTCGCGATGAGAACAGCATCCACATCCTTGGAATCGAGCATCGTCCGCATGTCGGAAACGGCCTTGGGGTTTCCGCCGGCGTCGGCGACGACCTTGACGGCGTTGGCCAGCCGGGTCTGGTCTGCGTCACAGACATACGCCACCCGAACATCTTTTCGCCGCGATAGCGCTCGGAGGTGATTTGTCCCCATGCCGCCGGTGCCGATGACCCCGAGAACGATCGGCTGCGATGATTCGGCCGCCGCTCGAACCGTGGCGGCGAGTGCCATGGCTCCGGTACCGGCAGTCTTGAGAAATGCGCGGCGATTGGATGATTTCATTGTCGGTACTCCTAAAGAGAGAATGTGCGCAGAGTGCAGGTTGGATTCTTCGGCGTGGCGCAATTGTGACCGCGTATCGCAGCGATATCCAGCGAAAAATCGTCAACCCGGCGCGAGAATTAGCTCGAAGAGCGGAGATCGACACTGGAGAAAGGCGTCGCGGAAACCTCGCTGGGGCACACGGCACGGCGACGCTTAGCTGGGGCTCGTCTCTGGCGGTCTACGAAGGTCGGGCAGAACGGCGGCCAGCAATTCCTCGACGCGATCGACGTAGAAAATCTCCATGTCCTGACGCACGTAATCAGGTAATTCGCAGGCGTCTTTTTCGTTGTCGCGAGGCAACACGACCCGACGGATGCCGGCGCGTCGCGCGGCCAGCACTTTTTCCTTAACACCGCCAATCGGAAGAACCAGTCCCGACAATGTGATTTCACCGGTCATCGCCGTGTCGCTGCGAACCGGTTTGCCGACATAGACAGATGCTAAAGCCGAGATGAGAGCAACACCCGCAGAAGGGCCGTCTTTCGGTACGGCACCCGCGGGGACGTGAACGTGGACCCCCGACTTGCGAATCAATTTGGGATCGATGCCCAAATCGGCGGCATGTGACCAGACATAGCTTTGGGCGGCTTTGGCGGATTCCCGCATGACATCGCCGAGCTGTCCCGTCAGGCGCATTCGAGGCGAGCCCGGCAGCAACGTGGCTTCAACATACAGCACCTCACCGCCCGTCTCCGTCCACGCCAAGCCGGTTGCGACACCTGGCGGCGAGGCGTGCCGCATTTTCTCCGGCGTGATCGGCTCAGGGCCGAGCATTTCCGCCAAGCGGTCGGGTTCGATCGTGAACGGCTCCGTATTCCCTTCGGCGAAACGCACCGCGACCTTGCGCATCAAACGATACAGCGTCCGTTCCAGTTGCCGGCAACCGGCTTCGCGCGTGTAGCGGCTGATAACGTGACGTAGGGCATCGTCGGTCAATGTCACACGATCACCGGAAAGGCCCGACTCGTTTTTCGATCGCGGGAGAAGATAGCGCCGGGCGATTTCAAATTTTTCCTCGTTGCTATAGCCCGTCAGTCGAAGCAACTCCATCCGATCCAGCAGCGGTCGCGGGATGGTTTCGAGAGAATTCGCCGTGGCGATGAATAAAACCTTCGACAGATCGAAAGGCAAGTCGAGATAGTTGTCGCGAAACGTGTGGTTCTGAGCGGGATCCAGAATCTCTAACAGCGCCGACGCTGGGTCGCCGCGATAGTCGCGCCCGAGCTTGTCCACTTCGTCGAGCATCAACAGTGGGTTGTTGACGCCGGCTCGGCGAATCGCCTGAATGATGCGGCCTGGCATCGCGCCGATGTATGTCCGGCGATGGCCTCGCAACTCTGCCTCATCGTGAAGCCCGCCTAGGCTCATTCGCTCAAATTGCCGTCCGAGCGATCGAGCGATCGACTGACCCAGCGACGTTTTGCCGACGCCCGGCGGACCAACGAAGCAAAGGATCGGGGCCTTGGCGTCAGGATTCAGTTTCAGAATCGCAAGATGTTCGATGATGCGATTCTTGACATCCTCCAGACCATAATGATCCTCGTCGAGAATCGCGCGCGCCCGCGGAAGTTCAAGGATGTCGGTTGTCGATTTTCGCCACGGCAATTCGAGAATAAGTTCCAAGTACGTGCGCGTTACTTGGTGTTCCGGCGCCGCCGACGGGATTCGATCCAGTCGCGCCAACGCCCGATCGGCCTCTTTTCGAATCTCATCGGGCAGATCGGCCTCTTGCAATCGTTGGCGCAAGGCATCCAACTCGGTCTTCTCCGGCGAGACCTCACCGAGTTCGTCTTGAATCGCCCGCAGTTGCTGGCGGAGGATGTACTCGCGCTGTTCCTTAGTCAGTTCGGATTGAGCTTGGTTGGCGATCTTGCGCCGAAGTTCGAGGACCAAGACTTCGTGGGACAGGTATTCGTGAATGAGCTTCAGGGCGTCCAGTCGCGTCGAGGCTTCGAGTAGCTTCTGTTCTTTGGAGATTTCGAGGCTGAGCATCGAGCCGAGCAGATACGCTAATCGCAGCGGGTCGGGAGTGCTGGCGAGCATTTGCCCGACATTGACAGGGGCCTGCGGCTGGGTCAACTCGATCGCCCGCGTCGCCAAGTCAATGACGGCACGGGCGAGCGCTTCAACTTCGGTACCCGTGTCGGCCGGCAATGGCATTACGTGCCAAGTGCCGCGCATCAGCGGGCCTTCCATGTCAATCGAATCAACTCGAATTCGCTCGATGCCTTGAACCAGAACCTCCAGCCCATCATCGCTCCGGTTCATCTTGCGGATGACGGCACGGGTTCCGACATCGTAGAGGTCGTTCGGCCCCGGCATTTCATTGTCGCCGTCTCGTTGAGCGACAAGCAGAAGCGTCTTTTCCTCATTGGCCAAAGCGGCTTCGACAGCAGCCACTGAGGATGGTCGCCCTACGGTGTAAGGAGCGAACAAAGTTGGGTATAGCACCGTGTTTTTCAGCGGGAGAATCGGCAAAGTGATCGTCGTGGAAATCTCGACGGTTGCCGGCAAGGCATCGGGCGACGGATTGCCGACCGGGGCGTCATCGCTCACGAGGCGACTCCTCAAAGATCCTCACGATCAACATTCCGTCGCGATACTCCGTCGTCACCTTCGCGGGCAATCGCAACGACGGTAGGTCGATGCGACGCTCAAAGTGACTGTAGGCGATTTCCATTCGATAGTACGAATAGCCTTGTTCCTGGAAGCAATCACGCCGAGCGCCGCGGACAACGACCGCACGGTCGCTCAAACCCACTTCGACATCTTGAGGGCGCACTCCGGCAAGATCGACCTTCACGAGCCAGCCGTCCGGAGCGCGATAGATATCAACCGATGGTTGCCAGTCGATCCGTTCGCGGGTATCGGCGGCGGGTAGAAACAGCGGCAAACAGCGAAAGGCGTCGTGGGCCATGAGGCAGCCCCTTTGGCGACCTAAACATCAAGTTCTTCAGCGACGGCCAAGGCGGCCGAGTCCATGATAAAACGATACCGCTGGGCTGGGTCTTTGCCAAGCAATTCCACGAAAGCCGCGTCGGCCTCCAGATTCGAATCAATCTGAACCTGCAACAGAATACGCTTCCGAGGGTCCAACGTCGTCTCGCCCAGAACCTTCGCGTCCATCTCGCCCAGACCCTTGAATCGAGAGACCTCGAACTTGGCGTTGACTCGAAGGCCGGCCAGAATCTCCTCTTTGTGAACGTCGTCCCGCGCCCAATAGGTCTCCTTGCCCACGTCAATCCGATACAGCGGCGGGTGACCGAGGAAGATGTGCCCTTTGCGAATCAGCTCCGGCATATGGCGAAAGAAGAACGCCAGCAGCAGCGTCGAAATGTGATACCCATCGGCGTCGGCGTCCATGAGCAGGATGATCTTGCCATATCGTAGTCCCGCCAGGTCAAACTTGTCGCCGGCGCCGGTGCCGATCGCTGAGACCAGATCCGACAATTCTTGATTGAGCAGCGCTTTGTTCAGGACCATTCCTTCGGCGTTCAGGATCTTTCCGCGCAGCGGCAGAACGGCTTGGGTCTTTACGTTGCGGCCTTGCTTGGCCGATCCTCCAGCCGAGTCGCCCTCGACGATGAACAGTTCCGCGGAATCCGGGTCGGTAACCTGACAGTCGGCCAATTTGCCCGGCAGATTCAGCCGGCGACTCGTCGCGCTCTTGCGCTTCACTTCCGTGGCGGCCTGCCGCGACGCCAGACGGGCGCGGGCCGCCAACACGATTCGTCCCACAATTTGATCGGCAGCCGTCATGTTCGCGTTCAGCCAAGCCTCGAGGGCTGGACGAACGAAGTTGTCCACGGCCGCCGTCAGTTCCGGATTGTTCAGCTTCTCTTTGGTCTGGCCCTGGAACATCGGCTCACGGACGAATACGGACAGAACCCCAACGATGCCTTCGCGAATGTCGGCCGCGGTGATTTCCAGTCCCTTGATCTTCACGCGATCGTCGTGAGTCTCCATGAAGTTGCGGATGGCTTTGACGATGCCGCTCTTCAGCCCGTTTTCGTGCGTTCCGCCATCGGCTGTGCGAATGCCGTTGACGTAGGATCGAAACGCTTCATCCGTTGATTCGGTCCATTGGAGGGCAACCTCCGTCTTGTCTTGGCCGGCGCGAGCGATGCAAAACGGCGGTGCAGGGATCGGCGGTTTTTGGCCATCGGCAACCAGACGCGCCAGGAATTCGGGGATCCCGCCGGGATGCGATAGATCGTGAGTCTCGCCGGTTATCTCATTGACGAACGTGATCTTTAGGCCGCTGTGGATGAACGACATGTCTTCGAGCCGCGACCGGATCAGATCGGGGTCGAAGTGTGTCGTTTTGAAAATATCCGGGTCCGGCTCGAAGTAGATTGTCGTGCCATGCCCGCGGGCGCCGCCGAGGTCTTCGAGCTTGCTCGTCGGCACGCCGCGGCAGAAACTCATTCGCCATGAGCCGCCGTCGCGACGGATCGTGGCCACCAATTTGCGCGACAGCGCATTGACAACCGATGATCCGACGCCATGAAGGCCACCGGAGTGAAAGTAGCTGTCACCCTCGCCGAACTTGGCTCCCGAGTGGAGCGTCGTCAACAATAACTCGACGGCGGGTCGCTTATGCTTCGGGTGCAGATCGACCGGGATACCGCGGCCGTTGTCTTGCACCGTCAACGCGTCGCCACGCTTGTGTAAAGTGACCGAAATGGCATCGGCGAACCCGTTCAGGTACTCGTCCACGGCATTGTCCACGATTTCCCAAACGAGATGATGCAGCCCCTTGCCGTCAACGCTGCCGATGTACATCGACGGGCGCTTGCGAACGGGTTCGAGTCCTTCGAGGACCGTGATATCCTTCGCCGTGTATTTCGTGCCGGTCGTGGCAGCCATGATGAATTCCTGTTTCCGTAGCATCTGATAATTCGAATCACCGTCGAAATATGACGTCTAATCGAACAGGCCCTTGTCGCCGTGACCATTGGCTTGATCGGGCTTGGCTTTCCCGTTTCCGTTGCCTTTGCCGTTCTCGAATTGGTCCCAATCGACGAGTTCAATGGGCGGCGACACAACGCGCACGAATGAGGTGCGCTTGACGGCCTGGAAGCCCTTGCCGCCCCGCGACGTCGGCGGGTGAGCCCCGCGACGATACTCCTGATTCCGACCCCCGGAAGTTTCGAGTACCAACGCATCAAACCGGCTGCCGATCAGAGCGCCGCCCAGGCATCGATCGTTCTCGTCGAGTTTGATGCCAATCACTCCTTTGCCAACGCCGGAAAGGATGTTCACGTCTTCCAAGCAGAAGTGAATGACGTGTCCATCGGCCGACGCGAGCATCACGGTCTCTTCATCCCGCGGAATGCGGACCATAACGACTTTGTCTTTCTCTTCGAGCCGAACGTAACGCCGGCCTTTTTTCGTAGACTCCGTTCGGAAGGCCGCGAATGGAACCCGCAAGACCTGCCCCTTGCCGGTTGCCACGAAAACGTAAGGGCCTGCCGGCTCGCCGTTCGCCGGAGGGGTATCAACAGGCGTGAATCTCGCGTCCGTCGTGATGGCATCGACGATCTTGACCTGATCGTCCAACACGAAGAACTTCGTGATCGGCTCGCCATACCCCGAACTGGCGGGGACTTCGTTAATGCGCATCGTGTATGCGGTACCATCGTCGGCGAAGAACGCCACGCAATCGAGCGTACTGCCCGGCACGACAGCCAGAACCGCGTCGCCTTCTCGGACTCGCGTGCCCTCGACCGATGCGAGCCGACCGACACGCTTGATCCAGCCGTCGCGGGTCAGGACAACGTTGGTGTTTTCCCGGACGATATAGGCCTCTTCGTCGAATTCCAAAACGTCCTCGTCGGTGGCCATCCGTGTCCGGCGCCGCTCGCCGTATTTCTGTTCGATGGCGGTCAACTCGTCGCGGACGACGCCCCAAAGCTTCGACTTCGATTTGAGAATCCCTTCAATTCGGGCGGCTTCCTTTTTCTTTTCCGCCAATTCGTCCAGGATTCGCTGAATCTCCAATTGCGCGATCTTGTACAACTGCGCGTCGAGAATGGCGTCGGCTTGAATCTCGTCGATCTTGAATGCTTTGATGAGTTTCTCTGCGGCGTCGGCCTTCCCGGAACTTTCGCGGATAAGTCTTAGGGCCTTATCGAGAGCATCGAAGATGATCTGAAACCCTTCGAGAATGTGAATTCGCCGTCGAAGCTGAGCGAGTTCATATTCAAATCTGCGTTTCACGGTCTCGAAACGAAAGTCGAGGAAATAGCGCAGGATCGCCTTGAGGCCAACCCGTTCCGGGCGCGGCTTTCCGTCGGGGCCTGGCACAAGGCATGTTAGGTTGAATGCAAAGGATTGCTGCAACTGAGTGTGTTTGTACAGATAGGCCATGACCATGGCCGGGTCGGCCTCACTCCGAATATCCAGGGCGATACGCAGGCCCATGCGTTCATTCGATTCATTGGTTAGGCCCGTGAGGTGCGGCAGTTTCTTCGATTCGATGATGGCGCCGATGTCGTTTTCCAGTTTTCCTTTCTCGACGCCATACGGGATCGACGTGATGATAATCTGCCGTTTCTTCCCGTTCTCCTCGATCTTCCACTCGCCCTGAAGGCGCACCGACCCGTTGCCCGTTTCGTAGATCTGCCGCAGCGTGGCTCGATCGGTAACGATTTTGCCGCCAAGAGGAAAATCAGGCCCCTTGACGCGATCGAGCAGGGTCGCCGTCGTGGCATCGGGGTTCTCGATCAAGTAGACAGACGCCCGACAAACTTCGCCGAGATTGTGGGGGGGAATGTTGGTCGCCAACCCAACGGCGATGCCCGCCGAGCCATTGACGAGCAGATTCGGAAATTGAGCAGGAAGGACAACAGGCTCCTCACGTGTGTTGTCGTAGTTGGGCCGCTTTTCGACGGTCTGTTGCCGCAACTCACTCATCAAGGTTTCGGCGATGGCGGCGAGTTTGGCCTCGGTATACCGCTCGGCGGCCGGCGGGTCGCCATCGACGGAGCCGAAGTTGCCTTGCCCCACAACGAGCGGTTCGCGCATGACCCACGCCTGAGCGAGGCGGACAAGTGCTTCGTAAGCGGGGACCGTGCCATGCGGGTGATAGTTGCCCGTGACGTCACCGACGATCTTGGCACACTTTCGCGGCCGGCCGTCAAACGTCAGATGCAAGTCGTGATACATCGTGTACAGAATGCGACGCTGTACCGGCTTCAGCCCGTCCCGAACGTCGGGCAGGGCTCGCGACATGATGACTGACAAAGCGTAATTCAGGTAGCGTCGCCGCGTTTCATGCGCAATCGAAACTGACTGGATATTCTCCGCCATCTCCTCGTTCTCCGCTCGACTCGATTCCGTGTCGGGTGATAGGGGGTGATTCTACTAGAAGGCCCGAAATCTCTATAGGTCAGTCGGACATCCACCCGTCGTTGCCCTTAGTTGATGTATGGCGGCGACACGATAATGTCG
>CAZESP010000042.1:0-44670 GCA_964515185.1 uncultured Alcaligenaceae bacterium
ACGGGTTAGGAAACCCGTACCACAACCCGAAGATTAAGCTGTGACAATGCACTAGGCCAATCGGAGCAGTTTCCGCGTCAGCCACTCCAGGGACAACAGGCCGACGATACCGATCAACACCCACGCCACCGTGACGGGTTGCCCGTCCTTGTCGTGGAACAACGTCGGGCCTTTGTCCCAAAGGTCGTTGATCGCGCCGCGATTATCTTGCACCTTTGTTTCGCTACTCATGCAATTAGGAATAATCTCGGCAGTCTTCAGGTCGAAGAAGAGTCGCGGCGAATCGGCAAACCTGTCCGAGTCCGGGTCAGCTTCAACTGCCGGCTTGTCGGACTTCACACGCCGAGAGCTGAGAACTTCCCGAAGCCGATCGGCGGTCGGTTTCTCCAGCCGCGGCAGCACTTCGTCGATGACGCCGGCCAAGTGGTACATCGCGGCAGGATCAGGGCGCACCATGTCCAATTCGGGATTCGACTCTTTCACCGTGAACTTGGCCCGCAACATGTCGCTGCTGCCCGGCACAAGCAACTCGAGTTTGTACTCGCCCGGTGACGTTGCCAGATGCCGTCCTTGGAACCAACCGGCCCACTGTACCGACGAGCGCTTTGGGGCCAATTCAAACTCACGGCGATCCTTGGGATCTTCCGAGTCGGCGGGGCTAATGAAAGCTTTTACGCCCGTGGTTTCCGGTAACGGCTCAAGCGTGGGCCCAAACAGTTGAGCTTCCATGCGAACAAAGCTGCCAGCCGTGAACTGATTGCCCATGACGAGTACACCTCGCCGATTCTGGCGCGTCCGGCTGCCGCTGGCCGCGTAACGAGCCAGCTTAATCCAGAACCGCTCGTGATAGATCTCCTTGAATCGTCGAAGCCGCCATAGTTCGCCGGACCCCACGAAAACCGACTTGCCCTTGCCATAGTTCATCGACACCAAGAACGGCTGTTCCTTTCCGTCCGCCATGCGGGCCTGCGGGTCGGCGAAACTCGCAATCACATTTGCCCCGGGCTTGACGCTCGTCACGGGGTAGAAGCTGTAGAACCCGCGCTTGGCCTCCAGATCTTTGTCCTCGCGTTTCTCCTTCTGGAAGAAGAAGTCATCCCAGCCCGCGAGCGGATGGGGGTTGTCTTCGTCAAGTTTCAAGAACTCTAGTTCTGGTGAGGCGCCGGGGAAGTTTAGATACCAAGGCCGTTTGGCGGTCCGTCGACCGCCGCCACTGACGCCAACCAAGACGCTATCGCCGGGAATCACCGGGAAAATCTCGAGCAACGGCTTGAGGCTATCGCCGCGGGCCAACTGAAACAGGTTGATCGGCCCACCAATCACGACAAGGCCACCGGCTTGCGCATCGATCCAACTTCGAAGGAGGTTTAGTTGCTCCGGCTGCATCTCCGACCAATCCGGGTCGAAGGCAACCACCAGATCGTATTGGGCCAAATTGTAGTATTTCTGTTTGATGTTCTCTTTCGGATCGTCGTCGAGCCGCAACGAAGAGGGAAACCGGCCAAGGCGCCGCTCCGGTTCAACATCCTGAACATCTCGGCCATCGCGACCTTCGTTTTGCAGGAAGACGCTCAACTCCATTCGTTTGGCGTCTTTTTCACGAACGAATAAGGTTCTGACGAATTGGAACTCGCGTGTCGGGCCGCCGGCAAACAGCAGGACTCGCAACGGGCGCTTGATGACTTGAACGGCGACAACGTTGCTGATGTGTTCCTTTCCCGCATAGACCTCGTTCTCGTCCTTGGGAACACGGACGATGAACCGCCACTCGCCCTCGAGGTACTCCGGTTTCTTCCCTTCGGTTTCCTTGGCAGGCTTGTACAGCTCCGGCGGCAACTTATCCTTCGCGTCTTGAGGGTCGGGGTCGAGGCCGAACTCGACCTGTCCGTGCGGCGGCTCACCGGGCTGAAACTGTACCTTGCCAGGCATGGTAAACGTCGGCTTCACCTTGCGATGGTCATCGCCCGGCTTGTAGATATCGAGAAACACCGGTTTCTCTTTGCCGGCGAGACCGACGCCGTCAATTTCGGCCCGAATCACGAACTTCTCATCCGGCGGGGTATAACCGGGGGTCTGCACATCCGTGATTTGAATACCGACCGGCAACCGATCTTCGCCAATCATCACCGTGAATATCGGAATGCTCGCTTTGCGAGCGAGGGCGCGAACCTCGGCGATCGACGACTCCGCACCTTGCGTGCTGCGGCCATCGCTGATGACGACAACGCCTTGGACCATGTTGGCTGATTCACGATTGATCAACGACAGAACGGAGTCGCCGACATTGGTCCCTTGAAGCAACTGCCGACAAACCTCGATTCGCTTTTCGAGCTTTTCGCGATTATCGAGCAGCCGTTGGCGATCGGCGGCGGTGAATCGAGGCCCGGGCGCTCCCTCGGCCGCGACGGGTGGCATGATGAGTTCTTCACTCTTCCGAAGCCAAGGAATCGCCCACTCCGCAGTTCCCGGCGCATCGCCTGCAAATTCAGGATGTGCCCGCAGCAACTGCTTCCCGTCCGGCGATAGTCCCTGAGTGAGCCATTGCTTCAGATCAAGTTTCAGCCACGCCGACCATTCCTTGTCGTCCCATGTGGAGTCCGGCGCGATCGTCTGAGAGTCCTCGTCGAGTCGGCTTCCGAAACGATAGACCACGACCGGGTTCTTCTCCATCAATCGCGACAGAAATGACACTTGCGGGTCGGAGAGAAAGCGCATGACCTTGTCGAGCCGCGTCGGCAACTTGTCGATGGGCACGCCTTCCGATGGACGATCATCGGTAACACGCGAGATGCTGTCGGAAATATCAAACAACACCACGATGCGAGACCGTTTCTCGGTGCGCTCCCACGTTTGGCATGAGGGCAACAGAAATACGCAAGCCAGGAGGATGTAGACCGTGCAACGCAACCCCGCCAGGAGAATCGCCCATAACGGATGGACCGATCGGCTATCTTTCGCATACATCCAAATCACATAGGCGAAACCGGCGAGCAGCACCATTCCCAGAATGAGCCACCAGATGGCTTGATGCACTTCGTATCCGAACAGCGTCGCGGCCTCGGAGAATCGCCGAAGCACGAATTCGGATTGAGTCGCGGGAGTATCGTTCATGGCTGTTCGCTTCTCTCTCGGTCCGCTATCATGCGGCAACCGGGGCTGTGTCACGACCGTGATGGCTCAGTCGAACCGCCATCGCTTGTTCAATGACCAAGACGAGCAGGAAGACCAGGTAGAGCCAAACGGATTCGGAAAGATCGCTCTTCTTCTGCTTGACCACGGTGTCGGCCCAGCCGGAACCCGGCGTATGCAACGGGCAATTCGGGGCAGCCGCGCTCAATTCATCACGGGTCACCCGCTGCAAATTGCCCTCGGCGGCGGCATCCACATTGAACGCGTAGGCAAATACGTCTTGGGCCTTGCGATCGCCGTCGGCTGCCTTCGCCGGTACGGGTTTGGCATCCGGGGCGGGATCGTCCTTGCGAGTCAACAGAAACTCATAGACACCGGGCACGCGAGCATCGGAAAATGAAAACCGCAATCGAGGCCCGTTGACTTCGCCGGGTTGTTCTCCGGCGTCCACGTTCTCCTCCGTCGCGGGGCCTCGCCGAGCTACCAGCGATGGCTTCGGCGGAAAGAACCGGCGCATCTTGCTGTCGTAACGGCCGGCATCGACATCAAACTCAAACGTTTGTCCAAGTTTCAGGTTCAGGTCGGCGCCGCTGCTGGCGAGGAATTTTTGCATCTCGACCATGAGCATGACGTAGTAAGCTTCGCCGGTGAAATTCGGAAGGTTGTTCCAGGCCGTACCCGCCGAGGTTAAGAACGCGACCACTCGGCCTTTGCCAAAGTTCTTGGCAACCATCAGAGGGTCGCCGTAACGAACGGCGTCGATGAGTCGTGCCAATCGGACGCGAAGATCGAGTTGCTCGGGGCGCTGCCAAAACTCCTGAAGATTCGGGCGATTGGCGTCGTTCGTCACGCCACTATCGTTGAGTAACTGGTCCAACGGCGACACCAAACGATACAAGGCGCCTCCTTCGAGAAGCACGGCTCGAATCTGATTTCGGTGCTGGGTCAGGACTCCCTTAAATCGCTCAAATCGCGGGTCTTCGATCGGTAAGGCATTGAGGATATTCTGAGTCTCGTCTTTGTAATCATCGATTGAGCGACTATTCGGCAACGTCAGTAATTCGTCCACGACTCCGGGCTGGGCGGTCCACTTGGAACGCAACACCGGGAAATATTGATCAATCGAGATATAGACGAGGTATTTGTTGTTCTCGCGCGAGCGATTGCGTGTCCGTTCATCGCGATAGATGCGGGTGAAGATGGGATGCGACTCGTTCCGAGCGTAGATCTTCTGCTGTTTGTCGAACATCCGCAAGAATCGGGTTTTCTCGTCGAGACGCTCCGAAGGCTTATCGGCCAACGGCACGGGAAAGACGCCTTTGCCATCAGCGTAAAGTTTGTTGTAATAGTCAGGCTTGATCTCATTCCCCATCGCGAAGACCAACCCGCCGCCGGCAGCCACATACTTCTCGATGTTTTGGGTGGCCTTGTCGCTGAGGCGTGGAACGTTGAGCAGATAGATCGAAGGGTATTGCGAAAGATCTAGCTTCTCAAGATCGGCCGCGTTGCGCAACTGCACATCGTAACCGCGAGTCGATTCGGCGAACAATGACTGAAGGAAATAGGCCTCACCCTCGGGTGTCCCCTTGAATTTTGAATCGCCCTCGACAATTAGCAATGGCAGCCGTTCGCGCACATCGACGACGGCGAACCGCGTGTTGTCGATCAGGAGTCCCGCTTCCTCGTTTTCGAGATTGACGCTCACAGGATTGGCGCCGAGTTGATCAAACGAGATCATGAATGTTCCGACCGTGACGGTTCCCGGCATGACGCTGGGCATCGTGAACGATCCTTCAGCGCGTTCCGCTCCTTTTACTTTGACCGTCACCCGAACGTTTTTGCGTTCGCTATTGCTGAAATTGGCGACACCGACGGTGAATTCGACCGGGACGAAGCGAGCCGCCGTGCGAGTCTCCGGCTGGAACTCAACAATGGACAGATTGTCGTGATAGACCGCAGTCCGTTGCGACTCGGCCCTTACGGGATGGGCACAATCGAGCAGATGGACGTCGACTTTGGCCTGGGTCAGACGTTCGATGGCCTGCCGGATGCCGTCGGCCGGCGACCCCGACCAATCGCCCGTGCGAAAATCCGAGACGATGTGGAGCATCCGCCGATCACGCGCGTGTTGTTCCAAGATGGCTTGTGCGGCGTCCAGTCCCTTCGCCAACTCGACGTGGATGGTTGATGGCTCAATCTCGGCAAGAAAACTCCTCAGCTCATCGACGGTGGCCGCGTTGACACGATCGATTCGCCGAGGCGTCTCCAGGGCGCTCAAACGAAGCACAATGAGGCTCTGGGCCGTTGTCGCGTAGGCTGCCGATTGCGCAATTTCCTCGACGATCACCCGCTTGGCCTGACGAAAGGCGTCTTTCTCTTGCCCGTCTTCGCGGTGAAAATCAGCCATGCTCGGGGTGTCATCGAGCAAGATCAGATGAACGGTATTCTGTTGCGGGCCGGCCAACGCTCCGAGAAATCGCGCTAGAAGGAATCCGGCCAGCAAGACCAGGATGATTCTCAACAACAACAAAATAATTTGTTCGATAATGACCCGTCGCCGGTTTCGTTTCTGCGATTTGAGCAGGAACTCCATCGCGGCCCAGCGCACGCGCCGAAAACGCATCCGGTTGATCAAATGGATGATGATCGGGCTGCTAATAAGCACCGTACCGGCGGCCATTGTCCAAGGATTGACGAACAACTCGAACATGAATCGCTCTCAATGGGACGTAAGGGATCGCCGGTCCTGCATACGCAGTCCAAGGAATTTCGCCAACACGGCATCCAGATAATCGCTCGTCTTGATCAGGGCGTAGTCGATGCCCATCCTCGTGCAACCTCGGCGGACCTCGACAAGGTACTCGTTGAGCGCTTCCAAATAACCATCGCGAAGCGCTCGGGGGTCACACAGAAGATTGGGCAACTCCTCCATGCCCTCGAACCGGGTCGTGCCCGCGAATGGGAACACCAGCTCGTCGTCATCGAGCAAGTGGAACACCAAGACGTCGTGCTTACGATGCCGCAACATTTCCAGCCCGCGCATCATCGGCTCACGATCGGCAAGGAGATCCGAAATGACAACGATCAACCCTCGCTGGGGAAACGACTCGGTCACTCGACGAAAGATCTTTTCCAGGTCGGTCTTTTGACGGGGCCGGCTGGCATCCATCGCATTTACCAGCGCGTCAATGTGGTGCTGCGCGCTGCGAGCCGGAACAATCTGACGAACATCCGAATCGAAGCTAACCAAGCCAACCGTGTCTTGCTGCCGCAACAGCAAATAGGCAAGACAGGCCGCGATGGTACAGCCATACTCGTACTTATTGAGCGTGCCGGCCTTGCGGTGTTTCGCCTCGCCGTACTGCATCGACTCGCTCACGTCGAGTACGAGAGTACATCGAAGGTTGGTTTCCGCCTCGAATTGTTTGATGTAGAAGCGATCGGTCTTTGACCACACCTTCCAATCGAGGTGGCGGATGTCGTCGCCCGGGACATACTCGCGGTGCTGGACGAACTCCACGGAGTGGCCGAAAAACGGGCTTTTGTGCATACCGGTCAGGAACCCTTCCACCACTTGGCGTGCGCGAACTTGCAGTCGCGACGTCTTGGCGATGGTGGCCGGGTGCAGAAACCGGCGGGGATCGTCGGGATTGGCCATGGTTCGTCGAACTCTCCGGGCGTCGAATACACCACAAGACTCAGGGCAGATTGTCCCCCGTCGCCGGCGACTAAGAAGAGAAGATCTTCTTGAATCGTTCATCGCGTGTCAGTTCGCTGTCATGAGCCGGCGTTTCGTCCACAAGGCGCTTGATGACCGAATCGGGCGTGACACCCTCGGATGCCGCCGTGAAGTTCGTTAGGATTCGATGGCGCAATACCGGAGCCGCAAGAGCCCTGATGTCGTCGGTATTGGCCTCCGTCCGTCCATACAACAGCGCGCGAGCCTTGGCGCCGAGCACCAGATTCTGAACTGCACGCGGGCCGGCCCCCCAGGAGAGCCACTCGCGAATGAACTTAGGGATGCCCTGTTCGCCGACACGAGTCTGCCGGACCAACGCCAACGTGAAGCGAATCACATGATCCGTCACCGGCACCTTGCGAACCAAGGTTTGCAGTTCAAGAATCTGGTCACCCGTCAGCACTGGGGTTACTTCGTCCATTTGCAGGGCCGTCGTCCGCCGAGCAATCTCAAACTCTTCGTTGAAGCTCGGATAGCGGACAAAGACTTTGAACATGAACCGATCTTGTTGAGCTTCGGGCAGTGGATAAGTACCTTCCTGCTCGATCGGATTCTGGGTTGCCAGCACGAAAAAGGGATTGCCGAGCTTGTGACGAACACGCCCGACGGTCACTTGACGTTCTTGCATCGCTTCCAATAGAGCCGCCTGCGTCTTGGGTGGCGTGCGGTTGATTTCGTCGGCCAAAATGACGTTGGCGAAGAGAGGACCCGGCAAGAATCGGAATTCACGCTGACCCGTGGAGACATTCTCTTCAATGACTTGTGTGCCCGTGATGTCCGACGGCATGAGGTCGGGCGTGAATTGAATGCGGCTGAAATCGAGGGACAAACACTTCGCCAAGGTGCTGATCATCAGCGTCTTAGCCAGACCCGGCACACCTTCGAGAATGCAATGGCCTTTGGTAAAGAGCGCAATGAGCAACTGTTCGATCACCTGATCTTGGCCGACGATCACGCGCCCAAGTTGCTGTTTGAGGTTCGTGAAGGCGTCCCGCAGGCGGCGCCCCGCGACCAAGTCATCGGCAGACATCGAAGATTCGACCGGAAGGACGGTAACGGGTTCACTCATGGTCTTCTCAGTTTAGCATCTCCCCTGACCGCATCCGGCAGGGGCGACAAGGAAGGAGGGTCAAAACGCACAGGTGGTCTCGTCGTTTCGATCACGCGACACATGCCGGCATCGCCATCGATCGGCCGGCACCATTGACGACGCCGAATCGGATCGAGGCGCTGGGGCGGCCGGCAACAGGCATCCGTGCCGAAGCGAGGGTCAGCGATTGTGGATTGGGAGCGTCGCATTATCCAATTGCAGCATAGTGAGGCAGGCCGCTGTTGAAAACACAGGACCGACATGGCTGATACTCCAGCTGCCGTCGGCATTCTGGCGGCTATGGAGGAAGTCGAAGATGATCTCTTTGTATTTCTTCCACGTCAGGTGTTGGTCGGCGGGCGCTTTCGGGAACAACTGCGCATAGCGATCATTTCCCAATACGTAAATCGCTTGGGCGTAGTAGTAATGGGTGTACTCCCAGTGAAACGTGTCACGACCCGTCTTGTCGATCGGGATGTGCTGGCGGCAAAACTCGATCCAGCGCTTGGCATAGTCGCTGTTGTAGTCACCCGCGGAGAACGAACAGGCCACGGCAGCGGCTGTCAAAGGCGGGCGCTCGCCGCCCATCGCGCGACCGCTCGAAAGGCTATAGATAATCCCGCCGCGTTCGGTCGTGCAATCCTTCAAGTATTTGACTGCTTTGTCGAGGATCGACTTCGGAACGACGATCCCGGCATTCTTCGCCGCACGCAGCGCCTGGAGCTGAGTGATCGTCACTGAGCCTTCGTCGAATCCGCCGCCATCGACCGACGTGACATATCCCCAACCTCCCCGGTCGGTCTGGGCTTTGCCGATAAACTCGACGGCTTTCGTCAGGACCTTTTCCAATCGTTTGCGCCGATCGTTGTCGTCTTCCTCACCGTAAACGCTCGCGAGAAACAGGGTCGCGAAGCCTTGAGCGTACATGTACCGTTCCATTTCCTGGGGGTTGTTCGTATTGGCAATCAGCCCCGAGGCCTGGACACGATCAAGCGTCCAATCGACAGCACGGCGAACGTTGTCGCTATATTTGCCTTCGCGAAGCGTACTGCCCTCCATGAGCAAGGCCACGCCGGCCATCGCCGTCATGGTTACGGGATAATGGCCGCCGTTGGCCTCCCAATGACCATCACGAAACTGGTTCTTTGCCAACCAGTCGAGGCCCTTGGTCACCATCTCCTGCTCGCGCTGTGTCAATTCATCGGCTCGTGCCAACGACGCCGTTGACGCAATGACGAGGGCGGAAGCCAGAATGGCAAGCGGAGAACGCATATGTCAATCTCCCTTGGAGAGGTCGTGAATTATTGGGGCGGTTTCGGCGGCGCCGGACGAATTACGGGGCGAATTATCTGAATGCCGGGTCGAATATGCGGTGCCTGCGGAGCGTCCGTTCGGCCGGCAGATGAATCACTAAACGAACGAGCGGCATCGGAACCTTCGGGAGCAAACTGAATCTTGATGTCATGCCGAGTCAACTCGACCAGGCCGGACTCACGGTCAAAGTGAATCGGCTGAAAGATGCCGTTGGCGGAGTACATCTTCGCTGGAAGCAAACTCTTGCCGCTACGCTTGTCGAACACCTCGATGGCGACGCCTGGCGTCGTGCCCACTCGATTGGTGCTTCCTCGATTCACGGCGCACACCAACAACGGAAGCTCACGGAATCTATCCAGGACGATCATCTGGTTGTTCACCTGTCCCGTATGCCAAACATCGCCGGTTGATCGATCAAACGTGTAACACGTTCCGTTGAGCCGAATCGATCGGACGCCATATCCAAATGCCGGGGCGAGCGACGTGCCGCCGTCGATCGGCCGATTGAGAACAAGATAGTAGTTGTCGCGATCAACCAGGAGCGCCGTTTCCTTAACGTTGTCCAGGTGAGCCGACTCAATCCGGTTGTTCGGGTCGGTCACCTTCAGCAGAGTCCTGCGGGACTTGGCGTCTAAGATATGGACGATTCCCGACGGTTCGACTAACCCGATGTGCCGTTCCTCGTCATTGAAGGCCGCTTTCGTTCCGGCCGGAAATGGTTGCCGCCAAGTGTCTTCACCGGTCAGAGGATCGTACAGCCGGAGAATCTTCGAGCCATCCGCGTCGTCATCAAACGCAAGAATGCGCCCGTTGACAATTCCGAGTCGCCGCTGTGGCTGAAGCAAGGGCCCAAAGTCGGGGATCTCGATCTTCATGCCATCAACGGTACGAAAGGCATAAGTCGCCCCAGCCGTACCATTAAGGCTGAACTCCTGCACAAAGAAATGATCGGCACTCGCGAAGACTTTGGAATTCGCCGCGACAACACCTGACGCCCGTCGCCATATTTCCTTGCCCGTCGTTAGATCAATCGCGACCAATCCGTCTCGCGTCATCAAACATACGGAGTTGCTTTCCATGACCCCGGCCATCACAACGCGATGGCGTTCATTATCCGAATAATGAAGGGTCATTCCTCCTTCGCCATCGGGAATGCTGCTGCTGGACTGATTGCCCGCGAACACTTTTCCTTGAAGGTCGTATTTCCACAGAACCTTTCGATCGGCAAGATCGACCGCATACACGAAATGGTTGAGCGTCATGACCAACAGATGACCGCGAGCCTGTGCGAAACGGATCGCAACCGGGCTGGCCCCCGGTTGCGGCGGTTGAACCAAATACGGATTCGCCGGGATACCCGAAACTGCCATTCGCGACCTTCCATCTTTGCTTATCAAACGGAACGTCCAAAAAGTGCCTGTCGTTTCAAAGATCAAATCATGTCGGCGGAAGAAAGGGAGCAAATCCCCCTCGGGCAGAAACGTGAATCGGCTGCCATCGATGGCGTGCGGGCCCAGTTGCTCGTTGAAACGGAACTTGCCCACCATCCCGGGTCGATCCGGCTCCAGATACGGCAGAAATCGCTTGTCGGTGAATAGCTCGTTGAAGAGTTCGGCGCCGGTCTTGCCGTCGCGTACCTTGACATTGGCGAACTCCTCGCCAAGGCGCCGGTAGAAGGCGACGGCATCTTCAAGTTGACCCTTGCGAATCATCAGACGCGCCAGGGCATCGACGGCCCGAGCCGCGGTCGCGGGATCCTCACGCAACGCGCTGAGTTCATAAAGCTGAACCTGGGCATCGAGTTGTTCGGCTTCGTTGCCGGCAATGAGCCGTTCCGCCAAGAGTAGCCGGGCCTCGCGACCCGTGCTGGAGAGCGTGCCGAACATCTTGACGAACCCGCGAAGTTTGTCGAGGTCGTTCGATTTCTTCACTTCCGCCCAGCGATCGGCAATCAGGTTCTCGAGCGGCTTGCGTTGTTCAGGCGAGGCTTTGGCCAACATAGCAGCGATGCGGCCTCGGGCAAACACGTCGGGTCGCACCAACGTCCCCGGCTGATCGGGGACCGAGACGAGTTCTTCGTTCCCGTTCAGGCTTCCAAATGCCGTGTACGCCTCGAAGGCGGCAACGAGCTTGCCCTGCGACTCGCGCCCGGTGCCGACGAGGACGAAGAACTTCGACAGCCGCTTCGTTCGATCCGCGCCCGTAAGATCCGTCTCACACAAGTCCTTGTAAAGATCGAGATGCTCTTCGGCTTTGGCGAATTGGTCCTGAACCAGCGTCGTGAGGGCATCGTAGAGTTTCGTTCGCGCCTTGTGCCGAACCGTTTCGGGGGGACGGTTTTCAAGGGCCTTTTTCAAATCCGCGATGGCAGCCTCGAGCCTTCCTTGATCGAGCAACAACTCGCCTCGCTCCGTCAACCCCACGGGGTCATTGGGATTCTTGGCCAGCAGTTTGTCCATTTCGGCACGTTTGATGTCGAGTTGCGGGAAGGCCGAAACCGTCATGGCCGACTGCGAAAACACATCGCCCTCGAAGAATACGAGGTTTCCAGGGGCATCGCCCTTGCGAGCTTTGGTCTGCGATACGATTCGACCGGTGTTGATGTCGATGGCGCAGACGAGCGGTTCTTTGCTGTCGATGCCACGTTTGAGCGGTAGGTAGTAGTGATCCTTTGTTGCACTGCCCTGCCCCGACGCCAAACCGACCGCGGTTTCCCAAACGACCTTGCCATTGTTCATAAGGTCCAGAGCGCGGATCTTCTCCTTTCCGACGACCAAGACCTTGCCGTTGTACACGCCGGCCATGAAGAGATCGGATTCGGCTCGCGGGACTTCCCAAAGCAACTCGCCATCGGTCAGCCGCAAGCATTGGACCGACGTGCTATCGTGGGCCGTAAAGACGATCCGGCCGTTGACGACCGCCGGCGCCGAGGTACGCCAGCGTTCCTGATTCAGACTCGTGAGCATCTCAACGTCACCACCACGAAAACGCCCGCCCCGTCCCCGAAACGGTCCACCAAATGGATTGGGCGCTCCCGGATCGGCCGGTGTCGCTTTGGCGGCTCGGTACGAATGGGCCCACAACAAACTTCGAGATAGTAGATGGACACCGATCACAGCACCGGCATTGGTAGGGCAAACGAGTACGCCGTCGCTGTAAGCCAGGTGGACCGGGTTAACCCGGCGCAAAATGTCGCTGGCCAAGCGATTGTTCGCATTGCCGATGGGCTGCATCCACAGAATCGCGGGGGCCTTTTCAAACGGCTCAACTCGGCTCGCCTCGTACCGGCTGGGATCCATGCAAACCAAGCGTAACTCGCCATTCAGTTCGATCATCAAGTAAAGCTTGCCGCCCAACGGCAACGGGGGACCGAGGAAGTAGGCCTCATCGAGATCGTCCACCGGATTGACGGAGCTGGCGGCCGGCGCCCCGGGTGCCGCGCCGCCGACCGCGGGCGCCCCGCCGTTATTGCCGCGAGTCTTCATTGATCGATGGCCGATCTGCCACATCAGTTTGCCTGAGGCAATCTCAACCGCACAGAGTCGCCCGGTTTCGACAAAGTCCTTGAACGGCCCCTGATTCTGCTGCCCACCCATTGCCATTTGAATGGTGAGTTGCGGGTGTGGGTGAATCCCGATGTCATCGACAAAGTACACACACTGGTTGTCGTGGCTGAGCGTGCCGACTTGGGCATTCTCAAACAGAAGCGAGGTCAGCATCGCTGCCGCCGCTCCACCGCTGTTGGTATAGAGTTGCCACCATTGCTCGACGGTCGTCAGATTCGATTGGGCCAAGTTAAACAACCCGGCCTTGGTGTCTGATTTCCAAGCCAGTTCGCCCGCCTTGCCGCCTTCCGCGGGATTGTCGCGTAGGTAATAGGCGCTTACGCCATCGAAAGTTCGGAAGATGATCTTGCCGTTGGCAGCAACCGGAAAGAACGTAGGCAACGCCGGCCGGCGCTGGCTTCCCTGATCCGCCTGCTTCAACGCGTAGTTCACCTTGTCAGTAACCCACTTGATCGCCCGCGAATAATCGGGACTGGTTCCGCTTGAGGGTTCCTCGCTGGGGACCATTGCCCATTCCCATCGCGGCTCGAGGAAAGGCGTACCGCCGACGTTTTGGGCCGTCCGGCTCAGATTCCCGCGGTAGTATGGGTAGCCTGTCTGGGCCAACACGCCGATGCGAGCATCGCGGTCCAACTCCTTGCGAAGCTGTTCGATCGGATACGACTGTTTGCCGACCTTGAGGCCGTCATCGCCGGTCAATTCCGTGAGCCTTGCCCAATACCGCTCCGACAAAGCGTTATCCCCGTTTCGCTTGGCAGCGAGAGCGGCCAGAAAGTGAATTCGCGGTCCATGCTGCTTTTGAATCTCGGGCTTGTCCTGAGCAAGACGATCGATCACTTGCTTGAAATACTCGGTGGCTTCGACGTGGCGTCCGCGATCGAGGTAGTAGATTCCGAGCAACTCGCCCGCCTCCGCCCCGGCTTCGGTATACCGGTATCGCGTTGCGACGTCCGCCAAGACTTGGGGATCGTTTCGCTCGATGCCTTCGCGAAGCATCTGTTGGGCCTTCTGCCCGAATCGTTGCTTGTAGATTTCCAGGCCTTCGGCGGGAAGGCCGCTGATCAGGCGATTGGCCTCTGTGCGGATACTGACTCGGCTGGAATAATCGGTCCCGTCCGGTTTCTTGCGCTTCACTCGCAGGAAGCTATCCTCGCGGTTTTCCAGCAACCCTTGAAGACAGTCACAGACCGTGTTCCAATCCTTGCTGCTCGCATAATCCTTGGCCGCTTGAATCAGTCGCCTCGCTTCGGAGTCCGTCGGGAGTGACAGACCTTCGGCGAAATCGCCGCGATCCTCGTCGGCGTCCTTTTTCGGTTCACCTTTTTTGGCTTCGTCTTTCGGAAGTTCCGCTTGCTTTTGGGCAACAGCCATCCGGTTAACGCCGGTCCACGCCATCAGCGTTAACATGGCGACCAACATCACACCAAATCGGCGAGTCGTGGTCATTAGCGAGCATCCTTCAACAAAGGCAAACCCAACCGATCAACACAATGATCCAAGGTAAGATTGTGGCACGACCTTGGCCGGGTCACAAGTAGTTTTACCCATCAAAGCCTACCGTCAGCCGGCGTGGATGAACGCCCCAATCATCGGGCGCAATCACCCTCGATGGGATGACGAATGCGGGCCATCAACCTAACAGCCGAGCCGCGATCGGGTTAATGGCGGCACGATCCCGACATTCCGCACGGTTATCGCTTCAGGTGAATCCCGGTCTTCTCCGCAAGGCGTCGAATCTCGGCCTCGATTTCGTCACCCTCATAATACGACAACCATCCTCGGAGCCGTCGCGATTGACCGGGTGGACAGTCGGGAAACTTCGGGTCGCTATGGAGACAGGGAACGGGCGGATTGGCCCAGGTTCGATGGGTGGGACTCCAACCGGTGACAATCCAGCGGCGCCCGCTCTCGTCGCATCCCGCCACCCAAGGATACTGAAATCGCTTGTTTTGATTCGTTTGGGCGGCGAAACCTGTCAGTCCTTGCAACATCGTACAAACCTGCACGCGAAGGTCACTCAACGTTTCCGCCGAGCCGTTGTGGAGCCAAAGCTCCATCTCAACGCCGTCCGGCTTCGGCGTGGCCTTGGCGCCGAAGCGGATCCCATTGGGCAATGTTCGTTCGTGGCGCAACGACCCGTCCCCGTGACGGGTCCACTCTTGTCGGGCCATCTTGATGTCTTGGCGCGACCAAACGGTCGGGATGTGAGTGTGAGCCAGATAGGTCAGGCCCAGGTTCGACCACAGAGCCTCGGGCAGATCGACCACGGCATAACCGCCGCCGTTCCAAGGGGCAAACACGCTCAGCTTCGTGTCTCGCTGAGGGGCGATGGCCCCATCGCGAAAACCGGTTCTCGGATGCCGACCTCCCGGGAAGGGCAGCACGAGCAACGGCTCGGACCCGGCCCGCAGCGGACAGTTCGATTCGTGAATATCGAATTTCTTGAGCGCGGCTTCGATTTCATCGCGGCTCATGCCCGTGGCCGCACGGATTTCATCTGGTGAGTATCGGTGGTGCCATACCATGTTTTCAAGCCAAAAACGAAGGTCCGCATCCGTCGAAGGGCGTCGAACTTCGGCTATGTCCTCGGGTCGGGGCGTGAGGCTTTTGAATCGGGCCATCGACGCCTCATACTCTTTCAAGTCCTCCGCACGTAGGACGCTTTGGCTTCTCGCAATCTCTTGCCGCACTCGGCCCGCAAGATACTCCACCTCCTCACGACGAGGCTTGAGCGGGCGTCCGGGGATTTCAATCCACCAGGGAGCGGTATGGGCGAATCGGAACCGGCCGTTGGGCCGGTCCTCGAAGGCTCGCACGACAACCCATCCACTGGTGGAAAAGGGCACATCGGTCGCGAAGGTCGTTTCGATGGCTCCCGCCGTTGACTTCGTAGACCGCGGCATGATCGTCACCAACGCCTCGCCATTGACCACGACCTCCAAATACGAGATCGGCTGCTCACTCACGATGGTGCCCTCGACCCTGGCCCGCGTTTTGTTGTCGTCGAGGCGCAGAGTCTCCCCGACCTGTCGGCCGTCGAGCTTCGCGAACAACATGGGCCCGGTCGTGACAAAGCTGCGTCCTTCGGCAAGCCCTTGAAGCCAGGCTTTGTAGTCGAAGCCGTGGGGCAAATGGACGTAGACGCGTGAAAAGCCCGCCGGCACCGGATGAACGCCGCTGGCAGTACCGGCGGTCGGAACAAGTCGAAACCCGGCATTGAGGAGGGTGTAGTACATACCCAGCGTGTACTGCAGCCAATCACGCTCGCCGCCTCGTTGCCGCGCGATGGGCGGGACCAGAAAGCCGGGAGCCGACGTATTCCAATCACGAAACGCGAACTCGGTTCGCCAAAGGTGATTGTTGGCCAACTCATAGAGTGTCGCCCCCGAGGATTGCGGCAGCGTCATGCCAAATGGCCAATCGAGTTTGTCCATATCAAGCAGCGCCCCTTCGGCCTTGGCGGCGGCCGTCACCGCGCCGACCGGCGGAATGCCCCGATCAAAAAGGGACTGATGATTCAGAATGAACAAGGCGCCAAGGGTGTGGCGTTTGCCGCCAACGGTGAAGATCTCGTACTCAGTGTTGCGAGGCCAAATAACGTGCCGATCATCGACGGTCACGAGCTTGGCCGGAAACGCGCCGGCCATGTTGCGATCGCCCGACGATGGCGATGTGTACGCCTTGGTCACCCAATACGAAAGCGGAAACGCGACGTTCAGATCCTCCGCGAGCATCACGTTCGGCAATTCCTCGATGGTCCGATGCAAGTGAGTCTCGCCCGAGTACCAGCCGCGCTGGGCCATGTCGATCCATCGGCGAAGTTTGACCGTCACGGTTTCCGGTTGGTCGCGCACGATGATCGAGACTGTCTCGGGAAAATACTCTTTGCCTCGTTCAACGGTCAGCATGTATTTGCCGGGGGCCACGTCGGCGACGAATGAGTGAGCCGAGAGTGTCGTATGCTGTTCGACCGACCTGGGATTGATCCAATTGCGTTTGTCGTAGCGGATGGCCGACCCGGTCGCGGATGCCATTCGCACGAAATGGAAGCCGCCGGCCTCATCCTGAAGGTAGACCCGCGCCGGGAGCGGTTGCCCGGTCTGAGTGTCGACAACGATACCGCGAATCTCGATGGCGGAAGCCGCGCCCGTTAAAAGCACGGCGATCGAGAGCGTCAAAACGCCGAGTCGTCTCATGAGATGCACCCAATCGGGGCGAGGTCAACGCCCTCCACACTGAGCTTTCCACCGGAGCCAATGATCGACCAAGACCAAGGCAATCATGGCCTCTCCCATCGGAACGAATCGGGGCAGCAGGCACGGGTCATGGCGGCCCCGCGTCACGATTTCCGTCGGTTCACCCTGACGGGTCACGGTGCGCTGGGGCCGCGGAAGACTGCTCGTCGGTTTGATCGCGACCCGAATCAGAATCGGCTCGCCGCTCGAAATCCCGCCGAGCATGCCACCATGCCGATTCGTTTCGGTACCGATCCGGCCGGACTTGGGAACGAAGGCGTCGTTGTTGTCGCTGCCGCGAGCTGTGGCGACCGCAAAGCCGGCCCCGTATTCAAAGGCCGTCACTGCGGGCAGAGACAGGAGTGCCTTGGCTAAATCAGCTTTGAGCTTGTCAAAGATCGGCTCCCCCCAGCCGGCCGGGACGCCGACGGCCGCCAATTCGCAGATTCCCCCAATCGAGTCGCGATCCTTGCGCACCTCGTCGATCAAGGTCATCATTCGCTCGGCCGCGGCAGGATCCGGGCAACGAACCGCGTTGGCCTCTACCTGGTCAAGGGTCACGGCCGCCGGTTCGGGGACGTCCGCGACAATCGTTCCGACTTGTTTGACGTAACCCACGATGCGCACACCGAGTCGACCCAAAAGCTTCTTGGCGATAGCCCCGGCGGCCACTCGGCAGATGGTCTCACGAGCGCTGGATCGTCCCCCGCCGCGGTAGTCACGCATTCCGAACTTCGCGTCGAACGTGAAATCGGCATGGCCCGGCCGGTATTTATCCTTGATATCGCCGTAGTCGTGGCTACGTTGATCGGCGTTGCGGAACGAGATGCCGATCGGCGTGCCATCGGTAAGGCCTTCGAACACACCCGACCAGATTTCCGGCAAGTCGGGTTCGTCTCGCTGGGTTGTGAGATGCGACTGCCCCGGCCGGCGCCGGCGAAGGTCGGGCAAGAGATCTTCGACCGAAAGTGGCAACCCCGGCGGGCAGCCGTCGATGATGCACAGATACCCCGGCCCGTGACTGACACCGGCCGTCGTCACCCGAAAACGCTCTCCGAATGAGTTACCTGGCATGCTGCTGATTATAGCGACTGTTTTCCGCATCGCATGATCGCCGGCCGCGGCGACACCATGAATCCGGCCAAAGTCAACACGAACTGCCCCTGCAATTGAAAAACACAACCGTGCATTGCCGCCGGCGCCTTGGCGTGTTATTCCTACCGATACGTTGTTGCTGTCACCGATCGGATCGGGAGATTCAGACATGCGCCGTGTCGTTGCGCTCGTGGTGGGTATGATGCCTGCCCTGGTGGTCTTCGCTCAGGACAAGCCGCCTGGGGCGCCCGCCGAACGTTTTAACGTTCCCTCAAATATCGAGACTTACCCACAAGGAAGCCCCAAGCAGGTCATGGGGTCTGTCCTCAAGGCCATCGACCGCAAGCGAATCGACTACCTGTTGGCCCACCTCGCCGAACCGTCATTCGTGGAAGAGAAGGTCCGTCAATTCGGCGGCCGATTCGAGGAGCTTGTTCGAGAGACGACGATCCATTTCGGCGAAGAGATGACGGCCATGCGCGATTTCCGCCGAATCTTAAATGAGGGCACCGCCGAGGGCACCGGCGCCACGGTTCGCGTGACTCACAAGGACATCAAGGGCCGCGCCGTCTTCCTGCGACAGATCGGCGGTCGATGGTTCATTGAGAATCGCTGGGAATCCGGCGAGATTCCCAAGGAAGGAGTCAAGGTGCCTCCCAAACCAGACACGAAGGAAGACGACAAAGACAAGTCGAACGAGTAGCCATGACCGCCGACGCCATCGATCTCCGCAGCGACACTCTGACCAAGCCGACGCCGGCCATGAGAGCCGCCATGGCATCCGCCGTCGTTGGCGATGACGTTTTCGATGAAGACCCCACGGTTCACCATTTGCAAGAGAGGGTCGCCGACTATTTCGGTAAGGAGGCAGCACTCTTTGTCCCCTCCGGCACAATGGCGAATCAAATCGCCGTTCGTGTCCATACCCGCCCTGGCGACGAGTTGCTCTGCGACGCGACATGCCACATCTACGTGTGGGAGGCCGGCGGCCCTGCTGTCCTGAGCGGCGTGACCTGTCGCACGTTTCCCGGCAAGGATGGGATTCTCGAATTGGCGCAACTTCAGGGGATGATAAGGCCCGACAACGAGCATTACGTCCGAACGCGGTTGGTCTGTCTCGAGAACACTCACAATCGAGGTGGCGGGCGCGTTTATCCGTTGACGACAACGCAGGCAATCAGCAACTGGGCGAAGTCGCAGAGGTTGCAAATGCACCTCGACGGCGCTCGTCTATGGAACGCAATTGTGGCGACGGGTGTAGCCGGCCCGCGATGGGCGGCGTGCTTCGATTCGCTCTCGGTTTGCTTTAGCAAGGGTCTCGGAGCGCCGGTCGGATCTGCGTTGGTGGGAAACCGCGACTTCATCGCCCGAGCGCGGCGGGTCCGAAAGTTGTTCGGCGGAGGGATGCGACAGGCGGGCATTCTTGCCGCGGCAGCCCTTCATGCGATGGATCAGCACATGGACCGCTTGGCTGAAGATCACGCTAACGCTCAAATCCTCGCCCAAGCCATTGCCGCAACACCCGGCCTGCGGCTGGTGCCCGCCGAAGTCGAGACGAACCTTGTCTGGTTCGAAGTCGATCCCACGCTCGGCACGGCCCGAGACGTCGAGGCGAAACTAGCATCGCACGGGGTTCGCGTCGCCGCTTTGGGTGCCCAGGTCATCCGCGCCTGTACGCATCTTGACGTTTCAACGACCCAAGTCAAACGAGCCTCGGAAGTCATCAGCCGCGTTCTTCGCTAATGGCAGCTCATGATCGATCGCCGATTGTCGCGCCTCGCGGCAACACTGGCTTACCAGACTAAAAAGTATGAAGCGACTGATTCCGGCCGTGGGGTGACATCCCTCTTGCCGGAATCATGGACTCGATCGGAATGGAGGGTATCGAAACCGATCCATCTTATCGACGCGCTTGCCGGTTGCCGTGACACATAGCAAAGCAAGCCCACGATCACGTCATGTCCCGCCTCGATGCGAGTCAATGCGGCCGAACATCGAATCGAGAAGCCGGCACATTTTACCCACAGCCCCCTTCACCGCTTCTTCCAGCGTCGAGGCATCATCACTGGCCACCACGGGACCACGACTCGCCGGTCGAACCTCGATCTTGCAACTCGCGGGAACGGTTGGCTTTGACCGTTCGAAGTTCTTCAAATGCACCTCGGCTCGCGTCAGCCGATCTTGAAACCTCTCGAGGCCACTTTCGACCGTCGCGGAGACCATATTCAGGACGGTCTCGGTGATGGGAATGTCGGTACTCACTTCGACTTGCATGATCCAGTCCCTGAAGTTCGCAGACACTGTTGATGAAAGACCTCGCGGCCTCTTTAGAGCATCATATTCCCATGGTCCGCTACAGTTTAGCTATCCCAGGCCGGTCGGCCGATGTTGATCCCATTCTCGCCGGCTGACTCTCGATGAGGTGCTGGGATAGCAACCGGGCCAATATCTGAGGATTGAAGGCGCCCGCTCGCAGTTCCCTGAAGGGGAATGACTGTTTGGTCGGATTCCGATTCCTTTTCGCCCAACGAAAAGCCTCGGATCGGCAAGTACACGGTGACCTTTTTCAGCGGCCCGACGCGATTTCCGCAAGTCATGCACATGCTCGAGATCTTGCCGGGAAACAAGTACAGGGTCTTAACCGGTATTGGCGACAAGTTCTTGTCCGAGGGGACCTACGAACTCGACGCCAAGAACAACGTCCGTTGGTTGACGGGGCTGTATAAGGACGAAAAGTATGACGGCACGTTCACGGTCGATGGGAACCGCGATCAGATCCACATGAAAGATCGAGTCTACGCTCGCAACGAGAAGAAAGATTAGGGCGCTCGATCTTCGCCCGCGCGACTCGATTCACTTCGCCCAGAGTCTTCGGTCGAGGCTGCGGTAGCCGATGGCCTCGCTCAGATGCTCGACACGAATCGATTGCAACCGCTGAACACGGGCACAGAAACTCACCAGGCCGGGGAAACTCGTTCGTGGATGGTGGAGCGAATGCAGTCGCGATTCTGCTGGGTCGATATGCCAGCGACGGCACTCAACTGGGAATATTGGGAAGTGGAGACCTTGCAAAGTCAAACATCCACCGTTGTTGCTCGGCTGTCTCGGGCACCGGACAACCGCGAGCCTCGCTAACCCGACTCATCGCAGCGGTTACCTCCACACCAGACCGTTCAAGCAATGCGATCGCAACCATACCGGCTCGCCCTATTCCCTGCCGGCAATGCACGACGATCGTCTTCCCATCGTCAAGCATTCCGCTGAGTCTTGTTATCAACTCTGCGAAGCGAAATTTTGAGGGAGGGACCTCACGATCGGGCCATGGAAACAAGACAAACTCCATACCCTCAGCTCGGACTTGAGTCGCTTCGTTCCCCAGATCGAGTTCGACTATTTCTTCGGGTGTGAGCAAGGAGACCACGACATCAACACACGCCCGACGCCAGGCGACAACCTCGTCCGCCAACCATTCGCCGCCCCGAGGTCGCGGCATGATCGCCAACCTCCCCGGCCAGGCGCCACCGATCCAGGAGAATTCAGTCTTCATTGGTATCGTTCCTTGCATTTTTTCTTTACAGCAGCCCTGGCAATGGGTCTTTGGGGACAATTTCACGTGGCAACAAATCGACATCAACGCCTCGCTCACGGAGAATCTTGATTCGATGATGTCCATCGACCATTGTCCCGTCCGGTCTGGCTTTTAGCGCGCCATCTTTTCCTGGCTTCAACGACTGAATCAGTTCTTTGTCGGTCAACTTGCGGAATCTTTCGAGCTTTGAAGGTATCAGCAAGTCGTCAGGATGCAACGGAGTTAGTGGAGGATGCATCGCGTAGCCCAAACGGTCATTGTCGGCAACGATCGCAGTCACCGATCCATGTTCGATTCATTTCGCCCAAAGTCTCCGGTCGAGGCTGCGGTAGCCGATGGCCTCGCTCAGATGTTCGACACGAATCGATTCCGCGTCGTCAAGGTCGGCGATCGTTCTGGCCATTTTCAGAATTCGGTCGTGCGCTCGCGCCGAAAGGCCGAGGTCTTCCATCGCTGTTCGCAGCAGCCGTTGTGATTCATCATTGAGCGACGTGTATTTCCGCAACTGGCGGCTGCTCATTTGGCTGTTCAGCCCGCGACCGTGGAAGCGATCGGCTTGCCGTTGCCGCGCCTTTTGAACCATGTCCCGCATCCGAGCGCTGTTGGTGCCATCGGCTGCGGCAGCCAGTTCCTGATACGGCACAGACGGCACTTCGATATGCAAGTCGATCCGATCCAGCAACGGTCCACTGATCTTGCCCATGTATTTCTCGACCTGCATCGGCGAACACTTGCAGGCGTGCTTTGGGTCGCCCATGTAGCCGCATGGGCACGGGTTCATCGACGCCACCAGGATGAACCTTGCCGGGAATGTGGTCGCGTGGACGGCTCGTGAGATCGTGACTTGGCCGCGTTCGAGCGGTTCGCGCAGCACCTCCAGGCTTCGGCGATTGAACTCGGGCAACTCGTCGAGGAACAGTACGCCGTGATGGGCGAGGCTAATTTCGCCGGGTCGCGGGATCGTTCCGCCGCCCACCATGCCGGCGTCGCTAATGGTATGGTGCGGGTCGCGGAACGGCCGAATCGCCAAGAGCGGCTCGTCGGGTTTCAGCCGCCCCAGAGCCGAATAGATGCGCGTCGTTTCGAGGCTCTCCGCGGGTGTCAGTGGTGGGAGGATCGTCGGCAGACGCCGCGCGAGCATGGTCTTGCCGGTGCCGGGCGAGCCAATCATGAGCACGTTGTGCGCGCCGGCAGCGGCCACGACCAGCGCCCGCTTGGCGAACTCCTGCCCGCGAACGTCGGAATAATCGTCAGAGTATTGGTTCAGCTTGGCGTGAATCTCGGTCATGCCGGATGGTGCGGGTTTCACGTTCACCTGGCCGGTAACCAGTCCGACTGCCTCTGTCAGATTGCCGACCCCATAGACGGCGACCTCTTCGACGACGGCGGCCTCGGCGGCATTGATCAAGGGCACGATGAGCTTACAGATGCCCATCGCCCGCGCGGCCATGGCAATCGACAACGCCCCGCGAATCGGCCTCACGGTGCCGTCGAGCGCCAACTCGCCGACAGTCGCGAAGTCTTTCATCTGGTCGGGGAGAATCTGGCGAGTGGCGACGAGCATGCCCAGCGCGATCGGCAAGTCAAAGGCGCCGGCGTCCTTCTTGAGGTCGGCGGGAGCGAGATTGATGACACATCGCCCCCGCGGCCGATCGTAACCGAGATTGGCCAAAGCCCGCTCGATGCGATGGACGCTTTCGCGGACGGCAGCCTCGGGCAAGCCGACCAACACCGTTTTGGGCAAGCCGCCGGAGACATCGACTTCGACTTCGACGGCGACGGCATCGATACCCATCAGCGCAAACGTGTTCAGCTTCGCAAGCACGGGCGATTCCTCCGGCCGGCTCCCGCGTTACTCTTCCTTTTCGATCTTGACCCGTTCCGGCGGCGTGAAATTGTAGAAGATTCGTTTGAAGATCAGTTTGGCCATCTTCCAGATCGGAAACATGGTGATGACCACCGACCAGACCGTGCAAATGCTCGGTTTGACGATGAAGTCGCCATCGCCGTTATCGAGCCACGATCCGGTGAGCCACACTTCGGCGCTGAATCCCACGAAAACGTCGAAGCCGATCAACGCGACTATCCCGAAGAAACAGCCGATGGTCGGCAGGTGCCACATTAAATAGTCGCCGAAGGTTCGCTCATAGGTCTGTTTGCTCTCGACCCGCTCCCGTTTGCGCATGTGGTAGCCGCAATGCAGACAGATAACGGAGTCGGGCGGGTCGAGCGGCTGCGCGCAATGCGGGCAGCGTGCCGCGAGGTTTTCCTCGAGCATGGTATAGGGGTTGCGATCGATGAAATCGTCGGCATGGCCGGTCTTCCCACCGGCCGGGGCGTCCGTCGGTCCGGCGCCCGGCTTACCCGCGGCCGCCTTGGGAGCCACCACGGGAAAGACATTCTGGCATTGTTTGCAGCGAACCTTTTTCCCCACGAGGTCGGCGTTCGCCTTCATCTGGTGGGAGCACTTCGGGCAAGCAATCACAAACTGACCAGCCATATAGTCGATAACTCCGCGGCGCTTGGCCGTTCTATTGGATGGTGACCCGCGACTCCATTCGTAGGATAGTTCCAGAGACCTGTACTATGCAAGCATGAACCGTCACCGGAGTAATCATTTTGTCAAGACTCTTGGTCACGATGGCCACTTATAATGAGCGCGACAACCTCGAACCGCTCATTCGGGCCATTCACGAACAGGCCCCGGAAGCGGACATCCTGGTCATCGACGACAACTCCCCCGACGGCACCGGGCGCCTGGCCGACGAGTTGGCCGCCAAAGACCCGCGAATCAAGCCGCTGCATCGACCCGGCAAACTCGGTCTGGGAACGGCGTTGCTGACGGCGATGCGCTATGCCATCGATCACGACTACGAGTTCATGCTCAATCTCGACGCCGACTTCAGCCATCCCCCCAGCGCCATTCCGCACCTTCTGGCGGGGATGTCGGACAAGGATGTCATGATCGGCTCACGCTATGTCCGTGGGGGCGGCACCGAAAACTGGCCGCGATCGCGCCTCGTTATCAGCCGCACCGTGAACTTCATCGTTCGAACGCTTTTTAGCATGCCCGTCCGTGATGCCAGCGGTGCCTTCCGGTGCTATCGGGTGGCGAAACTGAAACATACGCCGCTCGACAAGGTACGCTCTCGCGGTTACTCGTTCCAGCAAGAAGTCTTGTTCCGCTGTTTCCGAGCTGGGTGCCGACTGGGCGAATACCCGATCATTTTCGCGAACCGGCGGGCTGGAGCTTCGAAGGTGAACTTTCGCGAGTCTCTTCGTTCGATGGCCATGATCTTCTGGTTGGGATTGCGAGCCAAGGTCGGAGCCGAATAGCGAGTCACCGGCCGCAGAAGACCATCGCACCCAGCCCCAAAATCATCTCCAGTTCATCGAGCGCCAGCTTCGATGGATCAACGCTGAACTCTTCGCCAAGGCGCAACACCGCGCGGCGTCCATGTTCATCGACGACCGTCAGGTCGACCCGGCACTTTCCGGGCGAGCGTTTGAGGATTCGGGCCAGCGCGTTGACTTGGTCCGGGCCGTGATCGCGAAGGCTCATGCGAAGCGCCAGTGCCGCCGTCAAATCTCGCCGAGCCTGCTCAATGCTGCGAATGCTCGACAACACGAGAATCGGCTCGTCTCGGTAACCCTTTTCCATCGTGGCTTCAACGATGCAAATGCGATCGTTGACGAACTCCTCTTTGTAGCGCTCGAAGTTCTCGGTCCACATGACGCATTCGGCCTGGCCGCTGAAGTCCTCGATCTTGCAGCGAGCGTATCGGCGACCCGATTGCCTTGCCGTCATCAGACGCACCTGGGTCATCATGCCTCCAAGGCGGGCCTCCGCTCCATCGGCAAGCCGAATGGCGGCGTCGATGGATGACGTGATGAAAGTGCGAAGCTCCTGTTCCACCTGAGCCAGGGGATGGCTGGACAAGTAAAAATCGAGCGATTCCTTTTCGTGTTTCAGTTTGTCGGCATCCGACCATTCGTCCATCTCCGGCAACGGCTCCGGGGCGGCGATCCCGCCACCGGCATCGTCACCGGGCGATTCCAACAAATCGAAGAAACTCCGTTGACCGCGCCGGCGATCCTGTTGGCGTTCCTCGGCCGATTGAATGGCCCGGGGCAGGATGTGCATGACGGCTGCCCGTTTGCCGAACACATCAAACGCGCCGGCCTTCACCATCCTTTCGATGGCGGCTCGCGGCACAACCTTCAAGTCGATGCGCTCGCAGAAATCGAAGAGGTCGCGGAATGGCCCGTTCTCGCGCCGGGCGCGGGTGATTTCCTCGGCGGCCCCTCGCCCCAGTCCCTTGATGGCGGTCAACCCAAATGCGACCTTCCCGTCGCGAACGGTAAACTCCGCGTCGCTGATGTTAACGTTGGGCGGCAGGACTTCGACGCCCATCTTCTTGGTATCGGCAATGTGATCCACGAGCATGTCGCGCTTGTTGCCGTCATCAATCTCGCTGGAGAGAACCGCGGCCATGAACTCCGCGGGGAAATGCGTCTTCAAGTAGGCCGTCTGATACGACACCAAGGCATACGCCGCCGAATGGCTCTTGTTGAACCCGTAACCGCCGAAATGCACGATCAGCCCGAAAATTTCCTCGGCTTGGGCTTGGGTGAGACCTCGCTCTCTCGCGCCTTGAATGAAGTCGATTCGCCGCTGATCGATAATGTCCTGCTTCTTCTTGCTGATGGCTTTGATGCACGCATAGGCGCTTGACAGTTCGATGCCGCCGAGACGATTGAGAATGCGCATGACCTGTTCCTGATAGACCATCACCCCATAGGTCTCATCGAGGATCTCTGCCATGACGGGATGCTCATATTCCCATTTCTCGCGCCCATGCTTTCGATTGACGTAGCTTTCGACCATGCCCCCGCCGAGCGGGCCGGGGCGATAGAGAGCCGTGGAAGCAATGATGTCACGGATGCTGTCGGGCTTCATCCGCTTGAGCAAATCGCGAATGCCGCCAGACTCGAATTGGAACACGCCCTTGGCGTCGCCTCGTTGAAGCAGCTGATATGTCGCCCTGTCATCCAAGGGAATCAGGGCCAAGTCAATCTTGATGCCTCGTGTTTGCTCGATGCAATGAATCGCCTTGTCCACAACCGTGAGGGTGCGAAGCCCGAGGAAGTCCATCTTGAGCAAGCCGACCTTTTCAAGGTCGCCCATGACCCATTGCGTCGTGATGATGGCCTCGCCGCTCTTGCTTCCCGCGTCATCGCCCTTGGGGATGACGCGCTGCACCGGGACATAATTAGTAATCGGCCCGTTGGCGATGACGATTCCGGCGGCATGCGTACCGGCATTGCGATTCGTGCCTTCCAACGCACGGGCCGTATCGATCCACCGTCGCGTTGCGGGATCGTTGTCGTATTCCTTGCGAAATTCGGGCACTTCATTCAGGGCATCGTCGATCGTAGCCCCCAACCGCGGCGGGATTAACTTCGTCAAGACGTTGACGCGCTCTAGCGGTATATCCATGACACGGCCGACGTCTTTCAATGCCGCTTTGGCCGCCATCGTGCCGAAGGTCGCAATCTGCGCGACGCTCTCCTCGCCATATTTCTGTTTGACGTACTGAATGACCATTTCACGCCGATCCTGGCAGAAATCGATGTCGATATCCGGCGCCTCCGACCGATTCGGATCGAGGAATCGTTCAAAAAGCAAGTCGTATTCAAGGGGGCAAACATGGCTCAAGCCAAGGGCATAGCTGACGATGGCGCCACAGGCCGAACCGCGAGCCCCCGCCGGGATACCGTTCTCTTGAGCGAAACGCACGAAGTCCCAGACGATGAGAAAATAGCTGGCGAACCCCATGCGGCATATCACGTCGAGTTCGAGTTCGAGGCGATCCGTCACGGCCTTCGCGGGAGCGTCACCGTAGCGTTTTTTGATTCCCTCGTGCGCCAGTTCACGCAGGTATTTCTCCGCCGACTTGCCCTTAGGCGGTGTGAAGATTGGGAAATAACGTGTCTTAAAGTCGAGACGTATATCGCAGCGATCGGCTATTTCTTGCGACCTTGCGACCGCGGCCGCCTGATCTTCGAATCGCGAGTACATTTCAGCCGGCGAGGCCACGAAGAACTGGTCATTGCCATAGCTCATACGCTTTTCGTCAGTGAGCTTCTTGCCCGTGTTCACGCAGAGTAAGACTTCATGAGCAAAGGCGTCGCCTGGTGTCAAATAGTGAGCATCGCAGGTCGCCACCAGAGGCCACCCCATTCGGTTGGCAATGTCGATGGCCCCTTCGGCACACTGCCGCTGGATATCGAGACCGTTATTCTGAATCTCGACATAGAAATTCTTGCCGAACAATCGAGCAAACCACTCGGCCACTTTCGTCGCCTCGTCACGTTGATCCTTCAAGATGTACTCGCTGAACTCACTCGATGCGCAGCCGCTCAAGCAGATCAGGCCTTCGTGATGAGCTTCCAAAAGCTCCTTGTCGATGCGCGGGACGTAGTGATACCCTTCGAGGTAGGCGGACGAGGCCATCTTGATGAGATTCTTCACGCCGGCGGTGTTGAACGCCAGCAACGTCAGATGATAGCCGGCATCGCCGCGGCGCCTGGCCTCACGCTCATTCCGGCGGCTCGGCGCAACATAGGCTTCGTAACCAATGATGGGGTTCACGCCGGCCGACTTCGCTTCCTGATAAAACTCAATCGCGCCAAACAAGTTGCCGTGGTCGGTAATTGCCAGGGCATTCATGCCCTGATCTTTGACGTGCCGCACCAATTCGGGGATGCGATTGGCACCATCGAGCAAGCTGTAGTGCGTGTGGCAATGGAGATGGACAAACGGCTGGCTCATGGGAGGAGTCTAGATCCGATTGGGGAAAATGGGCCTGATACAGGCGACGTTCCGGTGACGCCCGTTCAGTGTATCAGTCTAGGGTTATTGTCGGAATCTGAGAAGGGCCTAGTCGCGGAGAGTATCCGGCTCGGCAGCCGCGCGAAGATAACGCGCCAGCAAGGCCTCTACAGCCTGAATCTTCTGCCATTCCACGAACGGCAAGCGAACGTGAGTTCCTTCGTCGTTGCCCTGAATGTTCTCCAAGGCACTGGCCAATCCATGATGAAGGTAGTCGAAAATCTCAGCAATGCGTGCGACATGGCCCGGGGGCATCTGATCCGGCATCGGGGGAAGGTCACGGTCACGGGCTACCCACGGCGCCGGCTCGACCTGCGTGCCGCGCACCTCCAAGTCGATATTGGCGCCCGGGTCCTCGTCCGGCCCGGATAGCGTGCGATCCAACGGCACCATGATACCCGGAGAAATCGGCGGCGTGTGCAAGTCGCTGGCGCGGCGATTAATCTCGTGGTGACTTCCGAACAAGAGCGTCGATCGGCCCAAGGCAATTTGGTCGCCGGCCCGCAAACGCCGAATCTGAACCGGGTTCCCGTTGACGCGAGTCCCGTTGGTACTGTCGAGATCCGTGATAATGATGTCGCCGTTGTCGAACTGAATCTTGGCGTGAAACCGGCTCACGCGATCGTCATTCAGTCGCAGCAGATTCCCTTCTTCACGCCCGATCGTAACGGGGACGGGAAGATCGCGGAATAATCGCCCCTTGTCGATCCCATCGAGGACCTGAAGGGTGATTGTAATCATTGGCTTCATGATCTGACCCCGACGCATTCCCGCACGGACAATCCTGTAGTTGGTTATAGCATAAGTTAGCCGGATACCATAATCATTTGCAACTACGAATGATTGCTGAAGCCCAATCGGACGGCTTTGCCGCGATCGCCGACAACGGCCGGCATCCCGGCAGATGCCGGAACCACGTTACCTGCCGCTTGGCGAATTGCCGGCTTCGCGTCTTGATACGCTCAACCGTCTCGTCAATTCCCGCGACCCCATCGAGAAAATCGAACAGCTCCCGATATCCCAACGCCTGCGAGGCTTCGCGACTGAGTGGGTTTTGCAAACGCCGCAGAGCGTCGGCCTCGGTTACCCACCCTTGAGCGATCATCGTTTCCACCCGACAATTGATGCGAGAGTACAATTCGGCTCGAGGCCGGTCAATCCACCAACATCGGGGCATGCTCGCTGGGTCGGGCGTGGCTCGCCACTCCTGCTGCCATTCGCTCATTGGCCGGCCGCTCTGTTCGATAACCTCAAGCGCGCGAATGACCCGTCGCCGATCATTGGGATGCAATCGCCTCGCGGTAACCGGATCGACGCTTGAAAGCCGGCGATGAAGAGCCTCGTCCCCTTCGATCAACGCCACATTTTCAAGGCGTCGGCGAATGGCCGGATCAGCCGCCGGCCCTTCGAACAGCCCCATCAGAAGCGCCTTCAGGTAAAACGGCGTCCCCCCAACAACGAGAGCTTTCTTTCCCCGTTTTTCAATATCGGCAACCGCCTCGCCGGCCCGTCCCAGCCACCACGAAACATCAGACGCATCCCACGGGTCGAGGCAATCCACCAGGTGGTGCTGCACCCGCCCACGCTCCGCCGCGGTTGGTTTCGCCGTACCGATATCCATGCCTCGGTAAACCGTCATCGAATCCATCGCCACGATCTCGGCATGGATCGCTTCCGCAATCTCCAGCGCGAGCGAGGACTTTCCGGAGCTGGTCGGCCCAGTCAGGATGAGGCAATCACGAAATCGGTGAGACATAGTCATTGGCGTTGTCGGGTCGTGTCATAATATGGTACGCGACTGATCGACTCGGAACATGAGAATCGCTGTGCCGACCTTTGAATCCACCGTAGAGATCCGCTGCCGACAAGCCGACTTATTTGAGTATCTGGCACGACCGGCAAACCTGATACGGATTTCCCCGCCGCAGCTTAACCTGACGGTCGTTGAAGCGCCCGAACGTCTGACACTTGGTTCGCGGTTGACGGTTCGTGGACGTCGCTCTGGTGTGTCGCAAACGATGATTACCGAGGTTACGGCATTCGAACCGGTGACGCTCCTGGCGGAAACCTTGCATTCCGGTCCGTTTCGACGGTTCACCCACGCTCGCCGCCTGGTCGGCAACGACGACCTTGTCCGGCTGACCGACTATGTCGATTTCGAGCCTCCCGGCGGTTTCTTGGGCCTCGTGATGACCCGATCGGTGATCGAAAAATACTTCGCCGACCTGTTCACCTATCGCGGGTTGCGGTTGCGTGAGGAACTCGAGCCGCCGGCGTGACCCGCGGCAACCGCCGTACACACAAGCGGAGTCTTCCGATGAGCGGCACGGGCCGAAGCCACGAACTCGGTGAGGAAATCGAAGTCCTGCGCCCCGACCTGCCGCGAGGTCGCTTTCGCGGCGTGCTCTTTGATTTCGATGGCACGCTCTCGTTCATTCGTGAAGGTTGGCCACAGGTCATGATTCCGATGATGGTCAGCGTCCTCCGCGAAACAAGCACGACGGAAACCGATGAGCAACTGGCTGCCACCGTCGAAGATTTCGTCATGAGGCTCAACGGCCGGCAGACCATTTACCAGATGATCCAGCTCGCCGATGAAGTTCGCAAGCGAGGCGGGCAACCGCACGACCCGTTGGTGTACAAGCATCGCTACCACGACCTGTTGATGAACCGAATTCAATCACGGCTCGACGACTTGCAGTCGGGCCGGGCCACGCCCCAAGATTGGACGGTACCGGCCAGCCATGAACTCTTGGAGAATCTTCGCAGTCGCGGCATCCCGCTATATTTGGCCAGCGGAACCGACGTGGCGTTCGTGCGCCGAGAAGCCGCGCTGTTGGGGCTGACCCCCTATTTCGGGGAGCATGTATACGGCGCCCTCGACGATTACCAGAATTTCTCGAAGAAGATGATCGTCGAGAAGATCCTGCGCGACCACAACCTCGCCGGCGACGAATTGCTCGGCTTCGGTGATGGCTACGTTGAGATTGAAGAGATTCGCCGCGCCGGTGGAGTCGCCGTCGCCGTCGCCAGCGACGAAGTGAATCGTCGAGGCATCAATGCGTGGAAGCGCAATCGACTCGTGGATGCCGGAGCCGACATCGTCATTCCCGAATACCGACGGCACGCTCCGTTGCTCGATTGGCTTTTCGGTTCATGACGCCCGTGTGAGGTGCGTTTCATGCCATTCCCCATGTTCGACCGGTCGCTGTTACGGATACGACCGTTGGCGGAACGCGATCATCTGCTTCCGGCGACGTGTGTCGTGCCCATTGACGCCACCTTGCCCGACTTCGACCATCCGGCCCTGGCGATTCTTGGAGAACGGTTGGCCATCGCCCAAAGCCGCGGCGCCGCGCGGGTGTTGTTGATGGGCGCCCACGTTCTTCGAGCCGGCGTTTCGCGGTATCTCATCGATCTGATGGAGCGCGGGCTGATCGATCATATCGCCATGAACGGTGCCGGCCCTATTCACGATTGGGAATTCGCCTTGATCGGCGCGACGACCGAGAGTGTGGCTCGCTACGTCCGCAGCGGCGAATTTGGCTTGTGGCACGAAACCGGGCGCATCAACGATGCGATTCGCTCGGGCGTCAAGGACGGGTTAGGCATGGGGGAAGCCATTGGCCGTGCCATCCTCGACGGCGAATTCCCAAATAAGGATTTGAGTGTCCTTGCGGCCGGCGTTCGACTCAACGTGCCGGTGACGATTCACGTCGGAATCGGCTACGACATCATCCACGAGCACCCGAATTGCGATGGTGCCGCCCTTGGGGAGGCAAGCTATCGCGATTTTCTTATCTTCGCCCAGACAATATCTCGGCTCGAAGGTGGCGTGGCCCTCAACTTCGGCAGTGCTGTCATGGGGCCGGAAGTCTATCTCAAGGCATTGGCCATGGCGCGAAACGTCGCTCACCAACACGGCGAGACGATCCGGCATTTCACGACGGCGGTTTTCGACCTAATCCCTATCGGTGACGACACGCGAACTGAGGCACCGAAGAGCGACCCTCGTTACTACTACCGTCCGTGGAAAACCATCCTGGCTCGTACTGTTGCCGACGGCGGCCAGAGCTTTTACGTCCAAGGGGATCATCGGGCGACGCTACCGCATCTGTGGCGTGCCGCCGTTCGCGCCGCGGGCCGTTAAGCATGCCCGCCGGAGTTCGATCATGCTGACCCATGCCATCATCGAGCAGATTCTCGCCGGCGCCCCACGCCGGACCATCGCTGTCGTTGGCGACTTGTTTCTTGATCGCTACCTCGACATCGACTCAACGTTGACCGAGCCATCGCTTGAAACGGGCCTTGATGCATTTCAAGTGACTCAAGTACGGGCCATGCCGGGAGCCGCGGGAACGGTCATCAACAACCTTGCGGCCCTCGGCGCGGGCCGAATCGTGCCCATCGCGATCATCGGGGATGACGGCGAGGGATACGAGTTGCGACAGGCATTGGGCAAACTCCACGCCGTCGATCCAACGTTCGTCACATCATGTGAGAGTCGGCGAACGCCGACCTACACCAAGCCGATGTTGCTTTCTCCAGGCCACCCGACCCGCGAGTTGAACCGGCTCGACATTAAGAACCGCACGCCCACACCGGCTGCCGCTGAGAACGCAATCCTCGACGCACTGGAGACGATTTGGCCGGCAGCCGATGCCATCATTGTCTTGGATCAAGTAAGCCTGCCGGATACCGGCGTCGTGACGGCGCGAGTCCGCGATCGGGTTGCCCAACTTGGCCGCGCGGACTTGGGAAAATGCGTTTTGGCTGACAGTCGCGAACACATCGACCGGTTTCGCGATGTCATCGTCAAACCGAATCGACTCGAATGCGAGCGGCTCTGCAACCAGCGTGGCCCAGACGCGTGGCTCGAAGGAGCGCGATGCCTCGGCGCCTTGACAGGACGAGCCGTCGTTTGCACGCTGGGCGACGAAGGCATGGCGATTGTCAATCCAACCAACGTCAGACCATTGATCGTCTCGGCTTATCGCGTGACCGGCCCTATCGACATCGTCGGCGCCGGTGACAGCTCCAGCGCCGCCATTGTGACGGCCCTTGCCGAGGGAATCGACTTCGAATCCGCTGCAGGCTTCGGGAATTTGGTGGCCTCGATCACGATTCAACAACTTGGTACCACGGGGACGGCGTCGCCCGAGCAGATTCGCCGCCGATGGCGCGAGGTCGAATCATGACCGACGAGGCACATCCCAATTCCTCCGGCGGCTGGCTCAACCGCGTCGTCCTCGGTGCCGGGCTTACCAGTTTTCTTGCCGATGTTTGTTACGAAATGGCATCGGCAGTTCTGCCGAGCTTTCTCAAGATCCTGCAACTCCCCCACGCGGCTTGGATCGGTGTCATCGAGGGTTTCGCGGACGCCACTTCAAATTCGGCCAAGCTCGGGGTCGGCTATTTCAGTGACCGTATTGGGCGCCGCAAGCCATTCGTCGTGGCCGGCTATGCGCTTACCGGGGTGACCCAGGCACTCTTCGCGCTCGCCGGCGGAGGCGCCCTTATCCTGTTGGCGAAAACGCTCGGCTGGTTTGGCAAAGGAGTGCGCGGCCCGCTGCGAAATGCCATCTTGTCCGATGCCGTCGCGCCGGGCGATCGCGGCAAGGCCTTTGGTTTGCATCGCGCCGGCGACACACTCGGCGCCGTTGTCGGCCCGCTCATCGCCTACTTCATTCTGCGACAGGTGCCCGCCGAACGGTTCGCGGACCCGTCCGGGGTCTATCGCTTCATCTTCTTGTTAACGCTCATCCCAGGAATTGCGGCGGCTGTGACCTTCGCCGTGCTGATTCGCGAAAAACGACATACAGCTTGGCCTGGGCTTCGATTCACTCATTCTCTTCGCGCGATGCCGACGGGATTTCGGCGATGCCTTCTCGGTATCGGGGTCTTTGGCATGGGCGATTTTTCCGACAAGCTGCTCTTGGTCGCGGCATTGACGTTGCTCCGGCCCGTGGAAGGCGAGGCGTCAGCCCTGGCGTTTATTCCGCTGCTTTATGCTTGGCGGAATACCGTCCAGGCGATCGTCGCGTTCCCGATCGGTTGGGCCGGCGATCGTTTCGGCCATCGCCGCGTGTTGATCGCAGGTTACCTGCTTGCCGTCGTCGTCATGGTCGCCTTCGCTCTGATTTTCATGGGAGGATCGGCGACGCGAGGCGCCATGCTGATTCTGTTGGCCCTGGCCGGCACTTATATCGCCGTCGAGGAAACGCTCGAGAACGCCATGACCGCCGACTTGGTTCCCGACAAGCAACTGCACGGGACCGCGTTCGGGATCATGGGCACAGTCAATGGCATCGGCGACCTCGCCGCCAGCGTGATCGTGGGCCTGCTCATGGAATTCGTCTCGCCGATCTGGGCCTTTGGCTACGCCGCGACGATGATGGTGCTCGGGACTTTTTTCCTGGCTCGGGTCCGCTAACAAACCGAGGTCGCTGATGCCGGAGTGGTTACTTCTTACGATCGGCGGCGCGGTGGGCACAAACGCGCGTTACTTTCTCGGGCGGTGGATGGCAACTCGAACGTGGTCGCCGAACTTTCCCCTCGGGACGTTCGCCATCAACGTCACTGGCTCTCTGCTGTTGGCAATCGTCGCCCTGCTTTGCCGCGACCGGGTCACGCCGAATCTTCGTGGCCTTTATGTTCTTCTGGGGGTCGGCTTCTGCGGCGGTTACACGACGTTTTCCACGTTCTCCGTCGAGACCTGGCAACTGATGGAGCACGGCCGCTGGGGATCGGCCGCGCTCTATTCTCTGGGAAGTGTCCTCGCTGGATTGGTCGCCGTTGCTCTGGTAATGCGCTTCGGCAAGCCGTGACCGCCAGCTCAATCGAGGTTCGCGATTTCGCCGCCGTTGCGAGTTCCCATCGCTCGCCAGACCGCGAGACTCACCCCATTCCGAACCGGCTTCGCGGAACCGTCCATCAACAGCGCTTGAACCAATCCGCTGGCGTGATAGCTTCGCGACGTGACCGCGGCATAGGTAATCAGCGTCGTCGATCGACCTTCACGACTGGAGTTGAAATCGACATCGTAGGTCACGCCGGCCGAGGTGTATGGAATCACAGTGTTCGGCGGAAACGTTGTGGTGAACCCGGTCTGATGGCAGCGTGCATCGACCCATTCGGTATGACCCGAATCTTTCTTGAACTCGCCGCCGAACGCCACGACGATTGCCGGTGAGGCGGGGGGAGGCGAGTTGACCGCGTTCGGCGCGCCACCGTCACGAAGGTACGGCGTGTAGGCTTTTACTTCGGAAAACCCTAGTGTGTTGCTGGTGCCATCCGTGATGTCGGTGATGCGAACACGCGTGTTGACCGGCAACGCCCCATCGCCACCCATTCCGTTGAATGGATTCAGCACCAACCACGTCCCCATGTTGGCGCCGTAGCTCATCGGATAATGCGTCAGAGACCCGTCAAGCCGTGGTTTGTCGTTGATCTCGCTTGGGCACAGATAGATGGCTACTCGTTGCGACGTGACCTGCGGCTGAACATTGTAAGGCAGGTTGAAGTTGATGAGGTTCTGCAAATTCGCTTGCTCGAGGTATGGCAGCAAGCGCGCGTGGACAGACCAACTGACAGATGTCACGCCCTGCGGATAGAAGCCGCCGGACGGAAGTTCGCCGAGCGTATCGTGGTAGTTGTGAACGGCGAGGCCGATCTGCTTGAGATTGTTGAGGCACTTGGCCCTGGCGGCTGCCTCGCGAACTCGCTGCACCGCGGGCAGGAGCAAGCCGATGAGTATCGCGATAATGGCAATGACCACAAGGAGTTCGATGAGGGTGAACCCCGGTGCCGAACTGCGACGGTTCATGTTGGAAGGCCTTTCTGTACAGTTGGAGTAACGCCAACGGGCTTGAGGTTCTTGATATTGAGACTTAATCTCATTAACAACCATGCTACAAGCGGGCCGCTGGCGCGGCAAGCCCACGCTGGCGACTTTCCCCCTTGACCTGGCTCTGAGAATGGATGGCAACCGATCGCGGTTGCGGTTGCCCGTTGACCCCATTTGAAAGGAACGATCGGCACAGTTGGTTTTCACGGTAGGGGCCGCAACGATGCGCGAATTTTTTTCGGTCAGGTAAGAAAAAATGATTGAACCTGCCGTTAGACCCCGCTAGCATCTATCAAGAGAAGCGTCTGGAGTAGTTCCAAGGAAGTGCAACGACGATTGGGTTCAACGGATTATCGACGTTTCGCCCCTCACTCCGATCAGTCAAGCGTCATTGAGAAACGCCAAGTCACGCCGGCGATGGAGGGCGTGATACTCATCGGATGTACTCATAGGAGGCCGATTCGCTATGCCAACCTCTCCCCCGATTCTGCCGCAGGCTGCTGAAGTGCTTCGGAGAAGCCCGCAGCCCATGCTGCGTCGATTGCGAGTCGCGGAAACCGATGACGAGATCATCATCTCCGGCACCGTGCCGAGTTTCTACCTGAAGCAACTGGCCCAGGAGGCGGTTCGACCGCTCCTTGGCTCGCGTCGGCTGCGCAATCAAATTGACGTTTCGTGATTCGTCCGAGATTGGCGACTGTAACCTTCCGCCCGCGATCGCATCAAGCATCGTGGGCGGCGTCGTTTTCCAAGGCCTCGCCCGTGCCGGGAAGGTGCCGGGAGATCAGCTTCCGAACCGTAGCCCGAGCTAACCCAAGCCAACGCGACGCTGCCACGCGATTCCCTTGGACTCGGGCCAGCACTTCTTTCAGCAACAACGGCTCGACGCGATCCAGCAACAACTGATACAGATTCGATGGCTCCCCTTTCGCTGCCATCTCCTCGATCCATTGCCGAATCAGCTCCGCCAGTTGATCGTCCCAGGCGGCGCCAGGCCGACTCACCGAAGGCGGGGGAAAATGCTCCGGCATGACCGGCCCGCCATGGGCTACGATCAGGGCATGTTCCAGAGCGGCTCGAAACTCACGAACGTTGCCATACCACAATCGGGAATTAAGGTAGCGGCACGTCTCGTCCGGCAAAGGCCAGGCTGATGGCTCCACGCGGCGAACGAAATGCTCGGCCAGCAAAAGCCGATCATCGCCACGATCACGCAACGGCGGCAACCAAATGGGGAATCCATTGAGCCGAAAATAGAGATCGTGACGGAATCGGCCGGCCGCGACTTCGGAAGCGAGGTCCCGATGGGTGGCCGAAATGACGCGCAGATCAAGTTGCTGAGGCTGCGTTCCGCCGACGGGCAACACCTCGTTGTGTTCGAGAACCCGCAACAGCTTCGCTTGGACCGGCAACGGAATATCGGCTACTTCATCGAGGAACACTGTCCCCCCATCCGCCAGGGCGAGAAGGCCCGGTCGGGTCTGTGCGGCACCGGTGAACGCACCTTTAACATGACCGAATAGCTCGCTCTCGACCAGGTTTGGGTTCAAGGCCGCGACATGCACCGGGATAAACGGCTTGTCGCGCCGGCCGCTGTGTCGATGCAAGGCGCGGGCGACGAGTTCCTTGCCGGTCCCGCTTTCACCCGTGATGAGGACGCCTACGTCGCGCGGGGCGGCCAACGCAATTTGCTTGAAGACTCGTTGCATGACCGGGCTGGTGCCGATTATCTCTTCGGTGGACAATGGCTCGGCGCTCACGCCCGAATCGCGATCGGGCCGGCGTAACGCCCGCTGAACAATGTCGATCGCTTGCGATAAATCAAACGGCTTGGGCAGATAGTCAAAGGCTCCACCTTCGACAGCTCGCACCGCCGTCGAGAGGTTGCCATGTGCGGTCATGATGACGATGGGAACGTCACCGGTTATTTGTCGCATTCGCTCCAAGGCGCTTAGGCCATCGAGACCCGGCAGCCGAACATCAAGCAGAACGGCGTCAGGGGCGTGCTTGCGAGCTAGGTCGAATCCCGCTTCGGCTGACGCCGCCACATCGACGACAAAATCGGCACGCTCAAACGCACGTGCAAGCGACCAGCAGATCGCTTCTTCGTCGTCAATGATGAGTAGCCGTTTGGCCACGATCGTCACTCGCCCACGGGAACGGTCGGCGGAGCGGTTCCATCCCAAACCCAGCCGTATTGGGTCAGGCTTGGCGACGGGTTCCGCTGATACTCGTCACGCAGCCGGGTAAGCTTGTCCGACTTGATGGCCGCCCGCTTCGCCTTCACGTCCAGGCCCCAGAGCTTGGCAGCGTTCAACCCCAGAATCTGAGCCTTCATCTCATCGGTCAGTTGCGGATACTTGTATTTATCCATCAGCTTTTCCGTCATCGTCAGCTTGCGCATGCGGACAATCTGGCTCTGCGGGCTACCGTTCCAGATTGAGTCGGTGCCCCAGAGGATATGGTCGGCCCCCGCCACCTGAATCATTTGGCCAAGCATGTGCAGACATCGCTCAGGGTTCGTTGACGACAGCAGGTTGAATGTTCCTCCCAACTCGAAGTAGATGTTCTTGATGCCGGGGTTTCTCTTCAGAATCCGGAAGATGTCGCTGCACCACGGGATTTCCTGAGGGTCGCTGGTCGGCTTGTCCACGACTTTCTCGCCCGTCCCGCTCGCCAGCCAAAACGTTCCTCGAAAGCCGCTGTGATAGACAATGAAGTTGAGGTCGGGCCAATCCTTCGCGGCTTTTTCCAGGTCGAACGGCGTGCAACCCTTCTCATTGAACACGCTCAACGGGAGACCTTTGTGAACGCAGACATTCTTGATACCGAGCTTCTTGGTTCGTTCCCAAAATGGATAGGCGACCTTTTCATCATCGAGGAACCATGCCTTTTCACCCAATTCGGCGCCGGTATAGGTCTTCCAGGCTTCGATTTTCAGTTCCTTCACCTGACGTTCCATCTCGTCGAGTTCTTTTAGGCCCAGATTCGGCCGCAATAGGCCGTGCGACAGGACTCGCTGAGAGCCGGCCAAGTCGTTGACGTATTTGCGCGTGGCGACCATCTGGTCAGGCGGCAACGGATTCTTGTCCCAGGTACGGGTCGGCACGCCGCTGATGATTGCCATGACGGTATCGCTGTCACCGAACAGTTCTTTCACATAATGGGCCCGGTTCAGTTGCTCCAAGGTATCGTCGATCGACTTGCCCGGACGAAGCATGCGAAAGAAGTTCGCGACTGCCTTGCCGTCCGGCGTATTCTCGTACCATTTCTGAGCGACATCAACGTGGTGAGTCTGCACATCGAAAATGAACTGATCCTTGGGCCAGGATTCTGAGAAAGCCTTCGGATCCGCCGCCTCCGCGGCACTGACGCGATAGAATTCGCCGAACGTCTGATTGAGCGCCAACAGCCCAGCCGCCATGCCCGCCGATGATCGCAGGAAATCGCGCCGACCCAGGCCAATTCGCGGCCCGTTGCGGTCGGCGATGTCGATGATCCTGGCCTCGAGTTCGCGCTGCGTCTCCGTCTGCGGCGGCGGTACAAACTCTTCGTTGGACACGTCCCGCGTCGGTATCGGCATTCGCACCTCGTTGGCGGCATCCAAATCACATTTGCGAACCCACATGGCGGAATCCCCTGGGAGTTGAGTTCAGTTCCTCAGCCGATCATACGGACATTGGGCGAACCTCGTTGCATTTTATTGACCCAACGTAACCTGACGCCCGCCGATCGCGGCGCGCAAGATCACCGTCCGATTCGGAACGCGAGATAGCTCGTTGTGATGCGTCGAATTAGTGCCCGTGATGGTCGGCGGCATGGGCACCGTCAGGTTCCGGCTCCGCTGTACCGTGACCATGAGCATCATGATGATCGTGACCGTGCCCATGATCGCCGCCATGACCGTGAGCTGCCGGTTCCACCGCGATTTCGGCAGGGGCGAACGCAATCACTCCTTGAAGCCAGCCGCCAAGCAGGATCACGCAAGCGCCCAGACCCACGGCGCCGAGTTGCCACCAAAAATTGGGCACCGACACGTCTCCGCCGATCGCCAGCGGAGCCGGAGCCAATTGCGACCAGACCATCGCCACGAGAAACATGAGCAGCACCAACGGCGCCCATGCCCCACCACGTAACACCCCTGCCATCTTCTTCCAATTGATCGCCCAGACGCTAACCACCAACAACAGCAAGATGGGGGCGATCGCCGCCAACCATCGCCATAGAATAAGTGCAAGCGCCAGCAGAGCCGACAGAAGGTTTCCGAGTTGGTCGAACAATTCAGTCACGATCGCTGTCCTCGTTAGCGGACGGTAGTTACGAGACTTGATAGACCCCCGCGGCAAGCTCGTCAACGGCGCACGATTGAATTCGCCACCATTGCTGATGACGCAAACGGAGTTGCGGCAAAGACGCTCACGATGAGGAACCCTGATCGGATAACTTCGATGTTCGACCCAACGAAATACGCCCCCGACGTCGTGGCGCTGCTGTTGCCCGATCGCATCTGCGACCTGGGCCCGGGGCATCCGAATCGACCGGCCCGCTCGCGGCTCGACATTCTGACGCCCGAGAGAATAACGGGCCGCCAGCCGATTCGCGACCTCGAGCTGGCCCGCACCTGCTTGGCGGGCTTATGGCTCAGGCACGATTTCCTCGACGAATCGCACCGAATCAGTCAAGAGATTCTCACGCCGACGGGCAGCTATTGGCACGCCATCATGCACCGTCGCGAGGGCGACTTTGGCAATGCCAAATACTGGTTCCGTCGCGTCGGCCGGCATCCCGTGTTCACCGCGTTGCACGACTTGGCGACGGCATCGCCGGTGACCCCGGCTCCGAGGTTGTCGGGCAGCATGTGGGATCCATTCGCGTTCGTCGATTGGTGCGAGTCCGCCATCTCGGCACGAGAGCCGATCGCCGATTGGTGTCGCTGGGTGCAGGCTCGCGAGTGGGAGTTGCTGTTCGATTTTTGCCATGCGTCGGCCGTGGCGAGCTGACCTTGTCAGTGATGAAGGCGTTGGCTAGGATCGTAGGGGTGTTGTGATGGGGAATGGTGTAACGGTAGCACAGCAGACTCTGGATCTGCTTGTCTAGGTTCGAATCCTAGTTCCCCAGTTGCGATGCCAAGCGATGCGGGCCGGTGCAAACAAGCGCCGGCCCCTTTCATTTCAACAGGTTGCGGCGAATCCTCTGACAACCGTTCGATAGTACCATCAGTGTACTTTAGTGCATCGCGATGCAAGCCGATGTCGGCCGTTCCTACAGCGGGCACTACAGCGGGCACTACAATTTTTTCGGCGTCCGTTCCGGTTCGAGCCAACGGGACGGCAACGACTTCCGGCGATGCCGGCACCAGTGGCGGCAGTTTTCCGACGGCGCCGGACAGGTCATAAAGCCGCCGGTGACTGTAACGGGCGGTCAGAAGGGGCGTCGAATGGCCGGCAAGCTCTTGCACAGTCCGAAGGTCCACGCCATGCCGGCCCAGCATCGTCAAGTAGGTGTGACGCAGCGAATGGAAGTCGGCGTACTCGGGTCCATCCGGCCCTTCGACGGCATATGCGATGCCGGCGGCGTCGAGGTCGCGGCGGAGCATTTCGGCCCCGGCGCAGCCCTTGGCCCACGTCCCGCCCCAAATAATCGCATTGGCGGGCCGGCCGGCGAGGTAGTCACGCAAGGCGTCGGCCACGTCGAGGGGCAACGGTTGTACCTTCGTGCGGCGGTTCTTCGCGAATCGGGCGGCGAGGGTCACAACGGGCGAAGGGGCGTCGAGGTCGAAGTCGGCCGGCGTCAGGTTCGCCAGGGCGTTCGCCCGGAAGCCGGTGCCGGCGGCAACCAGATACAGCAAGTAGCGGTCCTCGCCGGTCAACCCTCGGAAGATTCGGGGACTCGTGCGCGTGCCGGCGAGAAGCCGTTGGAGTTCATCGGCGGTCAGTTCGCGACGCGCTCGGCGCACGTCCACGGACGTATTGACGAACGTCAGAGCTTCGAGCGGATCGGCGCCGATGCGTTTGGCCTTGAGCATCCAACGGAAGAAGCCACGGGCGGCACGGATGTAATGATTGACCGTTGCCGGGCCGATCCCCTTCGCGTTCGTCTCGGCGATCGTCACCACGGCGGCGCGGGTCAACCGGCGGGCCGGCCCTCGGCCCACGGTCGGCAGCCGGTGCCGGGCCACGAATCGGCGAACGGTCCCCACGTCGAGGCCGAGCATGGTTGCCACTTGCGACGACGCAAACGACTCGCCGGGCGGAATGTCGGCGACGCGCCCCGGCCGGCGAAGATCGGCCAGCCACGCGGATACCTTGGCGGCGTCCACGTCGGCGACGAAGGCGAAGCCACAGCCGGCGAACATTGCGGATATCTTCGCGACGACCTCCTTGTTGTATTCGGTGGTGTTCCCCTTCGCGTCGAGGGCGGCGGCATAGTCCCGCAGATGCTCCGCCAGCGGCCTGCGCAGGTGTTCCTCGGCCGGGTCGAACAAGCCGGCCCTTGCTCGGGCGGCTTTGCGTTCCATCTCGGCGGCGAGTTGCTCGGTTGCCTTCAGGTCCGCGAACCCCTTGACGCGGCGAACGGTGCCATCGGCGCCACGAACGTCGAAGTACCATCGCTTTTGCGGCCGAAGATACTTGGTGCCATCCTTCGAGAGCGGATACAGAACGGGCCGGCCACGTTCCTTCAATCGAACGTGCGGCCTGCCTTCGTGGTCGATAATCTCGGCATCAGCGGGCAACGGGCATGCCTGTTGAAGTCGATACGGCTTCGGCATGATGAGGGCCTTTCTGAGAACGGTCAGCCGGCGGGCGCGGTTCTCAGGACGCAACCCGCCGACCAACCAAAGGTCAAACCAACTATACCGGACCGCCACGCGGCGCGCCAGGTCAGTTCGTCGCGAATCCAGGGCCAGCTACTGACAAAACCGACACAACCTCACGAATAGCTTAGAAATTCGAGGTTTTGTCAGTGTCGATCATCTCGGGCAACCGAAATACGCGTGTCGGTCGGCCGCCCCTTTCTGTTGTTTGCATTTCGATCCAGTCGCCGTAACCGGATTTCACGAGACCATCGAGTGCCTTTTCCGCGTCCGTCGATTTCTTGAGCCAACTACAGCCCCGTTGGGCGTCGCGCGCAGTCACCCAACCCCCTCGCCGGATGATCCAATCGAGCAGTTGCCGTTCCCTGTACTCGTCCTCGGTGGCGTCAAACATCGCATAGGCGCGACGGGCCTCATGCTTGAACCACTCGGCTAGCTCGATTCCTCGTCGCATGCTGCCGTCGTCAAGCTCACTAGCATTCACCGACTCGCCGGCGGCGCAGCGAATGGAATGCACCACCAGCGCCAGTCGGGCGGCATATTCTTCCAACTTCGACCATGCGGCCGCCAGGTCGCCGGTCAGGTCAATTTGCTCGCTATTGTGCCGGTTGAAATAGTCAACGAACATTTTCTTGGCGACGGGCGTCAGGCCCACAATGGCCGGCTCGGGCGGCATGTCGAGTTCGTAGAGTCGATCTACGATCTTTCCCCAGTGGGATTCGCTCGCGGGGTCAATCTCGACATCGGTCCACGACTTCTTTCGGCGCGGTGGATGTGTCAATAGCAACCGCGACGCCAAGCCGTTCTCCCGATGTTCACCGCAAAGTGCATCACGAAGTATTCCAGGCTGGATTCCGCCCACGATCGACACAGCGGCACGAGGAACGAAGATCGTCTCATTGTCACTCGATTTTCGATCAACCGTAATAGCACCAGCGTTGAAAGTACTGAGCCAGTTCGCGGCATCGCTTCCCTTGCGTCCGGCATACCGATCGAAGCCCCCGAGCCAGGCGGCCAGTTCGTCACGCGCCAGAAGCAACCCCCTGGGATTGGAGGCCAGGATCGGGGACAGCCCCTCAATGGTCACGTCGCGAACGATGAGACGCTCGGCTCGTGGGGCTTCGGGCTTTACCGGAATACCATCGAGTTTGCTTTTGCTTCGTCGTGATACAGCCAATTGACGTTCGTACTGGGCCTTCTGAAGCTCGTAGTCGTCCATCGCCAGGTTGTGCCGGTCGAAGGCACGTTGCTGCCGGCGTTCGATCGGCCTCAAAGCCAGGTCAAGCGGAGCGGTCTTCGTCGTGCCGGAATCGCCGACGATCGCCCCCCAGAGAATCGCGGGGACGTTCCAGCCGCCT
>CAZESP010000043.1:0-5664 GCA_964515185.1 uncultured Alcaligenaceae bacterium
GCGGTCGCCGGAGGCCGCCTGTTCCTGCGAACGGATCGGTTTGTCTGTTGCGTCGGAACAAAATAGGGGCACGAGGCTCGGTTTACTTTCGTGGGCACCAAGCCGCCTTATCTGACGTTCGTCGGATCATAGGACTCGACGGTGCCGCCGCCCGGCACTCGCCGTGTAATCCGCTGGGGCAACTCTGGGCGCGCTGAGAGTTTCGCGGTACCCTAAGCAGCAGGGGATTCGCTCCAAGAATTGGATGACATCGCGTGACTTCCGGATCATGGTTTGGTCAGACCCTCGCAGCGCTGTTGGAACGGCGTGAGTTGACCCCTGCGCAGACGACAACCCTTTTCGACGAACTCATGAGCGGACGGGTCGGCGACGCGGAAGCCGCTGCCTTGCTGATCGCCCTGCGAATGAAGGGTGAAACCGCGAACGAGCTGGCAGCCGCGGCGCGGGTCCTGCGCTCGCATATGAACCGACTCGAAACGGGTCGCGGCGGCGTTTTGGACACTTGCGGAACCGGCGGCGACGGAACGGGAACGTTTAACATCAGCACAGCGGCGGCGCTTGTGGCCGCGGCGGCCGGCGTCCCCGTCGTGAAGCATGGCAATCGCGCCATCTCCGGGGCGACGGGAAGCGCCGACGTGCTGGCTGAGCTTGGTGTTCACGTCGAAGCCGGTCCGGCTTGGGCGCGGCGATGCCACGACGTCGCCGGCATCGCCATTTGCTTAGCTCCGCACAATCATCCGTCGATGAAGCAGGTTGCCTCCGTGAGGAAACGATTGGGCGTGCGAACGATCTTCAACTTGCTCGGGCCGTTGGCGAATCCGGCGGGTGCAGCCTACCAGTTGCTCGGCGTCGGACGGCCGGAGTTGCTCGAACCCGTCGCCGGCGCCTTGGCACAACTCGGAATCAAGCAAGCGTTTGTTGTTTGTGGTCGGGACGGGCTCGACGAAGTTAGCCTAACGGCCCCGACTCGCGTGCGGCGCGTCGTGGAGAATCGCGTCGAAGTGGAAGAGTGGACGATCGCGGACTTTGGACTGGAACCGGTGAGCATCGAAGAAATCGCCGTGGCCAATCCGGCGGAAAGTGCCGCGATGATCCGCGATGTCTTGAGCGGGCGGCCATCGGCGGCGCGCCGAGTCGTGCTTGCCAATGCCGCCGCTGCCATTCTCGTCGCCCAACATGCTCCTAATCTGCAACAGGCCGTTCGCCTCGCGGAACGGGCCATTGATACCGGCCGCGCTCGGGAGACACTCGCGGCCCTCACAGTCGCTTCCCCCTAATTCGGCGCCGGCCGAAAGGAGTCGCCATCGTGCCTCAGAAACTGATTATCGTGGCTGATCCTGGTATCGACACGACCTTCGCGCTGGCGTTGGCCTTTCTCGATCCGGGCCTCGATGTGATCGGCTTGCTCGCCACGGCGGGAAACATCGGGCATTATCAGGCTACCGTCAACGTTCACACGCTCATCAATCAGTTGGACCCACCGCGATGGCCTCGGCTTGGTTCGGCACCGGCGGTGGAGTACGAATTGGATGGAGCGAAACTGCATGGCCCCGATGGTCTGGGCGGGCTAAATCTCTCGGCGTCGAGCCTTCACTCGCCACCGGCCAGCGATCGGATTCTCATCGACCTGGTTCGGCAGAACCCCAAGGAAACGACGGTGGTTTGCCTCGGCCCGCTCACGGTTTTGGCGAGGGCCTTGGAGCGCGACCCTTCGCTGCCCAGCCTCGTTCAGCGATTCGTCATCGTCGGAGGCGCTTGGCACGATCCGGGGAACGCATCGGCGGTGAGCGAGTTTCATTTCTACCTCGATCCGCCCGCCGCCAAAAGAGTCTTGAGGTGTGGCGCGCATGTGACGCTGATCCCGCTCGACGTCACCCGCAAGCTGATCCTTTCGCCCAGCGACCTGTTGGAGTTGCCGGCGCCCGAATCGACAACCTCGCAGTTCCTGCGCAAGATCGTGCCCTATGGCATTCGGGCCAGCTCGAATCTGTACGGGATCGAAGGACTGCACCTTAAGGACGTCATGGGGATTGCCGCCGTGGTGATGCCCAGCGCCTTACCGACTCAGCGAAAATGCGTGGATGTGGAAACGCGCGGCGAGCTGACGCGAGGTATGTCGGTCGTCGATTCGCGGCCGGTACCCGCGGATCGCCCCAACGTGGACCTGGTGGCCGGCGCCGACATCAACGCGGTTCGGGAGTACATCATGCGTACTTTGCGCCGTGGAAGCAATGGCAACGAGGACGCGATATAGAACTGGGTCGCCGTCGCGTTAGATTTTCACCCAGACGCGATGCCGCCAGAGCCAAAGCAACAACAGCCAGATCACCAAGAGTATCAGCGCGCCCTCGACCAACGGCACGAACGCCGTGCCGTGTTTCAAACTCGTGTCGGTGAGCCGTTGCCATATCCCGTGACCGCTCTCGGTTGCCAGCAAGCGATCGATGATTTCAAACCCCGCATCGGGAATGTGCCGATGAAGCGCGTTGCGGATGAACCCTTTGAACATCCAACTCATGAGATAGGCCGCGATTGAATTTGAGCCGATCACGACCAGCGGAAGTGCACAGCCTTTGTAACCCGTCGGCTCAATGAGCAGGTAGAATCCGGCCAAGAGTAGGAAGCACCAGCCGCCGCTGAACAGCACCCATGACGGCGTCCAGATCTTCTTGACGTTTGGACAAATGCCGAAACGATCGAAGGCCCAACCGGCGGCCAAGCCGATCAGTCCGGCGAGCACGAAGCGGCTGATGATGGCCCGATGCCCGGCCCCCTCGCGAAGCCAACCACCGGCGATCAGGCCCAGGATCATTGTGGCCAACGTGGGAATGAAGCTCAGTGTCGCGTATCCCCCGCCATTATGGGTAAACGGTTTCTCGCGCGGGAACAGGTTCATCCACCAGCGGTCAAACGCGGCCGCCAGATTGCTGTTCTTGTCCCAATGCGCCGCGAACCCGGTGGGATGATGGGCCCAGTCGGCCGGCACGCCGACGGCCTGCCAATCGAAGTCGGCACCGGGCGACGGGTAGAGCGCGAACGCCGCCCAGTATCCGGCGAGGATTCCCGCGAAGGCCACCCATTGCCAACGAGACGCAACAAAACCCAAAAGGAACAAGAAGAAATACCCCAGGCCAATCTGTGTCAGGGTGTCCTCGAAGGTCCAATTGGTCTGCTTACTGTAAATGGAACGCAGGAACACTCCGAGCAGGGTGAGGGCCACGGCCCGAAAAAGCGCGTGCCCCGCCATGCGACCAAACGACTGCCCGCGACGGGCGCGATTTGCCAGTGACAGAGCGAGGGCCACGCCGACCAAGAACGAGAACGACGGCTGGATCAGATCGTGCAGCGAGCAACCGCGCCATTCGACGTGGCTTTGGTGAAATGCCAGAAACTGCCAACCGCGATGATCGGGCAACGCCTTGGCGACCCGCCCGAGACTGAGCACCTCGGCCAACATCAGGAACATGACCAGTCCGCGGAAGGCATCGACCGACACCAATCGGGGTGAGGCAGCGGTAGTTGAACTCATGCCTTCCAGCATATTCGGCACAGTTGGAAAAGTCCGCGCAACGCGCCAGCTGTTCCCGTCTCGCACATGGCCGCGTAACCGATTCGGTTGCACAATCCGTTATGCCGTGCGCAAACGGACTGAAATTTACGGGAAACTCGTCACTTGACGCATGTCCGGTCATTCCCGACGGGACCGTTGTGCCGATCAATCGGGTACAGCGGTATGTCCGTTCCGTGCTGAATAAGCTCAGCGATCCTAACGCGAGGAGTCGATATGCGAGCGAAGAAGTTGTTAAAGACGGCGGGGACCCTCGCCGGACTGTCGTTTCTGGGCAGCGGCTTGGCTCACGGTCAATCGCCGCTGACGCAGGGCTACCAACCGCCGCGATCATATTTTGCCTCGCCGGAAGTGTTGATGGCGGTCCAGGGCACAACGCCGCCGGCCAACGCCAAGCCGGCGCCGAAGACCACGACCCCGGCGCCAGCAACAGTTGTTCCTGCGCCGTCAACCGTCACGCCGGCCCCCGTGACCATCGTGGAGGCCCCGCCGGCATCGGGCAGCGGTTGTTGCGAACCGGCCAACCCCTGTGCCAAGTTTCCCTCCATCTATTCAATGCCGCGGATGGGTGCGTTCATCATTCCCGAGGGCAAGCCCGGCTACTACACGCTTCGCGATCTGATTTTCGGCGACTATCGCGAAAAGGCCCCGCCGCAACCGTATTCGACGATCAGCCTCAACCCAGGCTCGTTTTTCGACAACGATTTCCGCTATCTCGACAAACCGGACAACACCGTCACGGACTTCTTCGATCCGATCAAGCGCGTTCGCATCGGGGATCATTGGCTGTTACAGACCGGCGGCGAGTTTCGATACCGCTACATGAATGAGGTGTCGAGCCGTTTGACCGGCCGGAACAACAGCTATCACCTAACTCGCAGCCGCGCCTATGTCGATATCGGCTATTGCGACCAGTTCCGCATCTACGGCGAGTTTATCGAGGCCCATTCATTCCAAGAGTCGCTGCCGCCACTGTTGGTCGATCGCAATGCCGCCGACATCCTGAATCTGTTTGCCGATGTCAAGCTGCTCGACGTGGACAAGGACCCGATCTACGTGCGCATCGGCCGGCAAGAGTTGCTCCTGGGCTCGCAACGCTTGGTGTCGCCGTTGGAATGGGTCAATACCCGACGAAACTTCGACGGCGTTCGCATCTTCCGGCACAGCGAAAAGTTCGACATCGACGGATTCTGGACCAAGCCGGTGATTCCGAACAATGCCGCCCTCGATTCTTGGGACGACGACGCGAACTTCTCGGGTGGCTGGCTGACCTATAAGCCGCAGAAGGGAACGTTCCTCGATTTGTACGTGTTGAACTACAATCAGGCGCGACCCGTGGCGGTCGGGCGTAACGGGTTCCGCGGTGGATTCGACATCACCACCGTCGGCACTCGCGCTTGCGGCGACTTCGACGGCATGTGGCTCTACGACACGGAACTCGCGTATCAGATGGGCAATCGCGCCGGCCAAGCCGTCAGCGCGGGCATGGCCACGGTGGGCGGCGGCATCCGCGGCAAGGATATTCCCTGGGTACCGACCTTCTGGGCCTATTGGGATTACGCCTCCGGCAGCGCCAACCCCGGCGGTCCCGGCTCGTTCGGCACCTTCAATCAGTTGTTCCCGTTCGGCCACAACTATCTGGGATGGGCCGACATCGTCGGGCGGCAGAACATCCACGACTTCAACTATCAGATATCCCTGCAACCCACGCCGTGGATTACCTTCCTGACGCAGTACCACATCTTCCGGCTGGATAGCTCGCGCGACGCTCTGTTCAACACCGCCGGCGCGCCGGTGCGGTTGGATCCGACCGGAGCGGCCGGCCACGACGTCGGGCAGGAAATTGACTGTCTGGCGAACATCAGATTGTCCCGACACCAGGACATCTTGATCGGCTACTCGAAGCTATTCGCCGGCCCGGTGATTACGCGCACGGGCAACCCGTTGTCGCCGGAGCTGTTCTACGCTCAATACAGCTTCCGTTGGTAATCGCGGCACGCGGTTTTCGACATAGCCCAGGGCTTGCCCTGGGCCGGACATGGCCCAGGGTAAACCCTGGGCTATCTCTGTTTCAACTCACTCCAACCGCAACCCGG
>CAZESP010000043.1:5764-43726 GCA_964515185.1 uncultured Alcaligenaceae bacterium
GCCCAGGGTAAACCCTGGGCTATCTCTGTTTCAACTCACTCCAACCGCAACCCGGCGACCGACGGCGCCGGCTCGTCGTAGTGGTCGAGCACGTCAATAATGTCCGCTCTTCGGAGTCGGCTCCGTTCATTCCTGTAGAGACTTGTTCGCGACTGAAGCGAGTCTGACGAAAACGCAGTGAATTCGCGGACAAATCTCAGCGAGCATCGTCGCTCGCGGAGAGGGCACGAGCCTTCACTGTTCAAATCGGACATTGGGGCTTGCGACAAAACCTCGTCCAAGCCCGACAAATTTGAGGAACCTTTCATGCGTAATTTCACGACCGCCATCGTTGCCGGAGTTCTCGGAGTCGTGGCCTGGCCGATTCACGCCCACGGTCAGCCATTAGCGGTCAAGCCCTATGTGACCTACAATCAAGATCGAGTGGAAGTCTTCTTTCGCGGAAGCGAATTGAAACCTTCGCTTGATCGGCTACTCGTGCAAAATTTGAAACTCGGGGAGATCCACAAGACCGACACGCAGAAACTGTCTATCAAGAATCCTCGCGTCGCATTCAAGGACGGCGCGATCGTGGTTCGGCTCGACTATTCGGCCGAGACCCGTGGTATGACCGAGGTGCCGGCGCCGACGTTCAACAACCCGCGGAACAAGAAGAAGGTCTTCACGCCTTGGGCAAGCGATTCGGGGTGGATCGAATTTGACCTACGAACGGGCGTCAGCAATTGGGTCTTCGAAGCTCACACCCGCAGCGGTTACGTTCGCTGGAGCAGCAACAACCAGTTTACCCGGATGTTCAGCAGCTTGATCGATGACCGAATTCGAAACGAAGTGGCCCGCACTGTCAACCAAGCCATTGCCGCGGAACTTCCGGGGCGCAGATTCGATCTGCGTCAGGAACTGCTAACAAAGGGCCCACCCTTGATCGCCCAACAAGTCGGTCGGCCGGTCACCGAGGTGCGGCAAACCATGACGCAAGCCCTGGGCACGGTACGACTCGATGCGCGGGTTAACGGCGACGGTATCATGTTTTGGGTATCCATGCCGAAGAGCCTATTCCTGGCCAGTAGCGGGACTGGACAATCCGGCGGCGGAACCCTCCCGAGCACGGGCCGGACCGAGTTTGTCACCAGCGAAGGAAACCGCTTTATCAAAGGTTTCGGCGCGAACTGGATTGAGACGCGCCCGAACGGTACGCGGAATCAGTTTCACGAGGTTCGCCGCGACGGAACGACCTCCATCGAACTGTTCGATGCCAATCGAAAAATGTACGTCATGCTGACAGCTAATCAGGGACTATGGCGAATGAACTCCAGCCAGCCCTGGCGCCCCTGGCCGAACTCGAACGGTCGTTGGGTACGCTGAGAAGTGCCGACGACGAGCGCCCACGCGGAATACCCGCCGTGGGCGTTCTTCATTCCATTTCTGACCGACGGTCCCACCCGGTTACGGCCGCTCCCTAATCCCACTCGACAACACTGGCACACATGGGAAGCGATGTTCAACCCAGGGTAAACCCTGGGCTATGTTTACGGTTCGGATCCCGACGTGGTCGTTGGCCGTTGCGTGCCCGGCGTCGAGGGACGCTCACCCTCCGGCGGTTTGTATGGGATGCCCTTCTCCATCCAATCGGGTTTCGGCGACCCCTTGAGGTGATGGTCGAAGAATTGTTGCATCCTCATTGTGTAATCTTTTTGATTGGCCCTCCGGCGCAACCCGTGCGGCTCACCATTGTAGTTGAACAGATAGCATTCCTTGCCGAGCCGACGAAGGGCCAGATAGTACTCGATGCCCTGATACCAAGGCACCGCGTCGTCGTTGTCGTTGTGCAGGATCATCAACGGCGTCTGGACCCGGTCGGCCATGAAGATCGGCGAGTTCTCGATGTACTTCTGCGGCGCTTGCCAGAGCGTGGCGCCGATGCGGCTCTGGGTTCGTTCATATTGGAATTGGCGCGGCAGGCCGGTGCCCCATCGAATGCCATCGTAGGCACTGACCATGTTGGAGACCGGCGCTCCGGCGGCCGCCGCTTTGAACCGAGTCGTTTGCGTCACCATGTACGAGATCTGGTAGCCGCCCCACGAATGGCCTTGGATGCCGATGGCCTTCTCGTCGACGCAGCCTTTGTCGACGACGGCCTGAATCGCGGGCAACACACACTTCATGGCGCTTTGGCCCGGCGATCCCACGGTGTAAACGATGTCCGGCATCAGCACGAGGTAACCATTGCTGGCATAAAACGTCGGGTTGATCGACGTCCCCGCGTTGGGCGTGACGAATCGGTGCAGATTTTGCGATAACCTCTCGTAGATGTAGACGATCATCGGGTATTTCTGATGCGGGTCGAAGTTCTCGGGCTTGATGAGCACGCCGCTCAGGTCGACGCCGTCGGCGCTCTTGTAGCGGATCAGCTCGGACTTGCCCCAAACGAAGTCGGCCTTCTTCGCATTGACGTTGGTCACCCGCTTGAACTCGCGAAAGTCCGAGCCGGTCACGAAATAGTCTAGCGCATCGTAGAACGTCGAGATGGTCAGCAAATGCGTGTCGGCGTCCTTGGCCTTAACCGGAATGCCATAGGCCCGAGCGCCCATGACCAGCAACTTCGGCTCGGGCGTTCCCGGTTCAAGTCGATAGAAGCCCTCGTCGCGGGTCCATTCGTTGACGGCTTTGAACAGCAACGGCTTCGAGAGGTCCGTACCGCGAACCGGCTCGTCGCTCGCCGGCGTGGCTCCCGCCGAAGTCGCGCCCGGCGGTGTCGTGCCTGGCGCGGTTGGCTCCGGGGGCGTCGTCGGTGACGGCGGCCCCTGACCGCGAAAACCGCCAAAACCCGATCGGGCCAGTCTCAACTGAGTCTGTGTCTTTCTTCCAACGCCGGCGGTGAGGATCTTCGCCTCGTTTCCGTCCACCGCGAGCTTCCAAAGATCGAAGCGATCATAGACCAAGACGTGCTTGGCGTCGCTGGTCCAGCCCGCGAACCCGTACGCTGGCGCTTCGCTGGGTTGGTCCCATTCTTCGTTGACGAACTTGACTGGTATTTTGCCTGTCAGATTGACGCGTTGGCCGGTCGCGATGGCGACCCCATGCCAGTCCTTGCCGTCGAAATAGATCAGGTTCTTGCCGTCGTGGGCCAGGTTGGGTTGCCACGGCGAGGCTTGCAACAGCGATCGCTTGTCGCCCGTTCGCAAATTCACCAACGCGAAATCGCTAAGGGACGCGCCATACCCGGTGAGTTTGCGATATGGCCGCGAGTCGCTGCTCAACGCCCAGTCGCCCTCGGTGGCCGGCGACACGTCGACGTTTTCATCGGAGAGGTGGACGAAACGCTTATCTTTGATGAAATACGCTGCCCTGAAGCTGCGATTGGCCAGCCCCGCGTTGCGGACTTTTTGCATCGGCTGGATTTGTTCGTCCTTCCAGTGCCAAAGATCGAAGACGGCCTTGTCATCAGCGGTTCGACCCGGGGTTGCCGATGGCGTGCCCGGTGCCGGTGCCGCTTCTTTTTTCTCTTCGCGAATCGGCGCTGCCGACACATAGAGCCTCGCGCCATCGCCGGAGAAACTGACGGTGCCCCGTTCGACGATGGACCAGCCCGCGCGAATACCCGCGGGTGTCAGGGAGGCCAACTCGGTTGCCGGCGCCGTCTGCGGTTTGGCCGGCTTGCCATCGCTGGCGGCACCGGCGACGAAGTTCCGTTCCCAACGATAGAGCTTCGCCTTGGGCTTCTCCGACGCGGCATCGTCACGGTCGCTGAAGAACACCAGTTGCGATTGTCTCTCGTCCCAAGTGAGGCGCGAATAACGCCCCTTGCCGCACAACACCGGTGCCGCGTCGCCGCCAGGCAGATTCGCGATCGCATAGACGCCGCTCGTCTCCTCTTTCCGCGACGCCACGGCATAGACCATCGTTTTACCGTCCTTGGCGATGGAATATTCGGTGACATCTTCGATCACGCGTTCGCTGCCATCGGCGAGATTGCGAATCACGAGGTCGGCGCCAAAGGTCCGGGGCGCGGATTTCGCCGGCGTCTTTTCGTCCTTTTTTTCAGTCTTTTCGTCCTTTTTCGGCTCGGTCCGTTCGGCAAGTCGCGCCGCGCGCCGATAGACGAGCAACCCCGCGCCATTTCCGGTGACGGCGAAGTTGCTGGCCCGCTCGATTCGCGCCGTGACCTTGCCGCTGGCGAGGTCCATGACGGCAACGACGGGTCGCGGAAACTCGGCCGGGGCCTTCTTTTCACGACGTGCCGCATCGATCGCGGCGCGGGTGGGGATCATGGCGAAGACAAGCGACTTGCTGTCCGGCGTGAACTGATGGGCCGCCGCGCCGAGTGGGTTGAAACCCTCGCCGGTCGGCGGTGTCCGAGTGCCGGTGCCGAAACCCGTTCCGGGCCGAGGCCGCGGTTGGTCGTCGTCCTCGGACTCGCCGGTCGGCGAAGCCGCGCCGGGTTGAACCGTCCCCGTCGTCCCTATTCCGCTTCGCCCCCGCGGAACGCGATGCTCCGCACCAGTGGCCAAATTGCGAACGATCATCTCGCCATCGCCATCGGACGGCATGAGGTTATGCGCGAACCACTTCCCATCGTTAGATATGATCGGCTGCTGAACCGTCTGCCAACCGTCATAGTCGTTGTGAGTGAGCGGCCGCTTGGCCGGCGGCGCCGGCTGAGCCGAGACCCACTCGACCACGATTCCAATGGCCGCGACCATCAACAAGCCGCGAATGGCACGCAATCGCCACGGCCGCAGGCACGACGACTCACGCATGGAAGCCTCCACGAAACTCGAATGTTCAGACGAATGTTCTACCAGCGTAGCTTATCGAAGTCGGACGTTCCAGAGTCGCCGCCGAAGATTTCGACCGAAGCAGAATTCGCCCGCGATTGATTGGGGCGATCGTGATGACGAGCCTAGCGATCGTCACGTTTCGGACGGCTAGCCGATCAAGCCAGAGACCGGGCTTGCGCTCTCGAAAAACCGCTCAGACCGTGAAATCGGGTCTCGCACGAAACTGTCGAACCGCCGCGGAACTCAGGATGTGCCGAAACCCAACAAACCTCAGCGGTACAATCGAGTCGGTTCCGGATTCAAGATAAGACTGCGAAACAGCTCATAGGCCAACTCGTGATTTCCAGCTTTGATGGCGACGACCGCCGGGGCCAGACAAAGCTCGTAGATACCGTGGTAGATGGCGGCCGCGTCCGGCGACGCATCGATCTGTTGAACCACGGACGGAGCCATCGCATAGTAGGTCTCTACATCACGCCGTCCCTGGATTGATTGCATCAAGACGTCGTCTCGGAATCGGCGGAGAGTTGTCAGCACGTCGCAATCATCAGGCAGGTTCAAGGCCATGCAAGTCGCTGTCGTGATGTAGCAGCACTTCGACCCGGTTCGCCTTTCGCCATCTTCGGAATCGTCACCCAGTTCAAGCTCGAACAACGGCCACCAATCGACGTTCAGCCGATCGGGGTAATAATTCCGAATGATGAATGCAAAGTCCTTGTAATCCTCAAATCGGTAGCCGCCCTTTTCCGGTTCGAAAAAAAAGTAACCGTCATTCTCCGAATAATAAGCGCCGACGACGTGGCCAACCGACCCTTTGACGGTCTTACTCGCGGGGATTCCAATCCAATGAGCGACGTTTGGCAACGCTTTGACGTACTTTGGGATATTATTGCCTTTTTCGTCCCGAAAGAACGCCACATCCAGAGCATCGGCATCTTTGATTTTGAGTCCCGCCCTGGCAAAGTATTGAACGATCTTATCCCTGATGCCGATAAGGCCCTTCATCCCCTTCGTTTCGCCGACGGCCTTCAGATAGTCGATCTCGAGGTCCCGCGATTCATTGAGGTCCGGCTTCGCCGCTTCCTTCCGAAGCCCTTGCAATCGCCTTCGGCACCATTGGGTGGTCATGCCCGCACAGATTCCCTCATGTTCGGGTCCTTCGTCGTCAATCTGGAATTTGATGTTGTTGCTGATCTTAAATTCAGTGGCCACGGTTTCCCCTAAGAATCGACAACTGCGACGAATGAGTCCGAGACGCGAGCGTTGGCTCAGCGTGAAAGCATAAGGTTCGACGCGACGCCATTCAATCAGATTCATCAACAATCCGGGCCAAGGGAGGCGCTGCTTCCTAATTCGTTTCGGGAAGAGCCGTCGAGACGATGGGTCACCCAGGGAACGTTCGCGGTTCACCTCGGGCCAACGCCTTTTGTTCAGCCAATTTGTGTGGGACGCGACGTGGCTTCGTTGCCCAATCGATGGTCCCCGCGAAAGTCTCTTGTCGCCGGCGGGGGAATCTCCTATCGTAGCGAGATGCGAGAAAAATCGCCCTGAATGGGAACTGAGATGCCGACGATCAACCAGTTAGTGAAAAAGCCTCGAATTCCGCAGCGCGGCCGGCCCCGGCACCCCGCCATGGATGGCTGCCCGCAGAAGAAGGGCGTCTGTCTTCAGGTGAAGACGATGACGCCGAAAAAGCCGAATTCGGCTCTGCGGAAGGTGGCCCGAGTCCGCCTCAGCAGCGGCGTCGAAGTGACCGCGTACATCCCCGGTGAAGGTCACAACTTACAGGAACACTCGATCGTCCTCGTGCGAGGCGGTCGTGTTCGCGACCTGCCCGGTGTGCGCTACCACATCATCCGCGGTGTGCTCGACTCACAGGGCGTGCAGGATCGCAAACAAGCTCGCTCCAAGTATGGTGCGAAGCGGCCCGGGAAATAAAGAGACCCTCAACGCGAAACCTAACCATGGCCGGAAAACGAACTGCCAGCTCGAAATCCTTGATGCCGGATCCGAAGTTCAACTCGATCCTGGCCAGCAAGTTTATCAACTGCCTCATGTGGAGCGGGAAAAAGGCGACCGCCCAACGCATCTTTTACGATGCCCTGGAGCAGATCAAGAAGCGAATTCCCGACGCCAACCCGATCGACGTCTTCTCGCAGGCGGTGGACAACGTCAAGCCGCCGGTCGAACTCCGGTCGCGTCGCGTCGGCGGTGCCACTTACCAAGTGCCAATGCAGGTCCGGCCCGATCGGCAACAGAGCCTGTCGTTCCGTTGGATCATCGGAGCCGCCCGGGCCAAGGCCGGAAAGCCGATGTTTCAACGCCTGGCCGACGAACTCTTGGCCGCCTACCGTCGCGAAGGCGAAGCCATGAGCAAACGCGAAAACACCATCAAGATGGCCGATGCCAACAAGGCGTTCGCCCACTTCGCGTGGTAGCGTCTTCTCTGTATAACCACAGAGTCGCAGAGGACACGGGGAGGACAAGGTCTCCCTCGTGTCCTCTCTGATTCTGGGGTTCGCTTGTCTTAAGGTCCGCAGTCATGGCCAAGGAATCCGCGCCCGATCTGAGCCGCATCCGCAACATCGGCGTCATCGCTCACATCGACGCCGGTAAGACCACCACCACCGAGCATTTGCTCTTCTATTCCGGCGCCGTTCATCGCCTTGGCTCCGTGGACGAGGGCAACACCGAAACCGACTACGACGAGGAAGAACAGCAACGCGGCATCACGATCTATTCCGCCTGCGTGCCGTTCCGTTGGAAAGACGTGACGGTCAACCTCATCGACACACCGGGACACGTCGATTTCACCGCCGAGGTCGAGCGGTCACTGCGAGTCCTCGACGGCGGAGTCGTGGTGTTTGATGCCCAAAAAGGCGTCGAGGCTCAGTCCGAAACCGTCTGGCGCCAAGCCAACAAATACTCGGTCCCGCGACTGGTCTTCGTGAACAAGATGGACGTGGTCGGCGCTAACTTTGCCAATGTCCTCGACGAGATTCGGAATCGCCTCGAAGGCAACCCGATCCCCGTGGTCGTCCCCATCGGTTCCGGTGGGCCGAAGGATAGCCCCACACCGTTTCGCGGCGTGATCGATCTTCTGACAATGCAGGCCGTCTTCTTTGACCCCGCCGACAAGGGAAAGACTATCCGGGTCGAGCCGATTCCCGATGGGGAGTTGGAACAAGCTCGCAAGTATCGCGAACAGCTCTTCGACGCCTTGACCGCTCAGGACGACCGCGATCTCATTACCTCCGCGGTACTTGAAGGCCGCGAGCCGTCGCTCGATTCGGTTCGAACGCTCATCCGCGAGCAGACGATCCGGCGCACGATTCAGCCGGTGCTGTGCGGTTCGGGTCGCGAACACATCGGCATCCAGCCGCTTCTCGACGCCATCGGTTGGTATCTGCCCAACCCACTCGATCGCCCGCCGGTCACGGGTCAGAATCCGCGCAAGGCCGACAAAGAAGAGAAGCGCAAGCCCGATGTCAAGGAGCCATTCTGCGGGTTAGTGTTCAAGGTGATTGCCGAGTCTCACGGCGAGCTGTGCTATGTTCGGGTTTACTCCGGCACGCTCAAGGCCAATAGCCGTGTGACTAATCCGGGGCGCGATATCAAGGAAAACGTCGCGAAGCTCTATCACATTCACGCCGATCCGAAACAGCGCGATGAACTGCCGAATACCCACGCCGGCGACATCGTGGCGGTTCTCGGTCTGAAGGACTCATTCACCGGCGACACCCTTTGCGATACGCAACATCCGATTCTGCTCGAGCCGATCCGTTTCGCCGAGCCGGTCGTGAGCCAGTCGATCGAGCCGGAATCGAGCGCCGACAAGGACAAACTCGTCGAGGCGCTCAATCGCCTCAGACGAGAAGACCCAACTTTCACCTGGCGCGACGACAAGGAGACCGGCCAGAAGCTGATGAGCGGCATGGGCACGCTGCACCTGGAGGTCAAGGTGCATCGCATGGAGCGCGACTTCAAGCTGAAGCTTCGCGTCGGAAAGCCTCGTGTCAGTTACCGCGAGACGCTGTCGTCGCCGATTCGCATCGTGGGCGAGTGCATCCGCCACACCGGCGCCAATCTCTTCGCGAAGCTGACCGTCGAATTCCACAACGCACCGTCGCGAGAACCCGTCACGGTAACGAGTCGCCTGTCACCGGATGCCTTGCCGCCGCTGCTGGCACAGGCCGCCGTCAGCGGTCTGAAAAACGCCCTGCAATCGGGCATCATCGGCTTCCCCGTCATGAACGTGCAAGCCACCATCGTCGCGGCCGAATTCGACCCGCAGTTGTCCAACGAGCTGGCCTTCGAATCAGCCGGGTTCGACGCGGTCAGCAAGGCGCTGCGCGACAACGTTACGCTCTTGGAGCCGATCATGCGGCTCGAGGTTAACGTGCCGGACGAGTTTTACGGCTCGGTGTCGGGCGACCTGATGGCCCGGCGAGCGGAGATTACCAAGACCGACAGTCGCGGGCGATGGTGGGTCATCGAAGCGATCGTTCCCCTGGCGAATATGTTCGACTACGCTGACAAGGTGCGAAGCCTCAGCCAAGGGCGTGCGAGTTCGTCGCTGGAGCCTCACTCCTATGCGCCGGCCCCCGACGAGGTGTTGCGCCGGTTTCAGAATCCGATTTGAATGTCGTCGCCCTGAAAAGGATGCCCCACGGTGCCCGCGATCGTTGACGACACCTACGCCGAGGCGTTTCGGAGTATCTTCGCGTCGGTCCTCATTACCGCCCGCGATCGGACTTGGCTCGACCACGCGATTCAAGCCGCCACGGGTAATGCCTCCAGCACGATCCTTTGCGATTGCGAAGCCGGCCTCGATCGCTACACGGCCCCCAGCGAAACCCCCGACGGCCGACCCGGCGCCATCGTTCAGTTCCACATCCCGCGATTTCGCAAGGATCGCGTCGAGGCTCTGGAGCGCGCTTTGCTGGTGCGCATCAGCCAAAACGTGCTGACCTGCCCGACGACGGCGTGCTTCAGTGTCGGCGACTGCGAAACCTATTTCAAACTGGGGCGCAAGGTGTCGCTGTTCGGTGACGGGCATCAGTTTCGGGCGATGCGTCACGAGCGCCCGGTCTGGGTGATTCCGATCCTCGGCGGCGAGTTCGTCATGGATCGCCGTTTCGGTTATCGCGACGGTCTGATGGGCGGCAATCTCTGGTTCTTCGGTCGCGATGTCGATGCCTCCCTTGATGCCGCAGCGAATGCAGCAGCGGCGGCGAGCATGGTTCCCGGAGTGATCTTGCCGTTTCCCGGCGGGGTTGTCGGCAGCGGTTCGAAGGCCGGCAGCCGGTACAAGTTCATGATCGCCAGCACGTTTGCCGAATTCTGCCCAACGCTGCGAGTGAAACTCGGCGAACAATCGCGCTTGCCCGAAGGTGTTGGGTCGGTGATGGAGATAGTCATGAATGGTCGCGACTTGCCGTCGATCGCGATGGCGACCCAAGCGGCGATTCGCGCCTCGATCAATACGCCGGGGTTACTGCGCATCTCGGCAGGCAACTACAAGGGCCGCTTGGGCAAGAGCTTTATCTACCTGCACCCAGACCGGCAACCGCCGTGGTGATGGGTCGCACCGGAATGGACGCGCGACGCTTCGCTTACTCGAGTGTCGCACATCTCCAAAGAGTCTCACAACACTACTTACGGCAGCGGAAGATTGCGGAATTCGAAAGGCATCTCGAACGGCAGAATCGTCCAGTGATTGTAGACGAGCTTGACTGCCGGGCCAAATCGCGGCTGACCGTTGCTGCTGAACATGAACGTCGCGTTCACGGTCGTGGGTGTGTTGTTGTCCCAGTTGTAACCATTGGGGAAGTACCGATTCCCCTTGGCGTCGAATAGCTCGATGCGTTGATGCACCGAATTCGCCCAGGTGTAGTCGGGGTTGGTGTTCTTGACGAGATTGCGGACAACCATCTTGACCTGATACGACTGCTTGTCCTTCGCTTCGGTTACGCTCTCGATCTGCAGTTCAGCATGAGTGCCGGTGAATTTCTTTCCCTTGGCGGCGGTGAGATCGGTAATCGTGACATCCGGCTTTTGCTCAGCCAGCACGCTGACCGGAACCGTGCCCTTGAGCACGCGGACCGAACGGGCCTCCTTGACGGGCCACGCCAGTTGGACCTGTGTCGAGTAATTGTACGTGCGGTAGCCGCCGCCATGGTAATAGGTCGTCTCGCGGCCCACACCGGGAATCAACATCGAGTTCCCTTGATCGTCCACGGCCTCGGTGAGCTTCGGCTGGCTGACGCTCATGAGGGGCAGCTTCGGCTCGGCCTGGATGTTGAACTGAAATGACAGGTTCTCGGAGCGAATCCCGCTGGCCCCCGTCGAACGGCTGAATCCCGCGAGGTTAACGCCCTTGTTGTAATAGAAATTGGTGGCAACCAGCCGGAACGGGCCAAAGTAACAGACATACGGAGCGGATTGATCGTTGGCATAGAAGGCCATCTGATTGCCATCGCTATGATTCAGGCTCAATCCGACGTCTTGGCAGACGCGATCGACGACTTGCCAGAACGGGAGTTTGTCGGCTTTAATCGTGACCCGAAGATCGCGACCGACACCGTACATCGTCAATTGATAATCCGTTTGCTTTGAGATGTCGGCAATAACCTCGGAAAGGAGCTTGTTCTCGACGTCAAGGGTGATCAACTTGGGCGAGAAGATCATGTGGGTTTCGAGCGATTGAATGAGCTTTTGCAGCCGAGCGCGAGCCTCGGGGGCCGACGTGGTGGTCATCGCCTGGCGCAGTGAGGGCAACAAGATCGGGCCGCGCTCAGCGAGAGTTTTCGTTGCCGACGCCCGAATGCGATAGTCTTTGTCGTTGAGTTGATCGATCAATCGCGCGATGGCCGGGTCGATCGTCATCGAGGGCGGGATGGCGGGCTTGTCCTCCGCAACGAGGCGGAAGGGCAATGCAAGAGCCAGCAGACTGGCAAAGACAACTACCTGTCGCATGGATGAAATCGCTCCTGGTGCCATCGGCGACAAACCGCGAGTGCGCTCTTTGAGGATACCGGGCCATGGTGAGCGTTGACAAGAGCCTCCATATGTTCACACCACGAGATTATAGTACCAGAACTGAAGAGAATCGGGTTGTAGGGACACGGGAAAATGCGCTGTTCGGCCGGTTACCCGGAACAATCGGCCCCATTTGACTCGGCACTCCGATGGCCGAGCCGAGAGGCGCCGGCGATGCGACGAGTGGGGTCACCGGCGTCCGGCATGCGATTTGGATCGAAATAACAAGCTTCTTTTTTTGAAACTGCCGTGGACAACCGATGTCTACTTGTGTACAAGTGTCTAATATACTTTGGTTCAGCAACTGAAAGGCGACACCGAAGCGTTCGAACATCGTTACCGCACGGCGCGGAAGGGTCATTTACCACGGAGCTGCCATGTCCGGTCTTAACCAACTTACCGATCGCCAACACGAAATCTACGAGTATATCCGCGAGCAGATTGAGAATCACGGCTATCCACCGGCCATTCGAGACATTTGCGACGCTTTCAAGATCAAGTCGCCCAACGGTGTGATGTGCCATTTGCGGGCGTTGGAGAAAAAAGGCCTCATCACTCGTGGCGAGGGCTTGGCGCGGGCCATCCGGCTGGCGGATCACCGCAGCCCCGGTCCGGCATTGCCATTCTTGGGGCGCGTCGCAGCCGGTAATGCCATCGAGGCGATCGAGGACGCCGAACTGTTCGACTTCGGCAAGTTCTGCGGCCCCGGCCACTTCGCTCTCAAGGTCAAAGGCAACTCGATGATCGAAGATCACATCGACGATGGCGATTTTGTCGTCATCCGCATGCAAGAGAATGCCGAGAATGGCCAGCGAGTCGTCGCCATGATCGACGGGGACGTGACGTTGAAAAAATACTACAAGAAGCGCGACGTCATCCGGCTGGAACCGTCGAATAGCGATCTGGAAGCCATCGTCGTGACTCCCGATCGCAACATCAAGATCTTGGGCGTCCTCAAAGGTGTCATGCGAATGTGCAAGTGACGGCGCTTGCCCGATTCGCGTGCACGGCAATCGAACCGAGGTCTAACCCCATCGCAAGATCCTGTCGCGGCCGGCCTTGGTCTCGTCGGCGCGACGGATCGGCGTTGTGTGTGGTGCCTGCCGAACCAGTTCCGGGTCTTCTCCAAAGATCGAGATAAAGGCCGCCGCGAACGCATCCAGGGTCTCTTTGCTCTCGGTCTCGGTCGGCTCAATCATCAACGCCTCGGTCACCACCAAAGGAAAGTACATCGTTGGCGGGTGAAAGCCGTAGTCCAGCAGGCGTTTGCAAATATCCAACGCCGTGATGTGGCGATCATCTCGCAAGTTTTTGCAACTGGCGACAAACTCGTGCATGCAGCGGTCGCCATGAGGTACGGGCAGGGCCGATTTCAGTTTCGCCAAAAGGTAGTTGGCGTTGAGTACGGCATTCTCGCTGACGGCCCGCAGACCATCCGGGCCAAGCGTCCGAATGTAGGCATACCCTCGGACCAAGATGCCGATGTTGCCGGCGAAAGTGCGGACTCGGCCGATCGACTTTGGAGTACCGAAGTCGAGGAAGTACCGATCGCCGTCGCGGCCGACCCTCGGCGCCGGTAGATACGGCGCGAGAAAATCGCGCACCGCCACCGGCCCCGACCCCGGCCCACCGGCGCCGTGAGGTCCGGTAAAGGTCTTATGAACGTTGTAATGTTGCATATCGGCGCCGAAGTCGCCGGGGCGCGTGATCCCGAGGATCGCGTTCATGTTCGCCCCATCGAGATAGACCAACCCGCCGGCGCCGTGGACCATCTCTGTTATCGCGTGAATGTCCGTCTCGAACAACCCCAGCGTATTCGGGTTCGTGACCATGAAGACGGCGGTTTGGTCGTTGAGCTTCGCTCGGAGATCATCGAGATCGACCCGACCGGCAGCAGTGCTCTTCACCTCGACGGCTTCGAAGCCGGCCATGGCTGCGCTCGCCGGATTGGTGCCGTGGGCGCTGTTGGGCGCCAAGACCCGAATCCGTTGCGTCTCGCCGCGATCGCGAAAATAAGCCGCCGCCACATAGAGGGCCGTTAACTCGCCGTGGGCGCCCGCCGCCGGTTGCAGCGTCACCGCCGGCAGACCCGAGATTTCGGCCAGTATCTGTTGCATTTCCCAAAGCAACTGAAGCATGCCTTGGCAGGTATCGTCGTCCTGCAATGGGTGCAAGTCCGCGAACCCCGGCAGAGCGGTGAGTCGCTCGTGCCGCTTCGGGTTGTACTTCATCGTGCAAGAACCGAGCGGATAGAAATTGGTGTCGATCGACATGTTCCGCGCGGAGAGGTTGTTGAAGTGCCGGATCACGTCAATCTCACTGACCTCCGGCAGCGGTGGCGGGGCGGCAGCGATGGCGTCGGTAGGCAACAACGCCTCGACGGGCTGGGGCGGCACATCACACGGAGGCAGCAGGTGACAGCGACGGCCGGATCGCGACAGCTCAAACAACAACTCGGTTGATTGGTTCTTCATGGGGATTGTTCCGTTTCAATTGCCGCGAAGGGCATTCACCAAGCCGTCGATCTCGAGTCGTGTCCGCTTCTCGGTAACGGCAACTGTCAGGCAATCGGCGTGTGCGGGATACCAACGGCCCAAGGGCAGCCCGGCCAAATAACCGGCGTCGCGAAGCCTCTTCAGACATGCGGGAACATCTCCGCCGAGCCGCAACGTGAACTCCTTGAAAAACGGCCGGGGGAATCGCAGTGAGACGCCGGGAACCTTGGCCAGTTCCGCGGCGGCAAAGTGAGCTTTTTGCAAGCACAATGCTGCGGTTTCCCGCAGACCCTGTGGACCTAAGGCGGCGAGAAACACGGCGGCCCGCAACGCGAACAGGCCCTGGTTGGTGCAAATGTTGCTCGTGGCTTTGGCCCGTGTTTGATGTTGCTCACGGCCGGTCATGGTAAGCACCCAGCATCGTTTCCCGTTCTTGTCCAAAGTCTGGCCGACGAGCCGGCCGGGCATCTTCCGCATGTACTCCTTGCGACACGCGAGAATCCCCAGATATGGCCCGCCGTAACTGAGCGGCGTGCCGAGCGTGTGCCCCTCGGCCACCGCGATATCGGCGCCGTAGTGCCCGGGCCCTTGCAATAACCCGAGGCTGATCGGATCGAAACTGGCCACGAAAAGCGCGCCGGCAGCATGGGTGAGATCCGCAACGGCCCGCATCTCTTCGAGGTGCCCGAAAAAGTTCGGATGCTGGACGACAACGCAAGCGGTGCGGTCGTCGATCGCCTTTTTCAGATCATCGGGATTAAGAAAGCCATCCGGCGTGGGAATCGTGACGAGTTCCGCGTCGAGGTTGACAAGATACGTGGCCAGCACCTCGCGATATTCGGGGTGAAGGCTGGCAGGCACGATGACCTTGTTCGGCCGGTTGGTGACGTTGCGGGCCATCAAGACGGCTTCCGCCACGCCGCTGCCGCCTTCGTAGAGGCTGGCGTTGGCGACATCAAGCCCGGTCAGTTGGCAGATCAAAGTCTGATATTCAAAGAAGGCTTGGAGCGACCCCTGACTCGCTTCGGCTTGGTAGGGAGTGTAAGCCGTGTAGTATTCGCTTCGCGAGGCGATGGCATCGACGACCGCGGGCACGAAATGGTCGTAGGCGCCGCCGCCGAGAAAGCAGACAAGGTCGCCGGCCGGCCGATTCCGCCGGGCCAGCCCCTGCATGTGTTGCGTCAACTCGATCTCGGAAAGTGCCGGGGACACCTTGAGCGGCCGATCCAGTCGAACATCGGCGGGGATCGCGGCAAACAACTCATCGATCGAGGCAACGCCGATGGCGGCGAGCATCTGGCGCCGGTCGTCGGCAGTGTTTGGAATATAGGACAAGGATGACCTCCGGGACGAAACAATCCGCTCGTCGTTCGCTTCAATGCTAGGGTCGCGCTGACGCCGTGCCGCAGCGTGAAACGACCATCGCCAGGGGGGTTAGTGCCCTGCGCTTTGAATCTGTTTCTGATATTGATCGTAGGTGAGCAGATGATCCAAAGTCGAGCCGGGCGCGACTTTGATCTTGACCATCCAAGCGCCGCCAAAGGGGTCGGTCTTTACCAGATCGAGGTTTTCGATGAGCGTGGCGTTCACTTCGACGACCTCGCCGCTGACCGGGGCGTAGAAATCGTTGGTCGACTTGACCGATTCGATCACGCCCATGGATCTTTCGGCGCCAACGAGCGTGCCGACTTTGGGAAGCTCCAAATAAGTGAGATCGCCGACTTGCTCCGAAGCGAACGCCGAGATACCAACCGTGCAAATATCGCCATCCAGCCAGGCCCATTCGTGGGTGGTGGCATATCGTAGGGCACGCGGATCGACATTGATCATGACGGCAATTCTCCGAAGGTCACATCAGTTTTTGGGGCGGCGATAAAACGGAAGGTTGACAACGCGAGCCGGAAGAACGGTACCCCGCAGATCGATACCGACCGAGGTGCCGGGCGCGATGTGGGTCGGCTCAATATAGGCCATGGCAATCGATTTTTGCAGCGTCGGGGCAAAGCAGCCGCTGGTGACCCGCCCCAATGGCCTGCCATCGGCGACCACGGCGGCGCCCTCGCGCGCGGCTCGGCGCCCGTCGAGTTCGAGGCCGACCCGTTGCGGGCGACGGGCCAATTCGGCTTGGGCGATCTTCAAGGCTTCCTGGCCGATAAAGTCAGATTTATCGAGCTTCACGGAGCGGCCGAGTTTGGCCTCAAACGGCGTGATGGATTCGCTCAACTCATGTCCATAGAGCGGCATGGCGGCCTCAAGTCGCAACGAGTCGCGGGCGCCCAGGCCGCATGGTTTGGCGCCGCGAGCGATCAGCTCGTTCCAAAGCGGTGCCGCCAATGCAGCGCCGGCCATGATCTCGACACCGTCCTCGCCGGTGTAGCCGGTCCGGCTGACAACGCATTGCTGGCCCAGGCATCGCGTCGGCGCCGCCGTATAGTTTTCGAGCTTTTCCGCGTCGGCTTCGGTCAGCCCACGACTCAGGGCCATCGCCTTGGGCCCCTGGACGGCGACCATGACGGTCGCCTCGGTCTGATCCATAATCTGAACCTGGCGCGACCCCTTGTGGGTATTGAGCCAGGCGACGATCTTGTCGCGATTGGAAGCATTCACCACCATCGCCCAGCCATAGGGCCAGCGATAAACGAGAACATCGTCAAGAATGCCGCCCTGTTCGTTGCAGATGAGGCTGTAGCGCACCTGAAAATCCTTCATGGCGCTCACGTCGATCGTGCAAACTCGTTGGAGCAAGTCGAGAGCGTCGGGTCCGCCAAACGAAAGGCGGCCCATGTGCGAGATGTCGAAGAGTCCAGCGGCGTTGCGGACGGTGTGATGTTCCTCGACGATGCCAGTGTATTGCACGGGCATATCCCAACCGCCAAACTCGACCATGCGCGCCTGCTGAGCCAGGTGAAGGTCGTAAAGCGGAGTGCGCCGATTGGTCACGAGAACGCCCTTCCCAACGTGGAGCCGAGACGACATGAAATGGAATTGGGGGCCTTCCGCCCCCTCAGTGTCCCGGCGTCATTACGGGTATGGTATCGCCGACCTGGTCAATGCCCACCCCCATCCGAATCCGAAACAAATCGGAGGGCGGCCGGGACGGCCGCGCTCCGTCGCCTTGGCATTTACTGACACCTCGGTTCAGTCCAAAAAAGAAAAGGTCGCGTCGCAGCCGAAAAACAGATATACTTCCCGTATTCGTTCGTCCGCTGTATCCGATCCGAACCTCGAAGGCACTGCCATGCCCGCGCGTTTGGTCGCCTTAACGGATGGCCCGAGTTTGTTCCTCGACAAGCCGATCCTGCTCTTGGGCCGGCATCCGGAATGCGATATTCAACTGAATTCCCGCAAAATTTCACGCCGTCACTGCATTGTCGCGCAGGTCAATAACTATTTGGTCGTGCGTGATTTGGGCAGCACCAACGGGATTCGGATTAACGGCGTGCGCGTTCTCGAAGGGCGACTCAAAGAGGGCGACGAGTTGACGATCGGCAACTTCAAGTACCAGATCAACCTGGATGGCATTGCCGTCGATCATGGGCCGGCGATGGCGAAGCCGGCGTTCGTTGCGCCCGGTGGTGACGAAGATTTGGAAGATGCCGACGATCCGGTGCCGCTGGCTGACAATTCCTCCGGGAGTCCCATGATCCCTCCGCGAACCGACGCGGCTCCTCACGAACCGCTTGGCTTCCCCGATTCGCTTCCGGACGATTCACACGTTCGGCCCAAATAAAAGTCGCCGCGTTCCCATCCCGCCCTCCCGCCGGATACCTCGGCTCACTCGGTTGAACCGACACACGATTCAGCCTTCCGGCTGAACCATCGGCCGGAATCTGCCGGTCGATCGCGCTAAGCCTGAGGCGGCGATTCGGTGATCGGTGACTGTCCCAAGAGTCCAAGGCTCAATCGCAGCCTCGGCAACAACATCATCGCCGTGATAAAGAACGCCAAGGCCCCGCCCGCCAGCAAGATCCCCTGCAACCGCGGCCAGATGGCAGCCGTCAACGTGATTGTCCAAATGACGATTGCCGGAATGACGACCGCGAAAATTGTTAAGCGTACTCCTAATAAGGTCATGGTTCGCACCGCCATGATCCCCAAGGCCACACCCGCGGACGCGACCACCGCCGCTTCCAATGGAATGTACTCTTGCGCGAAATACATGAGCGGATAGGCGCCGGTGAAAGTCGCCACCGTGAGCAGCAGCATCCAGCGATCGAACCGCGTCACTTGGTTGGCATGGATCGTCAGGCCCATGATCAGGCCGAAGAACACGACGCTCATCGGCCCCAGCCACGACAATTCGCCGAGCCGATCGATTGGCGCGATCCCCAACACGTCCAGACGCACAGGCTGGCCGAACAGCAACCGTTGAAAGTCCCAAATGTAGGTCGTCGTGCCCGACGATCGCGACAGGCTGGTCGGCTGGAGCGACAACTCCATCAACTGCACATCGGAGCCTTTGGCCGCCAACGTGATCCGAAACTCGTCGAGGATGCCGCCGGGTGGCACCGACAATTCGTAGATGCCTTTGCCAACGGCTGAATAAGTAATCTCCAAGGCGGTCGGTTCGGCCGCCAATGGGCCGCGCCAGATGAGCTTGCCCTGGCGCAGCGCCACGTACTCGCTCACCTTGCCATTGGCGGTGATGCTCAAGTCAGCTAGCGAGATGGTCTGTGGCGGAAGCGGCAACTCAAGTTCGCAATCGGTCTCTTTCTCGCCGGGTCGCACGGCTTGAATCTTCCCCTTGAAGGTCGCCGCGTAGATCGACTCCGGCGCGGCGGTCCCAATGCTGAGCTTCGGCGTCAATTCGACCTCGGCACTAAAAGTCTTGACGCGGGCCAGCGGCCGTGCCGGCGGCGGGGTTGCTTCGCTTCCAGCCGGCGCGCGAAGTTCTCGAAGGTTTTGGGCCGCCATCTGACTCCCGTAGCCGAAGCTCGCCTCGTTCTGAATCTTCTTTGAGATGGCCGCCTGCCGAACCTTTTGCACCGCCGGCAGCAGTAGCGCGATGAGAATCGCCAACACGATGATAACGACAAGCAACTCCGTGAGGGTGAACGCACCGCGACGGGTCGGACGCATGGCAACCTACTTTCTAAGCGGCAAGAAGTGATGGCCGGTCACTTGTCAACGCGACGACGGGCGGCCACAATGGGGACGTTCGGCGACTTCCCAATGCAACCTAACTATGGAGCTTATCAAATGGAAATCGGCGCTCGCAACCGCTTAGATGGTGAAGTGATTGAGATCAAGCGTGGCACGGTCATGTGTCAGGTGCGTGTCCGGGTCGCCGGCAACGCGATCATGGAATCGGTGATGACGCTCGACTCCGCCGACGAGATGGGCCTCAAGGTCGGCGATCGAGTCCGCGTCGCGGTCAAGGCTGTCAATGTGATGCTGCTGAAGGAGTGAACGCGTAGCGACGCATCGGAGAAGCGTGAAACGAATCGCTGCTCCGAAGCGCTGCGGAACGCCCGCTGCATCGCTCGCAGGGATCGCATTCGAGTCATGCCCTGAATCCATGCGAGGCAACCTATGTCGGATGATGAACTGGTCACCTTGTTGCGATTCAGCAATCCGGTTGAGGCAGATCTTGCCCTGGCTCGACTGGAAGATGCGGGCATACGGGCTGCGATGAGCGGCGACCAAAGTACGAATGTGCTGAGTCTTGGATATACCAGCGGCGGGATCGACATTCTCGTGCCGCGCAGTGAGTTGGAACGGGCGCGCCAGATACTCGAAGAGATCGTCGTCGAGCGGCGCGAAGCCCACGACGATCCGCCCGAACCCGAAGAAGCAGAGGCACCCAAGCCGCGAGGGGAGGCCCTGGTCGAGCGAGCTTGGCGATCGATGCTGCTCGGCTTCTTGATTTGTAGCCCGGTATTTCCCGTGCTGCACTTCTACGCGATTTTCTGCTTGTTGGAAATCGTCTTCGGCGGCCATGAAACCAAAGGCGCTGCGGCGACGAAGTTCTATGTCTCGTTTGTGGTTTGCGCGATCAGCATTGCCGGCGGCCATGTTTTTGTTTTGTCCTCGACCAACAGCATAACCGCATTGACCTGGCTGATTCCGGCAATCGCATTGGCGGCGATTCTCTACGGTATCGGATTCTCACGAGGACAATAGGCATGACACAGCCAACCCCGTTGCGTCGCCGAAGCCGATCGCTTATCCTGACCTCATGAACACGCCGTATCACACGCCGAACGTTCGCAACCGGCGCGAGTTTTTGTATCAGGCCGGCGGCGGCCTCGGCGCGATCGCTCTGGCTTGGCTGGATGCCCGAAATGCCCGCGCCGAGTCGCGACGCGAAAACCCTTTGGCTCCGGCGCCCTCGCACTATCGACCGCGAGCCAAGTCGGTCATCTTCATGTTCATGGTTGGCGGGCCGAGCCAGCTCGATCTGTTCGACCCAAAACCCTCGCTGGCGAAGTATCAAGGGCAGCCGTTACCCAAGAGCTTCGGCATGCCGGTCAGCCAGTTCACCAAGGGCAACGAACCACTACTGGCCTCGACGCGCACCTTTCGCCGTCGCGGCCGCGCCGGCCTCCCGATCTCGGATCTCATGCCGCACCTTGGCGAGTGTGCCGACGATATTTGCTTCCTGCGGTCGTGTTGGTGTACCAGTACGATTCACGCGCCGGCAATGTATGAGCTTCACAGCGGCCGGACCCTAATGGGGTATCCGAGTCTCGGCGCCTGGGTGACCTATGGCCTCGGCTCAGCGAGCGACAACCTGCCCGCCTATTGCGTGATGCCGCAACCCGAAGGCGTCCCGGAAGGCGGCGCCCCGTGTTGGGGAGCCGGTTTCCTGCCCGCGGTCTATCAGGGCACGCTGTTTCGCAAAGGGGCGACGCCGATCCTGAATCTTCGCCCGCCGGATGGCATCGACGTTCATCGCCAGCGGAATACCTTCGATCTGGTAAAGCACCTCAACGAGTTCGGCGCCGACCCAAGGGATACCGAGTTGGCCGCGAGGATATCTAGCTACGAGTTGGCGTATCGGATGCAATCACACGCGCCGGAGGCCGTGGACCTCAACCGCGAAACCGAAGCCACTCGCGAGATGTACGGGTTGAACCAACCTCATACCAACGACTTTGGTACTCGCCTTTTGCTGGCCCGACGATTGGTCGAGCGAGGAGTGCGATTCGTTCAGGTCTACAGCGGCGGGGGTCCGCTCATCACGCAATGGGACGCCCACGACGACATCAACGGCAACCATGAGAAGATGTGCGGCCATGTCGATCGGCCGATCGCGGCGCTGCTCTCCGATCTGAAGCGCCGCGGCCTCCTGGATGAAACCCTGGTGGTCTGGGCCAGCGAATTCGGGCGGACCCCGTTCTCGCAGGGCGGCAAGGGCCGCGACCACAACCCGTATGGCTACACGATGTGGCTGGCGGGCGGCGGTGTGAAGGGCGGGCAAGCGGTCGGAGCCACCGACGAATTCGGACTGCGAGCGATCGAGAACCGAATCAGCGTCAACGATTTCCACGCGACGTTGCTGCATCTGCTGGGCATGGACCACGAGAAACTGACCTTCCGCCACAATAGTCGCGACGAGCGACTGACCGACGTCGCCGGCCAAGTGGTCGCCGAAGTCTTGGCGTAGTAACAGGCGTCGCCAGATTTTGGGGGCCGCCCTCGAGCGAGCAACGCGGAACGCTCCCGCCGAATTGTCGCCACAATGCAATCATCCAAATCGGCCGCAGAATCTCATGATTTCTCAGGTTCGCTGAAGCCGGAAGCAGATGGGAAAATAGGGATTTCGCCCCAACACATGCCGCGGACTCATACAATGGGTTTTTCGTAGACTCCGCGCCTTCACGGTCCCACCGGCTGCATGCCAACTTGGTGACGGGAGTTCCTTTGTCGACGAACGACCAGCACGCTTCACTCAAATTTGGTCCCAGCGATCGATTTCACGTTGAGGTTCGCCGACAGGTTGACGAGTACTTCGCGACAACCGGCAAGCGGCCGCGCGACTGTTGGCAGATGTACCTCAAGTCCGCCGTCATCATTGCTTGGCTAGCAATCTCCTACGTCGCCTTGATCGGCTTCGTATCGTCGTTGTGGCTGGCGATTCCGGTCGCGGTGTCATTCGCACTGGCTGCGACGGCGGTCACCTTCAACATTCAGCATGACGGCAGCCATCGGGCCTATTCCGATTCGCGGTGGATCAACAAGCTTGCCGCCATGACGATGGATTTTATCGGCGCCAGCTCTTATATCTGGCGTTGGAAGCACGTCGTCTACCACCATACCTACGTCAATGTTTCGGGGCATGACACCGACATTGATGTCGGCTTCCTCGGGCGATTTGCCCCGGACCAACCGCGCCTTTGGGCCCACCGGTTTCAGCACATCTATATGTGGATTCTCTACGGCTTCATGGCCATCCGCTGGCACCTCATCGGCGATCTCCTGGAAATCGCCACGGGCCGAGTCGGCGGGCACCGCGTGCCGCGACCGCGCGGGTGGGACTTGGCAACGTTTATCGCCGGCAAAGCCTTCTCATTCACCTATCTGTTGGTCCTGCCCTTGCTTTGGCATTCGGCCTGGGTGGTGATTCCCTTCTATTTGTTCGTAACCGGTCTGATGGGCGTCATCATGTCGGTCGTCGTTCAGTTGGCCCATTGTGTCGAAGAAGCCGAATTCCCCCTGCCGCATGAGCGAACCGGCAGGATCGAGAATTCCTGGGCCGCACACCAAGTGGAAACGACCGTCGATTTTGCCCGTCATAGCCGGCTGGTTTGTTGGTTCCTCGGCGGGATCAACTTTCAGATCGAGCATCATCTTTTTCCCCGCGTTAGCCACATTCACTATCCTGCGATTGCCGCGATTGTCGAACGGGTGTGCTGGGAAAATGGCATCCGTTATGTGGCGCACGCCACAGTCACTGCGGGCCTTCGATCGCATTATCGCTGGCTAAGGCGGATGGGCGCGGGACGGCCTCGCCGGAGACTGGACCTCGCACCGGTCCGCGTCATCTCGACACGAAACCCGACAGCCTGAACGCGCGGCCGTGCAACGGCATACTTTGGTCGCGTAGTGAATCGCCCGTGGTGGGATGCTCGGTGATCGGCCGAGTTCGCGCCGGCAGGTCACGAACTTCAATTCCCCATTACGATCTCCCATTTCGTATCCGTACATTCGGTTGCCAATCGGCGTATCGCCGGACAAAACGGCTCGCGATGTCTTGCCCTGGATTGGGCCGGGCCGTTAGACTGGACAGTGGTGGTGTGGCTTTTCTGCGGTCTGGAGCGGACGTCATGTTTCGCATCGTGGTCCCCGTGTGGGTAGTCGTTCTTCTCATTCCGTCGGCAACTTTTGCCCAGGTTGCCGAACCGATTCCCTTGGCGCCGCCGCCAGGTGTTGGCCCGGCACCTCTCGGCGCCCCTGGCTGGCAGCCGTTGACCCGGAAATACAAGGAACTTATTCCGGCGCTGATCGAAGCGCTCAAGGACGTCGATCCCGATGTGCGTCAGCATTCCGCGACGGCTCTGGCCGGGTTGGGGCAGGAAGCCATCGAGCCGTTGCAGGAGGCCCTGAAGGACAAGAGCAAAGAAAGCCGAGCGGCGGCCGCTTATGCCCTTGGTCAGATGGGGGGTTTGGCGCGCAATATCATGCCCGACCTCCTCAAGACGTTGAAAGACGAGGATAAGGACGTGCGGCGCTCGGTGGCTCAAGCCATCAGCCGAATCGTGCGATCGGAGCACGGCATCGCAGGCAGTTACACCCCGCCATTTATGCCGGGCGTTCCCGCGGTGCCAGGGGTCGGCGCTCCCCAGCTTCCGGTTCCCTTTCCGCTGCCGCCCGGGCCCCCCGATCCTCCGGTCAAGAATGTTCCCAAGCCGGAGAAACTGAACTGAGGATGGCCGCGATGCGACGTCATTGGATTGCAGCGCTTTCCGTTGGACTCTCGGCGATGGTCGCCCAAGCCCAGACGGGCGATTCGCATGCTCCGTTGGATGGCGGATCGCGCGCCACTGGTGACGTTGCCCGCCAATTGGCCAATCGCTTCAATCAGCCGCGGCCCCCGATGACCGACCTCGACCCGGCCACCGTTCGCAAACTCGTCGATCTCGCCCAGAAATTTCAGCAGAGCGGCGCTGACCCGAAGCAATTCGACCCCAAATTGCTCGAGCAACTCTCCGGCATGAATCTGAATGACCCGCGCGTCCGCCAGATGATCGAGGCATTTCAGAATCAGGCGAAACGGGACGGCGGCGCGGGCGGCCCCGCGAATTGGCAGGAGATGCTCCAACGATTTCAGGAGACGATGCCACGCGACCGGTCCTCGCCCGGAGCCGGCGCCGGCGCGGGTCCCATTGGTGACCTGAAACTCCCGAAACTCGATCCGCCGCGTTTTCCTCCCGGCGGAAGCCCGTTGCTGCCAAAGTTGCCGCGACTTCCCGACCTTCCGCGAACCCAAGGCGACACGACTAGGCCGCGACTGCCCGGTGACGACTGGCTCAACAATCGCCGGAATGAAGAGTGGAAGAACCGCTTTGACCAACTGCCCGACCGGCTTCGCAACTCCGAGGCCATGCGACGTGCCATGGAAGACCTCAGCCGATCGCGTTTCGATTTCACGCGCAATTCGCAGTTCTGGCGCGAGGGCGCCGGCGGGCGAATCGACTTGAGCAAACTCGAGCCGCGATTCCGAGACACGGGCCGGTTCCTCGAGCGGTCATTCAATTGGACCAGTCGCAATGCCCCGTCGATGCCTCGCAGCCGGTCGCTACCGAATGCCCCAACGCTTCCACGAGCACCGACCTTGCCGGGAATGAATGCCCCGTCGATCGGTGGCGGCGGCGGAATCGGCAACGCCGGCTCCGGCTTGGCAGCCACATCCCCCCTGGTCATCATCCTTGTCGTGGCCGTGTTTGCTTACCTGATTTGGCGCCTCATCCTCCAGCCGAATATCCGCAAGGGAGGGCCACTATCCGCTGCGGGACTTGGTCCTTGGCCTATTGATCCGGCTCACATTTCAACCCGCGAGCAACTGGTACGGGCGGTCGATCACTTGGCGTTGTTGAAGTGCGGCGAACCCGCTCGGGTTTGGCATTACCGCACGGTGGCGACGCACCTCGGCACCGGCGGCGACGATCGGCGAACCGCTGCCGACAGCTTGGCCGATGCTTATGCCGCCGCTCGCTATGCCCCGCCGTCGGAGGCCATGCCCGACGCCACAATCCAACAGGCCCGACGCCACCTTTGCCATCTCGCTGGGGACTCGCTGCCATGAGCCTCGGCGCCGCCCTTCGGCATTCGTTGGCGATTTGGCTCGCCCTGAGCATCACCGCGCATGCCTCGGCCCAACCGCGACGCGCCATTAGCGGTCAAGGGACCGAGGCATTTCGCGCCCTTATTGGTCGTATGGGTATGAAGCCGCTTACCAGAGCCGATGAGCTTGCGGCCAGCCCAAAACGAACGCTCATCATCGTGTTTCGCGGCGACAAGTCGCTTCGACGCGGAGATGCCCTCGACTATCTCCCGATTGACTTGGAGACTTTTGTCACACGCGGCGGGGCGGTCCTGGTCGCCACCGATCAACGAACAACCGGCGATTGGTGTCGCGATTTCGACGTCTCGGTCCCCGGCAATAAGGTCTTTGGCACAACCACCTACAACCTCGGCTCGCGGATGCGACTGCAGGTCAGCGGCCGGACCATTGCCGACGTGGGGGAGTTCCCATTCGTTCAAGGCGTCACCAACGCGGTGCCCGATCTCTTTCTCGGCCCAAATGGAACGCGACTCGAACGGGTCGCCACGAATCGACCCAGTTATCTAACGCCGTCGCGGAAACTCGACACGCTTGGCGTTTTTTCTTCGGGTTGCTGGATGGAGTCTCGGCCCAACAACAACGTCTTCATCCCGGCTCCGAACAACGTCATCTTCGCGCAAGGCAAGCGTTACTCCAGCGGCGGGCGAATCCTGGTCTTGGCCGACCACAGCATCTTCATCAACGACATGCTGCTGCCGGCCCAGGGCGACACGGACAACTTCGAGTTCGCGGCGAACTGTATCGATTGGCTTCGTGCGATCGGCCCGGGGTCGCCTCGCGACCAGGTTCTGTTCATCGACGACGACGAGGTTGTCAGCGACTTCAACTATCTGCTCCGCGAGATGCCAACGCCACCGTTACCGCCGCCGGAAGAGCTTCTCAAGTACGCCAGCCCCATCGTCGCAGAGTTAGAACGAAGCGGGTTCTTCGCTGATTTGGAGCGCGAAAACATCCTGAATCAGACGCTGCTCGATGCCGTCGGTCACGGAAACATCATCAAGGGTGTGGTCGCGCTGGCGGCACTCGTCGCGGTGGTTCTCGGCGGCCTGGCGCTCTTGGGTCTGCGTCGCCACGCCGAGAGGCGCCTTCCGCGCTTCGCAGTGTTGCTGAACAAGGTCCGGCCACGAAGTGGGCCGATGGATCAACGCCAAAAGGCCCTGCTCACCGGCGGCGATTATTCCTTGGCGGCCCGCGAATTGACTCGCCAGATGTTTGCCGAGTTGCAACTGACGCCGGCCATCGAAGGTGTCCGCCCGCATATCGGCGCCGAAGGCGGTTGGCTCGCTCGGCGGCGACTTCACGCCGAAGCCTATTTCCTCTGGAACGTCGCCTTCGGTCTAAATCCGGTCTCGATTTCCACGAAGGAATGGAAGAGCCTCGACGCGCGCCTGACATCGTTCGCCCTGCTCGTCCGCAACGGGGCTGTTTGGTTCGAGTGATCGTTACCCCAATCGAAAACAGAAACGCATGACAGTAGCTCTCAACCCGAGTCCTGATGGAGTGGTGGCTCGCCAATTGGCCGAACAGGTCCGCGGCATCCGGCAGCAAGTGCTCACCGAGGTGGCCCGCGTCGTCGTCGGCATGGAAGCGGTCACCGAACAATTGTTGATTGCCCTACTGGCCGGCGGCCATGTTCTGCTGGAGGGTGTTCCCGGCGTGGCGAAAACCACGCTCTCGAAGGCGTTCGCCCGTATCCTCGGATGCCAATATCAGCGCGTTCAATTCACCCCCGACCTGTTGCCGTCGGACGTGACCGGCACCTACATCTTCGACCGGCGCACCAACGATTTCGTTCTGCGAAAAGGCCCGATCTTCACGATGGTCCTGCTCGCCGACGAGATCAATCGCGCCCCGGCCAAGACGCAGTCGGCCCTGCTGGAAGCCATGCAGGAGTATCAAGTGACGATCGAGGGGACGACCCTGCCGTTGCCGCAACCGTTCCTGGTCATGGCCACGCAAAACCCCGTCGAGCAGGAAGGAGTCTATCGACTGCCCGAGGCACAGCTCGACCGGTTCCTGTTGCGGGTCGAAATGGGGTATCCCGGTCACGACTTCGAGGTGCAGATGCTCAAGTTGCACAGCCGCGCCTCGGTCGAGCCTCAGCCGTTGCTGACTCCGGAGAGAATCTTGGCCCTTCAACAGCAACTGCCGATGGTCTACGGCAACGAGGGACTGTTGCACTACATCGTTCAACTGGCGGAAGCGAGTCGTTCTCACCCGGATTTGGCACTCGGCGCGAGTCCGCGAGCGGCGCTGGTGTTACTGAAATGCGCCCGAGCGCGGGCCTTGCTCCACGGCCGGCATTACTTCACCCATGAAGACGTGCAAGCGATGGCCCCCGGCGTTCTGTGTCATCGATTGATTCTGCGCCCGGAGGCTGACGTTGAAGGGAAGTTGGTCATTGACGTGGTGAACGACCTGCTCAAGGCCGTACCCGTCGTGGAACCGGCGGCGGCGGCGCGGTAAGCAAAGCGAGGCATCGAGCACGAAGCGCCAGCAAGTGGTCACTTGCTCGTGACGCGTGCTCGTGACGACGACTCACCCGAAAGGCACAGCCTCGATGATGACCTCTCGCGGATGGTGGCTGCTCATCGTCGCGGTATTCCTGGCCGCGATGGGTTCGGCTATTTCTCCGCGCTACGGCGGGACCATCGCGATTATCAGTTTCACGCTCCTGGCATGGATCGCCATCGAAGGCATTTGGTTCACACTTCGGTTGCGGCTGGCCCGGCCATTCTTGGGGATCGATCGTGTGATCGACGACGGTCGAGGTTCGGTCTCGACGTTGTGGGCGGGCCGTACCGTTGAGGTTCGCGTGAAACTGCGATTGGCGGGTTGGGTGCCGCTGCCGTTCTGCCTGTTCGAGGATCGTTTCCCCTTTGGTGTGGAATTCGTCGATGGTGACACGGGCGGCGAGGCGTCGTTGCGAGCCGGGCGGACCGCCGCGGTTCGCTATCGGCTCCGCTGCACAACCCCTGGCCCGCTGCGATTCGAGGGCGTTCGCGTTCGCTGTGCTGACTTGCAGGGGTTCTTTTCGTGCGAGTTGTTTGTGCGTGCCGCAGCGGTATACCCGATTCTGCCGGCGCTCACCGAAGCGGAGACCGACGCACGCTCGCACAAGCGTCATAATGTCATGCCGCCGCCCGGTTCGCATCGCGTACGCCGGCCCGGCACGGGCAGCGAGTTGCTCGACTTGCGCGACTATCGCCCTGGCGATCCGCCGAAGATGATCGCCTGGAAACCATCGGCCCGGCGCGACAAACTCATCACCAAGGAGTTCGAGAACGAGGTGCCGGTTCGTTGCACCCTCCTGGTGGACACGTCTCAGTCAGTACGCCTCGGCCCGCCCCGGCGCAACAGCCTGACGCGGCTCGTGACCATCGCCGCCGCCGCCACGCGCGCGGCTTTGGACAATCGCGATCCCGTTGGCCTGATCCGATTCGATGATCGCGAGGCCAGCCACCTGCCGCCGGCACGCGGGCAACGCCACCTCATCACGGTATTGCGTCACCTGGGCGACATCGCCCGCCTGTCTCCAGCCGCCCCGCGAGCGGACGCCGACCAACTGCTACCGCTGGCTTATGCCTTTGCTCAAGAGATTTACCCCGATCTCCTGAGCGGCGACATCAATCGCTTCCCGTGGTGGATTCCGTGGCTGTTTCCGCGGCCGGAATATCTGCGCAAGATCACGATGGGCGACGCTGTTTTGCCGTTTCTCAAGCAACGCCTGTCGAGGTCAGCCCGCGCTCGGGAAGGGATGCGCAAGCGGCTCGCCGCGCTGATCGCGGCTCGCGAGAATCTCGATCTGGGCGCCGCCGGCTTGATGCTCGAAGACGACGGCTACCTTGCCGAGGCGATGCAGCGATTCCTCGCCGAGCATCAGGTTCCATATCCGGTGCCTCTCTACGATTGGCGCGGAAACTACCTGTTCGCGAGTCCGGCGAAGGTCGCGGTCGCGGCCGCCGCATTACTCCGGGCCGTGCGGCGGGCGCGCGACAACGAGCTGTTCGTCATCCTCGCGGACCTCTACGAGTTGGGCGCCGGGCTTGAGCCGTTGCTCAGAGCCGTGCGAGTCGCCCTAGCCCGTCACCATCGGGTCGTTTTGATCTCGCCGTGGCAGCCGGAAATCCCGATGCCGGGCGCTGAAGTCATTATCCCCGTGGACGCGACACCCAATGAGCTTCTTCAAGTCATCACGACGAAGAACCTGCACCGGGCTTTTGAACACGTGCGCCGGGCCTTTGGTCGCCTCGGCGTACCGTTGGTGAACGCCGCCCAGGGTGAGCCGGCGCAACTAATCCTCGATCGGATGGAGCAACTTCGGACCGCGAGGATCCGCCGATGACCGCCAAGCCGTCGCCCGCCGCCGAACCCGCCGTGCGCTACTACTTGTTCCTCGGCCTCAGCGGGTTGTTGCTTCTGGGGCTGGCGATGTTCGAGCAGGTCGGGCCGTATGGTTTGGCCCCGGCCGGCATCGGCGCTTTGGGGTTGGCCGGTCCCATGCGCCCCCGAGGCTTGCTCGGCTTGAAACGGAAGAAGTCCGCCCGTCGCGGCGCGGCTCCGTTGATGGTTATTCTGACGACGGTCTTTTTGTTGACCTATGCCGGATGGCTCTACATGGGGGTGTCGGGGGCGTTTGACGGATCCGACTTGATGATCGCCACGGGGTTGCTGGCGTATCTGGCCGCCCAATATCGCATCGATGGCCTCGTCGTGGGCGCGATGCCGCTTGACCCGCGCCGGCATGTCGATCGAGTTGCCGGCGACGTTCCCGAGACACGGCCGGCTCGACTCGTCGACAGCCGCGAGTGGTACGGCTTGGCCATGCGAATTCCCGCGTGCATCGTTGGGGCCCAACTGGTCTGGTTCGCCGTGATTCGCAGCGGCACCTGGCGCACGCCCGATGGCGACATGCGATTCAACCTCGTTCTGACCGCGTGGCGTTTCCTCGTCGTGGCGGTCGGATTCGGTTTGCTTATTCTCGTGACCACGATTGTTGCCGGCGCGCTGCGATGGTACACCTACTCGCCGGATGAAGCGAACATCGTCGTCCGCGATGCCTATTGGGAAGAGACGCGAGGGGAACAGCGGCGCATCAGTCGATGGACCGCCTGGCTGAGGCGGCGGCGAGCGAAACAGACACATTCAGGGGGCATGACATGAGAGGCTTCATCAATTTCTGGTGGCGTGAGGGCGTCGGTTGGCTGTTGATCGTGTTGGGCCTGCTGGCTTTTTACGAAAGCTGGCGCATGGTTCGGCCCGCGAAGTCGGGCTACCAGAAAGTCGATACCGCCGATGGCCCCATGATGGTGCCCGTCTGGCAGGATTATCCGCAGATCTTCGAGGCGCCGGTCGTGGTCGTGATCGGCATCTTCCTGTTTCGCGGCGGCATCCAGATGCTCAAGGTTGCGGTCGCGGCGCGGATTTATCAGCAGGCGGCGAAGCAACTCGACACGACGGCTCGCAAACCCGCGCCGCCATTGGCAAGGCCTCCGCGTGTCGGGGCGGCGTAGGGGCATCGCACCGCCGGAAGCATGAGCAGCGGGTCGTACTCAAATAGAATTACCCCTGCCGCGCCTCCCGCCATTTGCGTCAATCTGGGAGACTCTCCGATGTGTCGCTGGATGTTTGGCCTTGTCACACTCGTTGGCACTATGACCATAGCGGCGCCCCCAGCGCCGATCACGGCTCTTGCTTTCCACCCGCAAGGAAAATGGCTTGCTGTCGCGCGTCGCGGAGAGATTCTACTGCTCGACGCAACGTCGGGCGCAACCATCGGCCAGGTTCCAGGGCAGACCGGGCAAGTCACGGCCATCACGGCAAGTCGCAACGGAGATTGGTTGGCCGTCGCCAGTGGAGCCGCCGGCAAGAGCGGCGAAGTGCGTCTCTACGATTCCATGAATCGACTGGCCCGCACCATCCCCGCTCACGCTGACCTCATCCCGGATCTCGCGTTCAGTACCGATGGCAAGACCCTTGCCACTTGCAGCTACGATCGACTCGTTAAGCTTTGGGACACGGCGACGGGCAAATGGCTTCGCACGTTGAAAGACCATAGCGATGCCGTCAATGGCCTCAGCTTTCAGCCGGGGGGCAAGCTGCTAGCGACGGCGGCGGCCGATCGCACGGTCAAGATTTGGGACACAACGACGGGCGCGCGGCTCTATTCGCTCGGTGACCCCACCGACTGGGTCTACGCGGTCGCGTGGCACCCAGACGGGAAACGGCTGGCGGCGGCGGGCATCGATAAAAGCCTGCGCATCTGGGAGGCGACCGCGACCGAAGGCCGGCTTGTTCGCACCGCTTTTGCCCACGAAGGAGCCGTGCTTCGGCTCGCATATTCTGCCGATGGTCAGACTATTTACTCGGCCGGCGAAGATCGAACCATCAAGGTCTGGAACGCGGCGACCCTGACAGAGCGCCTGCACACCGACGCCCAGCCGGAATCGGTGTTGTCGCTGGCGTTGAGCCACGACGGCAAGCGGCTCGCGGTCGGCCGCTATGATGGGGCGCTGCTGTTTCTCGATGCCGCCAAGGGCAAGGTTCTCGGCCAACCACTGCCACAAAAGCCGATGCCGCCGAAACCCGCGAAGGTGGCGCCCGCCGCCATCGTTCGCGGGACCACAAGCCGCCTCATCGTGGAAGGAGCCAGCCTCGGCGGGGTTACGGGCGTGCGAGCGGAACCGGCGGAAATCGTCGCCAAAATCGTCGAACGGTCCGACGTTCGTTTGACAATCGAACTATCCGTTCCCGCGACGACGGCGCCAGGCATCCATTCGCTGAGGTTGCAATCAGCCGCCGGCGAAACCGCGCCCCTTCCTCTCGCCGTGGATCGCTTCCCGCTCGCCTCCGCGACACCCGCCAAGCTCCCAGCGACTTTTGCTGGGTCCATCGAACGATCCGGCGATCAAGACAGCTACTCGTTCGAGGCCACCGCGGGCCAACCGATCGGCGTGCAATTGTTGCTGATCCCAGGGTCGAAACTCGATCCGATTATGGCGCTGAGCGATGCGGCCGGGAACGTTCTCGGCGAGGGAACCGCGAGCTTGGGTCACACCTGCGCGGCGGCGGGACGGCTGACTCTGACGGTGCGCGATCGGGAGTATCGCGGCGGATCGGCGTTCGGTTATCGCCTCTATGTCGGGCCGGTCCCCGTTGTCATGTCCATTGTGCCGCCGGGAGTTCAGCGCGGGATGTCGGCCGAGGTGCGAATCAACGGCGTCCACCTATCGACGGTGACGGCGACAGTGACGGTGCCCGCCGACGCAGCGCCGGGAAGCCGAGTGCCCGTGACGGCGACCTCGGCGCACGGCCCGATCCTGGGCGACGCCACCGTCGTTGTCGGCGAGTTTCCCGAGATTCGAGACCCCGCATTGCCACTCGCCGTTCCCGGCATCGCTAATGGATTGCTCGAAGAATCCGGCAAGGCGCAGACCTGGCGATTTCGAGCAAAAAAAGGCGAGCGCTTGATCGTGGAGACCCACGCCCGCAGGATCAATTCGCCGCTGGACCCCGTGATCGACATTCTCGACGCGACAGGGCGCCCGGTGCCTCGTGCTGTCTTGCGATGTGTCGCCCGGACGTTCGTCACCTTCCGCGACCACGACTCCGCCGGATCGGGCATTCGCCTCGAAACGTGGAACGAATTGGCGATCGACGATTATGTCTATGCGGGCGGAGAACTGATGCGCATCCGAGCCTTGCCCCGCAATCCCGACGATGACTGCCAATTTTATTCCGTGTCGGGCCAGCGTGTCGGATACCTCAACACGACACCGTCGCATCATGCCTTGGCCACGCCGCTGTACAAGGTCACAATTCACCCGCCCGGGACTTCGTTTCCACCGAACGGCATGCCACTATTCGTGATCGACCATCACAACGACGACGGCGGGCCGGGATATGGCAAGGACGCGCGGGTGGACTTCGTGGCCCCCGCCGATGGCGAGTATCAAGCGCGGGTCACAGACGCTCGCGGAGCCGGCGGCCGCGACTTCGTCTATCGGCTGACGGTGAGGCCGCCGCGACCGGATTTCTCGGTCAGTTTCACTCCCACGGCTCCGAGTGTGTGGCGCGGCGGATCGATCCCAGCGACGGTCACCGCGAACCGCATCGATGGCTTCGACGGTCGCATCGATGTCCAACTGACTAACCTTCCCGCGGGTTTCGAGGCTCCGCCGACATTCATTGAACCGGGTCAAACCACGACGATCTTCGCCATTTCCGCAACGGCCAAGGCCGCCAACCCCGACACAAAAACGCCGGCGCCCAAGCTCGTGGCAACGGCGACCATCAACGGTCAAATGGTTGTCCGAGAATCTGGAGGGCAACTCCCCAAGGCGATCGAACCGGGCGACTTGGTCACGTCCGTGAGCGCCTCAAGCGTTACCCTCCGCCCCGGCCAGGAGGCTCGCCTGATGGTTACCATCGAACGGCGTAACGGATTCAAGGGCCGCGTGCCGTTGGACGTCTTGGGCCTGCCACACGGAGTCCGGGTCCTCAATGTCGGGCTGAACGGCATTCTCATTACGGAACGGGAGAGCGCTCGCGAGGTCGTCATCTACGCCGAACCTTGGGTCCAACCGATGGAGCATCCCATCGTTGTTCTGGCGCGCCGCGAGGGCAAGGGCTCCGAACACGGAGCGCCGTCGGTGCTATTGCGTGTGTCAAAGTGACACCGGTTTGAATATGCGGATCGAGGATGGAGTTTCATCGTGCCTGTGATCGACTATCTCGCCGACCCGACGCCCGCGGAATGTCAGTCGATTATCGCTCCACTGAACGAGCACGCTCGTGCTCGGGGTCACATCTGGCAACCGTCCGAATTCGCCCTAGCCCTTCGCGATGACGCCGGTGAGATCCGCGGCGGGGTGATCGGCGAGGTTCATTGGGGATGGCTTCGTGTCAAGATTCTCGCGGTCGAGGAGGCATTTCGCGGCCAAGGCTGGGGCAGCCAGTTGCTGGGAGACGCGGAACAAATCGGCACCAACGCCGGCTGCCGGTACGCTTGGGTCGATACCTATAGTTTCCAGGCGCGACCCTTTTACGAGAAGCGCGGCTATCGCGTCTTCGGCGAGTTGCCGGATTTCCCCGCGGGTCAAACGCGGTATTTTCTATCCAAGGTCTTGCGTGACGAATCGGCCGCGCCGGCCTGGGGCGACACCAACATCGTTCCTCAAGACTCGGGGATGCCGATCGATCACGTCGAGCTTTTCGTGCCGGATCGCCGCGAAGCCGCGACATGGTATAAGCAGGTTCTGGGACTGACGATTTTACCGGGGTTAGAACATTGGGCCGACGATCCCCGCGGCCCGCTGATGATCTCCGGCGACAACGGTAAGACGAAACTGGCTCTGTTCACGGGCGAACCGCAACGCGAGCGCGCCACGGCGGGATTCCATCTCGTGGCCTTTCGCGTCGGCCCAAGAGAATGGGAGGCGTTTCACGCCCGCGTCGGCCGCCACCCGGTTTTCGACGAACGCGGGCAGCCCGTGACCGCGTTACCCATCCGCGACCATGGTCAGGCGCATTCTGTCTATTTTTCCGATCCCTACGGCCACCGGTTGGAAGTGACGATGTATCGAACCGACGACAAAGCGCCCTGAGCGCGAGTAGATGTTCGTAATGTCGAGCCACTCGCTAGCGCCGCGTGCCAAGTCCGAGTACGCAGCGCCAGCCAGTGAATCACTCGCTGGCGCTGCGTGCTCGGAATGGGTGAAAGGCAGGCAGACTCTGTCATGAATGAGAATGACATCGCCGAGACCGCGCGACGATTGCCTGATGATGAGCGCGCCCGATACCTCGCCGAGACATGCGCGGGTAACGCCGATCTTCGCGCCGCCGTGGAGGCCCATCTGGCGGGGGACGCTGCTGGTACGGCGGCCTTTGTTCCCGGCCCATCAACGGCGTCCGGCCCTGGGGACGATCGCGAGCAATCGGGTCAGCGCATCGGGCGCTACAAACTCATCGAACCCATAGGCGAAGGCGGCATGGGCACCGTGTGGCGAGCCAGCCAGACCGAACCGGTCCGGCGCGAGGTCGCCCTCAAAGTTATCAAGGCCGGTATGGACACGGCCCAAGTTCTGGCCCGTTTCGAGCAGGAGCGCCAGGCTCTGGCGTTGATGGACCATCCTCATATTGCTCGTGTCCTCGACGCCGGCCAGACCGAACAAAAGCGGCCGTATTTCGTCATGGAACTTGTCAAGGGAACGCCCATCACCCGCTATTGCGACGACAACCGCCTGACGACGACGCAACGGCTCGAACTGTTTGTCCAAGTGTGCCATGCCATCCAGCACGCTCATCAGAAGGGGATTATTCATCGCGACATCAAACCGTCGAATGTGCTTGTGGCTCGTTATGACGATCGTCCGATGGTCAAGGTTATCGACTTCGGCGTGGCGAAGGCGACCGGGGGCGGGCTGACGGAGGCCACGATTCACACAGGTTTGGGCGCCCTCGTCGGCACCTTGGAGTATATGTCGCCGGAGCAAGCCGCCTCCAACGCGCTCGACATCGATACGCGAAGTGACATTTACTCGCTGGGGGTGCTGCTTTATGAATTGCTGACGGGCAGCACGCCGCTGACTCGAAAACGGCTCCGTTCATCGGCGATCACCGAGGTGTTGCGTCTCATTCGCGAAGAGGACGCCCTGATCCCATCGGCGCGATTGGAGAGCGAATCGGAACTGGCCGCCATTGCCGCCGCCCGCGCCGCCGAGCCGCGCCGCCTGCCGCGACAGATTCGGGGCGAACTCGACTGGATCACCATCAAGGCGCTCGACAAAGATCGTTCGCGGCGTTACGAGACGGCCAACGCGCTGGCGATGGACATTCAGCGATTTCTCGCCCACGAGCCGGTCTCGGCGAGTCCCCCTTCGGTGAGCTATCGGCTACGCAAGTTCACGCGCCGCCATCGCGGGCCGGTGATTGCCGGACTGTTGGTGGTGGCGGTCCTGGTGGTAGGCATCGTGGGAACGTCGATTGGAATGATGCGGTCGATTCGAGCCGAAGCGAGGGCGAAGCAGCAGGGTGAACTGGCCCGAGCCGGCTTTGAGGAGGCACGGCGCGCCGTCGATCGATCATTCACCATCATCAGCGAAGATAAACTGTTGACCGTGCCCGGCATGCAGCCGCTGCGAAAGAAGCTGCTCGACGAAGCCCTGCAATACTACCGAAACTTCGCGAAGGAATGGGCCGGCGAGCCATCGCTGAGGCGTGATCTCGCCCGTGCCTATTTTCGAGCGGCAAGCATCACCGGCGAGATTGGAGCGCCCGATCAAGCGATCGCTGATTATCAAGAGGCAATTAGAATTTATGATGTGATCTTGGCAGACGATCCGGACGACAAGGAGGCCCGACGGACACACGCGACCTGTTTCAACAACATCGGCTTTCTTGAATTGCGCCGTCACCGATACCAGGACGCGCAAACAGCATTGGATCGCTGTCTCGAACTCAGGCGAGCCGCTCTAGGCCGCGATCCCGACGACCTGGAATTGCAGAGCGACATCGCCTCTGTGCAAGGCAACTTGGCATTGTCGCTGAGCAGCCTTGGCCGGATGCCCGAGGCTATCGCTCACCTGAACGAGGCGTTGGCGTTTCGGCGGCGGCGGCTCGAAACGGCACCGTTTCACGCCGAGTTTCATTCGGAATTGGCCGCACTGCTTGATAGCCGTGCCGGTCTTCTGAAACACCAAGGGAAGCACGCGGAGTCTGCTGCCTCGTTCCGTGAGGCCATCGCGCATCAGCGAGCCGCCGTCAAGGCCCACCCCGCGAACGTGCAGTATCGCACCTTCCTCGGCAATCATCTTTTCAACCTGGCACTGGTCTGCGAGGGATATTTGCGAAAACCGGACGAGGCGCTCGCGGCTCGAAAGGAAGCAGCCATGGTTTGGGAGAAGCTCGCGATCGAGAACCCTGCCGTTCCGGCGTATCGCGAATCATTGGCCGTGGCCTATACGGATATCGGCAACACGCTGCTTTTCACGCTCAGGAATAAGGAAGATCCATTGCCATGGTTCGACAAGGCACGCGAACACCTGGAGTCGCTCACGAAGGAGTTTCCCGATTTGCCTCGCGCGCATCACACATTGGGGATCGTTTTTGACGGCATGGCCTATCATCGGCACCAAACCGGAAAAACCGACACGGCCTGCGAGTTTCTTGAACAAGCCTGCCAATGCCAGCGGCGAGCCATCGAATTGGCGCCGGCCATCGATCAGACTCATCGCTTTCTCGGAAAACATCTGACAAACCTCGCGCGGATGCGGCTGAAACTTGATCAACAGGATCGGGCAACGGCGGCACTCGCCGAGGCGATTCCGGTGTTGGAGCGCCTCATCACATTGCCCGGCGCTAA
>CAZESP010000044.1:0-43112 GCA_964515185.1 uncultured Alcaligenaceae bacterium
TACACCCGGCTGGATTCGAACCAGCAACCTTCGGTTCCGTAGACCGATGCTCTATCCAGTTGAGCTACGGGTGCCTGATGGAAGGCATGATAGGCGCTCTGGCGCACAACGTCAACACGGCCGGTTGTATCGCCTCGGCAAACCTCACCACGGATGCCGCCGGTAACGGCGCACCACGATCGCGATGAACCAATTTGCCGGGGGAGTCGTTTGACGCCGGTTGCATCGCGGGCAACAGTTATCATGTTGGCGATGAATTGCCTTCCCAACGTCAGGAGGATGTTGTCGTGAAACTCCGTTCGCTCTCCCCCCTTGCCGTCGCCGTAGGACTATGGGTCGGCGGTCTGGCCCCCGCCGGGGAGCCGAAATATCTGCCCGCCGATAGCGCCACGCCGTCGCGCACCACACCCGTCAGCAATCAACAACTGGCCGATGCCGTCGCCTCGAAACTGCGTCAAGGCGGCCACATGGGCGCCTACACCATCAACATTCGCTGCGTCAACGGCACGGTCGAATTGTCCGGCCGCGTCACCGATGCCGCTCACCACGATGCCGTTATTCAAACGGTTCTTGGAGTGCCGGGAGTCAGCACCGTCGTGGACGGCCTTCTGGCAGCGAACTTCCAGCCGATCACCCAGACCCAAGCTCCCGCTCCGGGCGCCGGCAATCCCGGCCAGTTGCCCCCGCCGCTGAACAATCCGGCTCCGGGTGGCGCGGCTCCGATGCCGGCTGGTCCGATCATGGGTGGCCCGATGGGCATGGACCCCATGCCGATCAATGGCGGCGGCCCTTATGACCTTAACCCGCCGAAGATGCCGCCGTATGCCTGGCCGACCTACGCTCCTTACAACAACTTCTCGCGAGTTGCTTACCCGGAGCATTATCCCTACAACGCGTTCCCGTTCATCGGCCCGTTCTATCCGTTCCCGAAGGTTCCGCTCGGATGGCGTTCGGTAACCCTCGAATGGGAAGACGGCCACTGGTACTACGGCCGTAACGCCACCAAGCACGATTACTGGCGAGTTCGCTACTGGTAACCGACACCCCTGATCTACTCCCGTGGGGGCATCTGGTGAGACGGACTCGCCAGGTGCCCCTTAGCTTTTCTCGGGAGCGATGCCGTGATCCTCACCCGTGATGAGCCGGGCCGATCGGTTCCGCGTCAAGTAGTTCCACCACCATTGAAACAGCACCATCAGCCGATTGTCGAACGCGATTAAGTACAGCAAGTGAATGAACAACCATGCGAGCCACGCCGGATAGCCCCAGCAGTGAAACCCGAACACATCCGCGACCGCCGATGCTCGACCGATCGTCGCCATGCTTCCGCGATCTCGATATCGAAACGGCGGCAATGACTGGCCCGACAATCGCCTAACGATCAAGTTTGCCGCATACCGGCCTTGTTGCATCGCCACCGGCGCGATTCCGGGCAGCGGCTTTCCATCGGCCCCCGCGACATTCGCCATGTCGCCGATCACGAAGATCTCGGGATGTTCCGCGAGAGTCAAGTCGGGGCCAACGGCAACGCGACCGGCTCGATCAATGGGGGCACCGCTCGCTTCGGCGAGGATCTTTCCCAGGTGGGATGCCTGGACACCCGCTGCCCAAATCACAGTCTCTGCCGGAATCTCGGTGGAAGACCCGCTGCGTTCAATCGTCACGACGCCGGGTTGGATATTTGTCACTCGGGCGCTTGTCAGAATCTCGATTCCCAACTTCCCAAGCGCCGTTGCCGCCTTCGCGGACAGGTCGGCAGGGTAGGGGGGCAAGACCCGATCGGCGTGTTCCACGACGAAGATTCGCGCTGAGGCCGGGTTAATGCGACGGAAATTCCGACGCAGAGTCTGCTGGGCCAATTCGCTGATGGCCCCGGCCATTTCAACGCCTGTGGGGCCTGCGCCCACGATTACGAAGGTCAGATTCGCGCGTCGCACCTCTTCGTCGCCCGCCCGTTCGGCTCGCTCGAACGCCATGAGGATGCGCCGACGAATTTCCGTGGCATCCTCGATGGTCTTTAGTCCCGGAGCGTGGGCTTCCCAGTCGGGCTTGCCGAAATAGTGATGGCGTGAGCCGGCCGCAACAATCAGCGTGTCGTAGGGAATCGAGTCGGCGTCACGGAGTATGACCCGTCGATTCACCGCGTCGATTTCGATGACGTCTGCGAGAAGAACCTGAGTGTTTCGTTGACGTTTCAGGACGGCTCGCAACGGCGCGGCAATGTTGGCCGGCGATAACCCGCCCGTGGCTACCTGATACAGTAATGGCTGAAACAAATGGAAATTGCGGCGGTCCAATACGGTGACGTTGACCCGCGCCTTGCCCAATGCCTGAGCTGCGTAAAGGCCGCCGAAGCCGCCGCCGATGATGACTACTTCCGGCGTATTTGTTAACGCCATGACCGGTTCAACGCAATTCGATGATCCGAACGCCGCCCGCGGGAACCTCAACCGTCACCGTGTTCTTATTGACTGTCAGCGGCTCTTCCATGCGGAGCCGGTCGCGGGCCGAAGTTATCCTAACGTGGGCCGTGATCGTGACCTGCCGATTCTCGCGGTAGTCCGTGGGCGTGATGCCCTGTTGAGGCTTTGCCTGGCCGGCGGGATTGATGAGCGTTACCATCCAGCCGTTCGTGTTTCGATTGATCAGCCATTGCACATTGCCGCGAACCTCAACCGGCATCAGGCCTCGGGTCAAGCTAGCCATGAGTCGGGGCACGACTGCATGGGCTTGACCCGTGATCGTCAGCCCGTGCGGAACGGACAACACGATCAGCCGGCCTTGGCCACGGTCAAACGCTGCGGCAAACGTTTGACCATCAAGGGTGGTGGCCAATGGACGCCCCGAAGTCGTGTCGAGCGCCCTGTAGCGAAATCGCGGCGATTCGTGAACCTGGGCATCGCCTTGCCAGCGATACCCATCGGCCTCGGCAATCGGCTTCGCCGGCGGCAGTTTCAACTCCGCGAGGCCCGGCCCGGAAAGGTGAGCATCCGCCAACATCAGTGTGCCGCCGCGCTCGACATAATCCGCCAATCGCTTTCCTTCGGCGAGGCTCAATTCAATCTCACCGGCGACAATCACGACCGGATAGGTATCGATCGTCGTCCACCGCGTCACATCGGGATACGCATAGATGACATCGAAAATGTCGCCGAACACGCCGGGGACGAAGACCTCGTTCGTACCGGTAACGGGTTTCTCCGACTCTGGACCGATAGGGTCAAAGGCCGTCCAGAAGTACTCCTGGAGCATCCGTTCATGGTTGCCGAACTTGAATCGCTCATCATGACCGTGCAGGTTCTTGAACGAGTTCGGCCAATAAGGGGCAGGCTCCCAGCCATGGGCGTAATCGACGAGGAATGCGACCGGCGTCACGGGATGCCCGCGATCGAAGTCCTTTTCCGTTACCCGCAAGAAACGATCGACGAGCTTCCCTTTTGGAGACAACTGTACTTCGTAGAGGCCGGCCGCCGTCGTGCCGCCCGGCATCCAATACTCATCGAAACCCTGTTCGTGGTAGAACATCGACGACCCCGCCATGAACTGATACCAAATGTCGAATTTGTACCACGTCATGCCCGCGCCCGAGTAGACGCTGTAGTAGTTGTCCAAGATGTTCTGAGGAGTGTGATAGCTTTGAGTGTTGCTGAAAATGGTGGCCGCATCGCCGAAGTTGCAACTGCGATACGTCGCCGTTGAATGCCCACCCTGCCGAGCGATTCCCCGCATAAAGGCCCAGCGCATGTTGATGAGTGACGACGTGATGGCGGACGATTCATAGCCGATCGTCCGCGATCCCCATTGGCTAAGCATGGGTGCGAACACGATGTTCCCCACCGAGAGGCAGGAAATCACGTCGCCGAACGGGTTGGCGTCAAGCTCTCGACCATAGACGGTGCGGTACTTCCCGCGCGTCAATTCAAGGACATGGGCCGACAGAGCGTCGGCCATTTGCCGCCGCGTTTGAACGTTGGCCGTGGCGCTTTTCAGCTTGGCCGTATTGACATCGACGCCCAGGCCTTCGCCGATGATCGAGCCGACATAGCGATCGCGGTACTTTTCAAACGTCTTCACGCCGCGCTCGCCGATCGGCAAATCTGGGGCGTAGTTCATCATGCCCGCCCAGAGTCGATCGGGGTGAGAATCCAGCCATCGCGCGAATCGCCGGCCCGATTCGGTGAGGTCCATCGACTTGGGGTCGGCCTTGAAAATGATGGGGCCTGAGCCGTGAAACGCCGGTACAATTCGTTTGTCGCCGAAGATCGGAACGTCGGTCTTGCCGGCGTGTTTCTTCTCAAACGCTTTGCGAACGGCTTCGTCGGCAATGTGATAGGGCACGGGCACACGATCGGGTTTGTCGCTGAGCCATGTCTCATGAGCATTTGCCGGCATGTTCCACAGATACAGAAAACCTCGATCGCGAAACGTGCGAAGCGCCCAGGCCGGTGCCAGATTCACTCGTCCTGTTCGGCGAACCAGCGGCTCGGCCGATATGTGAGTTCCGTCACGGCGATAACCTGCCAGGACGTCCCATGTCGGGCTGCGGGGGCGTTCCTTGATTCGCGGGCGGTACACTTCGTCGGTTGTCAGAACGATGACGTCAATCTGCCGGGGTTCCAACTCCTTGGTCGTCGATAGGAGGCTCAACGTCGCCGGCCCCTTCTTCAATTGAACCTCGCGCTTGTCCCAACCAAAGGCCCAGTTCCAATAGAGCTTTTGCTCGTTGTCTTCGTCTACGATTGGTTGCTCGCCGAACCGGCCTTCCCAAGCCTTGGAACCGGCCTGATCGATACGAACTTGAAAGCGTTCCGTCTTCTCACGCCAGTCGCCATATCGGACCCAGACGAAGTAGCGGCCATCAACGGGAATGTCGAGCTTCTTTGAGGCAACGGCCTTGTCATCGTCGGCGGCTGTCGCGATTGACAAGAAGCCGCTTTCCCCTCCCTGATTCCACTCAGCGGCCCATCCCGGGCCTGACAGCGCCCAATGTCCCGCCGTCTTTTTCATCGCCGGTTGCCCCATCGGCCAACAGTAGCCGCGGACGCCGTCGAGATGTTCCGCTTCGAGCCAAATCGTCTCGGGGGGAGCCGAGGGAATCGCTCCGAGAAGAACGATGCCAAGAAGGGAATTCATGGCGAGATTCCTTGGGATGAGGCCGAAACAGGGCTACCACGCCGAGACCAGAATTGACTCCAGATCATCGACGGTCGCCGGCCGGGGATTGACCCGCGTGATTCGCTTGATGGCAAACGCCTTCTCTGCAAACCCTCGCAGTTGGCCCTCGCGGACTCCAATCTCGCGCAGGCGATTCGGGATGCCGATGTCTTTGCGAAGTTGCTCAATGATCCCGATGGCTTCCTCGGCGGCCTCGTCCTCGTAGAGTGAGGAAACGTCCGTGCCCAACCAGTGCGCGATGTGAACAAACTCATGTCGCCGCACCGGCATGTTGAAGCGCATCACATAGGGCAGCAGTAGCCCGTTGCCGGCGCCATGTGAAACGGGGACGGCGCCGCCGATCGGATACTCGAGTGCATGGACTAAAGCGACGCCGACATTCGAGAATGCCAGCCCCGCCAATGTGCCGCCCAGGGCCATGCCGTCGCGAGCCTCCAAGTCCTTGCCGCTGTCGACGGCCCGTCGCAGGTATTTTCCGATGAGTCGTATGGCCCTTTCCGCCATCATATCGCCAATCGGGTTTCGCCCTTGATAGCTCGACGTTTCCCCCGGGGGCAAGGGGAAGACCTGATTGTCAACAGCCGTGTAGGCCTCGATCGCATGGGTGAGTGCGTCAATGCCGCTATCGGCGGTGACTTTTGGTGGACAAGTCACGGTGAGCAACGGGTCGACGACGGCGAATCGTGGGCGGAGATACGGACTGAGCATGCCGACTTTGACGCTGATGTCGGTGTCGGTGAAGGCCGCGGCGCAGGTGACCTCCGAGCCGGTTCCGGCAGTCGTCGGCACGGCGATAACCGGCACGGTCGGTCCGGGAACTCGGCCATCGCCGAGATAGTCCCGAGTGGAGCCGGGATGAGCCAGCAACACGGCAGTTAGTTTCGCCACATCCATGTTGCTGCCGCCGCCAATACCAATAACGGCGTCGGGCCGGAAAGGTCTGGCAACCGTCAGACAATCATCGACGAGGCTCAACGCCGGCTCCGCCTGACCTCCGTCAAAAACCTCGATTGAGATCCCAGCATCCACTAAAGGCTTGCGAACCTGATCAACGACGCCAATCCGCGAAAGGATTTGGTCGGTGACGACAAGCGCCCGCGTCGCACCCAACGACTTCGCGAGCTCGCCAACTTGGCCAACGGCGTTGCGACCGAAAATGAGTTGCCCCGCGGAGCCAAACGTCCAAGTCGTGCGCATGCTCGTGACAACCCCCTAATGATTGCGAGATGATCTTATTCTCGGGCGCGAACGGTCGCGGTCAACCGTCGCGGGGCGACTCGTTTCTCGAATGGCGCCCAATAGGCGGTTCTGAATGCGGGCGTTAGAATGATCTCATGGCAACAGCTATTCGCATCGGAATCGTGACTGTTTCGGATCGCGCGAGCCGCGGTGTCTACGAAGACAAGGGCGGACCCGCAATCCGTGAATGTCTGGCCGACGTTCTCTCGTGTTCCTGGGATGCTGTGGCCCGAATCATCCCCGATGATCGTCCGGTCATCGAACAAACGCTCATCGAACTATGCGACCGCGAGGGGTGTTGCCTTGTGGTCACGACCGGTGGTACAGGGCCGGCGTTGCGCGACGTGACTCCCGAGGCAACGGAGGCCGTTTGCGACAAGATGATGCCGGGTTTCGGCGAATTGATGCGAGCGGAGTCGCTGAAGGTTGTTCCAACGGCGATCCTATCGCGCCAAACCGCGGGGATTCGCGGCCGAGCGTTGATCCTGAATCTGCCGGGCAAACCCAGTGCGATTCGCGATTGTCTTCTCGCAGTATTTCCCGCCATTCCGTATTGCGTCGATTTGATCGAAGGCCCTTACCTGACCACCAATGAAACGATCGTAAAGACGTTTCGGCCGAAGGCATCCGGTTGAGCGTTCAGCGAGGTGACAATGCGATCCACACTCTCCATGATCCTGTTGGCAACGCTTGCTGGTGCGACGCACGCCCAGTCGCCGGAACCCAAGAGGGCGACCGTTGCGTGGCTTCAGGAATTACAGACGCCCGACGGGGGCTTTGTTCCCGCCCCTGTTGATGCGCGGCTTGACGTGAATCCCAAGGGAGGATTGCGGGCCACTTCGTCGGCGCTACGGGCGATCAAATACTTCGGAGGGACGCCGCGAAATTCGCAAGCGGCGGCACATTTCGTTCAGTCGTGTTTCGACGCAGAATCCGGCGGCTTCAGCGACCAACCCGGCGGCAAGCCGGACGTCTTTTCGACGGCCGTTGGAATGATGGCTGCCAGTGAATTGAAACTGTTGACCCCGGAAATCACGACAAAATCGGTGACGTTCCTCGCACGGAACGCCAAAGAATTCGAGGATATCCGGATTGCTGCGGCGGGATGCGAAGCGGTCGGCAAGCTACCCCCGACTGCCGAGGCTTGGCGAAAGAGCCTCGCTTCCAAGGCTAACGCGGATGGCTCGTTTGGCACAGGCACGGGCAAGGCCCGGGCGACGGCCAGTACGGTTGTCACGATTCTTCGACTCGGACAGAAGCTCGACAAACCCGATGCCATCCTTGCTTGGCTCAATGCGGGCCAGAATGCCGACGGCGGATTCGGCAAGGACGAGGTATCTGGCTCGGATCTCGAAACGAGCTATCGGGTCATGCGCTGTTATCACATGCTCAAGTCGCAACCCGACGCTGCGAAGCTGCGAGACTTTATCGCGAAGTGCCGCAATTCTGATGGAGGTTACGGTGTCGCGCCAGGCAAGCCATCACTCGTTAGCGGCACCTATTTCGCCGCGATCATCCTGCATTGGCTTGGCGAATAAGGAAGAGAATCCGCGAATCGCCCGCCCCAGGGCGATTCGCGGATTTGTTCTCAGTTAGTAGTATTCGTAACCGACGTGGAACGTTACACGCCCGTCGGGCAACCGCTGAATGTTCGTGATGTGGACAGGAACGCCACCGCCTTTTTGCGAACGACTTGATGGAGTGGTGTAGGGCGTAAAGGCACTATTCGACGGGCTGGGGAAGGGCACGGAGCCAAGGAATCGCCGGGGGCCATCCGGGCCAGTGATGCCATGGGATTCCTCAAGAAACGGTTTGTTGTCCAAGACACGCCAAATGAGTAACCCTTCGCCGGGCAGGGAAACGTCAAAGCCTTTCTTGCGCCGATTCTCGAGCAACAGATACTCACTTCCGTCCGGGCGAACGGGAATCTTGAAGCACTCCGTCGTCGATCGCTCGATGGGACCGAGGATCAACTTTTGCTTGACGGCCGGGTCGATGACGCATGGCTTGATCCACCCAAGTTGTTCCTTCGACCACGCGGAGAAGTGCTGGGGAAGCCCGTTACCGGCTTGGTTGGACATGGCACACCATGCGCCCACCCCTTCCGAACCTGGGTTTTCCGGGCGGGCATAGAGATCGGGAAGCCCCAGCATGTGGCCGAATTCGTGGCAGGTCACGCTGATGTTGGCCATCCGATCGCCGCCCTCGGGGCAGATGAAATACGGCCAACGCTGGCCGCCGTAGGAGAAGTTAGCTCGATGCGGCCAATAAAGCGTGCCGCGATTGGTCGCGACACGACCCCCCGCGAAGATAAAGAAGATCCCGTCAAACCCGCTCAGGGCTTTCGGGCCATCTCGCTTCAGAAGGGCGTCTGCGGCCTCTGTCAGCAGAGCCGTTCGATTCGTGGATTGCAAGTAATCGGTGCGCTTTTTGGAGACCTTGACCCAATCAAATACCTTGCCTTCGACTTTGAGAACGCCGCATGAAAGCTCCTGGTAGTAGTCGTAAAGGCTTCCATACACGGACTGCCCGGTCGGGCTTTTATAGATCCATGTGTCCTTGCTGAAGAACGAGTCATGCCAGTGTTGGGTCGTGACCTTGGGATTCGGCGCCACGTCGGGATAACTGATGGGGATCACGGCTAGTCGATAGGTCGGCTTCTTCCAGGCACGGGGCAACCGATCATCCCAACGCATGCCGCCGCGAGTCGTATCAGTCAGTGTCTCGGCGATGAGTCGAGTCTTGACGACCATCTCTTTGTCGCCCCGCTTGATCGTCAATTGGATGGCGTCGCCCGGCACTCTCGACATGAGCAGTTCGGGGAAGAATACACCCTCTGTGAGTTCTTGTGAATCGACCCTCAAGATGATGTCGCCCGTGCGGATTCCGGCGAGTTCCGCGGGTGAGCCGGTACTGACGCCTGTGACTCGCGTGCCACCCGACCCGCTCTGAGTCTGAATGCCAAGCACCGCTCGCTGAGTCGTGGACAGTGGCCGGCTTGTCGGAGCCAAAGTTACCTTGGCTTCTACTTTCTTGTTCCCTCGAACGAGTTTCAGGATGACGACGTCATTTGGTGATTTCGTTTGGAGGTGTTCGCGAAATGCGGCGACCGTGGCTATCGTCTGACCATCGACTGATTCAATTTGGTCCCGAACCTCGACGCCGGCTTTTAAGGCAGGGCCGCTTGCATCGATATTTGAAATGACGAGGCGATTGCCCTTTTCCATCTCGACGGTGACGCCCAGGTAGCCGGGCTGGCTCACGGCTTGAGTCGTCAGTGGCGCTTTTTCGAGTTTGATTGCCGTGGCGACTGTTCGATATTCGCGCAAGTCAATTTCGGCGGCCAGCATCGGAGAGAGGCAACCAAGGGTCAACGCGATCGACCCAGAGATTCGTCGGAGCATTCAGGAAACTCCAAGGAGGGAATCTGAGCATGTTGGTACTATATACCTGGGATAACCCCAGCGACGGGAGCAAGTGTCGCATCGAGGCAAAAATGGAGCGGCGGGATCAAATTGAGTTTGAGCTTGGAGTACCGATTCCCGGGTGCATCGTTGACCCGTCACGATGGAGCCAAACAGCCTTGAAGACGATGCCCGCCGAGGGGCGTCTGTCACCTGCAACGCTGTTTGGAAGGTGCGCTCCTCTTGTCGTCGACATTGGCTGCGGCAATGGCCGGTTCCTTCTTGGAAGCGCCGTCAGGCGGCCCGATCGTGACCATCTGGGAATCGATCTTTTGCCCGTCGTCATTCGTTATGCTCGGCGACGAGGCAACCAACGCGGGCTTACGAACCTGAAATTCGCCGTCGGCGGCGGGCGCGAACTCCTGGATCGCTTCGTTGAACCCGCCAGCGTTTCAGAGATTCACTGTTATCATCCGCAGCCCTTTTACGATTCTGCGGAAGTCCACCGTAGGCTCATCACGCCGGCTTTCTTGAGGTTGGTACATCGGTCATTGGTTCCGGGTGGCTTGTTCGTCTTACAGACAGACAACCCGGGATACTGGCGATACATCGAGCAAGTCGTGCCCGTTTACTTCGATTGGGTTCGACAACCGGAACGTTGGCCCGACATGCCCGAGGGGAGATCGCGACGAGAGATTATCGCCCGGCGCCATGGATTGCCGATTTTTCGTGGATACGGGCGCGCAAAACTTGGGTTGAGCGAGTCGGAGGCGTTGGAGCTTGCGGAGTCTCTTCCGCCTCCGGTCTTTGATGCCGATCGGCGACTGCGTCGCGTGGACCGACTCGAAAGAGAATGAGCCGCACGGGTCGTCGAGTTTCCCGCACGGCTCATCAAATCACTTCGCCTTGGCAGCCTGATTCTCGACGTATAAGGTCGCCAAGTTGTGTGCGACTCCAACCAGTCGGTCCCAGTGTTTGTCGACATACTCTGGCGGGCCGCCCTTGCTGGCGACGGCATCGGCGATCTTGGCCGTGGGCACCATGTCAATTGCGTCCCACGGGCACCATCGCTCGCAGAGCGCACATCCGATGCAGCGATCGAGATCGACTTCGCAAAAGGCTTGAAGCCCGGGAAGATCCTCGCCCGGGACCTTGTAAATGCAATCGACGGGACAAACTTCGACGCAGGCATCGCAACCTGTGCAGTTGTCCGCGTTGATGACGGCCAATTCCTTGAAGAATTTCTTGCGAGGTTTCGCGGCTCCGGCAGCCGGAGCAGGTGCGGCTTTTGCCATGGATCCCTCTCTTCCAGGCGTGACAAACACCTGGAATGATATCGGTTGTTACTCGACTTCATTCTAGGTCGATTGCCCGGTGTCGCAAACCCCGATCACGTGGAACGTAATCGAGTCCGTTGCGAACTTCGCGTTTTCCGTCGAATTGCCGGTTTCGGATTGACTCCACTGAGAAGACGGATAACCTTGCCAGAAGAGAGAGTCCTGCCAAAACAACCTACCTTTGATGGAGACGGCGGCATGCGGTCGTTGTCTCGTATTGTCGGCTTTTTCTGGTTTCTCTGTCTGGGCACTGTTTCAGCCGGTGAGGTGTCCGACGATTGGGCATTTCGGCCGTTGCGTGCGGTGCCCGTTCCTGCCGTCTCCACCGGCACGCCCGTTGATGCCTTCGTGAACCAGGAACTGGCGAAGCATGGATTAACGCTGTCGCCCGAAGTCGATCGGGTTACGTTGATTCGGCGAGTGACCTTTGACTTGATTGGATTGCCGCCGACAATTGCGGAAATCGATCAATTTGTTAAAGACCGCTCGCCCGACGCTTTTGTCAAGTTGGTTGATCGATTGCTCGCGTCGCCCCGATATGGGGAACGCCAAGCAACGGCATGGCTCGACCTTGTTCGATTTGCCGAGAGTGACGGTTTCAAGGCGGATGACCCGCGACCGACGGCATGGCGTTATCGAGATTACGTCATTCGCTCTTTCAATTCGGACAAGCCCTACGATCGTTTCATTCGTGAACAACTTGCCGGGGACGAGTTTTGGCCGGCGGACCCGGATGCAATCATTGGCACGGGGTTTCTGCGCCACTTTCCCGATGAGTTCAATGCGGTCAATCTCGAACAACGCCGTCAGGAGATTCTCAACGACATCACGGATACGACCGCGTCGGTCTTCCTCGGTGTCACGCTGGGTTGTGCCCGCTGCCACGACCATAAGTTCGATCCTTTGAAGCAGACCGACTACTATCGCATTCAGGCTTTTTTCGCGGGGTATCGCCCAGTCGATGTGCCGATTGGAGCGCCGGAAAAAGTTGCGGAGTTTACACGCCGCCAACAACAATGGGACTCCGCGACGGCTGAACTGCGCCGAAAGATGGCCGAGCTTGAGAAACCGTTTCACGAGAAGGAGCAGAAACGTCAACGGCAGCGATTCCCGAAGGAATATGCCGATCTCCTCGACATCCCGGCCGAAAAGCGCAGCCCGCTTCAACAGCAGATTGCGGCAATGATCGAGAAACAGGTCTATTCCAACAAGGATGTGTCGAAAAGCATGAAGGGGGCCGTCAAGGAGCAATGGGACGGGATGGCTCGGCAGATGGCCGAGCTTGCCAAGCAAAAGCCCGCGCCGCTGCCGACCGCGATGGCCATGTCCGAAGTCGGACCGTCGGCGCCGGTGACCCGCTTACTGTCGCGAGGCGATTGGCGGCATCCCGGGCCGGAAGTGAAACCGGGGTTTTTGTCGGCGATCGATGACCGCGATGCACCGATCGTTGCCGGTGCCGGTCGACGCCGAGCGTTGGCCGATTGGATTGCGTCACCCAAGAACCCGTTGACGGCGCGGGTTATTGTCAATCGAGTTTGGCAGTCGCACTTCGGCCGTGGAATCGTCGGCACGCCCAGTGACTTCGGCGCTCAGGGCGACAAGCCGACTCATCCCGAATTACTCGATTGGTTGGCCGGGTCATTTGTCGAATCGGGATGGAGTTTGAAGAAACTGCATCGCCTGATCGTGACCTCGGCGGTTTATCGTCAGAACGGCCGATATCGGCCGGAACTGACACAGGTGGACCCGGACAATCGGTTGTTGGGCCGCTATCCTCGACGGCGCTTGGAGGGCGAGGCCCTTCGGGATTCGGCGTTGGCAGTCGCGGGTCAACTCAACCTGAAGGAGGGCGGGCCGAGCGTTTATCCCGAGCTTCCCGAAGAACTCAAGAAAAGCGCCAAGAACTGGCCTGTTTCGGGGACAGTCGAGGAACGCAATCGACGGAGCGTCTATGTAGCTGTTCGCCGGAATCTGCGATATCCGTTTCTGAGTCTGTTTGACGCGCCCGATGCGGCCGAATCGTGTTCTCGCCGGTTTGCCACGACCACGGCGCCTCAGGCTCTGTTTATGTTGAACGATCGTCTCGTCATCGATTTGGCTCAGCATTTCGCGTCGCGAGTTCGGCGCGACGTGGGCGATGATCCGTTAAGGCAGACCGAGCAGGCGTTTCGCCTGGCTTTTGGTCGCCACCCGACTCCCGAGGAACAGTCAATGGCGAGGCGATACCTTTCCGGTTTGTCGCAAGCCGGTGATGGGTTGACCGATTTCTGCCACGCCATCTTGAATGTGAACGAGTTTCTATTCGTGGATTGACATGACTCCCCATATCCCCCGCATCCGTTCGCGTCGTGAGTTTCTGACAAAGGTCGGAGGCGGATTCGGAGCCATTGCCTTCGCGGCCCTCGCGGAGGCGGATCGGGCGAAGGGCGCCGGCGTGGCCTATGACACGACGCGCCCATTTGCCGAGAGGCCGCCGGAGTTTCGTGCCACCGCGGATCGCGTGCTGTTCCTATTCATGGAGGGCGGCCCCAGCCAAGTCGATCTGTTTGACCCCAAACCCGAGTTGACACGCCGCAACGGGCAACCGCTGCCGGCGAGCTTTGGTCGAGTCATCACGCCCATGGGCACGGGGGGCAACAACCTGCTAGCCAGCAAGAGGACGTTTCGCAAACACGGCGCCAGCGGCATCGATGTCAGCGATTGGCTGCCCAACGTCGCCCGATGCGTCGATGACATTACCGTCGTCCGTTCTTGTTGGGCCGATGGACTGAACCATGTTGGTTCCGTCTGTCAGATGAACACCGGCTCGATCCTTGCGGGGCGACCAAGCCTTGGTGCTTGGGTAACGTATGGACTGGGCACTCTCAATCAGAATCTGCCCGGCTACGTCGTGCTGACGGATAACGGCGACGTCACGGGAGGACCGAAGAATTGGGGCACGGGATTCATGCCGGCGACGTTTCAAGGGACGTTGCTTCGGAACGGGCCAAGCCCTGTGCTCGACCTTCATCCCCCTGACGGTGTCTCCACCGATCGCCAGCTGGGGAAACTGGAACTGATCCGGCAAATGAACGAGATTCATCGTCGCGGTCGCGAGGATGATTCCCAACTGGCGGCGCGGCTCAATTCCTACGAACTGGCGTACCGGATGCAGTCGGCTGCCCCCGAAGCCGTTGACCTTTCACGCGAAAGCGAACGGACCAAAGAAGAATACGGCCTGTATCGCAAGGAATGCGCCGACTTTGCCCACAGGTGCCTATTGGCCCGCCGGCTCTTGGAGCGAGGCGTTCGATTCGTGCAGGTCTATTGCGGCGCCGGGAGCCAGTGGGATGCCCACAGCGATTTGGAAGGTAACCACACGCGTATGTGTACCCGTGCCGATCAACCGACCGCGGCCCTCCTGGCGGACCTGAAACGGCGAGGACTGCTCGAACGAACGCTCGTGATTTGGGGTGGCGAATTCGGGCGAACGCCCATGACCGAAGGCACCAGCGGCCGCGACCATGACCCGTATGGGTTCACCATGTTGTTCGCCGGCGGTGGAGTCAAAGGCGGCCAGATCATTGGTTCCACTGACGAATTCGGGCTTCGGGCCGTCGTTGATCCTGTTCATGTCCACGATATTCACGCGTCGATTCTCCATGCCCTGGGCATGGACCATCGCCACTTGACCTTCTTCTACCACGGACGCGACGAGCGCCTCACTGAAAACGCAGGCAAGGTCGTCAAGAAGCTCTTCGCCTAACTTCCCGTCGCCGTTAACTCGGAGGGCACCGGATGCCCGTTTCGCCTGCCTATCTGGATTATGTTCACGAGCAGCTAAGTGCCGTCGTCCCGATCACGACCCGGCGGATGTTCGGTGCCGTCGGGATTTATTCTGGAACACATTTTTTCGCGTTGATCGACGATGACACGCTCTATTTCAAGGTTGACGCCACGAATCGGCCCGATTTTGAGGCGGCCGGTATGGGGCCATTCGATCCGATGAAGGATGGCCGCGTCATGCAGTATTACAAGGTCCCCGATCATGTATTGGCGAGCGACGCGAAGCTTAAGGCTTGGGCGGCCGCCGCGATCGAAGTTGCGAAGCGCAAAAAACCGTCCAAGTCTCGCCGGAAGAAGTGAACCGCAGTCACGGCCGATTGACTCCTTGGGTTGAGGGTTTGGCCACCAATTTCAACGCGGATCGGACGGATGTGAAAACGACTCGGCGGTTCTTCCAATCGACAAATCAATCATCAACGACAATCGAATAGGGGTTGCCGCGATAAAGCGACTGCTGGCACAATTCGCTGAGGGAGGATTCGCCGACCAGATGCCGGGCGTCGCGAATTCCCTCCGACGCCAGGCGGGCGATGGCCTTTTGTAGCCGGTCGTCATCGAGCATGACGAGAACGACCGTGACTACGAAACCTGACCGCCGCAAGTTTCCGAGAGCGAGGGCGGTTTGCTCGGGAACGTGCGGCAGGATTGCGATCACCGTGGCATCGCGAGGCAAACGCGGCGTGATTTCGATGACGAACTGAGCAAAGGGAAGCCCATCAGCCAATTCCACGCGGGCCAACAGTTCCCGGATGTAATGAAATTGCTCGGAGTGATTCGCCGTGGGAACGATGAGTGGTTGAAGCCGATCGTTTTCACTGAGCATCTCGGCGTTTTGGCGTGCGTCGCCGCGCCGCTGATAGTCGACGGGGCCGGAATAGAGCTTATGTCCCAGGGCGGACAATCGCTCGGCGGCGTCGCGGCCATTGGTCATCAGCCCGACTTGCTGGCCGAGGGTGGCGACGGCATGGGCCAGCGAGACGGCTGCCGTCACGGCAAGCTCGGATCGGTGTGGCTCACCCTTCGCGGGATAGCCGGCATCATGAAAATCGAGGAGAATCGTCGCTCCTGCCAGCGACGTTGGTTCGTAAATCTTGCTATGTAACTCGCCGGTTCGGGCCGTGGCGCGCCAATGCACTCGGTTCAACGGATCGCCCGCCTGATAAGGTCGCACGCCGGCGATTCGCGTGGGATCTTCAAAGAGACGATGGGTCAAGCGGACTTCGCCGATGGGTCGGCGCGACGCGATGTCATAGCCGGAAAGCGGGATGACTTTGGGGTAAACCGTCAGGAATACCGGCTCGGTGGCGACGCGATGGCGTCGATGCAACCCGAAGAGGTCGCCACTCTCGGTAAGCAACGGACCGACTTGGTAGAAGCCGCGATAATCGCAGACGATTCGATAGCTGATCGCAACCTCGCCGCCGCCGCGGAGCATGGCCAGCTTCAACCGGCGTCCTTTTATTGTCAAGCGCGGTGGCTTTTGCCGGAGAGCCATCGGCGGCAATAGATGCTCCAAGAGAATCCACGGCACCGGGATCGTGCCGTTGTTGCTGACATTCACGCGTACGACAATCTCGTCGCCAACATCGGCCTCGCGGGCGCTGACGTTTTGTGAGGCGGTGAGTCGGCCCACCCAGTCGCGCGCAAGGATGCGACTGAAAACCATCACTCCGAGCAAGACGTACATGGCGTATGCCAGCAGCCCGGATTCGAGAACGAGGGCTGCGGCCAGGACGAACCCGGTCACGATGAGCCAACGATAGCCCGACAACGTTCCCATGACGATTAGTTGAATTGGTCCTCGGCTTCGTCCATCTGACGCTGCAAGATGGGGACCTTGACGTCTTGGACGACATCGTCCACGACCTGGGCGGGCGTCATCTTGCGAAGTCGCGCTTCTGGCTTCAGGATCAATCGGTGGCACAACACGGGCTGGGCCATTCGCTTGACATCGTCGGGTAAAACAAAATCTCGACCGGCAATAGCGGCCAGCGCCTGGGCCGTGCGAAACAGCGCAATCGACGCTCGGGGGCTTCCCCCAAGCGACACTTCGTCGTGCTGTCGCGTCCCATGTACGATTTCGAGAATGTACTTTCGAACCTTGTCATCGACATGAATCGTTCGAATCGCATCTTGGCATGCGACGATGTCCGCCGCGCTGACCACGGGATTGATGTCGTCGATGGGGTGGCCCTTCTGCAGTCTGAGGAGCATCTTCGATTCCTCGTCAATCGAAGGGTATCCAAGACTGAGGCGAACCAGAAAGCGATCCAACTGAGCTTCGGGCAATGGAAACGTGCCTTCGTGATCGACGGGATTCTGCGTGGCGATGACCAGAAACGGCGCTTTGAGCTGATACGTCTGCCCGTCGGCGCTGACCCGTCGCTCGGCCATGGCTTCGAGGAGCGCCGCCTGGGTTCGAGGCGTGGCGCGGTTGATTTCATCGGCAAGCACCGTCTGAGCAAACAACGGCCCAGGTCGAAACTCAAACTCCGCGGATTTCTGATTGAAAATCGAAACACCCGTTACGTCCGTGGGCAACAGGTCAGGTGTGCATTGAATGCGTTTGAATGTGCAGCCGACGCTTCGCGCCAACGCTCGGGCGAACATGGTTTTCGCAACGCCGGGGACATCCTCGAGTAGGATGTGGCCCTCGCACAAATACGCTGCCATCGCCAAGACCAGTTGGGGTCGTTTTCCGATGATAACTCGCTCAATGTTGGCCATCACCTTACTGGCCATGGCGGCGACGTTGATCGGGTCATTGCTCACGGTAACATCCGCCATGTTGGAGAAAATCGCGTCACGAACAACATGACGAAAAAGCCCACCCCGGGCAAGGGGTGGGCTTAGCTTTGATTACGTTGAATCGATTCGACAACGGGTGTCTACTTCTGGATTCGGCCAAGGAGTTCCTTGACCGACTCTCGATATTTCTCGGGTACCTTGTCCACGCTGTCGGCCTTCACGGAGGTCATGCCGTCATTGACGGAGATTTGGGAGACGACGGGCTTCCCGTTGGCGTCGAGCGACCCGGTGATGTTAATCCTCACGCCGTCTTTGATCGACATAATCGAAACGGCGCCGTTGTTAATGGTGATGGACATGGCGTTGGCGCCCGGGACATTGGCAAACGGGAACGGCGGGATATTGAGGTCAACATTGATGCCAGGGAAGACACCGCCGGCGGGACCCGCTTCGGCCTTCAACTCAGGTAGCTTGACGCCCTTGATGGTTTCCTTCTTTCCCTTGCGAAGGATCACGATGTCGAAGACGGAGTCGGCTTTCGTCTCATTGACCAGCTTGGCGAAGTCGGCAGGCTCTCGCGAGACGGGCTTGCCGGCGAACTCCAGGATGATGTCGTTCGCCTTGATTCCAGCCTTCGCGGCCACTGAATCGGCCTTGACCTCATCAACGACCAAGCCTTGATCCTTCGGCAGGTCAAGTTGTTCAGCGAGTACCTCGTTCGGCTTTGAGATAAACGCGCCGAATCGGCTTCGCCCCAAAATGACGCCCGCCCGCGGAGCGACGTTCATTCCGCGTCGCGGCATCATGCGGCGAATCTCCTCCATCTTGTCTTCGATCATCTTGCGGACTTCGTCAGGGAGTCCTTGAAAGGCGTCGGGGGGAATCGGCGGCGGCACGGCCTTAGGCGCGTCCTTCTTGGCCGGCGGCGGATCGTCGGCGATGGCGACAAGAGTCGTTCGCCGGCCCAGGCCCGTCAGAAGAATCGCTAGCGCGAAGAAACCGGCGGCCGTGATTCGCGCCACATGACGCGGGCAACAACGTTCGAGTCGGGACGAATTGTTCAGCAACATGGTAATCCTCCGAAACAGGTCTGACGTCGATCCCAGAGCGGCGGTCGCGCCCGCAACGATTCGTGGGCGCACGCGACCAACCGTTCGTGACAATTCAAGAAGGAATGCGGCGTAATCCTCGGCTTGGGGCGCCTCAGTCGCGGCGACCGCGTCGGCGAGGAATTCCTGACACAAATCCAATTGATGCCGCAACCACCAAAACCAAGGCAGCGGGTGGTAAACCGCCCGCGCCAACGAAACCCAAATCCCATTCCAAACGTCGCCGTTGTGGATGTGCGCGATTTCATGAGCCAGCACCCACCGCAGTTCACCGGCCGGCACGCCGTTGGCCATCGACTCCGGCAGCAGAATCGTCGGACGCCAGATGCCACCGCAAACCGGCACCGCCAGTCGCGATGAGATTCGCACCCGGACCCGGTCGCCACAGCCCAAGTCAACGGCCAGTTTCACGACAGTGTCTGTGGCCGGCCGCGAATGGCGCGTCAATCGCATCATCGCCATCAACCCTAACAACCAGCGTATGCCGAAGAATCCCACGCCGATGACGTAAGCCCACACGATCGCGTCAAGCACCGATAATCGCAGCCGTGCAACCGTCACCGCCGGTTCAATCGGCATTGGCGTCAATGATTCCGAGTGTGACGGGGCCACCAGAACATCACCCGCACCTGGAAACGGTGTTTCATCCAAAGCGTCCGTGGCACTCACGGAAGGTGAGGCGACCGCGAGACGTGGTTCTGTTTCCGGGGAAGCTGCACTTGCTGGACTCGCCGCCAGATTCGTGTTGGTGATCGCCGGCGGAATCAGCGTCTCCGGCAGCGGCAACCACGACGGGCCCAGCGTCAGAAGCGGGGCTATCAGCGAAGCCATGACCGCCCACTGGCCGAGTTGTCGGCGACGCGCGGGTTGGCGAACGACGACACAGAGGGCCGATGCCACGAGCAAGATCAGTCCACCCGCGATTAGCCCGTGCAACAGTCCGGGAAGAACTCGCTCGGTCATCGGGAATCCTCCCGCTTTCGGCGATTTCGGCGGGCCGCGTCGATGAGCGTTTGCATCTTAACCAACTCGCCCGTCGAAATGCGTTCCGCGCGAAGCAGGCTCAGCACCAATTCCGACGCGGCACCGTCGAATACGCGATCGAGAAATCGCGAGGCGCTTTCGTCACGGCTGAATCGCGGCGTGTAGATAAATGTGCGACCTTCGGAATGGTGATCGATGAGCGTTTTCTCTTCCATGATTCGCATCAAAGTCTGAATCGTGTTGTAGGCCAAATCTGGCTCGGTCGAGGTCATCCGCCGATGAATCTCGCGGACACTGCTCGGACCATGATCCCACAGCAGTTTGAGAATCTCGAGTTCACGAGGGGTTGGCGTTGGGGTGGTCACGAACGGCAAACTCCAAGACCGAACAATTAAAGCCTAAATCTTTAGGTGATTAAACCAACAACGCGTTGCCGTGTCAAGTGGCTTTTGCAAGGATTTGGCGTCATCGCTCGCTGGCGCGCCAGGGAATCGTGCCGTCGGAGGGTGACCACGTCCAGCGTTGAGCGCCTTGGCGATCGAGTTCGACGACGCGACCGGGCGCCACGGTGGAAACGACGATCGTATGGCCGTTTGATAATCGCGTTGCGGTCGTGGCATTGTCAACCGCCATCGACTGGAGTTGTTTGCCGGCGGGGTCGAATTCCACAATCTCGTTTCGCCTGATGACCAAGATGTTGCCGTTGGGCAGCGTCTGAAGGCCGCCCCAGAAATTTGGCGTCGCGCCGATTGCAAATGAGGCCAGCACCTTGCCGTCTCGGTCGATTCGCACGCAATTCCCAAATCGTGTCAGATACACATAACTATCGCGAGTTTTCTGTCCGCCGATGATGTCGCTTTGCGTGCTCAGGTGTCGAAAGACCTCATTTCCGGCGGCATCGAATTCGAGCAACTGGCTACGGGCCGCCACAAACGTGTTGCCGTTGGGAAGGCGGTTGGCAATCAACGGCTGCGACACGACCTTGTGCCAAAGTTCGCGACCCTGGAAGTCGTATTCGGCGACGCGATTCTTATTGTAATCGGCGATCAAGACGCGCTGCGTCCGCGCCAAGACCTCCGCATGCACGGGCATCGCCAACCCCGAGATTTTCCACCGGACGGTCCGCCCATCTGGCGCCAGTTCGATAACACTACCGTTGGTGCCGCCGGATCGATCAATAAGAGTGATGAGCTTGTAGCCCAAGACCTTGGGAGTGAAAGAGACCTTCGACAGGTCGATCGTCGCCTCGTTTTCTTTCCACCATTTGGACCAAGCCGAGTGCAGTCGTAATCGGCCTGCTGGAGTTGTGTCGGCGACGGTGGCAGGTGAAGTCTCAGAGCCGAGGCGGAACAAAAGTTCTTCGACGCGCCAAATATCGTTTGCGGGAAGATGGACGAGAAGATCAATCAACTCGGGGACGGCTTGGCGGTCACGGGCCGCGGTGATTAGCGCGGTCGTGGTTGCCAAACGGACCAAGGGTTGCGGGTCGCGGATAACTCGGTCGAGGATTCGCCTTGGTTCGGGCAGTCCCGCACGAATCAGGGCTTCGGCCGCGGCGGCTCGTCGCGACGCCACCGAGTCGTCAAGAGCTTGCATGACGGCGGGGTCCGGTTTCGCGTCGCGAAGTGCCAAAGCAACTAGACCGGATCGAATCGCTCGATCGACAAACTCATCGCCGGCCAACGGTAGGAAGTCGAGCAGCGCCTTGGAGGCACCCTCCGGAGCGGCGCGGCCCAGCATCCGTGCGGCAGCGGCCAGCACTCCCGGCGAATATAGATCGATCTTGTCGAGTATCGTTCGCGCGCGGCGAGCCACTTCGGCATCGCGATGGTCGGTCGCCTGACGTAACTGAACGATGGCCTTTGGTCCCATCCGCTCCAGGTCCGCGCTGGCTTGTTGCCTCACTCGAAACGAGTCGCTCCCCAACCGTTCGATTATCTCAGCGATGTGGGCTTTTTCGGAGTCATTCGCGATCCGGCCGCGAAAAACCTCCCGTATCGCGGCGGCGTCGGGCTTGATTCCCGCGGTCCGCAAGACGTCGGCGTCCGACTTATTCAGATCGTCGTCTGAATATGTCGGAGCAGTGACGGTTGACACGGCAATGAGTGTAGCGGCGAGTATTCGCACAACCATGACAACTTCCGGCGGCGTGGGTCTGGCTGACAATCATTATAGCGGAGGTTGTCGTGGCCGTCGCTGACCCACGTGCTGGCATTTCCGGCACCCTACACCGATGGGGCAGATTCCAGCGGGCACGCATTCGGGGTGAACGATAGGTCAGTCGCGAATGAAGATCTCGATCTTGGCGGTCTTGCGAAGGTCGAATATCACCGATTGTCGAAGCTCTTCCGAGTAGCAATCGCGGACGTCCTCAATGCATGTTGCGAATTCCACCGTTTTGGGGGCCGTGCGTTCCGTGACATGAATCAGGTGCAATCCAAAATCCGTTTCAACAACGTCGCTGGTCTCTCCGACCTTCAACGCGAACGCGGCCTTGGCGAACGGCTCTTCGACCATCCATTTTCGCGAGATTTGACCGAGCTCGCCGCCCTTCGGAGCGCTGGGACACTGGGAGTATTTCTTGGCGGCATCGGCAAAGGTCAGTGTGCCGGCGACGATCTGGCCGCGAATGTCGGTCAGTTTGCGACGAATCGCTTGACGCTCGGTGTCCGGCGCGCCGAGCGGAACACGCAATATGATGTGGTTGACCTTGACCTTCACGTTCTGGAAAAACTCTTTGTTTGCCTCGAAGTACTTCTTAAGCTCATCCTCGGTTGCTCTCTGACGCGCGTAAGCATTGAATCGAAGGAGATTCTCGATTCCGACGCGAAGTTGAGCCTCGGTCTGACGTGTCTCCCGGCAAAAATCGGCAAGGGTCTTTCCCTCTGCTTTTTGCGCTTCGGCAAGCGAGGTGAGTTGTTTCGTGATCTCGGCAGGGTCGGCGGGCGGCGCGTTCTTGTTCAGAAACTGCCGCATCAGGCGTTCGTCGATGAGGAGATTCAGGACTTCGGCATTGAGTTGGCGTTGCTGGGTCGCTGTCAGCGGCATGAGGGCCTTGGGACGCAGGGCCAGAGCCGCTTCCACTTCGGTCATCGGAATCGGCTCGCCGTTGACCGCCGCTGCGTTCTTCGATGGTTGAGCGCTCGCGACACTGGCCACGAGAGCAACGACGACCAGAGCGATCTGAATTCGGAATTTACGAAGCATGGCGACCTCCTGCCGACTATGTCAACAAAGCGCGGAACGTATCCGGGAATTTTGGCTGAAAATCAATAGCATTTCCGGCGCCGGCTAGAGTACCATTAATGTCCCACCCATTCGGAAACCATTTGAGAGGTGCCATTCATGAGTCGTCGAGGAAATCTGTCACGCCGTGGATTCATGCAGCGATCGCTTGCGGCGATGACCGCGGCCGGGCTGCCGAACTGGTTTGCCCGCGAGCAGTTGGCCATCGCCGATGAGAAAGCCGGCGATAAGGACAATGATCCGATACGGATTGGAGTGATCGGTATCGGCAGCGGAGGCAAGGGGAGCAAGCGGAGCCACATGACGAGCCGCGCCCGCCAGCTCATCAATGACATTCGCAATACCAAGCGAAGAGTTCAGTTCACGGCGGCCTGTGACGTCGATGCTGTCCATCTTCAAGAAGGTGCCGACGCTCTGCGGGCGATGGGGCATTCACCAAAAAGCTTTAAGGATTTTCGTGAACTGAACGATTGCAAAGATGTGGATGTCGTACTGGTGGCCACGCCCGATCAATGGCATGCGCTTTGCGCCATCGACGCGATGAAAAAGGGCAAGGACGTCTATTGCGAGAAGCCGTTGACCCTGACTGTCGCCGAAGCTCAGGCGATTCTAAAGGTTCAAAAAGCAACGAATCGTGTCTTTCAAACGGGTAGCCAGCAACGATCCGACGGTCGCTTTCGATTGGCCTGCGAGTTGGTCCGCAACGGTCGCATCGGGAAGATCCATCGCGTGGAATGCCGGATCGGCGGCAACCCGGTAGGCACCTTCAAACCGTCGCCCGTGCCCGAGGGGCTTGATTGGGATTTGTGGCTTGGACCGTGCCCGAAAGTCGATTACGTCACCGAGCGATGCCACTATCAGTATCGCTGGTGGTACGAATACTCCGGTGGCAAGATGACGGACTGGGGCGCCCATCACCTCGACATTGCGCAATGGGGTTTGGGCATGGACGGCAACGGCCCGGCAGCTATTGAAGCGACCGGCGATGCCCCGGCGACCGCGCCCCATTCTTACAACTGCCATCCGCGATTCCGAGTGACGTACACCTATGCCGACGGTGCCGTCGTCATCGCCAGCGACGGAACCTTGAAGGACACCGTCGGCGATCGCGATGGGAATGGCATCCTCTTCGTGGGCGAGAAAAATCAGTGGATCTTCGTCAACCGGGGCAAGATCAGCGCCAGCGATCCGAAGCTGCTTTCCGAACCGTTGGCCTCTAATGCCACGAAGCTCGAGGTGTCGCCGGGCCACATGAGGAACTTTTTCGACTGCCTCAAGTCACGAAAGCTGCCGATTTGCAACGCTTCCGTTGGTGCAAGCTCCGTGACGATTTGTCATATTGGCGTCATTGCGTTGCGAACCGGCAAGAAGCTCAAGTGGGATGCGGCAATGCAACAATTTGACGATGCCGACGCCAACGCGATGCTCAGTCGCCCGTACCGCGCTCCGTGGAAGCTCGAGGTATAATGAGGGGAATTCACGCCCTCTCTCCAAACGCGGGAGAGGGCTTTCCTCATCAGACGAACTCCATGAATACGCGGCGCCAGTGGACGGTTCTCACCGACGATCAACTGCTTCATCAGTGCGATGTCGACACCTACCGTGCCAGTGGTCCGGGAGGCCAGAAACGCAACAAAACAAGTTCAGCGGTTCGCTTGCGGCACGAACCCAGCGGACTAATCGTCATCGCTGAAGAGAGCCGTTCGCAGCACGAGAACAAATCGAAGGCGTTGCGCCGGCTGCGGCAAGCGTTGTTCCTTCAGATTCGCGACGAACTCGCGGCGGACCAACTCCTGAGTGAGTGGCTCCTGGCCCATCCAGACTATGGCCCCGCTCGCAGTCAGGCCGGTCGTCTCGACGTGGGGCGGAAAGACGCCCGGTTTTGGCCCGCAGTGGGGATCGTGCTGGATGTGCTGGTAGCGGTTGAAGGACGAGTTCACGATGCCGCGGTGGCCCTCGGTATTTCGACCGCGAATTTGATAGACTTTCTTCAGTCCGACGCGAAAGTCTGGCAGCAAGCCAATCTGCTTCGCGATCGATTTGGACATAAGCTGCTTCGGTGAGCTGTCTACACGATGAGCAGACCATACGGATTCTCTTGGATCGATCGGCCTCGCCTCGCGGCCCTTGCCCGGCCCTACGAGTCATCCGATCTGGCATGGCTGCGTGAAGCGGGCATCGAACTTTTGTTGTCGCTCACGGAGGATCCGCTCGATCGCCATTGGGTGGCCGACGCGGGTCTCTTGGCATTGCATGTCCCCGTCGCGGATATGTCGCCGCCGACCATTGACCAGATTCGCACCTGTATCTCGGCGATCGAGCGTGCCCATGCTCGGGGCATGGGCGTCGCGGTTCATTGCGCCGCTGGACTTGGCCGCACCGGGACCGTACTCGCGTGTTATCTCGTGTCGCGCGGGATGGGCGCCGCCGAAGCCATCGGTCGAATGCGCGAACTGCGACCGGGATCGGTCGAAACCTCCGAGCAAGAGGAAGTCGTGTTTGAATTCGCGAGGTCTCGTGCGGCATCATGAAACCGTGCATCAGCGAAGCGACCACGATGCCGGCGACCTTCATGGAGGATGTCGATGCCTGTGCCGCCGCAGGCTGTCCCGCACTCGAAGTCTGGCTGACGAAGTTGGAAACCCATTTGCTCTCGCATGACGCGGCCGAAACAAAGTTGCGGATCGCCGATCGCGGCGTAGCCCTTTCCGGCGCGGCTTACCAAGGCGGGTTGCTGCTGTCGCAAGGCGACCAACGCAAGGCGCACTTCGATCATTTCAAGAAACGCCTGAGTCTCTGCGAGTCGTTCGGCATCGCCACCATGTTGATCGTTGCGGACTTCGCCCGACAGGTTCAGCCCACCGATCTGGAGCGCGCCGTCGTTTCCCTCAAACAGGCGGCTCAATGGGCAGCAGGGTTCGGCGTGCGTTTGGCTCTGGAGTTTCGAGGGGCCGATACCTTTTGTTCCAATCTTGACACTGCCATGCGGCTCATCGCTTCCGCTGGTGAACCGAATCTCGGCGTTTGCCTCGACCTGTTTCATTTTTACAAAGGACCCAGCAAGACGGATGACCTCAACGCGCTAACCCGTGACAATCTGATGTATGTGCAACTGTCGGACGTTTCCGGCGTCCCGCGAGAGTTGATGACCGACAGCGACCGCGTCATGCCCGGCGATGGCGACTTTGGGATCGAACCCGTCGTGGAACACCTGCGCCGAATCGGCTACGAGGGTTGGATCTCGTTGGAACTCATGAATCCCGTTATGTGGCAACTCAAGCCGTCGCAAGTCATGGAGCTGGGTTATTCGTCTCTCACACGCGCCCTGAAAACGAGGGTTAGCCCATGAACCTTGGCGACCGCGTCGTAGACGTTTCGTTCCGAAGACCCGACGGGTCCGAATGCCGGCTTTCCGACTTCGCCGGTGCCCCGCTGCTGCTCGTTTTCATTCGCCACTTGGCTTGAATCACGTGCCAAGCGCACCTCGTCGAGGTGCAAGATCGCTACTCTGAAATCCAGCAGGCGGGGGCCAGGGTTCTGGTCGTCACCATGACACAACCCAAACTGTTGACGCTCTATTTGAATGACAAGAAGCCGCCATTTGACTTCGTTTCGGACACAGACCTGAAGTCGTATCAAGCGTTTGGCCTGGGTCATTCATCCTGGGGTGGGATCCTGAGACCGTCGGTTCTCGGGGGTTATTTGCGACGAATGCTCAAGGGGTTCATGCCGCGACCGCCAAACCAAGGCGAAGATGTCATGCAACTTGGCGGTGACTTTGTGCTCGATGCCGGCCAGAAACTGGTTTACACATTTCGAAGCAAGGATCCAACGGACCGGCCCCCGATCAGTGAGTTGTTGTCGGCGATTGTCCGGGCCAAACAATGACCCGCAACGGAAATGGCTCGCGTCGCGACCGCAAGACGACCGCGACGCGTGTCAATGGCCCAACACGGCTTTTAGCTTCCCGAGATCTTGAGGGTCACCTTGGTCGTTTTTCGGCTGTAGACCACAATGGCGCATTCCTGTTTCGAGGACAATTCGTGGCTCACGGTTCCGTTCTGAGCGTTATCGACTTTCGCGAATGATGACTTCGGCGGGTCGGACTTGTCTTCGGCAGCCTTCGCATCGGCGATAGAGCAGATGTAGACCGAAACAGGCACGCTGCCTGTTGAGGAGAACTCGACACTGACTTTCTTGACGGCGGGAACCTCGACATACCGGACGGGCGTCTGAATGCCGACATCGAGTGTCTTTTCGTCTTTCACCGATGATCCCGGCTTGGAACATCCTGCCAAAATAATGGGCGCCAGAAGCAGTCCGAATGTAGCGGCTCGAATCATCGTCGATCTCCAATTAGAGTGGTGCCGGCGTGGTGCGAGTCAACTGCCCAATGGTTCGTCTCCGCGGCGATGTTTGCTATTCGCCTCGGGGTGTTCAAGGTGGAAGGGTTGCCAGATGTGCGGGCGGGCGAGCGGCTCGATATGGAGCATGACCTCGCCGCGCTGAAACAGTCGCACAGTTCCTGACGATTGGCTGACGCATACGGCGATCGCTTGGGTCTTGCGACTGATCGCGGCGGCGGCCAAGTGCCGGCTTCCTAACCCCTTTGAGATCGTGATCCCTTCAGCCGGCACGTCGAGGTACATGCACGCCGCTTCCGCGTACCCATCGCGGCTGATCAAGATCGCGCCGTCGAGCTGAGCCAAATCTTTGATCTGTTCCCGAACACGCCGATCGCGTAGGTCGCGCTCAGTCTTGTTGTAACCACGGAAAGGATTGAAGTTGATCGGGCGCGATAGCTTCAAGACTTTGCGAGTGTCGCCAACGACGAATAGCGTTCCAACCGGCTTCCCCTCGCGCCCCTCGCGGCCGATCTCGGCGGCCAAATCAACCACGAGCCGCAAGGTCTCCAACGGAACTTGTGTCTCTAACCGTCGGAGGTCACGAGCCGTCAGTTTCTCAAGGTGTTCGTCGAGGTGCAAAATGCTCACGCTGTCGAGCGGCTCGAGACGGTCTTGATCGAGGGCGATCCCGTTGTAGAGCAACACCACGTGCGCCCCGGGACGAAGCTTTTCATTGGCGATGGCTTTCAGCAGGGCCGCGCTCATGCGCTCCGGCGTTGCCGTCGGTTCGTCATCCAATTCGAGAATCGTGATTCCCGGCTTTCCCTCGGTTGGCTTGATGAGGCTGGGGTCCGTCGAGGCCACCAACAACTTTTGCGAGGAAAGATGCGTGAGGACCAAGTCCCAATCGAGCGCTGTCTCCGTGAGCAAGACAACAGCGTCTGCGTTGATCCGCTCGGCTAACTGCCGGGCGGTATCCAGTAACGCGATAGTCTCCGGCGCTAATGACATGACGATCGTCGTGAATACGAGTTCCTGATTCCGACTTCCACCACCACGATGGGTTCACCTTAGTGAAAGCCGTGGGCAGTCGTAAAGCCCGATCCGAGACTCGCGACATCATTTTCAAGGTGTCTTTCTGAACCCCTGACCATTTGCCGCCCAATTGCGGACAATGAGCAAAGTCGTTCACCCAATCTCGCGGGCCGGTGGAGGAACCCCCATGCCGACGGACGTAACGCGCCCCTGTGAATCCGTGCAGGATGCCATCGGCTGGACGCCACTGGTCCGCCTCAATCGTGTTACCGCCGGATTGCAGGCCACGCTCTATGTCAAGCTCGAGGCCGCCAATCCGGGAGGAAGCGTCAAGGATCGCGTTGCCGTCGCAATGATCGACGAGGCGGAACGGCAAGGATGGTTGCGGAAAGGCGGCACGATCATCGAAGCGACGGCGGGTAACACCGGGGTTGGGCTGGCAATGATCGCGGCCGTCCGAGGCTATCGATGCATTTTTGTTCTCCCCGACAAAATGAGTGTCGAGAAGATTTCGCTCCTCAAGGCGTATGGCGCCGAAGTCGTCATTACGCCGACCAACGTGGCGCCCGATGCCCCTGAGAGTTACAACGGCGTAGCCGATCGCTTGGCCCGGGAAATCCCAGGAGCTTGGCGGCCCAACCAGTTCACCAATCTCGCCAATCCCGAGATTCATTATCGCACGACCGGGCCGGAAATCTGGCTTCAATCACGCGGCAAGATCACGGCTTTCGTGGCGGGCGTCGGTACAGGCGGAAGCATCTCGGGAGTTGGACGTTATCTCAAGGAACAAAACCCGAATATCCGAATCATTGGCGCCGATCCCGAAGGCTCAGTGCTATCCGGTGGAACCCCTAAGCCCTGGAAGGTCGAAGGTATTGGTGAAGACTTCGTTCCGAAGACCTTCAACAGCCAGTTTGTCGATGAGTGGATTCGCGTGGGCGACGCCGAGTCGTTCCATGTGGCTCGCGAGATGGCACGTCAGGAAGGCATGCTCCTCGGAGGGTCAAGCGGCACCAACGTGGCGGCCGCCTTGCGATATGCTCAGCGACTGGGGCCTGACGCGGTCGTGGTTGCCCTCGGCTGCGATACCGGTCGCAACTATCTGAGCAAGTTTTTCGACGATCATTGGCTCGCCGAGAACAAACTCTCTCACGTAGTCCCGTCTGCGCAGACGATTCGCGATTTGCTCAGGAGTCGCGGCTCGCGGCAACTCGTCACTATCACCCCGGATGCTACTGTCGAGACGGCGATCCAACTCATGGAGGCCAAGGGAATCTCCCAACTTCCGGTACTCGCCGACGGCAAGGCGGTCGGAAGTATCCAAGAAGTGACACTCGCTCGTTTGCTCCACGACGACCGCGACCCCAACACCGTCATGGTCGGGGAGATTATGGCTCGCCCGCTGCCTATCTTGGATGATCTCGTACATCTCGACGAGGCTTATCGCCTGTTGCTCGCGGGCAACACTGGCGTGTTGACGACACGCGGCGGCGATATCGTCGATATCGTCACGCGAATCGACCTGGTTCAGTATTGGGACGAGCTGCGCAAGAAGCAAAAAAAGGCTTGACTCGCGGCTCACGATCGAAGATTCCAACTTGCGTGTGACTATGAAATCAAACCCGAACGAACTTGGCTTTGCGACACGGGCGATTCACGCGGGCCAAGACCCCGATCCCGCGACCGGGGCGACCATTGTGCCGATCTATGCCACCTCGACATACACGCAGGCCGCGCCGGGTCAGCACAAGGGCTATGAGTATTCGCGCAGCGGCAACCCGACGCGGACAGCCCTCGAGACCTGCTTGGCGTCGCTGGAAGGCGGTGAACGCGGGTTAGCGTTTGCCTCGGGGTTGGCAGCCACGACTGCGGTACTCTCGACACTGCGTCCCGGCGATGAAGTTGCCGCCGCGGCTGATCTCTACGGCGGCACGTTTCGGCTCCTCGAACGCGTCTTCAAGCCGTGGGGGCTGACCGCTCGATACACTGATGATCCGTCACCATCGGGTTTCGAGAAGATCCTGACACCGGCTACGAAGTTGGTCTGGGTCGAAACGCCGACGAATCCGTTGCTTCAGATTCTCGATATTGCCGCCATTGCCGAACTCGCCCACCGTCGCGGAGCACTCTTGGCCGTGGACAATACCTTTGCGTCTCCTTATTTGCAGCAACCATTGAAGAACGGAGCCGATCTGGTCGTCCACAGTACGACGAAGTACCTCGGCGGCCATTCCGATGTCGTCGGCGGAGCCGTCATCGGTAACCGTGACCTGCTCCAACCGATCGCGTTCTATCAGAATGCCGCCGGAGGAGTGCCCGGGCCGTTTGATTCGTACCTCGTGTTGCGAGGCTTGAAGACCTTGGCCATCAGGATGGAGCGGCATTGTGCCAACGCTCGCGAACTGGCGCAGTGGTTGGCAGCCCAGTCGCAGGTCGAGCGAGTCTACCACCCCTCGTTGCCGGATCATCCCGGACACGAACTGGCAAAGCGACAAATGCGCGATTTTGGCGGTATGATCTCGTTGCGTCTACGGGGTGGGGCCGATGCGGCTCGTCGATTTCTGACACAGACCGAGTTGTTCAGCCTCGCCGAGAGCCTGGGCGGCGTGGAATCATTGGTCTGCCATCCCGCGACGATGACCCATGCGAGTATCCCGCCTGCGATACGAGTGGCACGCGGGGTTGACGATGGCCTGATTCGCCTGAGTGTCGGCATCGAAGAGGTCGGCGATCTTCGAGGTGATCTTGCGCGGGCGCTTTCTGCTTGACGCCGGCCATGGTTAACCATGAAATGTGGCGTAGGAAGGGATGGACATTTCGGCTTGGGGCCAGGGCCTGAGCCTCGGTTTTGCACCTATTCAGGAGTTGCTGCATGATTCGGACGCTTTCTCGCATCGGTATCGGCCTCGGCGCGTTCGTCGTCGTGGCCTGTCTTGCTTGTCTCGATCGACCCGCGACGGCGGATGAGAAGGACAAGGACCGAACCCCCGACGTCATCTATGTCCCGACACCACAAGAGGTCGTTGACAAGATGCTCGAACTCGCGGAGGTCAAGAAGGATGACGTTGTTTACGATCTCGGTTGCGGCGATGGTCGCATCGTGGTGACGGCTGCCAAGAAGTTCGGCGTCAAGGCCATCGGCTTTGACATCGACCCCGAACGCATCAAGGAATCGAACGAAAACGTCAAGAAGGCCGGCGTCGGCAACCTCGTTCAGATCAAGAAAGAGGACATTTTCGCTCTCGACCTGAGCAAGGCAAACGTCGTCACCCTGTACTTGCTGCCGGACCTCAACGTCAAGTTGATCCCGCAATTGGAGAAACTCAAACCCGGCTCGCGCATCGTGTCTCACGATTTCGACATGCGAGGCGTTAAGCCAAAGAAAGTCGTTCGGTTCACGCCGCCGGGCGAAAACTCGCGAGAACACACGATCTACTTGTGGGAAACGCCGCTCGAAAAAGAGAAATAACAGCCGGCGCTTGACGCGGGTCGTGAATCAAACGAGGAGGTGAGTACGCTCCGTACCGCCTCCTCGTACTTTTTTCCACACAAGCCCTGGCGGCTAGGGCTGTTGGCAAAGGCGCCGGATTGCTACAAAAGGCGCGATGAGAGACCTTGCCTATCAGCGTTGCATTGATCCCGCGTGCCTTGCGACGGCCGATATCGCCGATACGTCGTTTGCGTGTCCCCGCTGCGGTGGCTTGGTCGACGTCGAATACCAGTGGGACCGATTGCCGGTTCCTAAGTCGTTGCGAGAGTTCGAGTCAAAATGGACGCGCCGCAACGATCGTTTGTGCTTTAGCGGAGTCTGGCGATTTCGTGAACTCTTGCCGTTCGCGGCGCCGGAACAGGTCATGACCATCGGCGAAGGTCAGACGATACTGCAACGGGCCGACGCCCTCGCTGAGTTCGCCGGCATGAAGCCAGGCCGGCTGTTCTTGCAATATGAAGGGATGAACCCGTCGGGGAGTTTCAAGGACAATGGCATGACCGCGGCGTTCACCCACGCGAGGATGGTCGGTGCGCGGCGGGCGGCGTGTGCCAGCACCGGCAACACCAGCGCGTCGCTGGCGGTCTTCTGCTCGGCGACCGGCCTGATGCGGGCCATCATTTTCATCGGGTCCGGGAAGATCGCGTACGGGAAGCTCGCCCAAGCGCTCGATCATGGGGCCCTGACGATTCAAATTGCCGGCGACTTCGATGATGCCATGACTCGGGTTCGCCAGGTCACCGGTCGCCTGGGGATTTACCTCGTCAACAGTGTCAACCCATTCCGTTTGGAAGGGCAGAAGACGATCATGTATCGTGTCTTGGAGGCCCTCGACTGGGAGATTCCGGACTGGATCGTCGTGCCCGGTGGGAACTTGGGAAACGTTTCGAGTTTTGGAAAAGCGTTTAGCGAACTGGTTCGGTTGGGCCTGATCGCTCGCCCGCCTAGGTTGGCCGCCATCAACGCGGCGGGAGCCAACACATTCTATCAATTGTTTGAGCGAAACGGCTTGCGATGGAATCAGGGGAATATCGACCGGGCGGTGTTGGACGGCTACTATCGGTCACTGGACATTGAGAATCTGCGAGCGGCAACGCTCGCCAGCGCCATCGAGATTAATCGTCCCGTGAATTTGCCCAAGGCCTTACGAGCGTTTGACCAATGCTCGGGGACCGTGCGTGAAGTTACCGACCAGGAGATCGTTGACGCGAAGGCGAAGGTCGGGGCAGGGGGCATGGGCTGCGAGCCGGCGTCGGCCGCCACTGTCGCCGGCCTGCGACGGCTGATTCAGGATGGCGTTATCGCCGCGGATGAGCGAGTTGTCTGTATCCTTACCGGGCATCAGCTCAAGGATCCGAATACCACGGTTGCATATCACAGCACCGACCCAAAGACCTTTGACGACGTCTTGGGTAAGCGAGGTGTGAGACGCGCCAGTTATGCCAATCGCGCCGTACCAGTGCCCAACGACCTCGACGAGATTATCAAAGCCATCGAACTTTACTCTTAATGGGGAATGGCCATGAAGACTCAAATTGGGATCAACGGCGCCTGCGGTCGGATGGGACAGAGGTTGGTAGTTCTTGCAAATGACGACCCGGCGTTGGCGGTGGCGGCGGCGTTGGACTCGCCGGATCATCCCAACCAGGGTCGCGACATTGGCAATCTCACCGGAACCGGCGTCTCGGGCGTATCGGTTTCTGCGGAGGTGCCCGTCACTGCGCGAATCGACGTCATGGTCGATTTTTCCTCGCCCCAGGGAACGATGAATGTCTTGAAGACCTGCGTCGCACGACGCATTCCGATTGTTGTGGCCACGACGGGTCACACGGCGGCCCAACGCGATGAAATCGAGGCTGCGGCCCATCAGACCGCCGTTCTGGTCGGTGCCAACATGAGCCTTTCGGTCAACGTGTTATTCAAACTGGTTCGCGAGGCGGCGGCGGCGTTGAAGGACAAGAGCTTCGACGTCGAAATCATCGAGCGTCACCATCGATTCAAAAAGGACTCGCCCAGCGGCACGGCAATCCGATTCGCCGAAATCATCAAGGACGCCATGGGGCAGACCGGTCTGCGTCATGGTCGCGAAGGACTCGTCGGCGAGCGCCCCGGATCGGAAATCGGCATTCATGCGATTCGTGGCGGCGATTACGTCGGCGAGCATACTATCATCTTCGCTACGATGGGTGAAACGCTCGAATTAGTGCATCGCGGCACCAGTCGCGACAGCTATGCCAGCGGGGCGTTACAGGCCGCCAAGTTCCTGGCCGGCAAGCCCGCAGGCCGATATACGATGGACGATGTTCTCGGATTGTAGTTTCCGAGACGGTTCAAGCCAGGGCTGGACGCCGTCTGAAGAACCGCACTGCCACGGCCTATCGGCGCGGCAAACGACTGCCGGCGTAGAAATACGCCTGGGCCGCGCTACCGCATGATAATTCGACGTTTGTCCGAATGAACAAGTTGGGGACGCACTCGAATTCGTCGAGTCGTTCGAGGGTTTCGGCATCGACGATCCACAATTCTCCCGGAATCTCGCTGCCGTGTTCGGTGTCAGGCACCATTCCGGGATATCGCCCTAGATCGAGAAGTCGATAGCGGGGATATGTAAGAGCCGTACCGACGTATCTCGCCGTTGCGAGCCGATGGTGGTTTCGATGGCCTCTCCGCAATGTGCCGTAAACGAAGAGAAGAGTCTCCGACATGACGCGATTGAGGACCCCGCGATAAGATGGGCGCCGGCGATGGGAAGGCCCGTTGCCGGCGCCCGTGAACGCGATTACTTTTTCGGCCAGGTCACGCCGGGGAAGTCATCGGTACGGAATGGCGACGCGGGCAATCCTGCCTTGTTCCAGAGATTGACGACCGGATAATTCGCCCAGCCAAAACGCACCGCGACCGGTTCCGGGACATCGGGACAGGAAACGACAACCGTGTCGTCCTCGATGACGGCCTTGGCGTTGCGGAACTTTCGATCCTTGCCGGCAATCGTGAAACCCTTCAGCTCGCCGCCGCGAGCTTCGAGTCCGCCGCCGATGTGCGCGAAAGCGACGATGGCTTTATCGCCGGCGATCTTCAATGAGCGAAACTCTGGTCCGCAGTATTCGATCTTTTCGCCGTAGGCGATGGCCCGCGCCGCAATAGCCAGGCGTTCCCCAACCGGCTCCTTCTTGCGGGGATGAATGTCGTTTTCCTCGCCGACGTCGGTAATGACCGCCATGCCGACGTTTTTGAGTTTATGCGTCGCGTAGAGTTGGGCCTCGCGCAATTCTGCCCAACTGCTTTCTTGTGGCTCAGTGCTGATCTTCATGAACGGAGCGAGTTGCACGAGCAAGAATGCAAGATCCGGGTTATTCCACTGCTTGCGCCAATCCTCAATCATCGTGGTGAACAGCGTGCGGTATTCATAGGCTCGTCCGGCGTTTGATTCGCCCTGATACCAGATGGCGCCGCGAACGGGGAACTTCACCAGTGGAGCGATCATGCCATTGAATAAGGAGCTGGGAGTGTGCGGATTAGTTCCCGGCTTTCCGGGGGGCGCTGGCTTCTTCGGAGCCGGCTTCTTTTCTTCTTTGGCTTTCTTGACGGCGTCCTCCCATTTGGCCAGGGCTAGTTTGAAGTTGGCCTCGGCCTTTTTCGGGTCATACGCTTTCAACTGATTCTCGAGCGTCGTGTGATAATGGCGAAGGCTTGGTTCGGAATTCAAGGAATCCTTGCTCGTCCACGCCTCGGCTGGCGTGCCGCCCCACGACGTGTGGATCAGGCCTACCGGGACATTCGTAGCGGCGTGCAGGTGTTTGCCGAAATGATAGGCTACCGCCGAGAATCCCGGCACCGACTGGGGCGTGCAAACCGACCAGCGGCCGTTGACGTTTTTCTGAGGCTGTAACGCGACCGTTTTGGGAACCGTGAACAGCCGGAGGTTCGGATGATTCGCGGATTCAATCACTTTCTCCGGCTCGTGACTGGCTCGGACCGACCATTCCATATTGGATTGACCGGAGCAAATCCACACCTCACCAATAAGTACATCCTTCAGACGTACTTTGCCGATTGTCAGCGTGTGTGGCCCACCGGCCTTGTCGATCGCCGGCAGTTTGACGGTCCAATTTCCATCAGAATCTGCGTCGGCTGTCACTGCCGCGCCGTCATCCATGGCAACCGAAACGCCTTCTCCGGGAGACGCGGTGCCCCAGACCACGATCGGCATCCCGCTTTGAATGACCATGTGATCAGTGAATAACGCATGAGGTTTGACGTCAGCGCGTGCCGCGGCCGAGGCCAACACGACGGCTGACAAACACAGGATCAAGTTCTTCATTCGCGAAACTCCTAACGCGAGTCGGAGGAGAGAAACCCAGGGCGGTGTCTTTACTTGGACCGCATTGTTGGGGCCGCGGCGCGTCGCGCTACAGCCCGTAGAACCGGACCGCGTTGTCGTGGAATAGCTTCTTCTGATCCAGTTCGGGTTTGCCTTTAACGATCTGCTTGAGAGCGTCAACCCATTGGCGATAGGTCGCTGTCAACGTACAGACCGGCCAGTCGCCGCCGAACATCACGCGGTCCGGCCCAAAGCTGTCGCAAACGTGATGGACAACCGGCGCCAGCAACTCGGCGGTCCATTTGTCACGAGGGGCGTGAACGATGAATCCCGATACCTTGCAAACAACGTTCTTGCGCTTGGCCATCTCGTCGATCGACTTCTTCCAATCGGAAAGGTCCCTCAACTTCACGTCGGGATTTCCGCAGTGGTCGAGAATGAACCGCGTGTCGGGGCAGGCGTCGAGCAACTTGGTGGCATTGGGGATTTCGCCCGGCTTCAGGCATAGATCGAAACTGAGACCCAGTGTTCCCAGTAGGCGAATCCCTTTGACGAATGCTTCCGAAAGGCAGGTTCCCGGTGATGTTTCCGGAACATGCAAGACGCGACGGATTCCCTTGATGGTCTTGCTTCCCTTGAACCCTTCGACATATCGGCGGAACCCATCATGGTCCGGGCGACCCGCCACGACGGCGGCCACCGTCGGCGTCTTTTTGCTGGCGATCAATGCATTAATAAAGTCCGCCTCGGCTTGCTGTTGCTCGGCAGCGACATCGACTTCCATGTAAACGGCCTTCACGACATTGAGGCCATTAGTGGCCGCTGCAAAATCCGCGGGCAAGAAATCGCGATCGAGCGGCGTGCCTTTTTCGATCCAAGGCAACCGGAATTGGCTTCGATCCCAGAGATGCTGGTGCGTGTCAACGATAGGTAGCATTGTTTCGGCTCCGCGAGACACGATGGCGACGGCGGCAGCCGCGGATGTTCCCAGGAATTGGCGGCGGTTCATCGAGGCCCCTTCTCGGATCTTGGCCCGCCAGCACTACGTCGAGCGAGATCAACGCCGGCCGTCGTAATGAAATACTTGGCGAGCAAGTTCGGCTTCTCGGCGGCAGGTTGCATGCGAGGATTCCATAGGTAACGTAGAAACTGATTGGTGACTTGGCCAAAGTGAGCTTCGTGACCGACGCGAAGGCCCTCCGGAATCTGTATCTGAATGCGGTCAGGAAGTTCGATGCTTGCCAGCCCGAGAAAGATCGGCCGCACCGTTCGTGTCCATCTCTCCAACTCGCCGGCGAGTCGTTGCAGGTCGCCGCGTTCGTTCGGCACGACCGCCAACTGCGGACGGCTGCCCGCATCGGTTCCCTGTGTCACTTCGATACGCGATCGGCTCCCCTGGAATGACGCGCGATGCACATCGCCGGCGGCAATCTCGTAGTCCCAACGTATCGTGAGCCGGACATGAATGCCCAAGATCTGAAACGACACTTGGTTGTTGCACAAGAAGGTAAAGCGATCGTCTTTCACCTGATCGGCGACGGACGGCGGAAGCGCGGATTCGCCGCTAACATCGCGATAGTCGGACAGGGATAATTCCGTCGGCCATCGCGACCCGGCGATCATTCGCACGTCGGTTTGATAGTCAATCGAGCCGGAACGAGAGAGGATCCAGATGACCAGGTCGGCCAAGTGCGTGCCCACATCCGCGAGCGCCTCTCCGTTTTGCTCGATATCAAAAAACGACGCCGGACGCCGTAACGCGGACCCGGAAACGTTTTTGCGGATGGCATGGATGCTCTCCATCGTCACGGCTGGCGTCGTCGCTGACCCGGGCAAACAGTGGCCGAATATCGACGGCTCGTCCACGAGGGCCCGCTGGAGTATCGACGTTATCTCAAATCGCTCCGTCATGATGTCCGACACCACGAGATCGCGTAACTCGGCGGCGCGAAATACGGATTGAATCTTCGGCAGATCGGCGGAACGAATGATCCAAGGCTTGTCCGCCAATACATGAAGACCCGCGTTCACGCACGCGAGCATTGAGTCGATCTTGCGGTGGTTGCGCCCGGCAAGCACAACGACATTGCCGGGTTGTTGCCTCAGCATGCGATCGAAATAGTCCGGCGCGGCGTGAACCTCAAGCTCCCATAGAGTTGGATTTGCTGCACGTGTATTGAACTGCATTAACCGATTCAGGTGCGCGATGAGGTCCGGTCCCATAGGCCCGAAAACGTGAACTCGCTTCGATACTCCGGGCAACATCTCCTTGTGAATAAGCGCTGCATGGAAATGAGCAGGGTCGAGCGTCATCAATTTGACGTCTAACATGGGCGTATCCGGCCAGAAGAAGCGACTTTGTTTCCTATAGCCAAGATACGCCCCATCGACGTTGGACTGCAACAAAGAACTTCAGATTCTGATTAGCGACGGCTACCAGCGACGATCACGTCTTCACGCAAATCGACCGCGGCAGGGGCGCCGACATCCCTGTCGGTTGAGGCCAGCCAAGCTCGGGACGACGCATCATTCCGACGCCCGTTTCGTGGAGTTGTATCCGTATCCGAGAACTCAAGGAACAACCAGTCAGGGCGTGCGGTCCCAGCCGGCGGCGCTATGGCGGTCACGCTTGGCAGATGCGAAGTTGAGTCGGCGGCGCCGGCTGTTCGTGGTGAGCGCCGTGCGCCATCAGTCTCGCCAAAGTCGATTCCGCGAACAAACGTCTCGCCGCGGGTTAGTTCGATGATCCCTCGGTCGCGCGTTGTCGCGAGTCGGCCATCGGGCAGGATCTCCCGCACGTAGAATTGCCCCAGACCCAACCCATCGATCACCTCGAACCGGTACATTCCGCGAGAATCCGTTGTCGTCGAGGCGACCAAGCTCCCGTCAACAGCGCTGACGAGTTCGATAGTTCGGCCCTCAATCCCGCGCTCCGGGGATTCACGTCGGCCATTCCGGTTGCGGTCTTCAAAGACGGTGCCCGAGAGGCTTACTCGAAAGAAGAAGGCGTTGTCTTGCACGTTCGTGGTTGTCGTGTTTCTGCGAATGACATCGGCAAGTGTCGTGTTTTCCAATTCTCGAAGCGATCGACCCGAGAACTCTCGCTGATACCAGAATCGGTCGCCGTCGCGGATTCGCGTGAACTGGTCGGAGATCATCGCGCGCAGCGTTGGCCCGACACTGGCGCCTCGAACGTGATCCTCGGCCAGCGCCCCAACCCAGAGATCAATATTGTCCACCGAGCCATAGAGGTCGCGCATCTTCGCTTGAACGGTTGGATTCGAGGTGATCTGATCGAACGATGTGATCTTGGATAAGCCGTATGCCTGGCGTGTGGCGTTGTAGTCAGCCAGACCGTGATCGCGCCCGCGCTGGATGTTCAGGCTTGCAAGGTCGAGTCCGCCGGCTCCCGGCGGGCCAAATAGGAAATTCCGAACGCTGTTGATGACCTTGGTATCGAGTTCCGACGAGGGATCTGACGCCAGATATTTCAATACGGGATCGATCCCATGTTCCCTTATTAAGTCGGTGTTGAAGAACGCATCCCGAAGCGCAACTTCGTCAGCGATCGGGAGGCCGTTGTTGTCCAAGAACTCGATATCGTCTCCCAAGAGGCTGTGGCCGAATCGAAAACCGGCCGTGGCAAATTCGTTCGTGATGCCGGGATTCACTGATGGATCGTAACCGCTGTAGCGGGGCACGGCACCTGAACCGAGAACCGCTGGAAGCCACTCATTGAAGGTGATCGACTGTATTTCGGCGATGACGACGCGCCGTGCTTCTTGGTAGATCTGTTCGTCGGTCCACGTTGGGTTGGCGGACGCGATCCGGTCTGCGAGGCGATTATGCTCGCGGACGAAGAGCGTCTGTAGGCTGACGAGTTCAGGGTTTTCGTTGACGCGCACGTCACCGGCCAAAAAGAAACCATCGGCATCGATAGGCAACAGGTCGCCGTCACTTGTCTTTAGCTTGCCGCCTTGCATGGCTCGCAGCGATGTCGCGATTGCATCGTCCGAGCCATAGACCATCGACCCGTCCAGCCATGCCGTGATAGCGTTGAGTTGCTGTCGCGGGTTGGCTATAGAAATCCCCGTCAGCGGGTCGAAAACGGATCGAGTGGTATTGATGGTCTGCGTGCCGGTCGCGCTGGGATCGAAAAATGGGTCGCCGGCGGGAACGGGTATCCGCATCGCCTCGGTGCCACCGGATATGGTGAGATCGAGGTCGTGGTCGATGAATTGACCCCAGGCGTACACCATTGCAGACATGAGTCGGCGATTGACGATCTGCTCATCGCCTTGATCGGCAATTGCGTTGCTGATTACGCGCGCACTCGGCCGATCGACGCCACTGGCTGCGAAGATTCCGTCAGCGTAATCGGCGGCGGCGACCCGTAGGAACTGAATGCCGGTGCTTCCCCAATCCGGGTTGGCGAGGTTGTTGCCCGTTCCGTCAATGGACCGCACGTCTAGGCTCGACGGAACCGTCCGGTCTTCGAGCGGCAAGACTGTCAAACGCGATTGAAGATGTCGCGAGGAAAGCGGCGATCCTACGCCGCCGCGTGCCCGGAGATGGCCGAGCATGGAAAAGAAAAGGCTCATGGTCGCTCCTCAAGGTTGAAATGGCGACTGACGTGTGACTTGAGACCTCAAAGCGCCCAGGACGAAATCCGAGATGTCATCCTGCCAAGCGTTGGAACGCTCAACGCTTGAACCAAGATAAGACTGATCGCCTTAAGCCATCGTGAAGGGGGCTGCCAGAAATTGTTTTTCTGGAGGATTCGAAACGAAAGTGAGAGCGAGACGTGAGTGAAATAGAACAGGGCCGAGCGAGAACGGTTCCCGCTCGGCCCCGTCGCTCCGGGCATGTTAACGCTTCGCGCGTTCGATTGCCCGGCGTGCCTGTTCCCGAGCGTTGACCTCCTCGCGATCCGTCACGGGGAATCTCGGCTCCCAAAACGCTCCCGCACGAATTCCATCGGCGCGATGCTCCCGCATGGATTTCATTCGCTGTTGATGGTTGGCCAGCACCGATCGCATGGCGTTGGCAATCTGCTCGTCCTTGGCACCGGCATCTAATTGTGCAATGACCTTTCCGGACTGGCCGAAATTGTCGGGTGCGATGATGATCACGCCACGGTCCACAGAGACGCCAGCGAACCCTTTCAGGTCTTTGGATGTCGCAGTCGTGGCGTAAGTGAATCGGCCAATAAACTCACGATCCCATGCCCACTTCGCGACGCGAGATTCCATCGCGGTGCGGGTCGTTTCGTCGGCGGCGACGACGACCACGAGCGGCAACGAATCACTGGCGGCGACATCCAGGCCGAGCCGGACGTCGAGCGTGATCGGCAAGGGTGGAGTCGAAGCGGCCGCATCCGGCTTTACTGGATACCTCGAGGCGATTTCACGCATCGAATTCGCCATGTCCGCTGCATTCGAAAAGATACCGCGAGTCGAGCGACCAACGCGTGTAAGCCTCTTGCGGCCATCGGGACCAAGAAGGACAAACGTTGTGTTCTCGACGTCACCGGAGCGACCAATAAAGAGAGACCGGCTGAACGCGGTCTCGACCTCGTCCTCATAGGTGGTCAGACGCACACAGACAAAATCTCGCGATGCCGCGACAACGTCGGGCTGGGACAGGAAACTCCTGTCCATGTCTTGCTTGCCCGGTCACCAAATTCCGGAAATGCCGCCGCAATGGGGCGCCGCCGAAACGTAGAGGATTGGCTTGCCGGTGCGTTTGGCCTCTGCCAATCCGCGGTCGAGCGTCGCGAACCACTGGATTCCACCTGCCTTCGACGAGTTCACTTGCGAGTCGTTCGATGGCGGTCGATCAGGCGGGCCGCCCTTTTTCTCGAAGTCTGGGCGTGCCCCCTTGGGTCGATCCGTGGGCGCATCGGGTGTACCGCCGGGGCCGCCCGGGGGGCCAAACGGGGGCCGATGATTCTCGAAAATCCGCTTCTGTTCGTCGGTCAACAACTTGTTCAGTTTGCCGCGAACGTCGGCCTCGATCGTCTCAAGTTTCTTTTGTTGTTCCGGTGTCAGGTTCAATTCATCGCGAATGTGGGGCGGGATAACCATGCCGAGTTGCATTCGCGGCCCTTTGCTCATCGGGCCGTCTTTCCCTTTGAATTTGCCGTCTTTCCCCTTGCCGTCTTTTTTTGGCGGCCCCTTGGTGTCGGGTGGTTGCGAGATGGCCGTCAACGTCACGGCGCCGGCCAAGAATAGGGTTGACAAGCCGAGTTTGAACCAACGAGTCATGAGTTACTCCGGAGCGAGGATAATTCTACCGGCTAATGGTATCAGCGTTACCTTAAGTGAAGATGAAGCCGTGTCGAATAGGTAAATGCGTTGACGAGTCAGGTGCCGAATTCAATTGGCCGCGATGGGACTCGAACCCATACGCCCGTTACGGGCAGGGGATTTTAAGTCCCCAGCGTCTGCCATTCCGCCACGCGGCCATAATGCCTGATTTGTAGGAATTATCTTCGTCTCCTGGCAACGCCAACTCGAATCGTTGCTCCCGACAGACTTCGCCATATGCTCCGAACCTTCGATCGAGCGAACCATGGTATCCAGCAAGAAAACAAGAAGACCGCACCCCGACTTCCCGCTTTTTTATCATGCAACTCGGTTAGGGGCTAAAAAGTCTGGGGTCGCAGCCATTTTGTTGGCACCGGTGCCGATCCTGCTGCCAAACCTTGGCTTGAACAGTAGGTGGTGTCCTGTGCGACGAGGCCCGCTGATTCCAAACCGCTCTCAGAACTAGTGGCCCACCACTATTGAATCACTAGATAGAGTCGGCGGAGTTTCACTCGGGCATCGGATGTGGCAAACTGCCAACGCAC
>CAZESP010000045.1:0-42334 GCA_964515185.1 uncultured Alcaligenaceae bacterium
TCAGGGGCAAGGCCAAGGTCAGGGGCAAGGCCAAGGTCAGGGGCAAGGCCAAGGTCAGGGGCAAGGCCAAGGAGGCGGTCCGGGTGGCGGCGCGAATACCAAGCCCGGGCCTGGCGGCGGCGGACCTGGCGGCGGTTTGCCCAACGGCCAACCCGGCGCCGGTAACGTACCGCCGCAAAGAGGTGATCCGACGGCGCCCGACGAGGCCCACAAGAAGCGTGCCGGCGACCTTCAATTGGAAGAGTTCCGAAAACGAGTCACGAAAGAGATGCTTCAGAAGTACAACATCTCACAGGAAGAATGGGACAACCATCTGCGAGCCGAGGCGGAACGTCGCAAGAAGGACTCGGAGGCTCCTCCTTCGGATCCAAGCAAGGATGACACCAAGGCCGGCAATCGAGGCGGTTCCTCGCGAGTGAATGCCGGCGTCACTCGGGCTCAGGCTCAACCCGGCAAAGCCGGCGACCTCAATCGCGGAGCCGGGACCAAAGCGCCTCCTGAGTATAGCTCGGCCTCTGAAAAGTTCTCCGAGTTTCTCGCGAAGCCGCGAACGCCGAAGCCAGGAGAAAAGTAACTCGCTGAGTCATCCCCGGAGCCTGCGCGATTCGATTGCAAAGAGTCCCTGTTCGAGTCGTGTGGCTCCGGTTGTTGTTTCCGCTTCGAGTATCGTGCATGAGTTCACCCTCTCGCTATCTGATTGCCTTTCACCCGAAACGTACCGCTCATCAGTTCACCGACATATTGATAATTGGCGCGGGCATCGCTGGATTACGGGCGGCCCTCGAAATCCCCAGCAATGTCGAAGTCCTCGTCGTCACCAAAGACAACATCCGTGAGAGCAACAGCACCTATGCCCAAGGGGGGATCGCTGGTGTCCTGTCACCGGAAGATTCGTTTGAAAATCACATCGAGGACACGCTAACCGCCGGGGCGGGCCTTTGCGATCGAGCGATCGTCGAGAGTGTGGTTCAAGAAGCACCCGACCAAATTTCCGATCTTGTGAAATGGGGAACTCAGTTCGATACCGTTGACGGTGAACTCGCGCTGACTCGTGAGGGAGGTCACAGCCATCGTCGAATCGTTCATGCTCTCGGCGACGCGACCGGGTTCGAGGTGATGCGTGCCGTGATTGCCAGAGTTCTGAAACAGAGCAACGTCACACTATGGGGCGATACCTTCACGTTGGATCTGTTGACGCGCGACGGGCGTTGCGTGGGCGCGGTGGTCCAACGCCGCGATACAGTGCTTCTGGTCTGGGCGAAGCAAGTTGTGCTGGCGTCGGGCGGCGCCGGAATGGTCTATCGAGAGACAACGAATCCGCCCGTGGCGACGGGCGATGGCATGGCGGCGGCGTGGCGGGCCGGCGCGGCGTTGCGCGATATGGAGTTCATGCAATTCCATCCCACGGTCCTTTATGTCGCAGGCTCGGCACGGTCGCTGATCACCGAGGCCGTGCGCGGCGAAGGCGCCTATCTACGCGACAAGGACGGCAAGCGATTCATGCCGGAGTTTGACGCGCGTGCCGAAAAGGCCACCCGCGACGTCGTCTCCCAAGCAATCTTCCGCACCATGGAACGCACTCGGCATCCCAACGTGTACCTCGATCTGTCCCATCTCGATCCGAAGATGGTCCATGAGCGGTTTCCGGGAATCGACGCGGCGTGCCGGCGTTTTGGCCTCGACATAACCAAAGATCGCATCCCAGTGCGCCCTGGGGCTCATTACATGATCGGCGGCGTTGTCGTTGATTCTCACGGTCAAACGACCGTTCCTGGGTTGTGGGCCGCCGGCGAGGTGACTTCAAGCCGGCTTCATGGCGCGAATCGCCTGGCGTCGAATAGCCTCTTGGAGGGCTTGGTCTATGGCGCTCGCAGCGCACAGGGGGCGGTCGCCGAGGCTGCCAAGCTCGCGGATTCCTTGACGGCCTTGCCCATTCAGCATGACCCCGCGCCACGAGCCAATGGCGACCTCGATGTGGCCGACATTACCAACTCGCTTCGAAGCCTCATGGTGCGCAACATGGGCATCGTTCGCGATCGTGACCGGCTCGAGGAAGCCCAGCGTGACGTGCAGTTTTGGTGCCGTTATGTGTTAACACGGCAATTCGACTCTCGCGACGGTTGGGAGTTGCAGAATCTTTTGACTGTTGCTCGTTTGATGATAATGGCGGCCCTGATCCGTGAGGAATCTCGTGGGTGTCATTTCCGCAGCGATTTCCCGAATCGCGATGACGCGAACTGGCAACATCATGTCATGTCTCCCCTGTTTTCCCGGGAAGCAACCTGAGAACCTGTCATTTGGGTTGGATCACGGGCACTTTCTTTCGCTCTTCGTCGCTTTTTTTCCCCAGGCGTCGTAGAGCGCCGCGAGACGGGCGGCGGCTGATGCCAATGTCGCGTCCTTGCGAGCCGCCGGAATCTGGCTAGACTGCTTCGACAGACCATCAAATCCCTGCTTGAGCATTGCCTCCGCTTCGGCGTACTTGCCTTGTCCGGTCAATGACTCGCCGAGCCGAGTCAACGCCTCAAAACGTTGCCAAGAGTCGGGTTGATGGAGTTCTCGCAATCGAAGAATCTCGCGACAAACGGACTCCGCTGCGAGGAACTGTTTCATTTTCATCAGACAGTCGCCGAGCGGGTCGAGCGCTTCCAATAGGGTGATCGAATCGGGGCCGTCGTTCATTCGTCGCTTTTCAATAACGTCCTCCAGCAGAGGGATCGCTTTGGCCCATTCACCCGATCCCTGCCTGAGTTTCGCGACCGTTAGCGTACTGAAAACCGCGTCTTCATGATTCGGCCCCAAGACCATCATCCGTCGTTGCCAAAGCTCCTCCAACAAGGCCTTCGCTTCGGCCTGCTTTCCGTGTTTGTGGTAGAACATGGCCAGGTTATTGACGCTGACCATGGTGGCCGGGTTGTTGGGGCCGAGAATCCTCAAACGACGATGCAAACATTCCTCGAATCGGCGGACGGCCTCTTTGTCGCGACCGAGTTCGGAATATGCCGCAGCGAGATCATTGAGGACGCCGAGCGTATCGGGATGGTCCATCCCGTCGCGTTCGACGTACACCGAGTGCATTTCCTCATACACCGGCAACGCCTGATCTACACGCCCAAGATTCCGGTAGGCGAATGCGAGGTTGTCCATGACCGTCAGTGTGTAGTTGTGCTTCACGCCGTAGACTTTTCGCATCCCGGCAACTGCCTTTTCATAGAGGGGCGCGGCGTCGGCGAATCGATTGACGCTTCGATAGGCGGCAGCCAGATTGTTGAACGCGAAGAGGGTGTCGGGATGCTCCGGCCCCGGCCCGGCCACACCTCGCTTGAGAACCTCTTCCAGCAAGGCAATCGCTTCGGAATGCCTTTTCACGGAGCGATACGACAATCCGAGAACACTCATGGTCGTCAACGTGTCGGGGTTATTCGGTCCGAGGACCTCCCTTTTCCGCTGAAGGCATTCTTCAAACAATTTGATGGCTTCCTCCGGCTTCCCGCTGAGTCGCAACGCATAAGCGAGGTTGTGCATCGTCGAGAGAGTGTCGGCGTGGTTGGGTCCTGGCTGGATTCGGCGCCGTCGATAGACCTCACGATGTAGGGGAATCGATTCGTCGTATCGGCCGAGCGAATCAAGGATGAAGGCCAAACTGTGCCGGCTGAGCAACGTGTCGGGATGGTCCGGCCCCATCCGATCCTCGCGTTGGCTGAGAGTCTTCTTGTAGAGTTCGAGCGCCAACTCGAGCTTACCGATCTCGCGGTAAACGCCCGCAAGGTTGTTGGCGGTCGTCAAGGTTTGCGGATGGTCCTCGCCAAGGACCGATCGCCGCGCGGCGAGCGTGGATTCATACAACGCCAGAGCGTCCTGTATCCGGCCGGCGTCACGAAGTGCGCCCGCCAGATTGTCTTGACACCTCAATGATTCTGGATGGAATTTTCCATCGAGTTGCACGCTTAATTTGAAAACCCGATCGAGTTGCTCAAGCGCTTTGGCTGGCTCGCCCACATAAAGATAAGTCATGCCGATGCCTTCGCGAGCCTTGAGTTCCGCTCGGGGTCTGCCTTCAAATCGTTCGGGGATTCGACCAGCCGCCGCGTCCAACGCCTGCCGAACGGTAGTGTCGATACCCAGGCCGCCTTCCTGATCCTTTGGCCGTGCCACCGCCAGGACGTCTTCGGTAAGGAACCGGCTGTAGGCCAACATGTCGGCTTCGGATTCCCTGGCCTCGTCAGCGCGGCGGTTGGCGTCGCGCTCGGCGGATTCGGCGCGGGTTATCTGGTCGCCAAGCCTCGCCGTGAAATAAGCGCCGCCGGCAACCATGGCGACAACACCCAAGACCGAAACCGCGATGAGGGCTGCCAAAGCCGGTCGCCGCCGCGACCATTTGTACATCCGTTCGAATGTCCGAATGGGGCGAGCCGCGATCGGTTCACCAGCTCGAAAACGCCTCAGATCATCGGCAAGGGCTTGAGCCGATCGATAACGGGCTTGGGGATTCTTCATCAAACATTTGTGGCATATCGTCTCCAGGTCGCGGGGCACGCCGGGTTGCAACTGCCGCACCGGGACCGGTTCTTGGTCGCGGACCTGGATCACCGTTTCCATCGGTGTCGTCCCTTTGAATGGCGGCCGCCCCGTGAGCATTTCGTAGAGTATGCCGCCGAGTGCGTAGATGTCGGCTGCCGGGCCTACCTCGCGACCGCGACCGAGAGCTTGTTCGGGCGCCATGTAACTCGGCGTGCCGAGGATGGCTCCGGTGGCCGTTTGGTCGGCTGCATCTAGTTCCTTCGCCAACCCGAAGTCGCCGATCTTTAGAGTGCCGTCGGCTGTCAACAAAACGTTCGCGGGTTTCAAGTCGCGGTGAACTATTCCCTTGTCATGAGCCACTTGCATCGCACCAGCGAGTGTTTGAACGACGACTGCCGCCCGCTCGGGCGTCCAAGGGGTCCCATCAATTTGGCGCGCTAACGAACCACCGGCGCAAAACTCAATCGCCATGTACGGCTGACCGAGATGTGAGCCGGAATCGAAAACTTGAACAATGTTGGGGTGTTGCAGTTTGGCAACAGCCTTGGCCTCCGCGATGAATCGATCTATCGTCGTTGCCGGCGCATGGACCCCTGCCAGAACCATCTTGAGGGCCACTATTCGGTTCAACTTCAAATGCCGTGCCTGATAGGCGACGCCCATGCCACCGCGCCCGAGTACGCTCAGAATCTCGTAGCCGGGAATGCCTGTGGGATGCAGTGGGATCTTCACATCAAGATTTGAATGAGGCTCCGGCGAATGATCAGCGAACTTTGGCGTGTCGGCTCCGGCCCCGTCAGCAAAGGCCGCGAGAAGCGCCGACAGCCGATCTGCCATCGCCGGAAACCTTGCGACGTACTCTGACAGGCTCGGCGACTCACCCCGTGCGAGTCGCAAGAGAAACTCGCCGACAACGAGATCAGCGGCCATATTCGGGTCGTCGAGAAAGTCGGGGTTCTCAACGAAGTAATCCTCGATAGGCTTCCGTTGATTCCGGTGCCATCGATGGAACTGGTCGATCCGAACTTGGATGGCTCGGATAGTCATTTCGCCAGGTAAGGCGTTATTTCGGGGCCATGAAGACGACACGGCAGGGCCTTTCACACAGAGGGGCGTTGGTTCGCATCATCTTGATCCATTGCGGAACCATGTGCAAGATCGCAGGCATCGGATTTGACAATCACGACGATTTTGGGGGATTCATTCACTGCCTCGCGACGAGGGTGGTCGGTTGACTTCCTCGGATACGGCTCTTACATTCCCTAATAGTCCTTGGCAACGGGTGGGAGTTGTGGCAATGTGGCAGCCAGCCGGAATCTCGATCGCGATTATCGCCGCGCAGGGAGTGCGCGTAGTCGGTGTCGTTTTGATCTAGCTTCCGGGCACGAGCTTTCGGCAAACGATTCACGGCCCTGAAGCGATGTTTGGCTTCAGGGTTTTTCTTTTTGGTGGCAGATGACCCGTATCGCGATTTACGACACGACTCTCCGCGACGGCAGTCAGGGTGAGGGCGTCAACTTTTCGCTTCAAGACAAGTTGCTTCTGACAAAGCGCCTCGACGACATGGGGATCGACTTCGTCGAGGGTGGCTACCCGTTGTCGAATCCGAAAGATGCCGAGTATTTTCGAGAGGTTCAGAAGTTGCCGTTGCGGCATGCGAAAGTATCTGCGTTCGGCATGACTCGGCGAAAGGATACCGCGGCCGAAAATGACACATGCTTGAAGGCGCTCTTGGACGCGCAGACGCCGGTTGTCACGATCGTGGGCAAGACGTGGGACATGCAGGTCACGGACGTGCTGAACACTTCGTTGGCCGAGAACCTTCGGATGATCGCCGATTCGGTGGCCTTTTGTCGTGCCGCCGGCCGCAAAGTGTTTTATGATGCCGAGCATTTTTTCGACGGCTTGTCAGCGAATCGCGCCTATGCCATCGAAACGTTGCGAGCCGCGGCGGGCGCGGGCGCGGCCGGCGTGATTTTGTGTGACACCAATGGCGGGTCGATGCCCGAACGGGTCGCCGAGGCCGTTATCTTCGTCCGCCAAGAGATTCGTTGTGACATCGGCATTCATTGCCATAATGACTGCGATTTGGCCGTGGCGAACAGTTTGGCGGCCGTTCGTGCCGGCGCGACACAGGTACAGGGCACAATCAACGGTATCGGCGAGCGGTGCGGGAATGTTGATCTCGTCAGCGTCATGGCCAACCTCGCGCTGAAGTACGGATACGAAATCTTGCAACGTGACCGCCTCCAACGGCTCACAGAACTGTCGCGTTATGTGTATGAACTGGCCAACATGAACTTCCGCAACGGGCAACCGTTTGTCGGCGGCAGCGCCTTTGCCCATAAGGGTGGCATGCATACGCACGCCGTCGCCAAAAACCCGCGGACCTACGAGCATATCGACCCCGCCTTGGTGGGCAACGAGCGTCGCATCCTCGTGAGCGAGTTGTCGGGGCAATCGACGATTCTCGCGAAGACCACGAAGTATGCCATCACTCATGATCGCGCCTTAATGGGGAGAATCCTTTCGCAGGTTCAGGACCTCGAAAATGAGGGGTACGAATTTGAGGCGGCTGAGGCATCGTTCGACCTTCTGGTGAAAAAGGCGATCGGCCAGTATCAGCCGTGGTTCGAGCGGATCCACTATCGGGTGAACATCGAGCATGACGGGACCTTGGACCCGATAACCGAGGCGACGGTCAAGCTGCGTGTCGGTGATCGGATCGAGCATACGGTCAGTGAAGGAGACGGGCCGGTGAACGCGCTCGACGGCGCGATTCGCAAGGCATTGCTGGCCTGTTATCCGAACCTCGCGGGGATGAGCCTCGTCGATTACAAGGTGCGTGTGGTCAATGCCCGCGCGGGTACCGCCGCCCGTGTTCGAGTCGTCATCGAGTCGCGGGATGAAGCCGATGTCTGGGGTACAGTGGGCGTCAGTGAGAATATCATTGAGGCGAGTTGGCTGGCCCTATGCGACGCGATTGAGTACAAGCTCTTTAAGGATCGGGACCGAGTGAATGGCTCGGCCCACGGGTAACCTCGCAACGGATTTGTCATGGCAACAGAACTTCCCAAGCAATATGAGCCTCAGGCGGCCCAAGAACGCTGGCTGGCGTATTGGGTCGAGCAAGGTTTTTTTCACAGCCGGCCCGACGCCTCCCGCGATCCGTACACCATCGTCATTCCGCCGCCCAACGTGACCGGCGCCCTCCACATGGGACACGCGCTGAACAACACTCTGCAAGATGTGTTGATCCGCTGGCGCCGCATGCAGGGTTACAACGCGCTGTGGATGCCGGGAACCGACCATGCTGGCATCGCCACTCAGGCGCAAGTTGAACGTGAGATTTGGCGGCTGGAAAAGAAAACACGCCGCGACCTTGGGCGCGACCAACTCGTCAAACGCATTTGGCAGTGGAAAGACCATTACGAGGCACGCATTCTCGGCCAACTCAAACGGCTCGGGGCTTCGTGTGATTGGCAACGCACACGGTTTACGATGGACGAAGGCTGCTCAAGGGCCGTGCGCGTGACCTTCTTCAATTGGTTCCGCGACAAATACATCTATCGCGGAAAGCGTCTCGTCAATTGGGACCCGCAACTGCAAACCTCGGTCGCCGACGACGAGACTTATAGCGATGACATCAAAGGCGGCTTTTGGACCTTTCGCTATCCGGTGAAAGATTCCGACGAATCGATTCGGTTCTCGACAACACGGCCCGAGACGATGTTGGGTGATACCGCCATCTGCGTGCATCCCCACGATGATCGCTATCGACACCTCATCGGACGATATGCGGTGATTCCATTGAACGGTCGCGAGATTCCTATCATCGCCGACGGGCTACTCGCCGACCCGACGCTTGGTACAGGCGTGGTGAAGGTGACCCCCGCCCACGACCCGAACGATTATCAGTGCGGGCTGCGACACAAGCTCCCGATGATCAACATTCTGAATCCTGATGGAACGATCAACGAAAACGGCGCCCCCTTCGCGGGGCTTGATCGCTACAAGGCGCGCGAAGCGGTGACCGCCAAGATGGAAGAGTTGGGTTATTTCGACGGGCGAGAGGATCGGGTGATCCCGCTGAAATTCAGTGATCGCAGTAAGACGCCGATTGAGCCGTACCTGTCGGATCAATGGTTCGTGCGCATGGATGACCGCGATGATGGCCGGCCGGGGCTGGCTCAAATGGCCATGGACGCCGTCACCGATGGCCGAGTCCGGTTCTTCCCTGAACGATACGCCAAAACGTATCTCGATTGGCTCGGTGAAAAGCGCGACTGGTGTATCAGCCGGCAACTTTGGTGGGGCCACCGCATCCCGGTGTGGTATGCCCAATGCCCAGAGGCCGTGCTTCATGAGACTTTCAAGGAACGCGACGACGTCTGTTGGCAGCTCGATGATGAAAACGGCCGCTGGCTGATTTGCTCGCTCACCGATCTCGCGCCGGACGCCCTCGGCCCTAAGTACACGATCGAACAAGACCCGGACGTGCTCGATACGTGGTTTAGCTCGCAACTGTGGCCTCATTCGACTCTCGGCTGGCCCGATGCGACGCCCGAGCTGAGCTATTACTACCCGACCAACACGCTGGTCACGACACGCGACATTATCACGCTTTGGGTGGCGCGGATGGTGCTTTCGGGCCTTTACAACATGAACAACGTGCCGTTCAGCCAGGTCTACATCACGCCGAAGTTGCTCGATGGCTTTGGCGTGACCATGAGCAAGAGCAAGGGCAATGGGGTCGATCCGCTGGACATCATTGATCGCTATGGAGCTGACGCCCTGCGGTATCAGATGGTGTTTCTCGCGGGGGAAACGCAAGACTGTCGCATGCCCGTGTCGAACGTCTGCCCTCATTGCGATGCGTTCATCGGCGTGACCAAACAAAACATGGACCCGGACATCGAGAAACGCCCGAAGAAGGCGACCTGTCCCAATTGCAAACAAGCCTTTCGCCCCGGCGGCCCATGGACGACCGAGGATCCCAACCTTAAGACCGCCAAGCAAGCGTCGAAGGACTTCGAAGTTGGTCGGAACTTCGCCAACAAACTCTGGAATGCCGCCCGATTCCTGTTGCTGAATCTCGACGGGTATCGGCCCGAAGCGATTCGCTTCGAGTCATTGCCGACGGAGGACCGCTGGATTCTCAGCCGATTGCGAGAGACGACCTTGACGGTGACGCAGCGACTGGGCGAGTTTCGGTTTAGTGACGTTGCCCGGACGATCTACGACTTCACTTGGTCGGAATTTTGCGACTGGTATGTCGAGATGAGCAAGGGACGTCTGAAAGACGAGGGAGCGAGGCTATTGGCGCAGCGAGTTCTCGTCGGCGTGCTGGACGCCATTTTGCGGCTGATTCATCCGATCATGCCATTCGTCACCGAGTCGATTTGGCACGCGCTCAACGAAGCGGCATTCGAGCGCGGCCTTCCGGCGCCGGAACCCGCGACGGAGAGCATCATGGTTGCGCCGTGGCCGGAGTTTCCCGAAGCATGGGCCGACCCGACGACCGAGAGACGCGTCGCCCGGATGAAGGAAGTGATTCGTTACGTTCGCGAGATTCGCAATCAGTACATGGTCGATGAGCGAAAGTCGCTCGACCTGTTCGTGCGATGCCGGCAGGAATTCGCTGACGACATTCAGTCATTGATGCCGTTTGTAAGGCAACTGGCGTCGGTCGGCGCTTTGACGTGTGGCCCGAACGTGACCAAGCCGGGGCAATCGGCGTCACGCGTCACGGACGAGTTTGACCTCTACGTTTCGCTCGTGGGGTTGATCGATCCTGTCAAGGAACGGTCGCGATTGGAGAAACAGATCGCCGAGAAGCGAAAGGCACTGGAGGCCGCCAGAGCCAAACTCGCCAACGAAGGGTTCGTCGCTCGAGCCCCGGCCGATGTCGTTCAACAGCAGCGGGAGGCCGCCGACGATTTGGAGAAACAGATCGCGGCTCTTGAAGTGAATATCCGCGACCTGGAATGATGGCCGAAACGCGTTGCCTGGCGGGTATGCGGCGCCAGCAAGTTATTCGTCAACGTCACACTTGCTGGCGCTGCGTGCTCGGGATCGCGAGCACGCAGCGCCAGCAAGTGTTAACAACTAAGGCTTCTTCGGCGTGGGGCGTTGGAATCGCTTGCGCATTTCCTCGAACATCACCTTGAATTGCTCGCGGGAGATTCGATCCGGCACCTCAATGTTGTTCAATTTCATGAATGGCTTGAGTTGATCGGGAATCTCATTTGCGGTGATGACATCGTCACCGTTGCGGTCGAGCCGATCGAAGAACATGTCGGCGTCGAGGGTCTTCTTCGCCAATTCGGCCGCCGTTTCCGGGCGCTCCCAAACGTAGGCGACCCATCCCACCATCATTTCGTCCCAGGTTTGCAGTCCGAACCGCACCTGCTTTTCGGGGGCCGGGTTGTACGGGTTGTTCCGTGAGTTGTCCCAATGGGCGACCGCATGGAGTTTCGCGCCCTTGGGCAATCTCAGCGGTTCCTTGAGTTGATAAACGTTTTGCCAATTGAAATCGTAGCGAGGCACAGACAGGATCGTCTCGCGTTTGCCATCGGGGTAAATAACCTCGTAGCGGTAATCCTTGCCGCGCCAATGCATGTGTGGGACGAAACTCAGAATCCGAGCGTCAGCGGGCAAGCGCCATGTCGCTTCGGCACGATAATGAGGGTCGAACGGAGGGAGCAAGATCGATTCATTCGCGAACGAATTCGTGAAATACTCGAATTTCGGCGGCTTGTCGGCGAAGGTGATGCCAACCGCGGAGCGATCCTTGACGGCCTTGCCATTGGGGGTGTAGTGCATCTCGAATCGCAGTTTAGACCCTTTGGGGATTCGGAGAGCCGTATCCGGTGGGCAGATCGTGCCCAGGTCACCAGGCGCCCAGCCCACGAGAATCGAGAGCGTGCCGTCTTGTTGAAACGGCTGGTTGGTTCCCGGTCGCAGGATGTAAACGACGAGATGATGGACGACCCCTGGGTTCTCGGGGCGACCCTCGGCAATTCGCACCCATTTGTCCTCAGTGAATCCGGGATCGACGACCCAGTGCTTGTAGGGCAGAGAGCCATCTGCGGGGACATCGAATGACTCCGGCATGGGAATCACCATGTCGGGCTTGCCCACCGTCCAGCCGTCGGGCCTTGTGATCGGCTTCGGCGCGTCTTCATCCTTTCCGCGAGGCATGCCGCCATCAACCCATGCCGTCAGCGTGTCGATTTCCGCGTCGCTGAGACGTCGATCGTTGGCGAATTTGCCATAACGGCCGTCGGCGTGCCATGGCGGCATGCGTCGTTGCGAGGTGACTTCTCGGATCATTGCCCCACGACGGGCGGCATCTTCGTAGCTCATCAACGCGAACGGCGCCGTTTGACCCGGGCGATGGCATCCCTGGCACTTGCTCTGAACGATCGGGGCCACATGCTTCGTGTAGGTTACGCTCGATTTGCTGGGTTCAATCTTATGGCGATCGATCAGACAACCGTCGGCGTCCGTCTGGGAGACGCGAACGGGCCTCGGGGTCAGGACATCATCGAGGGCTTCGGCTAGGTCGGCCCGAGTCGCCTTCTCGCGGCGGTGTGACACGCCATAGCGATCATCGATCCGACCCCGATACTGAAGACTCATTTCTTGGTTGAGAACAACGACTGTTGGGACACGCTCGATTCCCGCGGCCATCGCCAGCTTCTGTCCCGGGTCCTTCAGCACCGGAAACGGGATCCCATGATCGTATGCGTGGGCGGCGATTCGGTCGAGGTTCTCGTTCTCGTGCGGATAAACGGCGAGGAATTGGACTCCTCGTTCCCGATACCTTTTCTCGGTTTGGAGCAACGTCGGCAGGTAAAGGTTGGCGACCGGGCAATCGGTGCCGAGGAAGACAAGAACCGTGGCCTTGTCGCCTTTGAACCCGTGGAGGCCTCGGGCACTACCGCGAAGATCACGCAGAGTACCGACGTCGGGAATCCTGGCACCCACGGCGACTTGTTTCTCGGCCGCCCATGTCCCCTGGCTTGTTCCCACCAACAGTAGACCTATTGCCAGCCAACGAGTCATGCGTCAATCTCCTCTGCGAGAGCATCGTAACCCGAACGCTCGGACTATAACCGATACCCCAGTCCGGCGCGAAGGTTTCATTCCGGCGGCAAAACCTTGATCGGCTTCAACATCGCAGTCGCATCGACGACGCCGATCGCGATGAGCCGGCCGCGGGAATCGACGACGGCGGCTTCGCCCGCGACGGCGCCGGCGATTCGCAACGTCTGCCCAAAGCGAAGCCGCTCAGCCTGCGTGTCCGAAACCGTCACGGCAGGGAGTTCGGCAAGGGCGTCGCGCAACGGGCGAAGGTGCTGCATGACCACCTCAAACGACGAATCGAGGGTGACAGCTTGCTCGACGGAGAACGGGCCAACGGCGAGCCTCCGAAGTTCCTGGACCATTCCGCCGCATCCGAGAGCATGGCCAAGGTCTCGCGCCAGCGATCGAATGTAGGTCCCTTTGCTGCATTCAATCTCGAGTTGCAAGAACGGATAGTCAAATGAAAGTATGTCGATTCGGTACACCTCGACGCGGCGAGGTTTCAGATTCGCATCAACGCCGGCCCGAGCCAGGTCGTACGACCGTTGGCCTTCAACCTTGATGGCCGAGTACGCGGGCGGAACCTGATCGATCGGCCCAGTGAGTTTCGCCAAGGCCAATTCGAGGGCGTCGCGAATCGGCGGGATGGCGTCGGCAACGGGCGTGGCGGTTCCGTCAGCGTCATCGGTATCGCTCGTGGCTCCAAGCCGCACCGTTGTGCGATATGTCTTCTTCATTTGCTGGACGTAGTCGGCCAGCCGCGTCGCGGAGCCAAGACAAATAACGAGGACGCCCGTGGCCAACGGGTCGAGCGTGCCGGTGTGGCCGACCTTGGTGCCGCGTGGGAACCAAGTCTGGACGCGATTGACGGCGTCCCGCGATGTTAGGCCGCGGGGCTTGTCCAAGACGAAAAGGCCGTTGATGTTCTGACGGTTCATGTTCCTACTCGATATAACGCCCATGCGCGAGGTCGGACACCCTCGCTCGAGTTTGGGTTCGAGTTTGGCGTTCCTCATGAGCATCGCTTCGACCGTATGCGTGATCTATAACCCGAATGCGGGCCGGGGGCGGGCGCGACAGCTCATCGACCAATGGTGCCGCCAGCACCAAACCCCGGTTGAATTGCGGCCGACTCGTCACGCCGGCGATGGAATTGAGCTGGCGAGGACCGCGGCCATCGAGCGATTCTCGGTCGTGGTGGCGGCCGGGGGCGACGGGACGGTTCACGAGGTTGCGAATGGCCTCTTGCAAGCGGATCGGCCGGGCGTCGCCTTTTCCGTATGGCCTCTCGGCTCAGCAAACGACTACCTCTATTCGCTTGAATCCCACCCAGATTGGAAGGCAGGCAAGCCCTTCGTCGCGGACGTGGGGTTGGTCGAAGGCGATGGAGGCCGGCGCAAGTTCTTCGTCAATGGCATTGGCATCGGGTTCAACGTCTCCGTTACGATTGAATCGCGTCGGATTCGATGTGTGCGGGGAACGCTACTTTACGCTACCGCGACACTCCGCGCGATGGCGTTCCGATTTTCGCGCCCCGTCTATTCGGTGACGATGGACGGGCGATCGTACCAAGTCCCGACACTTGCCATGTCCGTGAGTTTGGGAAAACGCGAAGGCAGTTTCCCGATGTTTCCGGAGGCCGAACTTGGCGATGGCCAGTTCGACTATCTGCATGCGGGGCCGGCCACGCGATGGGATCTTGTCCGTCATCTGCCCAATATGATCGCCGGAACTTTGCCCAAAAACCATCCACGATTGTGGCTGGGCCGGTGCCGAGAAGTCGAGGTGACCTCGGAAGTGGCGTTGGCGGCGCATGTGGACGGCGAGTATTTTTGCCTTCCGGACGAGGGCGTGCGACATCTGCGCATCACGCTGCTGCCGGCGCGGCTTTCGGTTATTCGATTGAGTTAAAGAGACTGCCGGCGTCGCCAACCGCCAATCGCCGACGAATGCCGGCGGCATATTGTTTCGACAGCTCGATCCCAAGCCATTTTCGCTCCAGTCGTTTGGCGACGGCCAATGTTGTCCCGCTTCCGGCAAAGGGATCGAGCACGACATCGCCAGGATTGCTGGCCACGCGGATAATCCGCTCCAAGACTGCCTCCGGCATCTGGCAAGGATGTTCGACGCGTTCTTTGAATGTTCCGCAGACCCGTGATAGGAACCAGGTGTCGGATTCCGGCTGAAAAAACCTCTCATCTTCTTGCGGGCGAAGAATCCAGGTGTCGTCAGGGACTTTGCCCCTCGGATTCGCTCGGCGATCAGCGTAAGTCGTTTGCCGAGCCGATGCCACCCGGATATCGTCGGCATTGAACGTGAATCGTTTCGGATCGACGACGTAATAAAAGATGTGGGCGTGACTGCGACTGAACTTCTTCTGGCAACTCACGCCGAATGTGTAATGCCAGATAATCCAGTTGCGAAGCGTCAGGCCCAGCCCGTCGAGGATGACCTTGTGTTCGGCGGCGTATTCGTCGCCAATCGCCACCCAAAAACTGCCCTCGGGCTTCAATACACGTCGAACCGCGGCAAGCCAGGTCTTGGCCCAAGCCAAATAGTCCTCCTTGGCGCGGCGATCGTCGTAAAGGTCGTAGTCGTATCCAATGTTGAACGGCGGATCGGCGAATGCCAGATCCACGCATTCAGCCGGGAGACTCGCCAATCGCTCGACGCAGTCGCCTTCGAGGACTCTGTTGAATCGCATGGAATATAGTGTCGTGGATTCCGGGAAGGTTATCAACGGGGCCTGTGAGACGCGGTTGAATCGCTTTGGGCGAGTCGCGACGAATCTGGCGAATGGATCGATTTTTCCGTCATCGTTCGTAGGTTGATCGTCGATTCAACCAGTGGCCGCCCTTGAGAGGCGTAGCGATGACGTTGCTCTATTCCGATCCACTGTTTCTGTTGCACGAAACGGGGCGTCATCCCGAGTGTGCCGATCGGCTTCGTGCCGTGACACAACGGCTTCACGAGTCGGGGCTGCTTGCGGAATGCCGGAGCGGAACATTTGGGCCGGCGACCGACAAAGATATTGTTCGGGTCCATGCGCCGCACGTGCTGGAGCGACTCAATGACTTGGTCGAACAGGGCGGGGGCATGGCCGATGCGGATACGGTCGTCTCGCCGGCCTCAGTCGATGTCGCGAGGGCGGCAGCCGGGGCCTGCCTAGCGGCCGTCGAGGCCGTCATTGCCGGCGTGGATATCAACGCGCTATGCCTCATTCGGCCGCCGGGCCATCATGCAACGTCGCACCATAGCATGGGCTTTTGCTTGTTCAACAGCATTGCGATTGCCGCCGCGTCGGCGCTGGCGCGCCATCAGTTGAATCGGATTTTGATTGTCGATTGGGACGTGCATCATGGAAATGGGACCCAAGAGATTTTCTACGCTGATGGTCGAGTCTGTTTCCTGAGCATTCATCGTTATGGTTATGGCTTTTACCCAGGCACTGGGGCCGCCAACGAGACCGGATCGGGCGCCGGCCTCGGGCTGATTCGAAACGTGCCGATGCCCTATGGCGTGAGGCGGTCGGATTATCACGGCGCGTTTCGCAACGCTGTCGAGGAAGCGGCCGACCGGATCAAGCCCGAATTGGTCCTCGTGAGCGCCGGCTTTGACGCTCATCGCGATGACCCCATCGGTTCTCTCGGATTAGACAGTGAAGACTTCGCGACACTCACCGATGTCGTCCTGGGCGTGGCCCGCACGCATTCCCAGGGGCGTTTGGTGAGCTGCCTCGAGGGCGGCTACAACCTCGACGCCCTGGCCGAATCGGCGAAGTTTCACCTTTCGCGGTTGCTTGGGAAAGCCGGGTAAGCCCGCGGCGTGCGGCGCCGGCTGCCAGCAGCAATTGGGGGTTGCGTCAAATCGGCAACTTCGGTATTCCAATAGTCCGCGTGTGGGGTTTGCCGCGCAGGAAGTCGCGGCCACGGTGAGCGGATCACCCCGGCAAGAGGTCATATGCTCAGCCATTTCGGAACCGTTTGGGGGTGCCGGCACTTTTGGATTTCGCTGGTCAATCTCGACCTGCGGACTCGCTATCGTCGATCGCTCTTGGGCATCGGTTGGTCTTTGGTTAATCCGATCGCGATGACGGCCATCCTCTGTCTAGTCTTTCATAAGCTGTTCAACCAGTCGATCATCGACTTCGCGCCGCACGTGTTCGCCGGCCTTGCCTGTTGGAATTACCTCACTCATTGCGTCCTTCAGGGCTGCCAATCGTTCTTCATCGGCGAGTCGTATATTCGCCAGTTTCCGTTGCCGATTTCCATTTACCCGCTGCGAACGGTCCTTGGCGCCAGTTTCCATTTTCTGGTGGCGTTAGGAGTGGTTGTCGTCGGTGTAAGCGTCCTGGGGATCTTGGGGTATCGCCATGTCAATCCGATGGCATTGCTCAGCTTGATACCTGCTGTGGGTATGTGGTTTTGTTTGTGTTGGTCGGTGTCCGTGTTGGCGGCGGTCGCCAATGTGTTTTTCCAGGACACGCAACATCTGTTGGAAATCGGCTTTCAGATTCTGTTTTATGCCACGCCTATCATGTACCAGCCGCGCTTGCTGGAGGAACATGGCTTGGGCTGGTTGACCACGTACAACCCCGTTTATGTTTTCCTCCGGTTGATTCGTGAACCGATTCTGGAAGGCGTCGTGCCTTCGGTCTCGACCTACGCGACGGGATTGCTTATTATCCTCGCCGTGTCGGGTCTGGCGTCCGCACTGGTGGCGCGATTCCAGAAGACACTGATATTCCACCTGTGATCCTCGTCGTTGCCCGATCCGTGACCCTCAGCCCCTCGATGGGGTAGCTCAACACTCCGCGGGGCGCAAGCTCCCGGTTCTCAACATGGCTCGAATCGATCTCGAGGACGTCTGTCTTTTCTTCAAGATCCGCCAGCGGCGGCGGATCACCTTGAAGGAGTTTCTGATCCACCGCATGTTCCGCCGGTCGGTTAATCCGATCATGGAAGTACGGGCGTTGGATCATGTCACGCTCAGCTTGCGCGACGGCGATCGTGTCGGCATCATCGGTCACAACGGCGCCGGTAAGAGCACACTCCTTCGGCTTCTTGCCGGCATCTATCCGCCGACGCACGGAAAACTCCGCGTCGATGGACGAATCAGTTCGCTCTTCGACATCACGCTGGGCTTTGAGTTGCAATCCACCGGATGGGAGAACATCGCGTTTCGCGGCTATCTGCAGGGCGAGTCGCCCGCGACTATTCGGGCCAAGACGAAAGCGATTGCCGAATTCAGCGAGTTGGGCGACTACCTCGACATGCCCGTTCGCTACTACTCGGCCGGCATGATTATCCGGCTCGCGTTTTCGATCGCGACGGCAATCGAGCCTGAGATTCTACTTGTCGATGAGGTCCTCGGTGTCGGCGATCACGCGTTTCAGCAGAAGGCACGGCAGCGGATGAAGGAGATGATGGCGTCGGCTCGGATCATTATCATGGTCAGCCACGACATGAACAGCCTTTCGTCCATATGCAATCAAGGAATCTGGATGGATCACGGCCACATCGTTCGCTTTGGCCCAATGCCCGAAGTCATTGCCGCTTATCAAGCCAGTACGTCGAATCAGGGGCGGCCCGGCGGGACCCTCCAAAAGAGCGCCTGACCCCCGGGCGCGGCGGAATGTGCATGCGAGTTCTGTTCAACAATTTCGTTGGATTTCAACCGCAAACGGGTGTGGGCACGTATGCCTCGCGCCTTGCCGCCGAACTGCCGGGGACGGCCGAATCCGATTCCATTCACTCGTTCCCCTCCGGATGGCTCGGTGCGACCATTGTCATCGCGAACCGGCTTTTTCGCGTCGCGCGCCGGCTTCGGCGACCCGTGTCGGTCGGCGGCTGCGCCCAAGGGACCACGGCCGCGACTCGCCGACGCCGAGTCTTGAGTCTGGGCGGGCAAGCGAGGCAGAATCTCTATCGGAGTGAATTCCTCAAGCTGGCCACGCGAGGCCGCTTTGATCTCGTTCATGAACCGAACCAAATCAACTGGGCATGTGATCTTCCGACGGTGATGACCATCCACGATCTTTCGCCGATTCGGAATCCGCAATGGCATCCCGCCGATCGGATCGAGGCATTCCAACGAGGACTTGATGCCAGTCGCCGTTATCTCGTTCACGTATTGACCGATTCCGAAGCGATACGCCGCGAGGTGATCCACGACTTAGGCATCGACGGATCGCATGTCACGGCCGTTGCCATCGGGGTCGGAGACGAATTTCGACCGCAGTCGATCATGGAGGTCGCGAAGACGCGACGCCGGCTCCAATTGCCTACGAATTACTTGCTGGCCGTCGGGACCATTGAACCACGCAAAAACATTCTGAACCTAATGCGATCGTTCTGCGCATTGCCAGATGCGGTACGCCGTCGGTGCCCATTGGTCCTGGCGGGAGGATGGGGCTGGAGATTCGCGGAAACCCAAGCATTTTTCCACGACACGGCCCGGCATCGCGACGTGATTCATGTGGGTTATGTGGCGGCCCGCGACCTTCCGGCGGTGTACGCCGGCGCTCGAGCCTTAGTGTTCCCCTCCTACTACGAAGGGTTCGGGTTACCGCCGTTGGAAATGTTGGCGTGCGGTGGCGCGGTCCTGGCGTCGGATATTCCGGTGACTCGGGAAGTTCTTGGCAACCATGCGCAATTCATCGCGCCGGATGACGGCGACGCTTGGCGAAATACCATGCAACGAGTCATCACCGACGACGACTTGGTGAATGAAAGGCGCCGCGGCGGATTGGAACACGCCCGCGCCTATTCTTGGCGACGAACGGCTGAGAAGACTTGGAATGTCTACCGGCGAATTCATGCTTGCGGAACAGGCATGGGTCGCGCGGCGGCCTGAGAGCGATTCGGGCCGAAACGGGAGAAGAGGCATGCGCGTCGTTTTCAATGCCCTCACGGGGCTGCGTCGAAGGACCGGAATTGGGCAGTACACGGCCCAATTGATGGCCGAGCTTCCGAAGACCGCGACCGGCGATTCCGTGAGCTTGTTTCCCCACGGTCTTTTGCGCCTCAGCATTCGACCCGCGGAGCAAATCTTTGCCCTCCTGCCGAAAGTCATCCAGTCGCGACCATCGCCGCCGGCGCTCCCTGCTGACAAAACCTCGCGGGGGGGCTTACTCGGCCAAGCACGCACGCTCTGCGCCAATTGGTATGGGAACTCGTTTCGACGCGCATGCGCCCGTGGCCATTTCGATCTTTATCATGAACCGAATTTCGTCCCGCTGAGATGCGAGTTGCCCACGGTCGTGACGATTCACGACTTGTCTGTCCTGCTGCATCCCGATTGGCACCCCGCCGATCGCGTCGCATGGTTCGAGCGGCGATTCCGCGCCGGCCTGCAGAACGCGACGCATCTGCTGACAGATGCCGAAGCCGTTCGCCGCCAAGTGATTCGGCATCTCGGTTTCGCCGAGGATCGAGTGTCGGCAGTCCACCTGGGAGTGGGGTCGGAGTTTCGTCCGCTTGCTCCGCACGTGGTCGCTGAAATGCGAGCCAGGTTTGGTTTGCCTCCCTCCTACTTGCTGTTCGTGGGAACCATCGAGCCGCGCAAGAACATTCTGATGCTCATGCAAGCGTTTTGTGCGCTACCGCCGGCGATTCGGCAACGATGTCCACTCGTGTTGGCAGGCGATTGGGGATGGAATTTCAACACAGTCCGGCAGTATTTCGAGTCAACCGCTCGGGACTGTGGAGTGCTACACCTGGGGTATGTGCCCGCCCAGACGCTGCCGGCATTGTACGCGGGAGCCAGAGCGTTACTGTTCCCATCTCATTACGAAGGCTTCGGGCTGCCGCCATTGGAGATGCTGGCTTGCGGCGGCGCGGTGATCGCGTCGGACATCGAGGTCACCCGAGAAATCCTGGCCAACCACGCCCATTTTGTCGCACCTCTCGATCGGGACGGTTGGATGGACGCGATTCATCAAGTCATTGCCGACGATGATTGGCGTGACGGGCTATGCCAAGGCGGCATCGAATACGCGGGCCAATTTACCTGGAGCCGATGCGCAAGGGAAACCTGGGAAGTCTATCGCAAAGCCCATTTCGGCGTTCGCGGCTCGCGTCTGGCTGCCTAATACAGTGTCAGGGTGCGTTGTCCGAAATCGGGGCCATCTCTTCGTTGAAGGATTGTCCTAACTCGCGAAGTTGTTCGGACAGCCGTGCGACCTCGCCTTCATCCACGAGCAAAGCGAGCGGGCCGAGCCGTTGTCGAATCAACGGTCGTGTCTGAGGCAGTTGCATGAGTCCGTCCGCGACGCCGGCCGTCGGCGCGAATAATACCAGGCATCGGCGCAGCATGAACTGCCCGCCAGCGTCGCCGGTCATAAGCAGCCGCGCCGCCGGCGACAACGGCTGACCCGCTCGGAGGATCAGCCACTCATCCAAGTCTTGCACGGTCCAACCACTGGATAGACCACGGGCCAACGATCGTCGCGTCAGCCGAAATCGTCGTTCCTTCCCGTTGGCGTCGAGTGGTTCTGCCAGCCGGGCCAATTCCGTATCCAACAATAGGTCCGATCGCCCACTGTCCACGATGAGGGTCACGCCATCGTCAGCCACGGTGACGCATGGGTCCGGCTTGGCTCCGTAGTCTCGCGTGCCGGTTAAGCGAAAATGCCTATAATCAAGCGAGTTTTCGTTATGCACCAGCCCGAGGCGATCGCTGATCTTCGCCTCGATCAGCCCGCGAGCGACGGCTTCGTCGAGGTCTGCGGGCGTCGCGAACTCGATGAGCGTCGCGTTACCGTAGACCATAATTCGGTCTCGCTTGTTCGACCAAGTACGCAGTGCCTCGTTGACGTTATCGGGAACCGGGCGCGTTCCATGCTGAGTCAGAAGGCGAACGATGTCGGCGTAACTTTGTCCCGCTTCGAGTCCGCGATACACGCAGTCGCTGTTCAGTTCGAACATGCAGGCGGTGCCGAGCGTCTTCCAATTGGCAAATCGCGAGAGATCGGCAATGAGGGCCGGCGACAATCCCTGACGGAAAGCGAGAACTTCAAAATTCGCTTGTACCATCAGCGTCTGGCGATACTCGGGCGGTGACGGCGGATACTCACCGCGAACCAAGGCTCGGCCAAAGGGACTCAGACGAGCGAGAGGCAGCCCCTGGACGGCGGCGGCGGATTCGGTGAGTCGCAGTTGATAAAGCACCGATAGCGCCGCACCGGCCGGCGATGCCTGGATTTCATTCCGCGACTGCCAAAGCGGGTGATGCTCGCGGAGCCACTGGTCGATATCGGCCGGCTGAATCCAGCGCCGTTCCGGCTGGCGTGCCAGAATGAGCAGGACCAACAGATACGTCGACGGAAACGGGTTGGGCGTCGATCGTGCCGCATCCCAGCCGTTGAGCGGATCCCATGACTCCAGATTTGGCAAGGCCGTCCAGAGTTCGTCGAGTGTCGCCCAAATGCCTTCAGACCACGATTTCGGAAAATCGCCGGCGTGCAACTCGGACTCGTTATCGCGTAACAGCCCGGTCTGAAATGCCCACGCCACCGAAGCCAGCCCAACATCGGGAATCGTCCCAGTTTCGTCCACCATCGGAGCGTTTAACAACGGATCGCCGCGCAAACGAGTCAGGTCACGCTTGAAAAAATCGCGCTGTTGGGTCATTCGCAATGGCGTTTGAGTGACCTGTTGCCAGGCCACGGCCAGCCGCAAAAGCCATTCGAGTCCGTCCGCGGTTCGTGCATCGTCTCGGGCGCTCTTGGCCGAAGCAAGCTCGGGCAGCCCCAAGTCAACCACGCGAGTACGACCCGTAATGACCGGCGGTGCATAGACCGAGAACTGGGTCGCCGTCGCCTGACCGAACCAATCGACAAACGTTCGCAACTTGGGTGCATCGGGCGCCATTACGGGGTAGAGCAACCCTTCGAGGAACAGCTCTTCGACTGGGGTTGTGCCTTCCGCGTGTCCCAAAGCCGCCAGCATGGAAAGCAGATTTGACAGCCGCCAGACAGGTTGCCGGCTGAATGCCATGAGAGCAAGGAGTTTCCTCGACGCTGGGCTGAGGTCCTTGACGCGCCGATCAATCGCGGGGGCATTTTCCAAAGTCGCGACGATGCGGTCGATCAAGTCGGCAACGGGCCACTGGTTCCGCGGCTTGATGAGGCGATGCGCGATTTGGCGAACCAGCGGCTCGGCGTATCGCTCGAGGGTGGCGCGCGTAGTCGTGGCCCAGGCGGGATTTTCGATCATTCAGGTATTCTACGAAGTGATTGCCGGCGAATCCGCCATGCTCGTCAATGGTACTGAATTGCGGACAACGCCACGTCAGCCCTCGACGACTCGCGGCGTGTGGCCCATCCGTTTCAGTTCCTCAACGACGGACTCGACTCGGCCCGGCCGCACCAATAACGCTCGATCCGTCAGACGCCCCGCGACGTCTTGGGCGAGTTTCTTGCGGGCCAGCAACTCCTCTGCGAGCACCGCGTCCTCGGTGAGAACCAAACAGACTCGACGATGGAGTTTAACCGCGATGCGCGTTCCAGGGGACATCAAGGGTTCTCGCAGGTGACGGCCGTGGGAGCGGCTGATTCGAAGAATTCATCCGCGTCCGCAATGCGATAACTATAGCCTTGCTCTGTCAGGAACATCTGACGATGGTGAGCAAAATCAAGTTCGCGTGTGTCACGGGTGACCAGTGTGTAGAAGTGGGCGACCTCGCCGTTGACCTTCGGCCGAAGCACCCGGCCCAGACGTTGAGCTTCCTCCTGACGCGAGCCAAACGTCCCGGATACCTGGATCAGCACATTGGCGTCCGGCAAATCAATCGCGAAATTGCCGACCTTCGACAGGATCAGGTGTCGCTGCAACCCACGCCGGAAACGATCATACAACTCCTCACGCTCACTATTGGGCGTTTGGCCCGTAATCAACGGGATCCCGAATCGCTTCGACATCTGGCGCAGTTGTTTGAGGTATTGGCCGATGACCAGCACTCGGCTCTCGCGATAGCGATCGAGCAGTCCGGCGACAACGTCATCCTTGGCGGGGTTTTCGCTGGCGATACGGAATTTGTGGCGCCATTCGGCGACGGCGTACTCCATCCGCAGTGGCTCGGGCAGGGCCGAGCGAATTTCGGTGCAAGTTGCCTCCGCGATCCAACCGCGAGCTTCGAGGTCTCGCCACGGTACATCATACTTTTTCGGACCGATGAGGCTAAAGACATCGGATTCGCGTCCATCCTCGCGGACCAGCGTTGCAGTCAGCCCCAGCCGTCGCCGTGCCTGAATCTGAGCCGTTACGCGGAAAACCGGCGCCGGCAGCAAATGGACCTCGTCGTAAATGACAAGGCCCCAGTCGCGCTGATCGAAGATCTTGAAGTGGGGAAACTCTTCGCTCTTGTCGGGCCTGTAGGTGAGAATTTGATAGGTCGCGATGGTGACCGGGGCGATTTCCTTGGTGTCGCCCGTGTACTCGGCGACCTGCGCCTCGGTGAGGTCGGTCTTGTCGAGAATCTCGCGGCGCCACTGCTTAACCGCGGTCACGCTGGTAGTAAGGATCAGCGTGCTTTTTCCGAGCAAGTTCATGGCCGCGATGCCGACGATGGTTTTACCGGCGCCGCACGGCAAGACGATGACGCCGCTGCCGCCACGAACGTCGCCACCGGCATAGAAGACGTCGGCCGACTCTCGCTGATAATCGCGCACGACAAACGGCAACCCACTCAGCGCGACTTGCCGAAGCTGGATCGGCAAGTCGGCGCCGGCCGTATAGCCCGCCAGGTCTTCCGCGGGATAACCGAGCGTGATGAGAACCTGCTTCAACACGCCACGAAAGGCCGGATCAACCCGAAACGACGTCGGGCCGAGTTTTTCGCCAAGATATTGACTGACCTTGGGTTGTCGTGCCAATTCCGTGAGCAACGGCGGATCAACGCAAACGAGTCGAAGGGCATCGCCGTCGCGCTCGAGCTTAACCCGGCCGTATCGCGACACGCGCTCGTCTAGGTCGGTCGCGAGGTTGCCCGGCAACGGGAACTTGCTGTAGCGCGCCAACACATCGAGCATTTCCGCCGCCGTCATCCCCGCCGCCGCCGCGTTCCACAGCGACAGGTCGGAAATGCGATAGGTGTGGATATGCTCCGGGCTTTTCTCCAGCTCCGCGAACGGAGCGAGCGCGTCCCGGGCCGCCGCGTATAGCGGGTTGTCCACTTCAACCAGCACCGTGCGATCGCTCTGCACGATAAACGGGTTTCGCGGATCGTGCGTGGGGCGGGGCGATTTCAATTTGCCGTTCGACATAGGCAAGCAACAACCCTTGCTCGTGACTCAGTTCCGGCGGCCGATCGCTCAGCCGCAAAAGGGAAGTCTAGTAGAGGTGGGAAGTCGATGCAAGGCGAACCATCGCGTCCGAGCATACAGCGCGAGCAAGTGCCGCCGCCCGAGCACGCAGCGCGAGCAAGTGCCGTCGCCCGAGCGGCCTCGATCGTTGTGTAGCTTCGTTGTCAACTGACGTGATCCATCGCCGAAAGTCGCGGTAGAATGCGGGAATGGCTGAAACGATCTCCGGAATCATCGAGCGGGTCACGTTTCATAATCTCGATACGGGATTCGCCGTCTTGCGAGTGTTGCTCACTCGTGGCAGCGGTGGGATGCGCGGGCAGATTACCGTTGTGGGGCACTTACCGAGTGTGGTTGCCGGCGAGTTCATCGAAGCTGACGGCGAGTGGGTGCAGAATCGCGATCATGGTCTTGAGTTCAAGGCGGCAGCGATTCGAGCGACCCCGCCGCATACCGTCGCGGGCATCGAGAAATACCTGGGTTCAGGGCTTGTCAAAGGCATCGGGCCGCATTTTGCGAAGAAGATCGTTGAGGTGTTCGGCGACCGGACGCTGACGGTGATTGATGAAAGCCCCGACTTTCTCGCGGAGGTCAAGGGCATCGGCGCCAAGCGACTTCAACGGATTCGCGACAGTTGGCAGGAGCAGAAATCGGTTCGATCCATCATGGTCTTCTTACAGTCTTACGGCATCGGCACGGCGCGGGCGGTGCGCATTTACAAGACCTATGGCGATCGAGCGATTGAATTGGTTCGCGAGAATCCTTATCGGCTCGCGACCGATATTTGGGGTGTCGGGTTTCAGACGGCCGATGAGTTGGCTGGTCGACTGGGTGTTGATCGGCAGTCGCCTACGCGGGCCCGCGCCGCGGTTCGGTATGTGCTCCAGGAATTGAGCGGCCAGGGAAACGTCGGCTACCCCGAGCAGGGAGTCATCGAGGCAACGACGGAGTTGACGAACATCGACATCGATATCGTCAAGCAGGCAATCGAGGCGGAGCGAGACGACGGCGAAGTTGTTCGCGACAATGAGGCGGCAGCCGGTGGCAAACCGAACGAAACGGACGAAGGTTGGCTGTTTCTGAAACCGTTGTTCCTCGCGGAGCAGGGCGTCGCCCGACAGATTCGGTCGCTGCGTGACGGGCCGCATCCGATGCCAGAGGTTAGCGCCGAGGCGCTCATTGATCGGATCGAATCGCGTCTGCAATTTCGCCTCGCGGAGTCTCAACGGGCCGCGGTCCGGGCCGTCACTCGCGAGAAACTCATAGTCGTTACCGGCGGACCCGGGACCGGCAAGACGACGATCGTGCGAGCTATCCTCGAGTTGTTCACCACTCAGAACATGCGAGTATCGCTTTGCGCTCCAACGGGTCGCGCGGCGAAACGACTGGGCGAGTTGACCGGCGGGACCGCAAAGACGATTCACCGGCTCCTGGAGTTTGATCCCGCGGTGGGCGCGTTCAAACGTTGTCGCGAAAACCCGCTCGACCTGGATCTGCTCATCGTCGATGAATCGTCGATGGTCGATATCGTGTTGATGAACCAACTTCTCCGAGCCGTACCAGAATGGGCCTGCGTGGTCTTCGTTGGTGATGTCGATCAATTGCCATCCGTCGGGCCGGGGAACGTTCTCGCGGATTTGATTGCGTCGCGGGCCGTGCCGGTCGTTCGGCTGACCGAGATTTTTCGTCAAGCGGTTCAGAGTTGGATCGTGCGGGCGGCTCATGCGGTCAACCAAGGCGACGAACCGGAATCCGCTCCGCCCGGCAGCGACGGCGACTTCTACTTTGTTCAGGCCGAAACGCCCGAAGCCATTCTCGATCGACTTATCGTGATGATCCGCGAGAGGATTCCAGCTCGTTTTGGCCTCGATCCAATTCGCGACGTCCAGGTGTTGTCGCCGATGAATCGATCGGCCCTCGGCGTTCGCGAGCTGAATGCGCGGTTACAAGAAGTCATGAATCCGCCGCAGCGCCAAAAGGAAATTCAACGATTCGGTTGGACGTTTCGCGTCGGCGACAAGGTGATGCAGACGGTCAACAACTATCCGAAGGAGGTCTTCAATGGGGACATCGGGCGGATCATGGACATCGCGGTCGTTGACCAGGAGATGTTGGTTGAGTTTGATGGCCGAGCCGTTTCCTACGACTTTGGTGAACTGGATGAACTCTCGCTGGCATATTGCAGCAGCGTCCACAAGAGCCAGGGCGGAGAGTATCCGGCGGTACTGATTCCGCTGCACACGCAACATTTCATCATGTTGCAACGGAACCTGCTTTACACGGCGATCACGCGCGGGAAGAAACTGGTTGTCGTCGTCGGTAATCGCAAGGCGCTTTCTCTGGCAGTCCAACGACAAAACACATCGCGGCGATTCTCGTTGTTGCGTCCGCGATTGGAATCGCCGCCATGATTCGCCCGGCTCGGCGCGATGGTTAGTCGTCGTCGCTGCTCGAACCGCCCAGCAGCCCAGCCCGGAACAGGAAGTAGAGCAGGGTGAGTATGCTGGTGAGCGTTGCGGCCACATAGGTCAAGGCGGCGGCATTCAGCACCTTCGCAACTTTCGGTTCCTCATCGGGGCTGATTATCCCCGAATCGATCAGATGCTCGCGGGCGCGCCGACTGGCGTCAAATTCGACGGGCAGGTTAACCAATTGAAAAACCACCATCAGGGAAAACAGCCCGATGCCTATGTAAACCAACCCAGCCAGTTTGAGAACAAAGCCGATCATGATGATGAACCACGACGCATTCGAGCCAAAATGCGCCAATGGCACGAGCGCGTTTCGCACGACCAGCAACGGGTATCGCTGAGCGTCTTGAAATGCGTGGCCGGCTTCATGGGAAGCGATACCGAGCGCAGCCAGCGATCTCCCACGGTACACATCAGGGCTGAGCCGCAGCACTTTGGCGCGAGGGTCGTAATGATCGGACAGGAATCCGTGGCTATATTCAACGCCGACATTTTCAAGCCCGTGCGTATCGAGCAACTGAGCCGCAGCCTGGGCTCCCGATAACCCGCTGCGCGCGTGAATTTCACTGGCTCGGCCGAAGGCACGGTGGACGCGCCATTGAGCCCACGCCGCCAACAGGATGCCGGGCAGCAAGAACAGAAAGTAGTAGGGATCGAAGAACATCATGGGACGCCTCGCCTCCTCCGTTACCCTATTATTCGCAGTTCGGGCAAGTGGATTTTGGCAGTCAATCGCCGTTCCCATAGGGTCTGTGCGATTTTCGTGCCAAAATGAGCGGATCGGTACGGGTTGCCATGACAGATTCGATAGGGATTGTGAGGGTTGCCCCACTTACTTCTTGGCCTGTTCGCGACGCAAGCGTTCCTGGCGGTATCGTTCGGCAATGGCAAGCTCAAATGGCTCGTAGGAACTGTGGCGGGGAAGCCCGCGATGGCGGGCGCCGCAACGATAGCAGACCTGCATATCGCCGACGATCGCGTAGTAGAGAAGGCCGTCAATGAGCGCTGAACCGATGAGAATGATCCATGCCGGCTTCGGCAGATACAAGCCCTGGAGGATGAAGAACGCCGCACAAGCAACCGCCAAGAGCGATAACCCGAGCCATTGCGGGAAGTTCTTCTGCCGATAAAACTGCGGGTTGCCGCATGCCGCGCAACCCGCCAATGGCTTGCCGCCCGACAAATCCGGCGTGTGAATGACGTGGGGCTGCCCGCAACCGGGGCATGTCCAACCCGAGACGCCATTGAGAGCGACGCATGACGGTCGTTCGCAATTCGGACAGTCAAACGTCACGTTCACCATTCACCCCCATCCGTTACAGCGGCAGGCCGCTGATCCGAGCCAAGAGCAAGTGGGTCAACTCGCCGAGAAAGCAAAGGATGACCACGACATACATGATACCCGTTGCTGATTGCGTCGATCGAATTCTCGCCGTCTGATAGGCCATCCATCCAAACACAGCCGGACCGAACAACCCGATCAACCATCGCACGGGAAGCCAAAGGGCGGCCTCATTATTCAGGTTAGTCAGCGAATGATCCGCGGTCCAGAACCAGAGCGCCGCGCCGGCAACGGCGACCCGCAACAGCAGGCTGATTCCCAGGGCAACAATCTGGCGCATCAACGGGCCAATCGACATCGCCGGCGCAATCAGATACGAGTGCCCAACGAGCATACCTGTCACCGATGTCCCCAACAGGGCCGCGGCCGTTAAGTGGTTCGCAACCGCGATGGACCACCACGTCGCCCCGGAGATGGGAAGCAATGCCTCGTCGGCGCTCGGCGGCGTATCGCCAGCAATCAGGGCCAGGGCCAAGGCGCTCGCGGTCAACCCTAGCAGTGACCATCCCGCCGGCGGGCGTTCATAGATCCACGCCAGCGATCCCAGAAAGGCGAGCACAACCGCGGCCAGGGACGGCCAGCGGCATGGCGTTTCCCAGCCCATTACGGTTGAGACGACGCATAATCCGAGGACCGTGGCAAAGTGGGTGCGAAAGAACCGGGGGTGCATTTGCTTTGGTGAGAGCATCAATAGGGTCAGGAGCAGTCCCAAAGCCAGCCGCAAACAAAAGGTGACGACCATCGGTGTGCGTTCCCATCGAGTGATGAGAATGGGATATGAGTCCGCACATCATCGGACCAGTTGCCCCCGAGCAGCGGGCGTCGGCCCGGCGCGATCGCCCGCGCCAACTTCAGCGCTGCACACGGCGGGCTTACGCCCGCCGCTCGGGGGTTCGAGGGTTTGGGGGCTACTGTCGTTCCACCGCCGACCGGATCAGCGTCGTCGCGCGGTTACGCACCTCGGCGTCGGCAGACATCGAGACAATTCGACGCAACGCCGGTTCCGTGAGGCGACCCAGCCGCGCGAGGCCCTTGCTCGCTGCGTCTCGCGTGCGGAAATCGCTCGCGCCAAGGTCCTTGATCCAACTCTCGATCAGTTTCTCCAACACCGGCGTCAGAATCTCGGTTCGGCCGACCATGACCCGAACCAGTTCCGTTGGCGGCGGCGTCATCTGAAACGGGATGAACGCATCCGTTTGCGGGCGCGGAATCAGAAACAGAATCCGTAATCCATCCGTTCGGAAATAGCTCGTTTCCCACGATTGCACCATCGCCCAGGCTTCCTTCCGATATAGGCCCGCACTCGTCAGAACTTCGGCGACCTTGGTCATGGCAGGATGAACGCCATCGTCCAAAGGAATCTCCGGCCCAAGGACCGACTCGCATGGCAGCGACCGCGACTCACCGGCGCCGAGGTCGGCAATACGCCCCAGCCGAATCGTCTTGTTTGCAACCTGGATGGCGAACATACCGGCCAACGGCTGAGCGCCGCGGTTGCGAACAGTGAGTTGCACTCCACCATTCGCCTCAGCCGATTTCACCTCGAGTGGAAGGTCGAATGTCCCCAGCCCGCGATAGAACAGGAATTTCTCGAAGTCATACTCGTCCGTGTCGAATCGGTCGCGGGCAAAGGTTCGGATCAACGCCGAATCCGTCTGCCGCGCGAATTTCCAGGGATCGTTCGACTTCACGCGCCACAGTGCCGGAATGGGTGTGTTCGGCGGCAGTGGCTTGTCGGTCGGGATGAGGTGCAACCCGTTCCATTCGAGGTAGCTGCCTCCCTTTGGCGCGGGGCGGGTCGCTGGAACCTGTGTCGGGAACTTCTCGGTGGGCGGGCCGAACGAGTGAACCATGGGGAACCAATGCGTCAGAGTGCCGTTGTTCATTTCGATTCGCACGTTCACGGTCCGCGGTTGATCGGTGTAGAAATAGGTCACAGGCGTTTCCATCTTCGTGCGGATGAACGTCCGCTGATAGGTGTCGAGCGAACGTTCCAAGACGAAAGGCGGCAGACGTTCCTCGGAGGCGACCATCCCCCCGAGGGTCACGCCGTCGGATCCTTGTATTCCCAAGAATGTTCCCCATTCGTGAACGACGAGTTTGGCCGGTGCCGGCCCCGGCTGACCGGGACCCGCTGCCGAAACAACAGCGGCGCTCAGCACAAGGCCGCCACATGACAGAACGACACACGCCAGGGAACGCATGGTTGGACTCGGATTAGAGGGTTGCAGGCGGCGCGCACCGGCTCCGCCAAACGGAATCGAGGCCGCCTCTACCCTATGAGCGAGCGCCGCGACCCAAACACGACATCATCGCGAGCTTTTTTCACGATCTTCGCGAATCGCTCGATAATTCGACTCGTCCGACTCGACGGAAGCGTTATGATTCAGCTTTACAATCGTTCACACCTCAAGGTGACCTTCATGGGCGAATCGGGTTTCATTACGGCGCAACTCCATGATTGCGTCGATCGACTCCGAGCGGGCGATCGATCGGCTGCTGATGAACTCATTCGCCGCACCTGCCAACGACTCGACCGTCTGACGCGACGGATGCTGCACGACTTTCCATCGGTTCGGCGGTGGACCGAAACCGACGACGTATTCCAAAACGCGATGTTGCGGCTGTTACGTTCGTTGGGAGAATTGCGCCCGCCCACGACGGCGGCTTTTTTCGCCCTGGCCGCGACGCAGATTCGTCGCGAGTTGCTCGATCTTACGCGCCACTTTTACGGGCCAAATTGCCTTGGCCGGCATCATCGCAGCGACGACGGGAACGGGTCGGCCGCGTGTGATGACGCCTCGAATGAACCGAGTCGGCTCGCTCAATGGTGTGAGTTTCATCGGCACATCGCTGACCTACCTGATTCCGAACGCGAGGTCGTCGATCTGATTTACTATCACGGCATGACCCAGGCCGAGGCCGCGGCGATTCTCAACGTCAACGTGCGGACCGTCCAACGCCGCTGGCAGTCAGCGCTCATTCGACTCTATCCGCGACTCCATGATTGATTGGAGATTCCCATGACCCACGATTACGACCTCGACGAACGCTTGCTCCAATGGCAGGACCGGCGCGACCGAGGTATTTCCGTGACGCCTGAGGAGTTGTGCGACGACCGGCCGGAACTCGCCGGTGAACTGCGACACCGAATCAAGGCGCTGGCGGCCATGGAGTCATTACTCGGCCCAAGGGATGGCGACGATGAAACGCCCGTCGATCGGCGTGCCCCGGTTGGTGAGGGGGCTGCGCGCTCGCTCGCCATTCCGGGATACGCGATCGAGTCCGAGATTGGCCGCGGTGGGATGGGGATCGTCTACAGGGCACATTGCCAACGGCTGGGGCGAGCAGTGGCCATCAAAGTTCTCTTGGCCGGCGAACAGGCGTCGGCGACTCAACGCGACCGGTTCCTCCGCGAGGCACGGGCACAGGCGACGCTTGACCATCCGAACATCGTTCGAATCTTGCAGGTCGGTGAAACGGACGGGCATTTTTACATCGTGATGGAGTTGATCGAGGGCGGCAGTCTTGCGGATCGCCTAAGCCAGCAAGTGTTGCCCGCGAAGTTCGCTGCCGGCATCGTTCGCGAATTGGCACGAGCCGCGGGATGCGCTCATGGGCGAGGCATCGTTCATCGCGATTTGAAGCCGACAAACATCCTGTTCCCCAAACAGAGTCTCGAATCGCCCCGTGTTATTGACTTCGGTTTGGCAAAGGTCGTCGATGCAACGCGGGAACTGACCGCGACCGGCTCCATCCTCGGAACGCCCAGTTACATGGCTCCCGAACAGACCCGTTCCGGTCACGTGGTTGGGCCGCCGGCCGATGTTTGGGCGCTCGGCGCGATCTTGTATGAATGCCTCACGGGACGACCGCCGTTCAAAGGCGAAACCGTCTTGGATACCTTGGAGCAAATCCGGCGTGACGATCCGCTGCCGATACGACAACTTCGGCGATCGATCCCGCGCGACCTTGAAACGATATGCATGAAGTGCCTCAATAAGATTCCCGATCAGCGCTACGTCGATGCCGGTCAGTTCGGGGACGATCTCGACCGATTTGCGAACGGGATTCCGGTGCAAGCGCGGCGACCCTCGATGGCGGCCAAGATCCGATCATGGATTTGCCGCCGGCCGATGCCCGCAGCCCTGATGCTCCTCGCCTGGGCGGCAATCGTCGCGCTGTTGTCGCAATGGGCGATTTTTACGACTCGGCTTCAAGTAGAAACGACGAGGGCGATTCAGGAGAGCAGCCGTGCTCGTGACGCTGAGTTGGCCGCCGAAACGAAGCGCCGAGATGCCGAACTGGCTCGTGACGACGCCGATCGCCAACGGAATCGGGCCGAGGCTATCTTGCGATTCGCTTGTACCTCGGTGGACGAAAACGCCTGGATGATGGTCCAACGCAAGAATGAGATTGTGAAGGAATTCGTTCCGGGGTCCATTCTCTACAACCTGGCGCGAGTCAACGCGCTGGCGTCAGCGGCGGCTCGCGACGACGCGCGGCTCGACAAAGCGGATCGCAACAAATTGGCCGATCAGTTTGCCGCTCGAGCTGTCGATCTGCTCCGGCACGCGCAGGGGATTGGCTACTTCGAGCAGTCTGACCGCGTGAAGCGATTTCGCGCCGAGTCCGATCTCGCATCGTTGCGCGATCGGCCTGACTTCAAGAAGCTCCACGACGAGATTGCCAATCCATCACGAGTACAATAAGCGACCAAGCCCCGAAACCGCCCCCGTTGATCGTCACATAGGATGCGAAACGATGATGCTATTTCGCGGCGCCTTGCTCGTTGTTCTGATTTTCATTGGATCAATGGCCAAGGCTCAAGATGCGTCCCCCATTAAGGCATGGCTTGGGGCGCCTGTCGTCGGTGCGGAGACGACCCAGGCGCAACTCCAGGACTACATCGAAGCCCGTGTGCCCCGGCTACCCAAGGTCCAGACCGCCGCCCAGTGGCGGGCCTTCGCTCACAAGACTCGTGATGACGTTCTGACGAATGTTGTTTTTCGCGGTGAGGCGGCTCAATGGCGAGACGCTCCACTGAGAGTCGAATGGTTGGAGACCATGCCGGGCGGGCCGGATTATCGCGTTAAAAAGCTCCGTTATGAGGCCGTTCCCGGATTGTGGATCCCCGCCGTTCTCTATGAGCCGGCGTCACTCTCGGGCAAAGTCCCGCTCGGGATGGCCGTCAATGGTCACGATTCCAAGGGCAAGTCGGCGACCTACAAGCAGATTCGCTGCATCAACATGGCCAAGCGGGGCATGATTGTGCTGAATCCCGAATGGCTCGGCATGGGCCAACTCGCCGTGCCGGGAAATCGTCATGGCTGCCTGAATCAACTCGATCTGTGCGGCACCGGCGGCTTGTCGGTCTTCTTCCTCGCGATGAGCCGGGGCCTTGATCTGCTGCTGGCGCATCCCAACGCCGACCCGGCGCGAGTGGCTGTCAGCGGCCTCTCCGGCGGCGGCTGGCAGACGATATTCATCAGCTCACTCGATACTCGCGTGACGCTGTCGAATCCCGTGGCGGGTTATTCCAGCTTTCGGACGCGAGTGCGACACTTCAAAGATCTCGGCGACTCCGAGCAGACGCCTTGCGACCTTGGCCGATACGCCGATTACACCCACCTAACCGCAATGCTCGCGCCTCGGGCGGCTCTGCTGACGTACAACTCGAAGGATAATTGCTGCTTTGAATCGGGATACGCCCTGCCGCCGCTGCGAGACGCCGCCGAACCGGTCTATCGGCTTCTGGATGCCGGCAAGAAACTGAGAACTCATGTCAATGACGTGCCCGGCACGCACAACTTCGAGCAAGATAATCGCGAAGCCTATTACCGGCTCCTTTGCGATACCTTTTTCGCCGGCGAGGATTCGGTTTCCGCCAAGGAAATCGCGTGCCCGAAGGAATTGAAAACGACCGAAGAGTTAGCGGTGAAACTGCCGCCCATGAACGCAACGATGAACTCGCTCGCGCTAAGCCTTGCCAAGAACCTTCCACGCAACCCCGGACTGCCGGCGAAAGAAGCCGGCGTTCGCGATTGGCAAGCTCGCCAGCACGCGAAGTTACGCGAGGTTCTCCGCAATCCCGACTGGAACATCACCGATGCCAAGGTCAGTGAGGACACGCAAAAGGGAACGACGGCAAAGTTCTGGCGTTTCGCAACCGATCGGGGCATCTCCTTCTCGGCCGTCGAGTTTCGCCGGGGCAAGCCGAAGGGGACAGTCATACTCGTTAGCGATGGCGGTCGCGCCGCGTTAACGGCTGAGGTAGAGCGGTTGCTCGCTGCGGGCCATTGCGTCCTGGCGGTCGATCCGTTCTACTTCGGCGATGCCGCGCTTCGCAGCCACGGATACTTATTTGCGCTTCTGCTGGGCACTATTGGCGAGCGCCCGTTGGGTTGGCAGTCGGGTCAGGTCGCGGCGGTTGCCCGTTGGGCGAGTGAGAACGGGCACCGCTCGATCGCGATTCACGCCTTCGGGCCGCGTAGTTCGGTCATCGCGTTGGCCGCCGCAGCCCTCGAAACAAAGACGATTGAATCCGCGAGGCTGACCGGGTCGTTGGGAAGTCTGAAGGAAGTCATCGAAGCGAATCGATCGTTCGATCAGGCGCCGGAACTCTTCACGTTCGGCCTGCTCGAATACTTCGACGTTCGTCAGATGGTCGCATTGACGGCCCCGCGGCCGGTGACATTCTTGAATCCGTCAGATCGTGTCCGTGCCGAGATGGCGGAGTTGCCCGCGTGGTATTCGCGACTGGGGCGCACGCATGACCCGGTGAAGCCGGACTAGAGCCGCCGGCCAGAAAAGTCCGCGCCGATTGCCGCCGCTTCGCGATTGTTGCGACCCGATGAGGCTTCGCCGCAATCCAAATAAATCTCGGCGAATTCAGGTTTTTTTCGTTGACTGTGACCGTGGTGACTGGTTAAACTCAGGTCGTAAACAACGGGCACTGGGACGGGAGACAGACGCCGGAGGAATCGGCCGCCAACCTAACCCGTGACGGACGATTCGACTCAACAACAAGCATTAGTGTCTCGGCTCCCGGCTCGTTAGATGGGCCTGACCCGACGGGTTTCGCAACCGATTCTCCGTGGCTTCGATCCCGCTACGCGGCATCGGCCGGAGACTGCAACGCAATACCTAAGCGACCCGATTCGGTGCGATGGCTCGATTCTCTTCCAAGGAGGTGCGTATCGACGCTACAGAATCCTTCGGTAGGAACCTGCCGGTGATTCAGATCTCGCGACGATCGGCCTTGGATTGTGCCTCTGGGTCTTCCTGAGGCCTCCGCCGAACCTTATGAGTTTTTACTCATCCGATCTGTGATCCGATAGGTTCCGGGGTTAACCCACACGAACAGCCCGCGGCGATTCCTACCGAGGATGCCGCGGGCTGTTTTGTTTGTCTCACTTCACCGGGATCAGTCGGATCGATCGCAAGTCGATCATGGCGCTTTTCACTGGCCCGTCCGGTTTCATGATGACGCGAACGCGCCCAGTCGGCAGTGACACGTTGCCAATCGTGAGGCGACGGTAACTTTCCCAAGTGCCCGTGCTGGCCACGGTGCCTGTCAATCGCGACTCGCCGAGGATCACCTCATATCGATTGCCTGCCGCCGTCGCGTGGCAGGCGTAGTCGAGTTCGACGGCATAACGACCCGGGCGTGCGACATCTATTTCCCATGCGGCCACGTCATCCGGGCTGCTCCAATAGCCGAGGTTCTCGAATTGCCGCTCCATTACCAGCGTCGATCCGTAGATTTCCGCGAGCGGAGCCGTCAACTCAAGCATGCCGTTGGTGGAGGCTTTGACGACGGCAGGATTATTTCCGGCGAATACTTTGCGTTTCGGCTTCGGGCGATTCACTCGAAGGAACGCGAGCAGATCGGCCATTTCCTGGTGGTTGATGTTGGCTTCCAGGCCATCGGGCATCATGGACCGGCCCGTGCTCGTGAGCGACTCTAACTGGGTTCGCAAAACGGTGTGCGATTTTCCATCGGGTGTGATCATCGTGATACTATTGCCGGTTTCGGCCGCCAGAACGCCTCGAAGAGTGATACCGTTGGCCAGTTCAGCGGCGTATTCAACGTAGCGGGCCTCGATCGACCGATTCGGGTCGAAGATCGCGGTGAGCAAATAGTCCAGCGGCTTCTCGGCCAACGGCGCAAGGTCGGGACCGACTACGTTTCCCATCGCGGCTAGGCGATGGCACGCGGCGCAAACCTTGCCGAAAACGACGGACCCATCCTCGGCATCACCTTTCATGTCGCGCACCTTCAAGTAGTTTTCGATTACCTTTTGCCGATCGGGGTTCACCACGCCGGCAAATAGTCTGTCGGCGCGGTTGCGGAGGGCTGGCGTTTTTATCGACAACATCCGTTGCCGCGCCGCCGCATCGATCTCCACCAAAGGCACCTGCTTCGTTTCGGCTGCCGTAAGGATCGCTTGAACACCTTCGTTGGTTTGCAGCAGGAGATTCAGAATTTGGCCGCGATGTGCCGGGCCAAGGCCGCGCCAAACGTCCAACAAACGCCTTGGAACCGACGGATCGCGTAGTCGCCCCAACGACGCTATGGCAGCCGTTTGAATCTCCTCAGGTTCGATCGCCGTGAGCAAGCCGATCAACAGCGTCGCGTCGTCAGCGCTTCGCGTCGATTCAAATGCGAGGAGCCGAATCGCGGCGCTGCGATCCGCCGCCGGTGCCTTGGCGTTGGCGATGATTCGACGCACTTGATCGAGGATCATGCGAATTCGGTCGGCGACGCCCTGAAGCTCGCTGTCCCCATCCGCCCACTTTGCGAGCGTCATCTTCCGTTGATCGAGCGACTCAAGCATGCCGGCGATGACGCCTTGGGTGACCGCGGGTGACGCCGGTCTCGATGTCACGCGCCGGATCAACGTCGCCAGCGATTTTCGATCGTCCATCAAGATGGCAAGACGTACCAGGGCTAAGCTGGCTTCGGTCCGTGCCTGAGTCATCGTCGGATGACCACGAACTGTGTCTGCCACCGCACCGGCCACATGCGGCAGGTTTCGTTTGTTAATCGACGACAATGCGGCGGCTCGTAACCGGAAATCCGTGCCTTCTCGAGTCAGCAACGAGGCGAGCATTGTTCCGGCTCGCGGATCATCCCATTCCCCAAGTGAGCAACAGAGCTGCAGAAGGATGTGGGCGTCGGTTTCATTCAGGCGATGCGTCAAAGCCTCGACAGAACGGGGCGACGTGGCGAATCGACCTTCGCCCAGGCGAATGGCCTCGCGCCGGACGCCTGGATGGGAATCGCCCAGGGCCGCCGACAAGACTTCGTCGGAAAGCAGTCCAAGGCCATCGAGGGTGCAGAGGGCATGAAGGCGCGCCAAGGGGCGATCCGACTTCAAGGCGAGAAACTGCAGAGAAGCGACGGCTTTCTTGTCAATGACGTCGCGCCGCCAAAGCAGCATCATCTGACTCATGTCGCGTTGCCAACCGTTGGGGCTGTCGAGTGCGGCAACAAGCGCGGCGTCGTCCATGCGATCCAGACGCGGCATCGCCCTCGGCTTCGTCCAGACCGGGACTACGCGAAGGATTCGCCCCTTGTCGTGACCGGCCCGCAAGTCGAGTTTCCGCTGCCAGTCGAGGGGGATCCACTCGGGATGTTCGATGACGTGCCGGTACATATCTGCGACCCAGAGGCAACCGTCGGGGCCGGTCTGCGCAAACACGGGGCGGAACCAATTGTCCGAGGACGCCAGGAACTCCGCTCGCTCCTCGTCAGCGGCTCGCCGGCCGTTGAAGGTCGCGCCGAGCGGACTCATGACGACGCGGCTGACCAGGTTATGCACCGGCTCGCAGACGAACGCGGAATCGGTGAAGTGCCGGCCGTACAGCTCATCGCGATATACCGTTGGACTGCACGCCGAAGTAAAGCGATTCGCCGTGTGGAGGTCGTTGAATCGCGGCAGGGTGCGGCTAATGGGATACACCGGCGCGACTGCGGGGATGATCGGCACGCGGAGTTCGGGCGGCGGAACATGGAAATTGCGCCGGACGTAGTGGTCGGGCAACAGATAATGCCACATCGGATTGGCATTGTTGCCGCCGAACCAATTCCCCCAATCGTCGCGGCAACGGCCGAATTGTGTCATTCCCGTTTGAGCGTCGATCTCGCCGCTATCAGGGCGGATGCGCAGGTCGCGGCCGGAGATGAGAACGATCTTGCCGGTTTTCATTGACTTGATGCCGCCGCCGCTGTCACCGTTGGCGACGTAGACCCAATTATCTAATCCCCATGCGAGTGTGTTGACTCGATGCTGCTGATTGCCTGGCACGAAGCCGGTGAACAACACCTCGCGTTTGTCGGCCTTCCCGTCGCCGTCCGTGTCTTCAGCGAGGAAGATGTCCGGAGCGCAAGTGACCAGGACTCCCTTTCGCCACGGCAACACACCGGTCGGAAACGGCAGGTTGTCGAGAAAGACCGTGGCCTTGTCGTATCGGCCGTCGCCTCGCGTCGATTCGAGGAACTTCACGCGGCCGCCGGCTCGCCCTTTTCCGTCGACGCCCCGCGGATAGTCGCCCATCTCGACGACCCAGAGCTTCCCATCAGGGCCAAAAGCGAAGGCGATGGGGTCCTCAACCAACGGTTCGGCGGCCATTAACTCCACGGCAAATCCGGGCTTCGCTTGGATGCTGCGCCGCGAGAATTCCGCCGACTTCGACCCCAGATCGACGCCGGCCAGCAGATCGGTGAACGAACGCCGGTCGACTAGGTCTTTCAGGTGGCTTGTGTTCTCATTTTGCCAATAGAGTGAGCGGCCGTGAATGAAGAAGCCATTGTTGGCACCATCGCGTGCAATTAGCGGCAATGACCCCGGTTCACCCGCCTTTCCGGCGGCGATCTTTCGGTTCCAGCCCGACCGTACGTCGCCGAAGAGATAGATGCCATACTCGGTTTCGTTGGAGAACAACACGTCATCATTGCCGTCGCCGTCGAGGTCGACGAATCGAAGCCCATGATCGCGGCCATCGGCAGGTAGCCTCGCCCCTGGTGGCAGTGAGAACGGCATGCGATCTGGTTTATCGGCGTTCGGAAGTCCAAAGACGGCCTGCTCGCCGGGGTTACCGGCAACGATCGCCATGCGGCCGGCGAGGCGGATCGACCGGCTGTAGGTGAATTTGCCAGCCACGGCAAATGTCGGGCTCATGGGAAAAAAAACACTTTGCGAGTCCCATTCACCTTTCGCCGCGTCCCATGAGCGGCGCCGCGGCTTTTCTCCCGCGTCAATAACAACGTCAACAAATCCGTCGCCGTTGAGGTCACGGACCTGAACGTCAACCCCGCGACCGGTCTTGTTCACCCAGCGTGGCCCGCCGAGGACATTGATCGCAAGTCGCTCAGACGCTTCTTTGAATGTCAGAAACTTCACCCGCTTGCCGTATGTCGCCTGAGAATAGTCGATGAGTTCGACAATCTGCTCCGGGCTGCACCAATCGTAAGGATGGAAGACGAGGTTGAAGACGCCCTTCTTGATAACGACGGAGTCGAGGTAAGCCTTCCAGTCACGGAGCGTGATCGGGTTTCGCGGTTTGTGCCAATGCTGGGCCGCCCAGTCGCTGGGCATCGCACAAGGGAATTCCCAACAATTTCCGCCGATGAGATACGGGTAGGGGTAGTCCTCAATGTAATTCACGAAGGAACGGTCGCGCGGCAGGTATTTTCGGAATCGTTCGCGGCCGTCGGTGTCCCAGACCAACTCGCGTGGCAGCGACGGGTCATTCGGTGTGATGAGGTTGAAGACGGAGCTATCAATCTGAAGGTAACGGCCGCTCGCGGTGGTGCCGCTGAATATCTCCGCGAAAAAGCGAGGGCTGACCGTGTTCAGGGAGTCGCAACACGGCATGCGAAAAGCGACCGGTCTGTTGTTCGGCACGCGGCACAAGAGATCGACACAACGATCAAACGTTGATTTGGCCGTCGCGACGTCGCCTTTCTGCAACAGCGGGCATGGATGATCGATCGTGTGTGTTTCGAGGCTTAGGCCCTCTTTCAACCAGCCTTGCAGTTCCGGCAGGTTCGGATCGATCGAACAGGTCATGATGCTGACCGGAGCGCGGCCGTCGATCGCCTTCAAACGCTTCAATATCGGGCGCAGGAACTTCTCATAACGAGCCGTCTCCCGCATATCGTCGATGGCCAGAATGACGACGGCGTCCACGCCCGCTTCGCCGACCCACATGGGTGTCGTGAGCTTCGGGTAATTCAAGTACGGGAAATAAGGGTTGAAATCTTGCGGTCGCATCGCGGAGCCGATGTCCTGAGCGCGGCCGGATACTACGGCGGTCAACAGCAAGGCCAAGGTGATTGAGCGCATTGGTCAGACCCCAGGGTCGGGCGTGGCTTGGAAGGCAACAGTTATCTTGCGCTGTGAGCCATCCGTTGGCCATTTCCCACGTTGCCCAGCCTCAGTCTAACTGCCGCCCCATCCGAAATTCCTCAAGGAATCGATCTAACGTGACGATCAGACAAGTTGGCACGAATAGTCGAAACCTGCGACACCAACGGGCAAGCAATGGCGATGCGGAATCCATTCTGGATCAAGAGTCTAGCCATGACCGGCGCCGGCGTCGCCAAGGTCTGGTGTCGAACGATTGACTGGCGATCGATCTACTTTGATCCACGCGTCAATTGCCTTCGTCCCGACTATCGCGGCCGCACGGTCTACGTCTGTTGGCACGAGTATCTGATCGCGCCGATCGTTCTCTACGGCGGCGCTCGGATGTTGGGGTTGGCAAGCGAACACGGTGACGGCGAGTTGATTGCGAAGGCGATGACCCACATGGGCTGGGATGTCGCTCGAGGCTCCACGTCACGAGGCGCGGTATCAGCTCTGTTTCAGTTCCTCAAGGATGACTCGCGAAACCCGAGCATCACGCCCGACGGCCCACGCGGTCCGCGGCGAAAATTCTCGGTCGGTGCCGTGTTCCTCGCATCGAAAATCGGCATTCCCATTTGCTGTGCTGGATATGGCTTTGACCGACCTTGGCGCGCTCGGAGTTGGGATCGGTTTGCGATTCCGCGGCCGTTCTCCCGAGGGCGCGTCGTCGTTGGTCCATCGCTTATCGTCCCTCCGCGACTGGGTCGTGACCAGCTCGAAAAATTCCGCCAATGGTTCGAACGCCTCTTGAATTGGTTGACGCAGGAGGCCGAAACTTGGGCCGAGTCCGGTCGGCGGCGACGTGGCGAAATGCCGACAATTCCTGGCCGGCCATCGTGGCGGCTGATGCAACCAAATTACCGAAGTGACCTCGTTTTTCCCGCCGACCTTCGCCAGGAATGGTTCGACCTGACCGGGACAGACCCATTGGTTCCGACACGGTCGCTGCGAATCGTGGCGTGAAAATTGAAACGTAACTGCCTTTGCTGCATCATATTACGGCGGCAGTGGCTTTAGAATTGCCACAACGATCGATTGACTCCGTTCGTGCCAGTGCTTTCCGCTGTAGTGTGTCAGCCTCGGAGCGGAAACAATTGCCCGTTGGCCAGTTGGAGGGCCGTCGCCTGCGGGTGGTGGGCGAGAGGTCATCGGTGCTGGACGAGGAAATAGGCCGGGCCGGAAAAAATGG
>CAZESP010000046.1:0-41713 GCA_964515185.1 uncultured Alcaligenaceae bacterium
CCGCTTTGACGATCACCCAACGCGGATGCGGCCAACTGCCGGCTTGATACCAGAAACCCTCGACGTGGCGTAACGTGACAGAGTCGGTTGGCTGGCCAAGTTGTCACCGTTGGGAAGGCGTCCGGTCAGGAGTCTGAAGGTCCGCCCGTGGCGTAAGACACCGTGGTCATTTTGATCGACATAGTCAGCGAGGATGCCATAGTCTTGTGCCGGCACCAGGTCGATGATGGTGTGTTGAATCAAGGCCGGGTCACGCGGGTCGTCAATGGCGGAAGCGAATTGTTGGGTGAAGGCCAACTGCTCATCGAACTGGCGGATGGGGAGCAGGCCGGCATCGGAAGTGAGCGGGGCATCGGACGGTTCGACGACGATGGGTCGCTCGGGCAGAAAATCGAAGAGTCCTTGCCAAGCAGTCTGGATACTCATGGACGGCCTCGGTTCGCGTCAAAAACTTGCGGTTTCAACTAGTTAGACGCAACCGCAGGCCATTTGATCTTCAAACCATGAATAATTCGCGCTAAGCCGCGATCTGTAGGGGATCGCCGCTTTTCTTTTCACGAGCGCTGTTCCGGCCCGAAACTATCTCCCGGCTTCACGGGTCGGCCCCGCAGAAACTCCTCAGCAGGCATGCGGCGTTTGCCTTCTGGCAACAACTCCAGCACTTCAAGCCTCGTGCCCTGGCCGCACGCGACCAGCAGCCGACGCGGTTTCCCGTCGATGACCGCGATTGCCCCCGGCAACTCCGAGGTAACGGGACCCGGTTCCGCGATGGCTTTCACAATCTGTAATCGCGTTACGGGACGGTCTTGCCGATGAAGAAACGTATACGCCGTGGGAAATGGCTGCATCGCGCGAATCTGACGGGTCACCTGTTCGGCGGGCCTCGTCCAGTCGATCAATCCGTCTTCCTTTTTGAGCTTCGGGGCCTTGCTCACTTTGGACTTATCTTGAGCCATGCCGGTGACTGGCCCCAAACACATGCGGTCGACAACATCAAGCGCTAGCCTTGCCCCGAGCGGCGCCAGTCTGGCCTCCAAGTCGCCCGCGGTTTCGTCGGGGAGAATGTCAAGAGGTTCCTGGGCGAGAATATCGCCGGCATCGAGCCCGGTCGTCATGCGGATAATCGTCACGCCGGTTCGACTTTCGCCGTGATAGATCGCCCAGGCCACGGGCGCCGCCCCACGATAACTCGGAAGCATCGATGCATGGACATTGATGCCACCCCTCGTGGGAATCGCCAAGACATCCTTTGAGAGGATTTGGCCATAGGCGGCGACGACTAGCACCTCGGGACTCATGCTTTTCAACGCATCCATGCCCTCTGGCGTGTTAACGCTCTCCGGCTGGGCGACGGGAATGCCTCGCTCGGCTGCGATCGCCTTCATGCCGCGGCCGGTTTGGCGGGTTGACCCGCGAATGGTTCCGGCTGCCCGGTCCGGTTGTGTGATGAGACCAACCACTAATCCGTCCCGAGTCAGAAGTGCTTCAAAAGTCGGCTCGGCAAACGTGCCCGTGCCCATCATAACGACGCGCATTTCTCCCCCAGCTCAAGCTCCGCGAGCGGCTTCCAATGCAACTAACGCCCGTTCCAGGTCATGATCGGCAGGCAGTTCTCCGCGATCCTGTAATCGGCGGTGAGTCGCCTCGAACTCACGGAGCGACCCCCGCGCGGAGATCTTGCCAAGGGTTCCCATCTTGTCAATAAACAAGACACCGATAAGGTGATCGACTTCGTGTTGCCAGATTCGGGCCGGGAGGTCGGAAACCCTCATCTCAAAAAGGCGACCATCAAGATCATAGGCCTGCACGGTCACCGAACGAGCGCGGCGAACCTTTTGATAAAGCCCCGGAAAGCTGAGACAACCTTCGGTCTCTTCCTGGTGACCCTTGCGTTCGAGAATGATGGGATTGATGGCGACGCATTCCTGATCCTTGCGTTCGGGATCTCCGGCAAAATTCATGACGAGCAATTGGAACGGCAAAGCGACTTGGGGGGCCGCCAACCCTAACCCTTTGTTTTCGTACATCAAGTCGATCATTTGTGCGGCATATCGCCGAATCTCGGCATCGATGCTCGTGATCGGCTTGGCCGGATGACGCAAGGCCGGATGTGGGTAATGAACGATGTTCATGGCGGCTAGGCGGCAGGTTGTCGGGCGACACTCTGATTATAGCGAATTGGAAAATGGAAACGGCCCGCGAAGAGCGTTCTCTTGCGGGCCGAATCTTCGTAGGATGGACCGTTCTAACTGGCCGGTGGCGGCTCCGGTGCCGGCGTTGGCGCGGGCGCCGGAGGCGGCGGAGCCGTTTCGACGCGCGGCGCTGGAGCCGGTGCCGGCCCCCGCTCGCGGGCGCGAACTTTCTTTTCACCTTGCTTCAGCAACTCAATGAACGCGGTTCGACCCGCATCGCCAAGCCGCCGCTCCAACCGTTTGATCACGCGAGTGTATCCACCCGGCCGATCGGCAAAGCGAGGGGCAATCTCATTGAATAGCTTCGAGATTGTGTTCTTGTCATGCAACTGTTGCAAACAAAGTCGCCGGGCGTGTAATGCCCTCGATGGATTCGCCAGGCCACGCTTGGCAATGGTAATGAGCCGTTCGACGAACGGGCGCAATTCCTTTGCCTTTTCCAGCGTAGTGACGATGCGCCCGTGTTCGAAGAGCGCTCGCGTCAGGTTGCGAAACATCGCCAAGCGATGCGTGGCGTTGCGGTTGAGTTTTCGACCGGCTTTCAGGTGACGCATGGCAGTATCGGGGTCAGGTATTTGTATCGGTCATTCGGCAGTCGCGCCGGCAATGACGTCAGTTTAACGGCGCGGCGCCGGCAGTTTCATGTTCAACGACAATCCGCGCTCAGCCAGTTTGGCCTTCACCTCGCGGAGCGTCGTTTCACCGAAATTGCGAACCTCAAGCAGTTCTTCATCACTTCGAATGACGAGATCGCGAACGGTCGTGATCCCCTCGGATTCGAGGCAGTTCGTGGCACGAACGGACAACTCGAGTTCGGCCAAACTCATGTTGAGCTTGCCTTCCAGTTCGGCATCGACCGTATCGATCGGCACGCCCATCTCAGCTCGTTCGTCAAGCGGCAACTCGGGCCCCGGCTCCGCGTACTGGATAAACGGATTCAGGTGCTTTCTCAGGATCTTCGCGCCTTCCACCAAAGCCAGTTGAGGAGTCACCGTGCCGTTCGTCCAGATTTCGAGAATGAGGCGATCGTAGTTGGTGCGTTGGCCGACGCGGGTCTCTTCGATATCGTGCTTCACCCGAACCACGGGCGAGAAGCTCGCATCAATCGGAATGACGCCGATCTCTCGCTCTTTGGTGAGGCTCTCTTCGGCCGTCCGATAGCCGCGGCCGTTTTCGACCGTCATTTCCATGACGAACGGCACGTCCGCATTGAGGGTGGCGATGACGTGTTCCGGGTTGATGATCTGAACGGCGGCGTCGGTCTCGATGTCTTTGGCTTTGATGACCCCGCGCTCGTGCTTGTTAATCTTGATGATGTGAGCCTGCTCGGACGTGTTCTTCACGACCAGACTCTTAACGTTCAAGATGATATCCGTGACGTCCTCAACGACGCCGGGAATCGTGGAGATTTCGTGTTGAACGCCTTGGATCTTGACGCGGGTCACGGCGCTGCCTTCGAGGCTGGAGAGCAAGACTCGTCGAAGGCTATTGCCAACGGTCATGCCGAATCCGCGCTCGAAAGGCTCGGCGACGAATCGGCCGTAGGTATCGGTCAGGGTCGTCCGATCGGCGACGACACGACTCGGCAATTCCAGTCCACGCCAACGAATGCGCATGTCAAACTCCGAACCAAAGTCTGAAAGCCGTGGGCAGGGACCATGACGTCACGGCGTCGCCCGAATCGCCGCAACGCCACCGATACTATCGGGCCGCCACTTCAATAATCAACTGTTCGCGAATGTCCTGAATGTGGGGATCGATGTCCGTTCGCGTCGGCATCCGCGTCATCCTCGCGACGGGCGGCTCCGTGCCGGTCACCTCCATGTAATCGGGAATGTGCGGGTGAGTATCTTGGAGATTTACCCGAACGAGCGTTAGCGTTCGATTGCGGGTTTGAATCGAGATTGTATCGCCCGGCCGAAGCAGCCGGCTGGGGATTGCGCACTTTCTGCCGTTGAGCAGAATATGGCCATGGGAGACCATTTGGCGAGCGGCGTTGCGAGAGTGGGCGTAACCGAGCCGATAGACCACGTTGTCGAGCCGGCGTTCCATTAAGCTGATGAGCATCTCACCCGTGTTCTCAGGCGATCGCGACGCCAACTCGAAGAAACGCTGAAACTGCCGCTCGAACAGCCCGTAGAACCTCTTGAGCCGTTGCTTTTCACGGAGTCGAATGCCGTATTCACTCAGCTTTGAGCGTTTGGTGCCGTGCATACCCGGCGGGGGTGCTTCTTTGTCGATGGGGCACTTCGGCCCATGACAACGCGAACCCTTGAGGTAGAGCTTAATGCCCTCGCGGCGGCACTTTTTGCAAACTGGATCGAGATTGCGTCCCATGTCAATTATCGATTGTCAATGGTTCGTGGATTCGGGTAACGGCTCGGCGATCAAAACCAGCATAACTGTGTTCGATGATTCGAACTTACACGCGGCGTTTTTTCGGCGGCCGGCAACCGTTGTGCGGCAGCGGCGTCACATCCTCGATGACCTTCACGTTTAAGCCCGCCTGCTGAAGCGCGGAAACGGCCGACTCGCGACCGGAACCTGGCCCTTTCAAGCGAACATCGACTTCCTTGACTCCGAACTTCGCTGCCCGCGACGCGGCTTCCTCGGCTGCCCTCTGAGCCGCGAACGGCGTGCTCTTGCGGCTGCCCTTGAAGCCAACAGTCCCGGCGGATGCGAAACAAAGCGTATCGCCGTTGGTATCGGTGATCGTTACGATCGTGTTGTTGAACGTGGCTTGAATGTGGGCGATGCCCTTGCTCACATTACGCCGCGCTTTTTTCTTCTTGCTCTTGGCCATGGGGATCCAGGTCTATGAAAAAAGAAAGCGAGACGGATTCGATAAGGGCCACGCTGCCCCAAGTCGAATCGTCCGCTTTCGAACTAGCGCATTTCCTTGACGCCCTTCTTGCCGGCAACGGTCTTTCGCGGGCCCTTACGGGTACGAGCATTCGTTCGCGTGCGTTGGCCGCGAACCGGCAACCCCTTGCGATGACGCACGCCGCGATAGCAGCCGATGTCACGAAGGCGGGCAATATTTTGCTGAATCTGCCGGCGAAGCGGGCCTTCGACGGTGTATTCACGATCGAGCAATGTCGCCAATCGAGCGAGTTCGTCCTCGGTCAACTCTTTGGCTTTTCGCTGAGGATCGATCCGTGCCTGTTCGCACAACATCCGCGCGGTCGTCGGGCCGATCCCGTACAAATAACGCAACGAGATGTGCGCGGGCTTGTCGTTCGGAATATCCACACCCATCAGACGGGGCATGCGCGCTCTCCTACCCTTGCCGCTGTTTATGCCGCGGATTATCGCAAATCACAAACACTTTGCCGCGTCGTCGCACCATCTTGCACTTTTCGCAGACGCGCTTGACGCTCGATCGTACTTTCATGGTATCCACTCCAATCCCCAATGGTTTCGGGGAAAGTAAACCCTCATTATAGATTGGTCTGACTTGGCGGCAAGTCACGATTTTCCGCCGGAGCCGTTTCTGGCGCAATGTTTGGATTCGGCGACAAGCCTGGGGCAGCCGTCAGGACTTGGACTCCCGAAGCGGTGATCGCGAAAGTGTGTTCGACGTGAGCGCTCGGCAGGCCGTCACGGGTCACCACGGTCCAAAAATCGCGAAGGGTCTCCGTTTCCGCCCGTCCCATGTTAACCATCGGTTCGATGGCGAGGACCAACCCCTCTTCCAGGCGGAAGTTGTGCCGACGTGTTTCCTTGTTAACGAAATTGGGGACCTGCGGGTTTTCGTGCATCGTGCGGCCGATGCCATGTCCGACATATTGTGTCACGACACTGAAGCCGGACTGCTCGACATGCCGCTGCATTCGCTCGGCGACTTCGGTCCACCATCGCCGGCATCCCAACTCGAGGCGGGCAATCTCAAGGGTTTCTTCGGCGACTTTGACCAAACGTTTCCACTCGGGCCTGACTTCGCCGATCATCAGGGTGATGGCGGCATCGGCGCACCAACCATTAAGCTTGCACGCCGTGTCAATCTTGACCAAGTCACCTTCGCGAATCACGCGCGGGCCAGGAATGCCGTGGACAACTTCAGCATTCAGCGATATGCAAGTGACTGCCGGAAACGGGACTTTGCTATTCTGGCCGGGATACCCTTTGAAAAGCGGGGTAGCGCCTCGCAGTTTGTAGAGATCCTCGACGGCACGATCGATGTCCGCGGTTCGCACACCGGGTTTGGCCATTTCCCGGCACATGCGGAGCGCCTCGGCCACGACCTTGCCGGATTCGCGCATCAGGGCGATTTCTCGCTCCGATTTCAGCTCAGGGGCCTTGCTGACAAACTGCCGCAACATGGAGATTAATTGGGTCGAGATTTTAGGACTCTCACGATAGACGCGAACACTTCGTCTTCCGTGCCAATGCCCTTGACGTCAAACAGAATGCCTTTCTTGCGATAATATTCTACGATTTGGCCCGCGTTTTGTTTATCGATGAACAGTCGCCTGATTACGGTGGCTTCGTTGTCATCGCTTCGCCCTCGACCGGGACCGTTCACCAACCGCGACACAACCACGTCATCGGGAATCTGAAAGTTGATGACGGTGTCGATCGCCACGCCGCGTTCGCCGAGGATACGATCGAGCGCGATTGCCTGTGACAACGTTCGGGGATAGCCATCCATGACGAAGCGTTCTGGGTGGTCGGGGCGATCGAACAGGTCGGCAATTACAGCATTGACAACGTCGTCGGGGACGAGTTCGCCCTTGAGCATGTATCCGGCGGCTTTCTTGCCGAGTTCAGTTCCTGCGTGTACGGCGGCTCGCAGGATATCGCCGGTGCCAATGCAAAGAAGGCCTTCACGCTCTTGCAATCGCTTGGCTTGAGTGCCTTTCCCACTGCCCGGAGGGCCGACGAAAACCACGCGCATGGGCCGGCCTCACTCGAAAAACACGCCGGGGCAGACAATGCCCCGGCCATTTCACCCTATCTTCATTGATACGTCGCATTCCACGCGGAGGGTAGGGGCGACTGAGCCTCATTCCAGGCGGCACCGTCAATCTTCCGTTAATCCCGGATAATTCCGCATGACCAGATGGCTGTTGATTTTCTGAACAAGGTCAAGGGCCACGCTGATGACGATCAACAGACCCGTACCCCCGTAGAAGCTGGCCACGCGTTGATCGACGTGCATCTCATTGGAAATCACGTTCGGGATGATGGCCACGATCGCCAAGAACGCCGCACCCACATAGGTGATTCGCATCAGTACTTTTTCGAGATAGTCCGCGGTACTCTTTCCCGGCCGATAACCCGGGATGAAGCTCCCCCAGTCCTTCAGGTTGTTGGCCATGTCTTTGGGATTGAACGTGATCGCGGTCCAAAAGTAGCAGAAGAAATAGATCAACGCGATGTAGAACAGGGTATACAAATACCCCTGGCGATCGAATGCAGCGACCAGCGATGACGCCCAACCGTAACCCGCCGACGCAAATCCTCGCAACACGAACACCGGTAGCATGAGTAAGCTGCTGGCGAAGATCACCGGCATGACGCCTGCCTGGTTCACCTTCAGCGGGAGATAGTTCCGAGTGCCGCCGTAAACGCGCCGCCCACGAACGTGCTTGGCCGACTGCATCGGGATCCGGCGTTGGGCCTTGGTCATGGCAATCACGGCGATGACGACGGCCACGAACATCACCATCAGCACAAGCAGTTTCTCGAAACTGATGTCGCCCACCGACGTGCCGCCCAGCGTGAACAATGAATCTTTCAACTTTCCATCTGGGCCGATGAGCAATGCCCGGGTCGCGTCCGGGATACGGCCGACGATGCCCGCCATGATAATAAGACTGATGCCGTTGCCGATGCCGTATTCGTCGATCTGCTCGCCCAGCCACATGAGGAAAATGGTTCCTGCCGTCATGATCATGACGGTACTCAGCCCGAAAAGGTAGTAATTGGCACCGACATCGAACCCTTCAACGGCAAGTCCTCCCGCTCCGCCACCATCGGATGTCACCAAACTCTGAACGACGAAAATGGCCTGCACGATGCAGATCGGCACCGTGAGGTATCGCGTGTATTCATTGATCTTCTTGCGGCCGCTTTCGCCTTCTTTTTGGAGTTTTTCGAGCGGCGGCCAGAAACTGGCGAGCAACTGAAGGATAATGGAAGCGGAGATGTAGGGCATGATACCCAGAGCGATGACGCTGGCCGTCGAAAGATTGCCGCCGGAGAACATCGACACGAAACCCAGCATCTGGCCCAGAGCGCCTCGCTGAGTCGACTCCATCGCCTTGGCCATTTTTTCTTGGTCAATAAACGGCACGGGGATGTAATAGCCGATCCGGTACACGGCCAGGAACAAGACCGTGATCATGATCTTGCGGGTGAGTTCGGGGATCTTAAAAATACTGATAATCTTGTTCATGACCGTCCTCGGTTCCCGTCAATGCAACGAGCCAACAACCCGAAAAGGAGAACTCGCGACTCCTCGTTCGGGCTGTTGGCTCATCCCCTTTCAGCCAGACCGCGCATCACCCTTCCTTGGCGGGTCGCGGTTTCATCTTGTTCTTGACCGGCTTCTGTCGCGGGGCGAGCCGGTCGCAGGTCCCGCCGGCGGCCTTGATCTTCTCCTCGGCGGACTTCGAGAAGTGATTAGCCTTCACGTTCAGTTTCTTCTTAAGTTCGCCGGTCCCCAGTATACGGACACCATCTGCCGGACCTTTCGCCAAACCGATGGTTTTTAGCGCCTCCGCATCAACCGTAGCGCCATCGTCAAAGGCGTTCAGGTCACCCACATTAACAACATGAAACGATTTCCGCCATGTCTCGTGGCTGAACCCGCGTTTGGGGACCCGGCGATAGAGCGGCATCTGGCCGCCTTCAAATAGTTTGCTTGGCAAGTCGGCGCCGGCGCTGGCATATTGCCCCTTATGCCCACGGGAGGCCGTCTTGCCGTGCCCGCTACCGACACCGCGACCGACTCGTTTCTTGCGTTTGCGCCGGACGACGCCCGCATGTACGTTGGACAGATCCATTAGATTTTCACTCCCCGCAGGCGTTCGACCTCAGCCTTGGTTCGCAACAGCAATAGGCCGCGAATCGTGGCTTTGACGAGATTAATGGGGTTCGTCGATCCATGAACCTTGGTGAGAATGTTGCGGATACCGCAGGCTTGCAGAACCTCGCGAACACCAGGGCCAGCCTTCACGCCGGTTCCCGGACCAGCGGGAACGAGAACCACTTTGCTCGCGCCATACCGGCCAATGACGCGATGAGGAATCGTCTCGCCCTTGAGTGCAACCCGCTTCTGGCGCTTCATGCTCTCCTGGCCGTCCTTGAGAGCTTTTTCCACAGCGGGAGGAACCTCGTTGGCCTTGCCATAGCCGCATGCCACGCGGCCATTCTCGTCGCCGACGACGACAAGCGCATTGAAGCTGAAACGCCGACCGCCCTTCACGACAGCGGCGCAGCGCCGGATCTTGACGACGAAATCTCTTAAGTTGTCGGGTCGCGATTCGCGATCCGAGCCACGTTCACGGGCCATCGATGTTCCTCGGGATTATTCCTTCGGTTTCTCTTTCTTTTCCTTTTTCGGAGCGCCATCACCCTTGGCGTCGGGCTTGCCCTTTCCTTCGGGCTTCGGGGCTTTGACGGCTTTCGGTTCCGGCTCGGCTTTCGGAGGCGCACAACACACCAAACCGGCAAGCGTTGCAGCCTCCGCCAACGCTTTCACGCGGCCATGAAACCGATAGTAGCCACGATCAAATGCCGCCGCCGTGATCCCTTTCGCCTTGGCTGCTTCGGCGAGTTTCTGTCCGACAAGCTTGGCAGCCTTGACATTCCCACCATAGGGAATCTCCGACTTTGTCGTCTTGCCATTCGTCCCCACAGCGACGATCGTCTGGCCGGTCGTGTCGTCGATAAGTTGGGCGTAAATGTGCTTCGAGCTTCGGTAAACACTCAGTCGCGGACGCTGAGCTGTGCCCGTGATGTTGTTCCGAACGCGAAACTTCCGACGGAAACGACGAACGTTAACCAGTTTTTGCAATGACATTTTCCATCACTCCCATAAGTCTCGCGATTGCCAACCGCGAGAGCGGGATCATCCCATTCTGGCCTTTGTATCGCATTAACACGCAGCAGCCAGGGTAATCATCCGCCGGCAGCGAATGCCTTGCCCTCTTTACGCCGAACGACTTCGTTGTCGTATCGAATACCCTTGCCTTTGTAAGGTTCGGGTTTGCGAGACGCGCGAACTTCAGCGGCGAACTGGCCAACCTTCTGCTTGTCAGCACCCTTGATGATAATCGTTGTCGGGTCGGGCACCTCGGCTGTGACACCGTCGGGTGGCGTCAATTCTACGGCATTGGCATAGCCGACGGTCAGGACGACCGTCTTTTGATCCATTCGCGCTTGATAACCAATGCCTTCGACTTTCAACTTTCTCTCGTATCCCTTCGTGACGCCGACTACCATGTTGTTAATGAGGCTTCGTGTTAACCCATGAAGAGCCTTGTCGGCGCGGTCATCACCATTGCGAGTGACCACGATCTGTTTGGTTTTCTCGTCGATGACAACCTTGATGCTTGGGTGCCACGCCAATTCGAGTTTGCCCTTGGGGCCTTCCACGCGAATCGTGCCGTCGGCAACCTGGACCTTGACGCCCGCAGGAATCTGCACCGGTTGTTTGCCAATTCGGGACATGACGATCGATCCTCTCGATTACCAAACGGTGCAAAGAATCTCGCCACCGAGGTTCTGTTGACGAGCCTGGCGATCACTCATGACACCCTTGCTCGTACTGATGATTGATATTCCGAGTCCGTCTAGAACTTTCTTGATCTGATCGGCCCGGCGATAAACGCGGCACCCAGGGCGACTGACTCGCTGGAGGTGTCGAACGACTCGCTCGCCCTCCGGGCCGTATTTCAAGTAGACCCGAAGGACCGATTTCGGCTTGGCGAAGTCGCTATTGGGATCAAAAACCTTGTGCCCTTGATCGTCCGAGGTGTAGTGACCCACCTGATAATCGATGATGAAACCCTCGTCGCGAAGAACCTTCGCGATGGCCGCTTTCAGCTTGGTAGCAGGCATCTCCACCGCGGGCCGCTCGATGACGCTGGCGTTTCGGAGACGGGTAAGCATGTCGGCAATCGGGTCAGTCATCATGGCTCATTCATCCTTCAAACATCTCAACTCACCAACGGCGGCACAAAAAACTCGGGATCAAATCACGTTGACATTGATCTACCAACTGGCCTTGCGAACGCCAGGAATCAAGCCATCGCTCGCCATGCCTCGGAAGCAAATCCGGCAAACACCAAACTTACGATAAACGGCCCGCGATCGACCGCAAAGTTTGCAGCGAAGGCGAACACGAATCAACTCACGCGGCAGCATCATTTTCTGCCGATCGCGCTTGTCGGGCTCCGTTTTCAACTGCCGTTTGTGCTCTTCAAGCCGCTTCATTTGGCGGCGGAATTTCGCTTCTTTGGAGTTTGTTGACATAGGTCAAATTCCAGGTTTTCTATCCGCTCTCAAGACTCCGCCTGCAGCCACGGTCGAATCACGTAGAATGATTAACCTTCGCGAAACGGCACGCCGAACTGGCGAAGTAGTTCCCGCGACTCGTCGTCATTTCGGCCGCTGATGACGAATGTGATATCCATGCCCTGAGTGAACGTCACCTTGTCGGCATCGATTTCCGGGAATACCAACTGCTCTGCAAGACCGATCGAGTAGTTTCCACCACCATCGAAACTTTTCGGATTCAGCCCGCGAAAGTCACGAATTCGCGGCAGCGCGACGTTGATGAGCCGGTCAAGAAACTCGAACATTCGTCGGCCGCGAAGCGTGACGCGGCATCCAATCTCGTTCCCTTCACGAAGTCTGAAACCGGCGACGGCAACCTTCGCCTTCGTGATGACGGCCTTTTGACCGGAGATTTGCGTGAGGTGGTCGGCCGCCTGCTCCAAGCGATTTTTGTCTTGGAGGGCCTTGCCGACGCCCATGTTAATGACGATTTTCTTCAACTTCGGAAGACTATGGATATTCGTTCGGCCGAGCTTCTCGACGAGAATCGGCAGGATATCCGTCTTGTATTTTTCCATCAGCCGGGCCATGGCCCAACCTCTTTCAAGCAGGTTTCAGAATCGCGGAAGGGTATACCAATCATCCCTTCTTCGCCGCATATTTTGGATTCGCCTTGCTTACAAGCCCCAGGCCACCCTTGCATTTCTTGCAGAATCGCTCTTTCGAACCATCGGCTCCATGCCGGCGACCGACACGCACACCTCGCCGACAGGTCGGGCAGTACAGAAGCACATTGGAAACAGCAACGGGCATTTCCTTCGACAATCGGCCGCCCTGTGGGTTTCGACGCGACGGTTTCAGGTGCTTATAGACCCGGTTGATGCCCTCGACGACGACCTTGTCCTTCTCCGGCAACACGCGCAGGACACGGCCGGTGGTCGGCGCTCGCGTGTCACCCGCGTCGTCGCCGCAGATCACTTCGACAATATCACCGGTTCGAATATGCATGATCTCGCCCCTAAACCGGCCCGCGTTTCAAACAACTTCCGCAGCCAGGTTGGTAATCTTTACAAAGCCGCACTCGCGCAATTCACGGGCCACCGCCCCGAAGATGCGAGTCCCTCGCGGATTTTGGTCATTGTCGATCAACACAATTGCGTTGCGATCGAATCGAACGTAACTTCCATCAGGCCGGCGATACGCCTTCCGCGTGCGGACAACAACGCCCTTAACAACGTCACCGGGCTTCACGTCGCCGCCGGGGATGGCTTTTTTCACGCTTGCGACAATGACGTCACCGAGCCCAGCGTAACGCCGCCGGCTGCCGCCCAACACCTTGATGCACATGCACTCTTTGGCGCCCGTATTATCTGCGACATCGAGAAACGTATACATCTGAATCATAACAGCACCTCACGCCCGTCGTTAACACGAGCGACCTTTCAACTCTTGGCCGGTTCGGCGGCAGCCGCGGGAGCGTTATCGGTCGCCGACCCAGGGGCTTTCTTCACAACGCGCACCAAGCGCCAACTTTTCAGTTTGGAAAGCGGGCGAGTTTCCATGATTTCAATAACGTCGCCGACACGTGTTTCATTCTTCTCGTCATGCACATAACAAACGGTCCGCCGTTTGATGTATTTGCCGTAGCGCGGATGCTTAACAAGGCGTTGGATTTCAACGCGGCGAGTTTTGCTCATCTTGTCGCGGGTCACGACACCAACGAGGGTCCGGCGTTTGGTTCGGGCAGGATTCGCGGTCGTCGTCTCAGCCACGGGCGGCCTCCTTCTGGAGCTGTCGTTGGCGTTGGATCGTCATGATTCGTGCAATCTCGCGACGGGCCTTCCGCAATTCGCTGGGAGTTTCCAGGCGATCGGTAGCCGACTGAAACCGCAAATGGAACAGGTTCTTTTCCAAATCATGCAGAGTGAGGCCGAGCTGCTCATCGCTCATGCCTCGGTAATCTGCGAGTTTCGCCTTCCGTTTCATTTCATTAAATCCAACAAGAGTCTCAGTTTACACACTCGGCCGCCGAGCAACGAATCGGCATCGGAACGGCATCTTATAAGCGACCCGCGCCAGACAATCGCGAGCGGCGCTCTCGGGCAGTCCGGCCACCTCGAAGAGGATCATGCCGGGCTTGATGACGGCAGCCCAGAATTCAGGCTCGCCCTTGCCCTTACCCATACGGGTTTCGAGCGGGATTGCGGTCACCGACTTGTGCGGGAACACCCGAATGTAAAGTCGACCTTCACCGCGAATGAAATTGGCTGCCGTGATGCGCCCCGACTCGATCGCCTCGGCGCTCAACCAGCCACCTTCCAACGCTTGCAGGCCGAATTCACCCAGCGCGACGTAATTGCCTCGGCTGGCATTACCCTTTACGACCCCGCGCTGACTTTTTCGGAACTTTACCCGCTTGGGCATTAGCGGCATCGGTATACTCCTCCGGCGCCAAATAATCGCCGTTGTTAACCCAAACCTTAATTCCAATATGCCCCTGGGCGGTCTTCGCTTCGCTGAAACCGTAGTCCACTCGCGCGCGTAAGGTCGAGAGCGGAATACTGCCTTCCATACTTTTCTCACAGCGGGCCATTTCGGCACCACCCAGGCGACCCGAGAGCTGAATGCGAACTCCCTTAGCGCCATTTTCCATGGCCCGCTGAATCGCCTGCTTCATCGTTCGCCGGAAGCTGACGCGTTTCTCCAATTGCTCGGCAATATCCTGTGCCACCAACTGGGCATCGACCTCCGGACGGGCGACCTCCATTGTCTTCACTTCCATGTGCCGGTGGGTCAGCCTCTCTAACTCTTTCGTGAGCTTGTCGATCTCTTGGCCTTTCTTGCCGATGATCGACCCGACTCGGGACGAATAAACGCGAACCGTCACCTTTTCGCGTGTCCGCTCGATCTCAATCTTTGAAATGCCGGCGCGGGCATAACGCGACTTGATATACTTGCGGATCTTGTGGTCTTCGACCAACAATTCGGAGAAGTCGTGCTTGCCGGCATACCAACGGCTACTCCAATCGGTCATGATCCCGGTGCGAAAGCCGGTCGGTCGAACTTTTTGACCCATAAGCCACACTCCCCCGCAAAACGGCCGAGAATGACCTCGACCGGAAATCGACTAAGCTTCAGGCTCTCCGTCGGTCAGCATGATGACGATATGAGCCAATCGGCGTTTGATCGGATAGGCGGTGCCTCGGGCCCGCGGCTGAATCCGTTTCAACATCGGCCCATCGTCGACTCGAGATTCACCGACGATTAACTCCTCGATGTCCCGTGCGCCGCGATCTTCTGCATTTCCCAACGCGCTCCGAAGCACTTGCTCGATAAGCCGAGCGCTACGGTTCGGTAGAAAGCGAAGCATCTGGAGGGCTTCGTCCGCTGTCTTGCCGCGGATCATTGCCGCGAACGGGCGAATCTTTCGAGCCGACATATCGGCGTATCGGTGTTTGGCTCGATATTCCATGGCGCCGTCTCCGCTCCCGCTAAGTCAGGAACCTACTTACCTGGGGCCGCTGCCGCTGCCGACTTCTTGCCGCCGCTGTGCCCCTTGAACACGCGGGTCGGAGCGAACTCGCCCAGCTTGTGACCGACCATATCTTCCGTGACGAAAAGCTTCATGAACATCCGGCCATTGTGAATCTCAAACGTATGCCCAACGAAGTCCGGCACGATCGTGCAATCGCGTGCCCACGTTCGCAACGGCTTACGGTCGTTCGACTTCTTCTGTTTTTCAACTTTGGTGAGCAGGCGCTCGTCAACGTGAGGGCCTTTCTTCAGCGAACGACTCATGTCCAGTTCCCATCAGGCATACAATTAACGTCGCCGGGCGGGGTTCGCCCGGCGACAAGGGTAATCGTAGATTCTATTGCCATCACAACCAACCGACCAGCCGTCAATTCGTCAGACTTACAAAAACGGGCCAGTATTTTCGTTCAGGCATGACCCGTGCTTGAGGTCCTCTGCTAGAAATGGGCACCCGGCGGGCGTCGACGAATGATCGAGCTGTTGGAGGGTTTCCGTTTCTGCCTTGTCTTACCACCTTTTGACAAAACGCCCGTCGGCCCGCACGGGTGCCGGCCGCCGGCAGTCCGGCCTTCGCCACCGCCCATGGGGTGCGATACCGGATTCTGCGATGTCCCGCGCTGATGGGGCTTGCGTCCCTTCCACCGCTTGCGACCCGCTTTTCCGAGAGGGATATTCATGTGATCGGCATTACCGATTGCACCGATGGTCGCCCGGCATTCGCTATGGACGCGACGTACTTCACCACTTGGCAACGTAATCTGCGCCCAATCGGCTTCACGTGCCGTCAACGTCGCGCTGCAGCCGGCCGATCGGCACAACTGGCCACCACGACCGGGGGTCAACTCGATGTTGTGGACCGGCATGCCCACGGGAATACGCCGCAGCGGCATGCAATTCCCAACTCGCGGCTCGACATCCGGGCCGCTCATCAGCTTGTCGCCGGCCTTGATGCCTTCGGGCGCGATGATGTAGGTCTTGACGCCATCTGCGTACTGCAGTTTGGCGATCCGAGCTGATCGATTCGGATCATACTCGACGGAAACCACAGTCGCTTCGACGCCGTCTTTGCGGCGCTTGAAGTCGATCTTGCGGTACATCCGTTTGTGACCACCCCCACGAAACCGGGTGGTGATGACGCCATGATGATTACGACCGCCCTTCGGCTTAAACGGCTCGACGAGCGACTTTTCCGGTGCGTTGACTTTCGGATTGGTACACTCAGCAAAGTCGCTTACCGCACCATGTCGGCGGCCCGCAGATGTCGGTTTGTAGAATCGGATTCCCATAACAACCCACTATCCTGAAGGCGGAAGCCCAAAGACGAACCACCCGCGACGATTAGAAGAACTCAATCCGATCATCAGGGTGCAGAGTGACGATAGCTTTTTTCCAGTTCGGCATCGTACCCACGCGAAAGCGATAACGCCTTTTCTTGCCCATGCAATTCTGGGTGTTCACTTTCACGACGCGGACGCCGAACATCTCTTGAACGGCCTTTTTGATGTCCGTTTTCGAGGCGTGACTGCAAACCTCGAAAGTATATGAACTGCTCGCGCCGAGTTTCCCATCTTCGGCGGATGGATGGCGCTCCGCTCGAGTACTCTGATGCGTACTTTTTTCAGTCACGATCGGCCGTAGCACAACCTGATAGGGCTTTAACTCGGGGCCGACGCGATGCTCAATCGCAGGCCGACGGCGGGCCTCCAGCTTGCGGACGTATCGCTTTGGTCTGGGGCGTGCTCGCATGGTCCATACTCCCAACAAGTCCTAACGAATGGCTCGGCGTTACGCCTTAGCTTTAGCCCGCAACAGCTCTAGGGCCGTTTTCGTCAGCAATAGTTTCTTCTGTTTCAGAACGACATAGGTATTCAAGTCGGAGGCAGGGCAAATCTCGACGCCACGAATGTTGCGTGCCGACTTGTATGTCTTCGACTGCTCTTCGGCGCTCAGTCCTGCCGTACTAATGAGGCAGGTCGTGTCGGACAGTTTCAAGGCTTTCAAGATACCCGCCACGTCACGAGTCTTTGGCGCATCCATCTTGAGCGAGTCATCGAGGATCACAGCCTCGTTATCACGGAACTTACTGAGGATGGCCATACGGACCGCGGCGCGGACGGCCTTTTTGGGCAAGTGGTACTCATAGTCGCGAGGCTTCGGGCCCTTGGCGGTTCCGCCACCCTTGACCTTGTTCGTTCGCAAGGGTCCCCGACGGGCGCGACCCGTCCCCTTTTGGCGAAACAACTTTCGGGTACTGCCGGCGACCTCTCCGCGACGCAACGTGGAATGCGTCCCGGCACGCTGATTGGCCAGATGCATCAAGACAACGTCGTGCAACAACTGCTGGTTGATCTTGCCACCGAATTCCGCGGGATCTATCGTCACAGTACCAACGTTGTCGCCGGCGCGATTGACAAGCGGCACCTGGATCGGCTCTTTCAACTCGGTCGTCAGCTTCCCGGTTTCCATCGGAGTCTTCCCAAAATGACGCGAGCAGCGGGCCATCTCATCAGCCCGCTGCCGCGGCGTGTTCGCCTCTACGCAATGACTTTGATCTTAATATCGACACCCGGCGGCAACGACAGGCCCTTGTTCAGGGCGTCAATGGTCTTGGGATTCGGCTGGAGGATTTCAATAAGCCTTTTATGAGTTCGAATCTCGAACTGCTCACGCGACTTTCGATCGATATGAGGGCTTCGCAAAACCGTATATCGTTCGATTCGCGTCGGCAAGGGAATCGGGCCGTGGACTGTAGCCCCTGTCCGCTCCGCCGTATCGACGATCTCTTTGGCGGTTCGATCAAGAACTTCGTGATCGTACCCTTCCATGCGGATACGAATTTTCTCTTCGCGCTTGGCCACGACACGCCCCCAACTGCATCCAAAACCCTAGGCCCCATCGGCAATATCGGAAAGCATTAAGTTAGGAGCGTGAGCGCCGAGAGTCAAGGGAAGAAAAACGACTTGTCGAATCGATCGTGGAGCGTACCGTGAACAACGCAACGTCAGAAATCGTATTCCCTTCAATATTTATCCCGCTTGAGTCTTGAGAAACTTCCATGGTAATGCACCCATCGAAGCCCGAGTCGGTCCCCGATAATGTTGATCTTCCGCCGGAGCCGATCGACCCCAAAGCAGCCGCGAAGCGATTTGCCTCCATGCTGCGGGGCTTTGATCGTTTTCTGATGTTTCTAGTCCTGGCACTCGCTTTTTTGCTCTCCTCCTTCGCGGTGCGGAATCCGGACTTCTGGCTTCACTTGGCGACAGGGCGCGACATCGTCGGCGGGTCACTCTCCACCTTGTTCGGGCACGACCCCTACAGCTACGCAACAGAAGGCCACCACTGGGTCAATCACGCGTGGTTATTCGACGTCCTCATCTACTTGGTCTATTCCGGCCTGGGCGGCAGCGTTCTCGTCATTCTCAAAGCCGTTTGCGTGTCGGTCATCGCGGGAATTTCGATGCGAACTTCCCTTGCAACGCGGCCAACGCCCGAGAATGGTGGAACCCGTGCCGATCTCGCGGGACTGTTGGCGGCCGCCTTTGTGGGGATGGCAATGATTGCGTCGGCACCGCGATTCTTGATGCATCCGGCAATCGGTTCCTTTTTAATGCTCGCCATCACGATTTCGATCCTATTTTGCCGCCAATGGGAATCGGGTTCGCGACGTTTGCCCCTGACTCTGGGTGTAATTACGCTGATCTGGGCCAACGTCGATTCATGGGCATTGCTGGCACCGGCACTCATCGCGCTCGCGCTAATCGGCGCTCTTATTCAGCCGGAAACCGACACCGGACGCCCCAAGGCCAAAGTCCTGTTGTTCGCGCTGGGTGCCTCGCTGATCGGGTGTTTGATTACTCCTCACCATGTGCTGGCTCTGGTCACCTTGCCGCAAGAGTTGGCGTTGAATCCGCATGTCGCCTCGCTGAAGAACGACCCTTACCATCGACTGCAGTTCCTGTCACCGCTCGACGTTGACTATCGCGAGCGCCCGGAATTCGGCAAGAGTTATGCCGGCTTCACCTACGCTGCGTTGCTCGTCTTTGGTGTCGTCAGTTTTGCCGTCAACCTCAGCCGGTTGCGGGTTTCCAAGCTCCTCGTTTGGCTCGGTCTGGCGGGTCTCAGTCTGATCAATGTGCGAATGATACCGTTCTTCGCGATCGGCGCGACGCCGATCCTTGTTCAGAATCTGGTTCTGGCCACGCGTCGAAGCTCGCCCGCATCGGATTCCCGTGCCGCAGCAACGGCCGGCCCATCGGCAACGGGCGGCGTCACGATCACACCCGAAAAAGTATTTGCCTTCGCCGGGCTTATGGTGCGATTGTTCTCGATCGTGTTTGCCGCGTTCCTGCTCTTCGCGGCCTATCCGGGTTGGCTGCACCCCTATGCCCGTCCCTGGAATGTTCGGCGCGTGGCATGGGAGCTTGACCCGGATCGGTCACTGGAACGCGCCACAACGAGGCTCGGAGAACTGCGCCAGGCTCAAAAGCTCCCTGCTGACGTTCACGGATTTCATTTTGGAGCGGACTTCGCCACTTATTGCGCCTGGTACGCCCCCGGGGAAAAGTGCTTCTTCGATTATCGGTACACGCTGCTGGGAGAGCGAACGGCCGACCTTATCACGATCCGGAAGGCGATGCGAGAAATCGCCCGCACCGGACAGACCGAACTCGATTGGAAGAGCCTGTTTCGCAAATACAAGATTCGCTACCTTGTGTTGAGCAACGACAGCGATCGCGACGAAGCCATCCTGATCGGGCAACTGTGGCTGAGTTCAGATTGGTCGCTGTGGTATCTCGATGGCCGCACTTCGATCTTTGGATGGCGTGACCCGGAATCGGCGCCGATCACGACCATGGCACCGATTGACCTTGCTAGTTCAGCGTTTGGAGCGAGCGCCGAGCGTGTCCCGCCGCCGACACGCAATCTCGAAGCCGATCCCGAATTGCCTTCGACTCGCGGCTTCCTGCAACGTTACCTGTATGTCGCTCCACAGCCGTCGCCCGACATCCGGGCTACCGACATCTATTTGGGCTTGCGCGAGGCTGCTGCTCAGATTGCAACGGCTCAAGCATCCAACCGTCAAACGATCATTCGAATGACCAGTGAGATCGGCCTATCCGCAGGCCGCACGAATTGGGTGCCGATCTTCAACCCGCTGCGAGCTTTGGCCGACAACCGCGAGGTTCAACTGGATTTGGCCAAGCGCGATTCGTTGACGGCCATGCCGCTACTCGCCGTCCGAGCCGCTCGTCGCGGCGTGATTACCAATCCCGATTACCCGGAATCGTACCTGAGTCTGGCGCGGGCCTATGGAGATTTCTCAACCTCGCCGGACATTCAGCAGATGCAAATCGTTGCGGCCCTTCGTCAGGGCATCGCGCGCGTCACCGCCGAAGACAGCTACGAACGATGGCTGGCTCCTTTAGTCTCAGATGCTTATCTGCAACTATTTAACATGCACGTCCGAGCCAATCGGCTCGACATGGCCCTCGACGCTTTGGATCAACTGGTCAATCGATACAACGACCACCCCCCGGCAAGCATTCCGGCTGAGCAGAGAGAGGGCCAAGGGCGATATCTTGAAGAGTTTCAGAAACAACTCGAGAAGAATGTCTCCTCGCTCCGAGACAATCTCGAATTGAAAACGGGAAACAGGCTCCGGGAGCGGGCGATGATGGCCCTACAGACCGGCCTTTGGAAGGAAGCCATCGCCGCCATGCAACAGATGGAGCCGAAGCAACTCGGCATCGAAGGGCTGTCACAGTTGGTGACGTTTATGTTGCAAGTCGGCGAGCTGGATGGTGATCGTGGGGCGCGGGCGTTAATCCTCTCCAATGACCCGGACGCGGTGCCGGCCCAATGGCAACCCATCTTTCGCCAACATCGGGTATTCCTAGCGATCATCGACGGCGACCTACCCCGAGCCGGCGCAGATCTCGATAAGGGGTTTGCATCCATGGATCGACGTCAAAACCGACCTCAATCCAATATGCAACTGGCTATCGTTCTGCATCACGCGATGCTGAGCGGGGCAACCGGCAACGGCCTTCTGGGATGGGCATGCCACTTCCCGTTTTGGACGGCCCCCATCGGCGCCTTGATGGCTCGATCCGCAGAAGAATTGCAATATCGGATGCAGACGGAGCTCCCGCCCATCGCAGCGATTGGTATCGAAGCGCGACAAGAAGCCGACTTCCGCGCGTTGAGGGCCTTGGTCGCACTCGAAGAGGGCGACAACACGACCGCCCGAAAGCAATTTCAACAGGCCATCGACACAGCAGGCTATCTGTCATTCCAGAATCGGGGCCTGACGAATCGCTATCTCGAAGCATTAAACCGGCAGGTGAAGAAGGACTGAGCTATCCCTATGACCTACCAGCAATGTGAAATCGATCATGGTGGATCGTAACCGCCTTCGCTGAACGGATGGCAGCGACAGATGCGCCAGACGCCTTTGGCCGCCCCCCGAACGGGGCCGTACTTGCGGACGGCCAGGATGAAATACTCGCTGCAACTCGGTTGAAACCGACATGCGGGAGGCAGAACTGGGCGAATCGCAAACTGGTAACCACGCACCAAACCAATCAGGACGCCGGACACCAGCGCCGCGAGAAAGCGCCTCATGACGGATTCCTCGCGTCGATCCCCAGCTTCCGGGAGGCTTGCGCCACCAACTGGCGCAGCGATTCGCATAGGTCGAGCAACGCAGGTTCGACGGACCCCTTCGGAATGAGAATCAGATCGAGACCCACCGGTAACTCGGCACGGGTCGCGCGAAAGGCCTCGCGATAGAGTCGGCGCAATCGATTGCGCCTCACCGCCGAGCCATATTTCCGCGACACCGAAAGGCCGATGCGAGTATAGTCCAAGCCGTTTTCGCAGGCATAGACTACTAATCGTTGATCCGCGAACGAACGACGACGGTCGTAAACGCGGCGGAATTCGGCTGAGCGTCGAAGGTGCTCGTAACGTCGAAAGCGACGGTTCGCCGGCATCAGCGGTTCCATGGAGCATCGGCTCGGACATCGTGAGGATGCAGTTTCGCCCACTCGCCCATCAATTCGCGTGACCGATCGTCGAGTTGCTTCGGCACGACGATTTTGACGACGGCATACAGGTCGCCGCCGGAGATTCCCAGTCCCCTCAATCGTAATCGGGCCCCACTCGATGACCCCGGTGGTATGGTAATGGTCACGCGGGAACCAGAGGGTGTTGGAATCTCGACTTTGGCGCCCAGGACAGCTTCTGTCAGTGACAACGGTACGTCAATCAACAGATCGTCGCCATCACGGCGAAAGAATGGGTGTGGCTCGATGTGAAGCCGCAACTTGAGATTGCCACCGTCCGGCAGGATACCGCGCAGTCGCAGAACCTGCCCTTCCTTGGCGCCCGCGGGAATCGTGACACCAATGACGTTGCCGTTCATTCTCAGGTCGAGTTTGCCGCCCCGCGAAGCAAGGTCGAACGGCACACTGAGGTCGTGTTCGACGTCCTGGACGGGTGCGCGGCGCCCGCCTCGGTGTCCGCGACCTCGCGCCCCGGCGGCAGCCTGTCCCCGTAAGAGATCCTGCAGCGTATCGGGGTCAATGCTTCCCCCTCCGAAACCGAAGCCGCCGAAATTCCTCAGCAGATCTTGCAACACGTCCGCGTCGGCTCCGAATCCTCCAAAGCCGCCTTGAGGCCCCGAGGCGCCATAGCGGTCGTAGTGAGCGCGTTTCGCTTTGTCCGACAGTATCTCGTAGGCGTTTTGGATTTCCTTGAACTTCGCCTCGGCCTGTTTGTCGCCCGGATTGCGGTCGGGGTGATACTTGCGAGCCAGCGCATGATACGCCTTCTTGATCTCGTCGTCGGTCGCCGTCCGGGAGACGCCCAGGATCGTATACGGATCGCTCGACATTTGGATTCCAAACCCTGAAGGAATGCGGCCGTCGGTGTATTTCTCTTATTCTACCGCCGCGCCGACCTCGGCCAAGCAGGCGTTCAGCGAATGGGTCGCAGATCGGGCTCGACCCAGCCAACACGGGCCGCATCGGACATCAACCAATCGCGACTGTAGTATCGACTCAGATAATCTGAGCGGCCACAACGATCAAGCAATCCCTCGACGGCCTCGGCCAGAGGCGTCGCTGGAGGAATTGCTTCGAGGTAGTGCGAGATAACCGCGATCCAGCTCAGCGTGATCGTCTCGTGATAGCCGGTCTGGTTACCCAACGAGAGATTGTAGCGCTGAATCCCATCGCGAATTGCCGATGTGGCTGCCTGTCGATCACGTGTCCGCAGGTAATACAGCGCCACCGTCAGATGAGCGGAATGGGTCCAGCGTTCCCGCGGCAGCGTGCAATCCTCAAATGCCGTGACCATCGAAACAATCTCGTCGTCAGTCATGCATCGACTCCTTGTTTCCAGGAAAGAGCCGATGGCCGCCCGTGCGGTTCACGCAAGCCCCTCACCCATCATTTCTCGAATGGTCGCCTCGATTGCACTGACAGTCCGTTCCAAATCCCGTTCGGTATGAACCGCAGTCAGCCAGGCTCCCAGACCGGGCCAATCGACCCCGTTGAGAAGTAGGCCCTGTCGAAACGCGCGGACGAGCTTGGGATCCTTCGGGCCGTCGAGTTGTTCGAGTTCGCCGTTGCAGGGGATGAAGGCATCGTCCAGCGAACGCGGGCCGCTGTAACCGGGTTTGAGATGAACAAACGAGAAATCACCATAGGCAATCCAAGGCCAACCTCGTTTCTCAAACAGCGTGTTGAGTTTCCGTCGAAGCAAACGGGCCGAGGTGGTAGCGGCATTGCAGGGCTGGCCGGTCGCCACACGAGACAGGGTCGCGATGCCTGCAACAGCCGAAAGCGGGTTTGCGTTAAAGGTGCCGGGATGGCGAACCTTGGGCCGGCCCGGGCGAAACGCAATCTGTTCCATGAGATCGACTCGCCCCGCGAGCGCCCCTCCGGGCAATCCGCCGGCGAGAATCTTGGCGAGTGTCGTCATGTCGGGCTGAACGCCATAGTGGGCTTGGGCGCCCCCCGGATGGACGCGAAATCCGGTTATCACTTCGTCGAAGATCAACACTTGGCCGAAACGATTCGCCAACTCCCGCAGCCCGCGGAGGAACTCGCCGCGAATGGGCACAGCCCCCCAATGGCCGCCGGTCGGCTCCAAAATGATGGCGGCGATTTCCGGGTCGCTCGCCAACGTTCGCTCCACCAGTGTCAGATCGTTGGGCGGGATTGTAACGGTCTGATCGCCGACTTCTTTGGGGATGCCGGGCGGCAGACCGGGCGTGTAAGGCGAGTAGGCCCCCGGAAGAACTGAATCGTGCCACCCGTGGAAATGGCCGATGAGTTTCAAGAGCTTGGGCCGATCGGTGTGGAGTCGCGCAAGCCTGACCGCCATGAGCGTCGCTTCCGTGCCGGAGCCTGTAAAGCGAACCCGTTCAGCGGATGGAACCAGGTGTTGGACTTGTCGTCCCCACTCGATTTCCAATTCGTGACAGCCGCCCAAGTGCGTCCCTCGGCCAATCTGTTTCGTGACGGCCTCCACGACTTCAGGCGGCGAATGACCCAACAGCAATGCGCCATGGCCCGACCAATAATCGATCAACTCCTGGCCGTCGATCGACCACTTTCGCGAACCGGCAGCCCGTTCTATGTAGACCGGAAACGGCTCCAAGAACCGCAGATCGTGAGTCACGCCATTCGGGAAGATCGCTTTCGCTTCCTCGAATCGTTGCCGCGATTTCGGAAACGCCGCAACGTAACGATCGGCGATCGTCTCATGAGTCGTCGTGGTCACGTTTAGGCCTCCCCGTCAAGTCGATTGGGCACAAGGATCTGATGACTCGCGACCGGCGCCGCTGAGGCATTGCGAGTTTCGGCGGCTTTGCGCGCTCGCGCAAAAAGCATGGGCGCGATGATCAAGGTCGCGACCAACCAGTAGGCGGCGGCGAACCCCAAAGCGTGTTGCCACTGGAACCGCAGTAACAGCCAAAGGACGGCAAACCAAACGACGAAATGCAGCAAGTTCAGAACGATGTTGATGACCAGCAACCCGCGACGGTTCATCGTCACTCGTCCCAGTTGATCCTCAGACATATAGCGCGACCCGCCTACCTCCAAATAACGCAGAGGCATGGTAATTCCACGGACAACGCGCGGGGCAAACTGAGAGCCGTCGGGAGTCAATTCAGCCTCCAGCCGCACGGTTTCTTCACCACGAACATACCGAATGGCCACCATCATTCCCGACGAGGAACGCTGCCATCGCTGGAAGTCGCTGTCAACGTAATCGACGCGACCATCGGGGCGCACTCGCTTCTTGAAGTGAATCTCCTTCTCGCCATCGGCATTCCGGCGAACCGACCAGAACTCATCGAGGGCGATGGTCTCCTCGGTCGAGAAGCTGAAGATGGTGTCGTAACGGTTTGGCGTGCTGTACTCCAGAAGCGTCCAAATCCCCAGGAATCCCGCGATCACCCCGGCCCCGGCGACGGCCCTCCACGGCAGTCCTTCGGTCGCTTCCTCATAGATGTAACCTTGCGCAAACAGCGTGCCCGTCCAGAGCAGCGCCAGAATCCCAAGACCACACAACAACAAAACAACGAGCACGCCAGTCACGGTTCGGCCTCAACGAGGGGTTTTCGGGAGCCGGTTCTGGGGAAAGTATAGCGGAATCTCGATAGGTTTCTTGGGTCAGATCGCTGTTCCTTGTCGGCGACACTGAACGGGCTTGCGGCATTTCTCCCAGACGCTATAGTCGCCCTCCGTCGATGGTCGTGCCCGTCCGATAACGCCGCTGGGCCGGAACGGACCCATGAGTTTGATCCCGATTCTCGCCGCTGTCATCGCCGCCGCGCCGACCGGAAGCGGCGACGCTCCGTTGCCGTATCGCCTCACCGTTGGCATGGAGTTGGTCTACGCCGGCACACACACCGAAACGGTGTCGCGAACGGGTGAACGAACGCGACGCACTTGGGATCTGGAGACGCGGATCCTCGTGCTGCCCAGCCCCAACGGGCCAAGCGAAATCGCCGTCGTCACCAAATCGACGCTTCGTACCGACAACGGGAAGCCGGCACCACCGCCGGCCATCCGCCTCGAATTGGCACGTATCGAAAGCAATGGAGCCGTGCGTTTTGTGCGGCCGTTGAGCCTCCCGGCCATCCCGTTGGAAGGCCCCCCGACCGTGGACATCGGCGCTTTCGTTGCCTCGCCGCCCGATGGCCAACTTGCCTCCGGAAAAACCTGGGACGCTCTGGATGAACGCCAGAACGTCCGCACCTGGCGTGTGGAAGGGATCGATTGGGAAGTCCGAAACACGGTTCGACTCGTGGGGACAACACAAACGGCGGCCAAGGGGGATCAACCCGCCTGGAGTCGCAAAGAGACGGTCTGGCGCGACACCTACCATGGATATGGCTCGAAGTTTCGGCGTGAGATTCTCATCGAAGGCACCGGATCGAACAGCCCGCGAATCAGCTCCGAAACGAGCGTTGAATTGCGCCCGCCATTCCATTTTGCGGGGCGATTCCTCGAACCTGTTCGCCGCGACATCAACCAGGCGTTGGCCTTCGACAACGACCTTGCCGAATTACTTCGAGGCGGCGCCTTCAGTCGACCCGACGAATACCAACGGCTGATCTCGGGAATCGATCGATATCTTCGCGTGCAAATGTCGCCGACGGAGGCGTACCGCGACGTCATCCGTGCCATCCGACGCCGCGCGGAAACAGCAATGCACGGGAATCGCCCGCCCGAGATGGTAGTGATCGCCGGCCATCAGAGCGTTGAAGCCAACGCTTCAAAGCTCTCGATCGGACTTGCCGTTCCCGATTTTCTGGCGACCGATGTCGCCTCGCGAGAGACCATCCGTCTCAGCCAATGGCGCGGGCGACCCGTCTTGCTATTTTGCTGCAAGCCATCGTCGAAGCTGACCCCTTTGGTCCTTCAGACAGCCCAGGCGAAATCGGCTCAATGGTCAAACCAAATCCATGTCGTCGTGATTGTCACGGAAGGACAAATCGGAACGATCCTTAAAATGCGCACCGATCACGGGCTGACCATGCCGGTGCTCGACGGCTCGACGGCAACATCGTTGCTCAAGGACCAGCCGACACCACGAATCCTCCTCATTGATTCATCGGGACAGTTGCGTTTTCTGCTCGATGGCTGGGGGGCGGAATATCCGGAGCTATTGGGTAAAATAATGGAACAGAACTTCGGGAAGTAAGCGACGAAGGGTATGTGGCGATTATCGCGGCCCATGACAACCCTTGTTCGGTGCGGCACACGTCAAGGAGGTTGAAGTCGCCAGGATGGCGGGCATACTATGAATTGGCCCCGCAGAAAGCCCGGAGGGACCCGGCGACACCATGGTCTACCCCATTCAGAATCACACCCGTGTTTGCGCCGCAACGGGCCGAGCGCTCGCTCCCGGGGAGCGCGTTTACAGCGTCATCTGCGATGAAGCCGGCCAGTTGCTCCGACGAGATTTTGCCGCCAACGCGTGGCGCGGGCCACCCGATGGCGCGATTGCATTCTGGTGTGGCAAGGTGCCTCAACCCGAGAAACCGAACCGGCTGCCGATCGACGACGACCTTCTCATGGAGTGCTTCAACCGATTGTCGGCCGACAATGACCCGGCGCGAATCCGTTTCCGCTATGTAGTCGGCTTGTTGCTCTTGCGGCGCAAGCGTCTGAAGTTTGAAGATAGTCACCGCGATGGGGACGTTGAAATCCTGCGACTGCGATGCCCACGAACCGGCGAGGTCGTCGAACTCATCGACCCGCGCCTCACGGAAGCCGAGATGACCGAGGTTCAGGACGAAGTCTTTCACCTACTCGGGTGGGATTGACCCACGAAGGATCGAGCCATGCGTTATTCTCGAACTGCCGTTGCCTCACTGGCCCTCGGATGCCTGATCACGACTTCGGGGTGTACCGAGTGGTTCAAGCGATTGGGGCAGACACAACACGCCGAAGACTCGAACTTTATTCCGCCGACACCCGAGCAGCTTGTCGCCTACCTGAATCGGCAAAGCTCGCCGGTTCAGTCGATCTTTGTTGAAGATGTCACGCTCGAAGCACGCAAAGGGCTATTCTCGGCACCGGCCATGCGTGGTTGGATGGTGTGCCACAAGCCGCGGCACTTTCGGCTCCAGGGAAGCGTCTCGGGACACCCGGGCGTGGACATCGGCTCGAACAGTGACGAGTTTTGGTTTTGGGTCAATCAGAGCGACGGCGACAAGCCCATGCCGTTGTTGCACTGCCGCCACGACGAGGCCTCCCGAGCCCAATTGCCATTCCCCTTCCATCCCGATTGGGTTCTCGAAGCGATGGGGATGGCCACCTACGGTCCGGCTGAACGATACAAGGTCAACGTCCCCAATCGCGGGGATACAATCGAGTTGATCGAGGATTCCTATTCGCCTCAAGGCCAGCCCGTTCGCAAGGTCACGGTGTTTGCGAGACGGAATACCGGCGGCGCCGCCCCCCAGGTTCGATCGCGGCTCCTCACCGATATGAGGGGCAAGGAAATCAGCTCGATCCACATCGAAGAGGTTCGGCTCGACCCATCCGGAGTGGTGGTTCCGCGTCAGGTTCGATTGGAGTATCCGGCCGAACGAGTGACGATGCACCTGACTCTCGACACGATTTCGGTCAACGGATCCGTCACCGATCAGCGATTGGCAACTTGGTTCACGCGCCCGACGTTGAGCGGCATTCAGACCGTCAATATGGCTCGCGTCTCGCCGCCCCCAGGCCAGCCGGCCTCGCAACCGCGACCTTTTGGCGGCGCCTTTCGCGGACTGATGAAATAATCGGCTACCGGGTATGCTCGAACACTCATTTGAGCATACCCGACTTGCGCGCGTAGGCGAAGATTCCACCGGCCTCCACAATCGGCGCGACCTCACCCAATGGCATCAAGCTCCATACCTCACCGGTCGACACGTTTCGAAGCTGGCCGCTTGTCAGATCAATCGTCAGGTGATCTCCCGTGCAAATCGTCTCGCAAAGCCTCTTTGATGTTTCGAGCGGGATCAGATACCCACCGTTGACCGCGTTGCGAAAAAAGATGCGGGCGTAGAACTCGGCCACCACCGTTTTGATGCCAGCCGCCGCCAATGCCACCGGGGCATGTTCACGCGACGAACCACATCCAAAGTTGCGACCGGCAATGATGATCGTGTAGGGTGAAACGAACTCGTCGGCGTCGTGAAAAGGAATATGCCCCTTGGGCAAGCCTCCCTGAGAAACCGGCACGCCGCTCAGTGCGTACTTGCCGAACATCTTGTATTCGGCCGGCACCGCCGGGTTGAACGTCAGGTATTGAGCGGGGATGATCTGGTCGGTATCGACATTGTCACCCAGCACATACGCCTTGCCTTCGATGACCTTTTCCATGCCTCACCTCGGTTCTCGATTCATGCGACTAACGATGACGTAGCACACGACCAGCCATCTTGCCGGTAGGTTTTCCTTCGTTGATGACCTCGACTCCGTTGATCCAAAGCCAGCGGACGCCCGTGGCGTATTGATGGGGCTTGTCGTAGGTCGCCGTGTCGCGATACGTCTTCGGGTCCAATACAACGACATCCGCCATGAAATCGGATTTCAAGTATCCGCGATCCGAAAGCCGCAGGATATCCGCCGGAAGGCCGCTGGCACTCCGGATCGCGTGCTCCACGGGAATCAGCCCTTCGCCAATCGCAAACCGGCCGATTTTCCGGGCGAAACAACCATAGCTCCGCGGATGCGGCACGGTTGATCCCGGAACTTGAGCGCTGCCGTCGCTCGCGGTCGCCACGAATGGTTGCTTCATGATCAATCGCATGTCTTCATCGCTCATGCCGAAATTCACAATCTGCGCCCCGCCATTTCGTTCAATCTCGACAACGATTTCCAAGGGAGTCCGCTTCTCCTGTTCCGCGATCGCAACGAGATCTTTGCCTTGCCACGCCGGCTTGGGGGCATATCGCGCGATTCGCAAGTCGGCACCACCCCGCATCTCTTTCAAGTCCTCGGCAATTGCGGCACGAATCTTCTTCCCGGTCTCGGGATCATCAAGTCGCGCCACAAGTTCCTTCTGATCGCCTTCACGATATCGCGTTGGAATCACCGTCGCTCGCAACGAGGTACTACTGGCCGTATAGGGATACTGATCGGCCGTGACGATCATCCCCGACTCGCGGGCCTTCAACATCAATGCGATCGCATCCGGTGCCCGGCCCCAATAACGCCGACCTGACGATTTCAAATGGGAGATATGAACCGGCAAGCCCGCCTCACGCCCGATTCGCAGTGCCTCTTCAATTGCCGTGAGAAGCGTCGCGCCCTCGCCGCGAATATGACTCGCATAAAACCCGCCGTGCTTCGCCGCAACCTTGGCCAAGACGATCAATTCGTCGGTTTTGGCATATGTCCCCGGATTGTAGATCAAGCCGGTCGAGAAACCCCAGGCCCCATCCGCCATCGCTTTATCAACGAGGGACTCCATAGTCTTTAATTCCTCAGCGGTCGGCGGCCGGTTCACATTTCCCATGACAATCGAGCGGACGTTATTATGAGGAACTTGATGGATAACATTTGTGCCGACACCGTTCTTGTCCAACGATTTGAAGAATGCGGCCACGTCTACAGGACCCGATCCGCAGTTACCCGTCACCGACGTCGTCACTCCCTGAGCGGTATAGTTTCGGCAGTTTCTGGTTGTTTTTTGTTGGAGTGGCGTGTCAGAGTGGGTATGCAAGTCGATGAAACCAGGCGTCACAAATAGTCCCGTGCAATCGACAACTCGAGGTGTACCGGCGATGTCGAACTTACCCACGGCGACGATTTTCTCTCCAAGGATCGCGACATCGCCGATCACGCCCGGCTTGCCTGAGCCGTCATACACTGTGCCACCGTGGAGAATAACATCGGCCTTAACAGGATCGGCTGCCACGGCAAAGGCAAGCAGCATCATCTGAAACATGGGATACCATCCAAGGATGTTATGGTCTCATTCGGCATAACACTCGAAGAACCGGCACGATTCCTCGGCGATTTCATCTTTGAATTCGGTAAGCCGGTGGTCGCCCTTCCGAAGCAACCGCAGTTCAACCGGCGCTGCCGGGATCAGTTCCACAAACGCCACGCTCGAAGCATACGGGATGACAAAATCGCGCATACCGTGGAATATCAACAGCGGCTTGTTCCAATCGGACGCCAGTTGGCCCACGGGGAATCGATCGTGCTGCTCAGCCAAGCCATAACCGACTTCGACGTTGAGCCACTCGTTGACGATACTCAGCCGGCCCGTCGCCCGCCACTGTTCGCGTTGATCGTCGCTGAGATTCTCCCAACGACCCCGCGGAAAGTGAAGCGCCGGCGCGAGCATCACGCACGCCGCCGCGTCCGCGCGACCCCGAGCAAACCACGCCGTCGCCCAACCGCCCATGCTCGACCCGACCAGCGCGATGCGATCGATGCCTCGTCGGCCCAAGAACGCTCGCACCGCTGTCAGATCATCCAGCAAGTCGCTGGGACGCAGGTCCAGCAATGCGCCCCCCGACTCGCCATGGCCGCGAAAATCAAACGCCGCGAAGGTCCACCCGTGCCGATCGCAGGCGGCCTCCATCGCTTGGGCCTTTTCGCCGCCGCGATGCGACCCGAAGCCGTGAACCCAAACAACGGCAAACGGGCCGGGCGCCCCGGTGTACCGCAGGTCGCCCACCAATTCGACGCCGGCGCCTGCAACCCGAACTCGTTCATGCTCGCGAACGCTCATTGCCATGAAGTTTAGGAATTGCCAATCATTTCGGCCTTATCCGCCAGCCTCAAACGGGCAGCTTTCCTTTGCGAGATCGGCAGTTTTCGACTACCTTATTCTTATGAGCCTCACCGAAACGCCCGTCGGCCAGCCGTTGAGTTATCAACAGCTTGTTGCCCAGCTTCCCGCGAGCGCCCCGAGGCGCCTTGGGTCAACGCTGGGGAATCGCCTCGCATCGTGGATTGGGTTGCCCTGGAAGCGGCGACTGGCTCGCGCCGCCCTTGCCGTTCCACGAATTCGTTATTGGGAGGCTCATTACGGCGATCTCCCGGAGACGGCGTTTCGCCAGCACGCGAAAAAGCTTCGCGGTCGCGCTCGCGGCGGGGAGAAACTCGATCGGCTCCTGCCCGAAGTCTTTGGCATGGTCTGCGTCGCCTCAGCGCGACTTCTAAGGTTGAGACCGTTCGATGTGCAGTTGGCCGCCGCCGTTATCATGGCCCAGGGCGGCTTGGCCGAACTGGCGACGGGCGAAGGAAAGACCCTGTGCGCCTTGTTGCCCGCTGCCCTTTTCGGGCTTCAGGGCAAGGGCGTTCATGTCGCCACGGTCAATGAATACCTGGCACGGCGTGACGCGGAATTCGGCGCCCCCGTCTTCGACGCCTTGGGACTCAACGTCGCCGTGCTCCGCAGCAAAATGACCGAGATCGAGAAGTTCAAGGCGTATCGACACGACATTACCTACGGCACCTCCGGCGAATTCGGTTTTGACTTCCTCCGCGATCGCATTCATGCCGTCAACGCCACGCCCGGACGCAAGGCGAACTTTTGGGATCCCTGGCACGGCGAATCGGCGACGGCAGGCTTCGAAGGGTTCATGCAACGGTCGCTGCATTTCGCCCTCGTTGACGAAGCCGACAGCATTTTCGTCGACGATGCCAAGACTCCGCTCATCATCGGCGGCCGCACCGTTCACGCCAACGCCGGCGAGCAAGCCGTCTACAATTGGGCCGACCGTGTCGCCCGGCAGATGATCGTTGACGATCATTTCCACTTCAACGAACGTAAGCAGAAAATTATCCTTCACGAGGAAGGCGAGAAGCTCATCCGCTACTCGGACCCGCCCAGCGGACCCGCGTCGCACGCACTCGACAAATTGCACCAACACGTCGAACGGGCCTTGCACGCGCACCATCGGCTCGTCCGAGACGTCAACTATGTCGTCATGGATAACAAGGTCATTCTCGTCGATGAAGGCACTGGCCGCCTGCAACCCGATCGGCACTTGCGCGATGGACAGCATCAGGCAATCGAAGCCAAGGAAGGCGTCGCCATCACCACGCCCACCGACCCCGCGGCCCAGATCACTTTTCAGAACTACTTTCGCCTTTACAAACGCCTCGCGGGAATGACCGGCACCGCCGTCGAAAACCGCCGTGAATTACATCGGATCTACAAGATTTGGGTCGTGCAGATACCGACCAATCGCCCGTGCCGGCGTGAGGTTTACCCCGATCGGGTCTTTCCCACGGAATCGGCGAAATTCGACGCCGTCGTGGACGAGGTCAAGCGCCTCCACGCATTGGGCCGTCCCATCTTGATCGGCACGCGATCGCTCGAACGATCGGAACTGTTGAGCAAACGTTTGAATGATGCGGGCATTCCGCATCAGGTGCTCAACGCTCGGCCGGAGTTGGCGGCCCAGGAAGCGATGATCGTTGCCCAGGCCGGCCGACCGGCGACGGTAACCATCGCCACGAACATGGCCGGCCGTGGCACCGACATTCTCTTGGGAGGTAACCCCGAGTATCGGGCCTGGGAGCTGCTTCGCGAAAAATACAAGACACGCTTAGACGTGCCGCCCGCGGTCTGGCTCGAGACCGTGGCCCGAATCGCTGAAGAAGAGGGAATTGCCGAAAAACGCGCCGCCGTGGTTGCCGCCGGCGGGCTGCACGTCCTCATGACCGAACGCCACGATAATCGCCGCATCGATCGCCAGTTGCAGGGACGCGCCGGCCGTCAGGGCGACCCCGGAAGCACCCAGGCGTTTCTGAGCCTGGAAGACATGCTGCTGGAGGGATTGGGAGTCGAAGATCAGACGGAATTGATAGAATTGGGCCAACGCGGCGGCGGGCGTAACTGGGACAAATACCTGTCGACGTTCCTGACCGCTCAGCGCCGCATCGAGCGCCGTCACTATCGCCAGCGCCGCGACCTGATGAACTACCACAAGCGCTATGAAGAAACCCTCAAAGACCTCGGCGCCGATCTCTATGTGAATTAGGGGGCTCTAGTCTGCTGCTCGTGGCCGAGAACTTCATTTCAATAACGAAGTCGATCGAGGCGTTTCCGAGGCGTTGGGTGTAAGTGAGATGCTAACGCGGTCCGTCGCAGTCGGCCTCAAAATGCGGCCGGCTCAGGCGGTATCGGGCGTCGCGGCAAACTGCGCGAGAAGATCGACTCTCCGGATCGGCCGAATCGACCTACTGAAACTCTATTCTCAAGACGGTTCTGTTAAGTTTGGTCAGGGCTTTGAAGCACCTCTCCTTGGAGCACGTCAAGCCCTCGCTTCGACGCCTGACGATAGACCAGTTCCATGGCCTCCAGAAAACGTTCGTTTCCACGCCAAAATGGAAACGCTCCTAATCGCTTCGGCAATGCTGCTGAAATAGGCGGCAACTCAACGGGGGCAAAAAAATCGGCAGCCAAATCGCCGCGAGACCAGTAGGACTTTACATCCGCCGTTAGAGGTTCCGGCGCCGGTTCATCGACTGCTTTTCTCCTGCCCGATTCGTCGATCGCCGAAGCAGCATCCAGTTGCTGGAGCAGTTCCTCACGTCCCAGACCTCTCAGCTTAAACATCAAGAAGGGATCGCGATCGAATTCCTCGCCCAACAGGTAATAGACCGCAGCAATGTGCTTGCAAGGGTTGGAATAATCTGGGCACGAACATGACGTCTCCAAGTCATTGAGCATTTTCGGAAACAGAGACAGGCCGACATTCTCGAAAACCGTTTCGATCTCGTGCGGCATTTCGCCGGCGAGTAGCTTCGCCGCAAAGAGTGCTTGACCATCGAGGGCCTCGACAAGCCGCTGCCAGTCTTTGGTCGTTAACGGCTTGACACCGATTTGAACATCATAGGGGCGCGGCCGAGATCCCTGCACTTTGGCCGTCACACTTCCCTTGGCAATCTCGATGGAACGTACCTGCCCGCCGCGTGCATACGATCGGCCTCGCTGAAGCCGGGCACCGATCCGAAAACTCTCCAAGATCGCGATCCAACGCTTCGCCCACCAACTCGATCCAAAGGCACCGCTTTTGGACTGCGCCTTGATACCGCCTTTGACGGCCCGCGGTCGTGACCGGGGAAAGTACGTTCGATACCACCACATCTTCTATTCTCCTACCGCTATGGCTTGAAGCTGGATCAAATCACGAAGTTGATCATTACTCAACTCCGTCAGCCAGGCTTCGCCAGTGCCCACCACTCGAGTGGCCACCGCCTGTTTGCGCTCCAACATGGCGTCGATTTTCTCTTCAAGTGTACCGACGCACAGAAACTTGTGGACCTGAACGTTTCGTCGCTGGCCAATCCGAAAGGCCCGGTCTGTCGCTTGATCTTCGACCGCCGGATTCCACCAGCGATCGAAATGGAAGACATGATTGGCTGCCGTCAGGTTCAAGCCCATCCCGCCTGCCTTGAGTGAGAGCAAAAACAAACGACTGCTATCCTCCTGTTGAAATCGGCTCACGAGATGATCACGTTGTTTTCGGGAAACACCGCCGTGGAGGAACAGGACTTCCTGGCCCAATGTCTCCTGCAGATGCCGGCGAATAATCTCACCCATTTCAGTGAATTGGGTGAATATTAGAGCCCGATCGTCGCTCTGCAAAACCTCGTCGATCATTTCCGTCAGCCGTGCCAGTTTCCCCGACCGCCCGGGAACGGGTGAGTTGTCGCCGAGGAACTGAACTGGATGATTGCAGACCTGTTTGAGTTTGGTAAGCGCCGCGAGGATGTTTCCCCGGCGTTGAATGCCGGTAACGTCCTTGAGGCTCTGTTCAAGATCGGCGACCACTGCCGCATAGAGCGACGCCTGCTCTTTGGTCAGGTTGCAGTAAACCTTCATCTCAAGTTTGTTGGGCAGGTCGGCAATGATCGACTTGTCGGTTTTGACACGGCGGAGCAGAAATGGTCCGGTCAATTGTTGGAGTCGCTGGGTTGCCTCCGCATCCCGATAAAGCTGAATCGGAAGGAAGAACTTGCGTCGGAATTCGGCGGCGCTACCTAAGAAGCCTGGGTTGAGGAACTGCCAGATCGACCATAGGTCGCCGACGTGGTTCTCGACGGGGGTACCCGTCAACGCAATTCGGTAATCGGTCTGAAGCGAGCGAGCCGCGATGGCCTGCTTAGTGCCGGGATTCTTGATGTTCTGAGCCTCGTCGAGGATAATCCCCGCCCAATTGACCTTCTGAAACGCCGACACATCTCGGTGCAACAGTCCATAACTGGATATCACCAAGGCATGCCGCGCAGCGAGTTTCGCGAAGCTGCTGCCGCGAGCACGTTGGAGACCGTGATGAATCAGCACCGGCAACTGCGGCGTGAATTTCTCGGCTTCCTTCTGCCAGTTTCCGACGACCGACATCGGGCAGACCAGGAGGGCGGGTCGCTTCGGACCGGTCTCCCAAACATGTTGAAGCAAGGCCAGCGTCTGAACCGTCTTTCCCAGGCCCATATCATCGGCCAGACACGCACCGAGGCCCCAGCGGCGCAGGAATGCCAGCCAGGAATAGCCGCGCAATTGATAGGGTCGCAGGGTGCCGCGGAACTCTCTGGGCGCGGGCAATTCCTTGAATGTTGCCTGACCCTGTATTTGCCCCAACAAGTCATTGACCCATCCCTTGGCGGTTACGCCGCCGAACCGCACCGCAGCCGGAACCGTCGCGACGCCTACAGCCATCTTGACGGCCTCGAGGGCGCTGACTTTGTTATTCGCTTCTTTCCACAGACGGAGAGCCGCCTCAATCTCTGCCGCGGTAACCTGGACCCACTGGCCACGAACGCGCACCAATGGAGCCTTGAGACGCGCCAGTTCGTTGAGTTCCTGGAGGGAAAGTTCTTGGTCTCCCAAAGCAACGCGCCATTGAAAGGAGACCAGATCTTGCAGGGAAAAGCCGCTGCTACCCGTCATGGGGGCGCTGGAGATATGGGCACGGACGGTCAATCGCTGTTTCGTGGTTTTGTCAGCCCACCATGCCGGCAACAGGACACCAAACCCGGCCTGTTCCAATAGCCACGCGGTCTGCGTTAGGAAGCGATGGGCTTCGCCAACGTCGGCGTCATAGCCCGTCGGCGTCGGCGATTTGAGGCTGGCCTCGATCGGGGCGGCCAAACCAGCCGCTTGACCGAGAGCGGTCAACAAATACTCGCGTGACCGAAAACCGTTGCGTTTGAGTAGCTGGGCGACCAACCCACGCGGCGCCCACGCATCGGCCACCGAAATCAAGAGGCTCGGATCTTCCCGGGCCTGTAGCAGGTATCGAACGCGCCACACTTGGCCCGTCGGATTCGCAAGGGATTCACCGTTCTTTGCCGGCGGCGCTTCGAGGCGGAAGCAGAGTCGGAACGGCGCCGACGCCGTCACATGAGCCGGTCGCTGCCACGTTCGCACCTGTTCGGCGAGTGTGGCTAATTCCGCGTTGCCCCCACGCATGATCCCGTCAGGCGAACGGAGTGCTTTCAGCCACTGATCGTGGAGGCTGTCGAAGATTGCCGCCTTGCGAACCCGCATGGGCGACGCGGAGACTGCCGTCGAGACATCTCCGCGCACTAACGCATCGACCAGCAGGTCAATACCCTCGGCGAGAATGGTAGCGGCTGCCAATTGCGGCGGGTCGTCGGGAGACGCGTTCAGAGCCCGGCACGCCGTCGGCATTGCTTGAGCGAGTTGACTCATGTGCCGCCCCGCGTTTCCAAACAGCTGAGGTCTCCAGCGAGCTTGCCACTGGCCATTGGCTTGCTGAAGATCTGGCAGAAATTGTTCCCGAGCCACCAGGGCAGCCATCCAACGCAATGCCGTAGCCCAGAACGAAAGCGTACTACCGACGAGCACTCCGGTCATTAGCGTTGTCTGGTCGAAGCACGCGCTCAGAAGGCGAATGGCGTCGCCAACTGTCAACGGTAACGCCGTAATCTGCCACGGCGTTAACGTCGCATCGTCGCCCGTCACCGGTGGTTCAGCGATCAACGGGCTGGATGCAATCGGAACCCCATCGATGGTCGGCAACCACTGAACCACCGCCTCGCCTTGCGATTTTTTCACGCGAAGATCGGGGACACAGGCGGCAAGCACGGCCGCCAGTTGTTCAACCGGGGCGCCATAGGGACTCGGCTGCAAATGCTTCTTCCGCGGTGAACGGCCGCGACGATGAGCGTTCGTCTTCTCAACCAACGGTGACGATTCGCACCAAACCAAGAATCGTCCCGCAACAAGACTGGAATGAAGAATGTGCATGCTTCCATACTTCTCGTGTTAAGCCCCGTGACCACTACCATACCCCAAGGGCTTCGAGCGGGTCGATCGTTTTCGGCTCCCGATCGTTTTGTTGAATTGGAGTCGCTGCCGACAAAAGCGACATCGCCGGATGATGGACTGACAACTTCGAATTCCACGCCTCGCCAATCGACCCGGCGGAAACCGGCGACCGGGACTTTCAACGGACGTCGGATGTGGACCAAGATATTGTTCGTGACGGCCGGAGCAACTGACTATGATCTCCTCGATACCTCCAGGTGTCCGTTGACGAATTCACCCATGCCGCCTGTGGTGTCGTTTGGGGTGACATTTGCCTCACGCTGATAGCACTATTGCCAAATGGGCCATTGAATCGGTTACCATCGGAATTTGGCAGCGATTCGAAGTTGATTACCCTGCCTTCTAGCGGAACTTGAATTGGAACCGGTTGGATCGACCCAAGCTCCAGCGGCAAAAAAGAACGGCGACCCATCATGGGTCGCCATTTATGTTAGTCCTTCCAACTGGTCGTTTCGTTGCCGGCGAATTAGAGTTCGCAATCGTCGAATACGTCCGCTCCATCTGCAACGCTGGAATCGGTTCCTGCGCCGCCCTCGAGCCAATCAGCACCGGCGCCGCCGTCGAGTGTATCGTCCCCGTTATTCCCGAACAGCGTATCCAGACCCGCGCCACCGATGAGCGAATCGTCCCCGTCGCCGCCATCGATGCTGTCGTCGCCGTCGCTGCCGATGATAGTGTCGTTTCCGGCGCCACCTTGGATCCACGCCACGGTGGAACCACTTGCGACGATCGAATCATCGCCGTCAAACGCACTCCCGAACCCGTCGTCGCCGATCAGGGTATCGTTGCCGCCAGCCCCACCGTAGATGGTGTCGCTGCCGTCGCCACCGACGATGACGTCATTGCCTGACCCGCCGAGGATCGAGTCGTTGCCCTCTTGGCCATCGACACTGTCATCACCGCCACCGGTCGAGATGGTGTCGTTGCCATCGCCACCAAGCGGAATCTGTGACTCACCGAAGAACAACTCACCGCCGTTCGACGAGCCAATTATCGTGTCGTCACCGAGGCCGCCTTGGTAGATGCCATCGCCAGCGGTATGGCCCGACCCGTCAAGCGTGTCATTGCCGGCGCCGCCATCCAGTGCATTGTCGTTGGCTCCCGAGGAGATAATTAGGTCGTCTCCATCGCCACCAATCAATTGCTGACTGGCGCCGGAACCATCAAACACGGTGTCATTCTCGCTACCGCCATCGAGAAGGTCATTGCCCGAACCGCCAGTGAGCGAATCCTCGTCGGAACCACCGTACAGATTGTCGTTTTCACCGTCGCCGGACAATGTGTCGTCACCTGCGTTGCCGTAGAGATTATCTTCGCCGGCACCGCCCAAGATCGTATCGTTGCCACTGCCTCCAAGCACGCTATCGTCGTTGGCGCCACCCGCGGCGGTATCTTCGCCGGCATCGCCGAAGACCGTGTCGTTTCCAGCCTCACCGTCCATCGTGTCGTTGCCGGAACCGCCCTCGATGCTGTCATCACCAGCACCGCCAAGGACGGTGTCGTTGCCATCCCCGCCGAAAATGGTGTCTTCACTGCCACCACCGCTAATGATGTCGTTCCCGCCATCACCAAGAATGGTATCGAGTCCCGTATCACCGAATATGCTGTCCGCGTCCGTGCCGGTGTTCGTGCCGTCATCGCCGACGAGCGTGTCGTCTCCGATTCCGCCGAGAATAGTGTCACTTCCACTTTCGCCGATCACATTATCGGAGCCGGTGTTTCCAAATAGTGTGTCGTCACCGTCGTCGCCGACTACCGTGTCATCGTTGGCACCGCCATCCATCGTATCGGCACCGGCACCGCCCTCGAGGCTGTCGTTGCCGCCATCGCCTAGGACGGTATCGTTGTCGTTACCACCGAACGCGGTATCCAGGCCGCCGCCACCGGTGATCACATCGGCTCCGCCGTCACCCAGAATCGTGTCATCGCCGAGGTCGCCGATAAGGCTGTCTGCCGATCCAAGCGCAGCCGATCCAGCATCACCGATGATCGAGTCGTTTCCGGTTCCACCTTGAATTGTGTCGCTGTTATCGCCACCGAGCACACTGTCGTTTCCGTCACCACCCAGGATGGAGTCGTCGCCCGTATCGCCGAATGCGGTATCGTTGCCCAGGTCGCCGGTCATGGTGTCGGCACCGGAACCGCCTTCGAGGCTGTCGTTGTCGGCGTCGCCGAGCACTGAATCGTCGCCGATGCCGCCGGCCACCGTGTCGTTACCAGCGTTGCCCGTGGCGGTATCGTTGTCGCCGCCGCCGGTAATGGTGTCGTCGCCGAGACCGCCGAGGAGAGTGTCGTTCCCAGCGCCACCCTCGATCGTGTCGTTGCCATCACCACCAAAGGCAGTATCGTGATCGCTTCCGCCGCTGATAACGTCAGCGCCGCCGTCGCCCTGGATCGAGTCGTTGCCGATGTCGCCCAGGATGCTGTCGGCCGATCCGCTCGCCGCGGCGCCATCATCACCGGTCAGCGTGTCATTCCCATCATCGCCGAAGATGGTGTCGGACCCCGTCGAACCAACGATTGTGTCGCTGCCCGTCCCACCCAACAACGTGTCGTTGCCGTCGTTGCCGAGGATCGTGTCGTCACCGGCATTGCCGAACATCGTGTCGGCGTTGTTGCCGCCGCTCATCACGTCGGCCCCGCCATCGCCCATCATCGAGTCGTTGCCGTCGCCGCCAAGGAGGCTGTCATCGTCATCGGTGCCGGCGAACACGCCTTCGTCACCACCGATAGTATCGTCACCAAGGCCTCCGAACACCGTGTCGCTGCCATCGCTGCCGAGCAGACTATCGTTGTCGCCATCGCCCAGGATCGTGTCGTTGTCAGCACCGCCCGTTGCAGTATCGTTGCCAGCGCCGCCGGTTAACGTATCAGCGCCCGAACCGCCATTGAGGCTGTCATTGTCGGCATCGCCAAGGAGTGAATCGTCGCCGGCGTTGCCCGACACCGTGTCGTTGCCCGTGTCGCCGAACACCGTGTCGTTCTCGGTACCGCCTTCCATGTTGTCGTCGCCGCCGTCACCCATCACCGTGTCGTTGTCCGCGCCGCCGGTGCCCACGTCGTTGCCCGAACCACCTGACAGCGTGTCGTTGCCACTGCCGCCGTCTAGGCTGTCGTCGTTCGCGTCACCCAAC
>CAZESP010000047.1:0-7882 GCA_964515185.1 uncultured Alcaligenaceae bacterium
TCGTTGGTCCTAGTGCATTGTCACAGCAAAAAATTCGGGTTGGGCGTTTGCGTGGTACGGGTTTCCTAACCCGTTCTGAATCACGTAGGACGGGTTAGGAAACCCGTACCACAACCCGAAGATTAAGCTGTGACAATGCACTAGTCTTGACTGGCCAAAACGGACCGCGACCCGCCAAATTCACCAACGGAATCGGGTGTTGATCGTGCCGTTCGGCTGTTATGATAGCGGGTTGAGAGCCAAGAGGAAGCGTCGCGTATGGACGATACCGCCTCTGTCACGACGTGGTTGGGCCGGCTCAAGGCCGGCGATACGGACGCGGTGCGCCATCTGTGGGATCGGTATTTCGCCAGGCTTGTGGGCTTGGCGCGAGTGCATCTGGGGCGATTGCCACGCCGGATCGCCGACGAAGAAGACGTGGCCCTGTCGGCGTTCCACAGTTTTTGCCAGGCCATCGATCGCCAGCAATTCGCCAGGCTCGACGATCGTAGTGACCTTTGGCAGGTACTCGTTACCCTCATGTACCGCAAAGTGGTTCATTATCGCCGCCACTTGTTAAGGCAGAAACGTGGCGGCATCGATCGGCAGCCGCTCGATGGCGATGACGCGGAGTTGGCGTTGGCCGCGGTCGCCGACCGGGACGCCGAGCCGTTGCTGGCCGCGTTGATCGTCGAGCAGTTTGACGACCTGATGAAGCAGTTGGCCGACGACACCCTGCGCGCGGTGGCGATTCTGCGACTCGAAGGCCACACTAACGATGAAATCGCCGGTCGGCTCGACATCAGCCGTCGTTCCGTCGAGCGCAAACTTGCTGTCATTCGCGGGCTTTGGGAATCGCACGTTTGACGCCGACGTGTCGATCCTGGTTGCTCGTGGCCCCTCAATCGAGCATCGACATGAACAATAGCGCTCGCACCGATTTCGATCAACTCCCCATCGCCGAACGCTGCCGGATCGACGAAATCTGCTCACGTTTCGAAGACGGCTGGCGGCGAGGCGACACGCCGGTGATGGCGGATTTCCTGCAACGGGAGCCAAACGGGACGCTGTTTCGCGAGCTTCTGTATCTCGAATGCGAATATCGCCGTGCCCGCGGGGAGCCGGTTGATCCTGGCATGTATCGCAGCCGGTTCGAATGTTATGCGACGGTGATTGACGAGGTTTTCGCGAGCGTGCTGCCGCCGTTGCGAAACGTGACCCGTGACGGTGCGGTTGCGTCGTGCCCGGTCGTTTCCGGGTATGAGGTATTGGAGGAAATCGGTCGTGGGGGAATGGGGCGCGTCTATCGCGCTCGTCACCTTGGCCTCAATCGCGTCGTCGCGCTGAAGACGATTCGCGACGAGACCTCGGCCCCAATGGAACACGAACGATTGCGTGCCGAAGCGGAAGCGGCTGCCAAGCTCCAGCATCCGAACATCGTTCAAATATTCGATACAGGGACATACGTCGATGTGTCAGGCCAGCCCACTCCGTACCTGGCAATGGAACTTGTCGCCGGCGGTTCCTTGGCCGATCGCCTGCGCCGTGGCCCATTGACGCCGGTTGATTCGGCTGCGACAGCCGAGGTTTTGGCCGGCGCCGTCCATCATGCCCATGAACGCGGAGTGATTCATCGCGACCTCAAGCCGGCGAACATTCTCTTGGCGCGGGCGACTGCGGCCGATGACGCCGGCGGGCCGATCTGGTTGCCGGGAATCCGCGTCGTCGATTTCGGATTGGCCAAGTGCCTCAACGCCCGATCGCTTCAAACGCAGTCGGGTCATTTCGTCGGCACCCCGCGTTACGCTTCACCCGAGCAGGCCCGCGGAACTCCTGACGCCATCGGTCCGGCGACAGACATCTTCGCTCTGGGCGTGATCCTCTACGAGATGCTCACGGGTCGCCCGCCGTTTCAGGCGGCCAGCCCGCTCGAAACGGTCTTCCTCTTGCTGCACACCGAGCCGGTTGCGCCACGTCGATTGGCGCCCCGATTGTCGCGGGACCTGGAAACGATTTGTCTGAAGTGTCTCGAAAAAACACCGGGGCGACGTTACGGTTCGGCGCTTCAGTTGGCAACGGACCTGCGGGCGTTTCTCGATGGCAAGCCGATTCATGCTCGCCGCACAACGGTAGTCGTCAAGGGTCTGAAGTGGGTGCGGCGCCAACCTCTCGTCGCCGGCCTCGGCGCTTGCGCCATGGTTTGCCTGGTGATGATGCTCCTCGTTTGGTTTCGATTCACGACCAATCTGGCCGAGCAACGGAATCAGTCGATCGCTCTGGCCAAGGCGGCCGCCGAAAGCGAGGCCGAGGCGGGGCGCCAAGCACGTTTGGCGACCAATAGCCTCAATGATGCTCGCCGAGTCTCCCTCCACATTCATCGGTTGGTCCGCGACAACAACGATCTGAAAGCGAGCGGACTTGATGATCTGCGCCACGAACTATTGGGCCAACTGCTTGACTTGCACCAGTCGTTGGCCGCCAAGGATCTGCCGATTGCCCCGCTTCAGTTCGACGAGGCCGAGGTCTATCATACCCAGGCCCAAATGGCTTTGCGGCTGGGTCGAATGGCCGAAGCCCGCGACGCCATGACGAAAGCCGTTGCCTTGATCGAACCGCATTATCAGGCGCAACCCGATTCTGACTCGCTGAAGCTGCGATTGGCCGATCTGATCCACGACCAAGGAGTCATCGACTGGCGAAGCGGCGACACGCGATTTGCAGAAGAGCGAATTCGCCGCGCGATTCAACTGGCGGAATCCGTCGTCGATCGTGAGCCGCGATCTTATGCCCTGTTTGTCACGGCCCATTATCGCCATCGTCTGGGGCAGTTCTTGGACGAAGTCGGCCGCGGGCAGGACGCCGATACCATGTTGCAGTCGGCTCAACAAGCAATTGACGAAACGATCGCCCAGGCCGAGCAGACTCGAAGCACCGGCCGCGCCGCCCCCGATCATTACGCGCTTCGAGCCGACGTTCGAACAAGCCGCGGCAATCGGGCGCTGCAGTCGAACGATCTCAATGCGGCCGAATCGCTGTTTCGAGCCGCGGTTGTCGATTGCCGCTCGCCTGTTCAAGACTATCCGTTAATCGGCTACGAATCGACGATGGCAAGGGCGCTCGCGTGTTTGGGACGGCTGCTCGCGATTCAGAAACGGGATCCTGACGCCGTCGCGGCTTGGACCGAGGCGAGACGGCTGTTGACCGCGTTGGTCGAGCGACATGCCAAGGTGCCAAGATACCGCCGCGAGCTTGTCGAGTTACTGCGTGAAACAGCGTCCTTTCATCGGAGTCGTGGACAGGCCGTCCGCGCCGACGCCGTCACTCGTGAAGCCGCATTGCTTGATGCACCTCTCCGAGAAGTGACAAAGCGATGACCGTTTCTTCGCTGGGCTTCGCCGTGTCGTGATCGAGACGGTTTTTTCAGATCCCCAGAACATGCCGATCGATCGTGCGCGTATTGCGTCCACCAAAGCGATTATCGTGTATCATGTCCGTACCCCGCTTCCGCTCCCGCCGAGGCTCGCCATATTATGAAACATTTTCAAATGACCCTCGCCACAGTGGCATTGGCGATCGCCGCCTCAAGGTCGATGGCTGCTGGCGATCCTAGGGCGTTTCTGGCGAAGCACTGTGCCGAGTGTCATGGCACCGCAAAAGCCAAGGGGGATTTTCACATCGATCGGCTCAATCTGAATTTTGCCGATACATCCAATCGCGAACGCTGGGTGAGCGTGCTCAATCGGATCGAAAGCGGGGAGATGCCGCCGAAAGAAAAACCTCGCCTGCCGGCCAAAGAGTCGCGCGCCGCCATCGAATGGATTCGCGATCAGGTCACGGCCACGGAGAAGAATCGGCAGACCCAGGGTCGCGCGGTATTGCGGCGGCTCAATCGCGTCGAATACGACAATACCATTCGCGACCTTCTCGGCGTCAATATCGAATTGAGGGAGCTATTGCCGCAAGACTCGTCGGCACATGGATTCGACAACGTCGGCAGCGCCTTGCACGTATCCTCGTTTCTCATGGAGCGTTACCTGGAAGCCGCCGACAAGGCCCTGAGCGTCACCATCGCCAATGGCCCGCGACCGCCGTTGTTCAAAAAACGATTGGATCTTCGCGTCGAACGCCATGTGAAGGTGACGACCGAACGAGTGTTCCGCCATCTTGACGACGGCCTTGTGTTCTTTAGCTCGTCGCTGTGGCAAGGCGTGACGGTGTCGCAGTTCTACCCGCCCGATCGAGGGCGGTATCGCTTTCGCATCTCGGCCCAGGCGTATCAGAGCGGCGGGAAGCCCGTGACCTTTCGCGTCGATGCCGGGCCGATGCTGATGGCGACAAAGAATCACCTCGTCAATTACTTCGACGCCCCCGCGGACAAGGCGGCCGTCTTCGAGTTCATCGAGGATCAAGAGGCTCGCAGCACGATTCGCATTTTGCCGCACGGGTTGGCGTCGGCCCAGGCGGTTCACAAGGTCGGCGCCGACAAATACGATGGCCCCGGGTTGTTGATTCACTGGGTCGAGGTCGAAGGCCCGCTGCATGATCAATGGCCGCCCGCATGTCATCAACGCATCTTCGGCGACATGCCGCAGAAGCCTGTGAAGGCGCCTAATCAATACAACCGTGTCGAGGTCGTGTCGGCGACCCCCGAGGCGGACGCCGAGCGCATCCTCCGCGGCTTTGTCCGCCGTGCATATCGCCGCGCCGTGACTGATGACGATGTCAAGCCCTATCTAAACCTGTTTGCGAAAAAACTCGGCGAGAATCGCACGTTCGAACAAGCGATCCGCGCCTGCCTCTTGGGCGTCATGGTTTCGCCGGAGTTTCTGTACCTTCGTGAGAGACCAGGGCGTCTCGACGACTATGCGCTCGCAAGCCGTTTGTCGTATTTCCTTTGGAGTACCATGCCCGATGAGGAGTTGCTGACCCTCGCCGAAAAGGGCAGGCTCGGCAATGACGCGACGCTCCGGGCTCAGGTCCAGCGGATGTTGAAGCACCCGAATTCTTCGGCGTTCGTCGAGAATTTCGTCGGACAATGGCTCGGGCTGCGCGACATTGACTTCACGGAGCCGAGCCACATTCTTTACCCGGACTACGACGCAATGCTGCGAGCGTCGATGGTTCGCGAATCGGAGATGTTCTTCGCCGAGATTCTCAAAGATGACCTGAATCTGACGAATTTTATCTCTTCGGATTTTGCCATGCTCAACGGGCGGCTGGCGAAGCACTACGGCATTCCCGGCGTTGACGGGTGGGAGTTTCGCAAGGTGGCGCTGCCGCCGGGCAGCCATCGCGGCGGAGTGCTGACGATGGCGAGCGTGCTCAAGGTGACGGCCAACGGAACAACGACTTCGCCGGTCGTCCGCGGCGCGTGGGTCTTGGATCGCATCCTTGGCACGCCTCCGCCGCGACCGCCGGCCGACGTGCCCGCCGTCGAACCCGACATCCGAGGCGCGACCACGATCCGCCAACAACTCGCCAAACATCGGCAACTGGAATCGTGCGCCAGTTGTCATGTGAAGATCGACCCGCCCGGTTTCGCGCTCGAGAGTTTCGACGTCATCGGCGGCTACCGCGAGTATTATCGTACCAGCGGTAACGGCAAGCCCGTCGTCATCGACGGTCGCCGCATGCCGTATCTGCGAGGCCCCGCCATCGATCCGAGCGACGTCATGCCCGACGGCACCAGGTTCCGCAATATCGACGAATTCAAGCAGATTCTGCTCAGGGACAAGGACGCGGTGGCCCGAGCATTGACAGAGAAACTCGCCACGTACGCTTGCGGGGCTCCGGTAAGCCCCGGCGAACGCTCTGAAATCGATGCGATTGTCGTAGCCGCGCGAGGCAAGACCTATGGCTTACGGTCGCTCATCGAAGAGATTGTGCTGAGCCGGCTGTTTCGGATAAAGTAAACCTCACCCGCGAACGGTTTCCTGCCGATGTCGAGAGTCGTCATGCCAAATCTTACGCGCCGCCGATTTCTTCGCTCCGCCGGTGTTTCGCTGGCCCTACCGTGGCTTGGCTCCTTCGCCGGCGCCCGTGCCGCGAATGGGCCGCCGCGACGCATGGTCTGCATTTGCGCCCCGCTCGGCTTGCACGCCCCGAACTTCTTTCCGCAGCAGGCCGGCAAGGATTATGCCTCGACTCCGTACCTCGACGTGTTGAAGGAGTTTCGCGACGACCTGACGGTGATTTCCGGGCTGTCGCATCCCGATGTCGGCGCCAGCCACGATTCGATTTTCAGCTTTCTCACAGCAGCGCCTCACCCGGAACTTCGCGCCGGATTCCGCAATAGTATCTCGGTCGATCAATTCGCCGCCGAGCGGATTGGCGGGCAGACTCGATTCGGCAGCTTGCCGCTCTCGTGCGAAGGTTTCAGCTTGTCTTGGAATCGGTCCGGTGCCATCGTGCCGTCGGACTGTTGGCCCAGCAGCGTGTTTTCGCGGCTATTCATCGAGGGCCGCCCCGACGAAGTCGAGGCTCAAAGGAGACGTTTGAAGGATGGTCAGAGTATTCTCGACGCGGTTCGTGATGAGGTCGCGCGACTCAAGGCCGGCGCAGGCGCCGAGGATCGCGAGAAGCTCGACGAGTACTTCACCAGCGTCCGCGAGTTGGAACAACGGCTTGCCCGCGCCGAGGAATGGTCGAAGAAACCGAAGCCGAAAGTGGCCGCCAAACCGCCGCAGAACGCGGCGAATCCAGCCGACGTCGTGGGCAAGGCGAGGCTCATGTTTGACCTGATTCACCTCGCTTTGCAAACGGATTCGACCCGGCTCGTGACGCTGTTGTTGCTCGGCACCAGTGCCGTGCCTCCCATTCAGGGCGTCTCGCTTGGTCATCATGACCTTTCGCATCACGGCCAGGATCCGAGCAAGATCGCGCAGTTGCGCACGATTGAGCTTGAGGTGATGAAGACGTTCCGCGAATTCCTTGCGAAGCTGAAGGACACCAAGGAGGAAGGCGGAACGTTGCTCGCAAACACGTCTGTCTTTTTCAGCAGCAACCTCGGCAACGCGAGCAACCATTCGGTGAAAAACCTTCCCGTGATCGTCGCGGGCGGCGGTTTCAGACACGGGCAACATCTCGCCTTCGACCCGACACGCCCACCGCCATTATCAAATGTCTATTTGAGCATGCTACAACGTCTTGGCATCGAGGTGGATCGCTTCGGCTCCAGCACCGGCACGCTGAAAGGGCTGTGATCGGCGGGCGAGCAAATGCCTCGGAGTACGCCGGGCGAGCCAGTGCGCGGCACAAATCAACGCTGTGAGGAGAATTACGGCATCGGACCTGCCATGCTTGAACATCGTTGAGATTTCAGTTATAAATTTCACTCATAATCAACGCTTACTCGTTCTTGGCCCTAGACCGAGGTCTCCGATGCCAGTTCAGTTTTCATGCCCAAATTGTAATTGCATTTTGCGGATGCCCGAGAAGTTTGCCGGCAAGTCGGCACGATGTCCGAATTGCAAGAAGGTCGTCACGGCGCCATTGGAATCCAACCCCGCGGAACTACCTCCAGCATCCAGCGACCCACCAAACTCCGGCTCACCTAAAGCCAATTCACCCGCGATTGAACCGGCATCCCCGATGCCAACTCGCTTGGATTCACAGTTGGCAGGCGCTCCGCCAAACTTCGTTGTTATTCAATCTCCGCCAATTCAGATCCCACCGATTCAGATCAATCCGGCTCCGGATAACGCGGACGCGCCGGGGATCATCAGTTTGATTTTCGGCTGCATCGCCGTCGTACTCCTTCTGATGGGGTGTTTCACGTTCGGTGTCGCGTATCTTGTAGCCGTTCCAATGGCAGCAGTTGGAGCCGTCGTTGCGTACTTTGGCAAGCACAACCTTCGTGTCGCTGGCTTGGTTCTGAATATTCTGGCGTTGGTTCCAGCAATTG
>CAZESP010000047.1:7982-40922 GCA_964515185.1 uncultured Alcaligenaceae bacterium
CCACCGCCCGCGCCACCGGTCAATCACCCCCCGGCGCATTGGGTCGCCGTCTTGCGTAAGGGTGACGATCCGGGTGCCCGCGAACGGTTGGTTCAATTTGGACCAGCGGCCGTTCCCGATCTCGCCAAGGCACTGCGAGATTCCGACCCTCGGATGCGGCTCATGTCAGCCCAAATCTTGGAGCAGATTGGCGCCGCGAGTGCTGTGGCTCTCGATGAATTGACAACAGCGGTTGGTGACTCTGATGACCGGGTTCGCATCGCGGCGATGCGTGCAATCGGCCAGACCGGCGCAAACGGGCGACGAGCGTTCTCAAAGATTCTGTTGGCTTCGGGTGACACAAATACGGAAGTAATGGCGGCGGCTCGCACTGTATTGCAGAAGTTGGGACCACCCACCAAGGCTGATGCGCCGGCAATCGAACTTCTGATGCGCGGGGCCAGCGATCAGGCTCGTCAGAACATGGCGTCGACGATTCGCCAGTTGAACCCAAGCGCCGAAGCCGTTGAAGCCATATTCGGGCCGTTGGCAAAGGACTCCAACCCTGCGGTGCGGCGCGAAGCCGCATTGGCTGCCACCGCTTTGGATCCTGCGTCTCGGGGCATTGCGGCGCCGATTCTGTTGTTGCTCGCGTTAGACACCAATCAAGACGTGAGTTCCACTTCGCGCGCCGGACTCAAGCGACTTGCGCCGTTCAAGCGTGATGACATTCCCGTCCTCCGGCTCGGGCTGAAACATTCTCAGGGCCAAGTCCGCGCCTTTGCGGCGTGGGCCGTGGCGACGCTTGGATCGGATGCCGAGCAATTCGTTCCGGTGCTTGGCACTATGCTACGCGACAATGACCGAGATGCGCGATCTGCCGCCGCCAAAACGCTTGCTGAGATCGGACCAATGTCCGCGGCCGCGATCGACGGCTTGCTGTTGGCTCGACAAGATGCCGACGCAGAAATTCGACAGCACTCCATAACAGCCCTCGGCAAGATCGGTCGCCGAGATAGCGTAATCCCGGCACTTCTTGCCGCGCTGGAAGATGAGTCGACACCTGTCCGGGATGCCGCGATCCAGGCGCTCAACTCGCTCCAGCCGCCGTTGAACAAAGACGATCTGCCGCAACTGGAATCGGCGATCAAGTCCCGATCGCCAGTGGCAAGAAAGTTCGCCGCCGATTCGCTTGGCAAGCTCGGGCCGTCGAACGACGCTGTAGGGCCGATCTTGATGAAAGCCATCAAGGACCCGGATTGGAAGGTTCGACTGAGTGTCTGGACTGCATTGGGTGCAATGGGACCGAAGGCCAAGGAAGCCGCGCCAGAGATCCTACAAAGTGTTCGGGATGTTGTTGAAAAGAACCCTCGGCCTAACGGGACGGCCGGTGTGATAACGCAGGCAGCCAAGACGTTGAATCAATTCCAAGCATCGAATACCATGATTCCCATTATTGGAAGCGCTTTGAAGTCGAGGGACGTGTCTATTCAGCTTGAAGCGATTGAAGCAGTCGGTGAATTGGGTGTCGCTGGCGTGCCACTGGCTCGCGATTTGATCGCGTTATTCCCTGGTGAGGCTGTGCGCGAACCTGCAAAGAAGTCGCTTTCCAAATTAGGGAAACCGGTTGTTCCCAGTCTGGTCGATGCGCTCGATTCAAATAACCGTGCAACACAGTTGGCGGCAATCCAAACTCTTGGGATGATTGGTTCGCCCGACGCTCGATCGGCGTTGGTCGCGCTGCATCAATTGGCGAAACTGAGAAAGTTCCCCGAAGTCAGCGACGCAGCCAAAGAGGCGATCGAGAAGATCGGGCGATAGGGCAACCATCACGGCTGTTTCTTTCCATCAAGCTCGCACCGAGTTTGGCGGATTTGCACAAACACGATTCGGTAGAGTTGCACGTCGCGCTCAACCCGACCCACTTCAGTGTATTGGAGGACTCGACATGTACCGACGCCTATTCGCAATTGGTCTTGTTTGCTCCTTTCTCGGTGTTGCAAACGCATTTGCACAAAACAAGGACGATGACATCCCGGCAGAGGTACGCGCGAAGATTAGGTTGCACACAACCACTCTAAAGACATCGAAATCGGCCAAAGATCGCCAAAGGGCCGCGCTGGAACTCGGTGAATTGGGCAGTGCCGCCTCGCCCGCCCGCCGCGACTTGTGTAACGCCATGATGGACTCGAGCCGCAACGTGGCCACTGCCGCGGCGGATTCATTACGGAAGATTGACGAAGGGATGTACAAACTCGCGACGGCGATCCTTCTTAACGGCGACATGGATGCCGTCAAACGCGCCGAGCAGCTTGGACCATCGGCCGAACCGCTAACGCCACTGATCCTCAACTTGGCCAGGAAAAAGCTCAACGATCCAATCGGAGGGCCTGGGCTCGGCGGCGCCCGCGGATTGAATTCAATTCACTTCGATCGTTGCCTCGCAGCATTGTTCGTGATCGCCGCCAACGATCCGGCTGTTAACAGATTTGAAATTGCGGCTCTGTCACCTCAGTCGCCGGGAACTCATTCAATAGCGCTAAAGTACGTCCGGAAATGCACTGATGTCAAACAGGCTATCAAACCGCTGATTTCAATTGCAAATGGCAACGATGTTCGAAATCAAATCGAGGCAATCTCGATTCTTGCTGAAATCGCCGACGTGAGCAACATGGCAGATATACGAAAAGCGTTGGAGAAACTGCGACTGACTAAGGACGCGAAGGTTCGCGCTGCCGTAGAGCGTGCCCTTGAGAAACTCAATGAGTGAGAGCAGAACTTTGTTCGCGCGGGTCGTCCCGAGCGCCAAGCGAGAGGCGTCTCCTCGCGCTGGCGCTCAGGTTCCGTGTTCACTCAATCACATGCCCGATCATGATGCGGTGGCCGTCGGGCGTCATGACGCCGAATTCACGCATGCCCCACGGTTTGTCGGCGATAGCGTGATGCGGCTCGTAACCCTTCGATCGGATCTCGGCGAGATACGCGTCGGCGTCATCGACCCGCAAGTAGCCGAAATAGCTGTGGTTTCTGAGATCGCTCGCTTGTACGTCATCGGGGCATTCGCCGAGCATAATCATGCAGTTGTCGCGCACAACGAAAACCCACCCTGGCGGTTCGGCGACGATTCGAAAACCCAGCACATCGACGTAAAACTTCGCCGATTCACGGACGTTGTGAACGGCAAGGACGTAGTGATTTTGAAGAATCGCCGGCATCGTTGTATCCCGTTTCGTTAAGCCGCGCGTCGTAGAGGGGTGTGGCTTCTACGACGCGTCGCGAAGCACGCCCATCGTTCGTCGTGAATCGGCGACGACCATATGATGCACGCGCCGTAGCGCCGCCGCCATCCGGCGGTTGACGCCCGTCAGGTCACGTCTCGCAAGGAAAGCTCCAACCGACTCGGTGCTCGAGAAATCGCGTTCTTTGAGGAACTGGCCGACACGCATGTAATGAAACAACCTAACATTCTTAAGTTCATTCGGATAACGCGCCGCCACTTCGTCATCGTTGGCGAGATTGTATCGCATATCGGCAGCGAACCACGGAAGTTGGAGCCGGTGCAAGGCCATCGCCACGCCAATCTGGCATTTGAAATTCGTCGTTAGCACTCGATCGATCGCGGCCATCTCGTCGTAGATCACGTCACCGATACGGTTCATAGTTTCGGCCGGCGCGATGAGCATTCCGAGATTGAAATAGGGCGGGCACGACCGAGGCCGCTTTGGGTCGATAGCCGGATTCCAGAGCGTGTATTGCTGGGTCAGCGGCGCCTCGCCCAGACCGGCGCGGGCGAACAGATGCTGCCACCATTCGTCGTTGCCGCGCTCCGGGTGCGGCGGGAATGGCGACAGGTGCGCGATCATCCCGGAAAAGGCACCGGTGGCTTCGACTTTGCGCACCAATGGCGCGAATGATCCCGCAACGAAGGTGTCAGCATCGAGCATCAGCACAATCGGAGAGCGAAACGAGTAGCGGAATCGTTCGACGGCCGTCGCGTAGTATATATGGCGACTGTATCGTTCGCGAGGAACCCAGCGCCATTCCAATGAATAGTTTCGCGACCACGGTTGCATTTCCGTCAGATCGACGGGCTCCCGCTCCGCGCTGACGGTCACGACAATGCGGCTACGCGACAACGGTCCACCATTGAGCCGCAGAGAGGCGGCCAAATAGTGCAGCATCGTGAAAAACTGCGGCGTCGGAGCGATGGGAACGTGAATCTCCACGTCCGCACATCGGCGCCGGAACCAGGAAATCATGTGTCGTGTACCCTAAGGGCGACCGGCCGCGGTTTACGGGCAACCGATCGAATGGCATCCCGAACGACGCGAATCACCTGCGTTTGTTCGTCGAGGTTCATGTCGGTGTAGACGGGTAGGCAGATCATTTGCCGGGCGAGTCGCGTGGATACCGGCAGCGGATGAAACGCGGAATCCGGGGCGAACCGAGTCGTCTCGTGCAACGCTGGGAAGTAGTAGCGGCGCAGTTCAACGCCATCGACCGCGGCCCGTTGCACAATGTCGGCGGCATCAACGTCGCCGCTCAGCATCATCGGAAATGTCTGCCACGCGCAGGCCCCCACGGTCTCGGCGACATGAACCATGGGCAAATCGGCAAAGGCATCGCAATATCTCTCGGCGATCAAGGCGCGTGCTCGGATCGTGGAGTCGATTCGCCGCAATACGGAACGCCCCACGGCGGCGGCGAACTCGCTCATCTTGCCGTTGAATCCGGTTCGGACAACGTCGCCGGCCGCTAGGCCGAAGTTCAACACTTGGCGGATTGATGCCGTGAGAGATGGGTGCGCGAAAATCGCTCCGCCTTCGCCGATGCCAAAGACCTTGGTGGCGTGCATCGAGAAAACCTCGACGTCGCCTTGCTGGCCGGCGGGCATGCCGGATGGCAAAAGCCCGCCGAGGGCCGCCGCCGCGTCCACAATCAAAGGGATGCCGTAACGTCGCGCCGTGAGTTCGATCGCTGAAATGTCGCGACAGAATCCGAAGGCTCGCACATGGAGGATGGCGTTGATGTCGTGCGATTCCAAGAGTGTTTCCAATTCCGCCGGGTCGAGTTCCCACGTGTCGGGGTGAACATCGCAGAACACGGGCCGACAGTTGGCGGCGAGGATGGCCATGGCCGTCGCCGGAAATGTGAACGCGGGCAGCACGACCGAACCTTGCACGTTCATGGCCAAGATCGCTGCCGTCAGACCTGCGGTGGCGTTACAGGTCAGGATCGCCTCACGCTCCGTCGAGCCGAACTTGGCTGTTAGCTCTCGCTCAAACTCAATCGCGGTCGGGCCGCAATTTGAGTACCAGCACGCGCGATACGATTCGTCGAGGAAGGGTAGCCACTCTGAAGGCGGCGGCAGCGTGGGCCGGATAAAACGAATCACGGGTCACCATCCTGGCGGGGCGCGAAAGAGCCGATCGGGCGTGCCATACTTGGCAAACAGCGAGAGTTCAGCCAATTGAATCGCGGCCGGATCGCGAGGTTTCAAGGGGCGAGCCGGAACCCCTGCGTAGATTGTCCACGGGTCGAGGTCGCGCGTCACCACGGCCCCGGCGCCGACAGCGGCACCCTCGCCAATGCGCACGTTCGGCAGGATGACTGCGTTGGCCCCAATCACGACATGAGCTTCAAGGACCACCGACCCTCGCGTCACCTTGCGGAATTCATCGGGTATCGTTGGCCCGGTGAGACCCCCACCGGCAAAATCGTCGGTGCCCGTGATGACTCGTGCCCCCGAAGAGATTCCGCAAAAGTCGGAGAGGTAGCAACGCCCGCCGCCGGTGATTGAACAGTGCGACGCCAGATGCACATGATTGCCGATAACGATCGCCTCGTGCCGTCCCACGAAGACGAAATCATCGATGATGATATGGGCGCCAAATGTAATGGAGTCCGCGTTCAGGACACGCGCGAACGGAAAGATTGTTACGCTGTGGCTGGGGGCTGGTGTTGGAGTCGGCGTCGGCGTTGCCATGCGGGTCATCCGTGACCGCCTGTTCATGGGGGCAGATCGTTAGAGGTCGATGCTACAGCTTAGAAACTCTGTGCCACGGATGACAAGGGCAATTTGGGGCGTAGGGAGCGCGAGCGGTCACTTGCTGGCGCGTGGTGCTCGGATCATTCACTGGCGCGTCGTGCTCGGAGGCGCTGAAGCCACCGTGCGAGCGCGTCGGCGTATCGGTGACGGCGTTGAGCGAGCCGATTTTGAAGATGCTCTACATGCGCGGCAAGCGCGCGATTCCGCTGATCGTGTTCCTCAACACGGGCGTCGAGTTCGAGGGCCACGCGGACGGCGCTCAGATAAACACTGCGATTGCGGTCGCCGGGCTGCATCGCTTCGTCATGAAACCCGGCCTCGGCACAGAAGTCGGCGTACCGCTCGCGGATGGAAGCCGGCGCCTGGATGGTCTCCAGATCTGCGGTGTGCGTCTGATTGTGGCGAAGCCCCTGTTTGACAATGCCGGCCGATGCCTGGATCGCGGACTCATCGACGGCGATGCCGAGCCACGCGACGATGCGGCGCAGTTCGGCAATGGGGCTGCGGAGTAAGGCGTCATAGTGCGTCACGATTCTCGTTTGAGGTGTCGTTGTGCCGAGAATGCGTTCCGAGTAAACGAGCCAGAGCCGCATTGCCACCAGGTAGGAAAACTGGTCGCGATCCACGAGGGATTGCGCCACTTCGAGCGGGTTTCGCACGCAAACAATCGTGGTCATCCCGGGAAAAATGCTTCGCCAAAAGGGCAGCGTCAGCGAAGATCGCGGATCTTTCCAGCCCCACGGCGAGCGCAGGCCAATGGTCGAGGTTAGGGCTTGAGCCTCGGCGCGAAGTGGAGCGAACTCGTTGCCGGATTCCCAACCCGGCGGCGGTTGTGGGGGAAGGTCCCAGCGACCTCCGAGGGTCTCAAGAATGGAGTCGTTGATGGCGACAAATCTCGGATGCTCCCAATAGCCGTCGGCGTTGCGATCCGACGGCGGGAGAAGTTGTTCAGTGGGGCCAAGATCAAGCCCGGTCGATCGAAGTAGTTGGGCGAGTAGGGAAGTACCCGATCGGTGCATGCCGGTGATGCACACGGGCATGGGCAGCTACTCCGCTGAGAGCGGCGCGGGTTTTCGCAGTCGCCGCGAGATGAAGACCGGCAACCGAGGCCTCACGCAGATCAGGGTGCCCAGCACGAGGGCCGCGAATCCATAGTAGCAAAAATTCAAACGTTCTTGCGACCATTCGACAAAGAGGATATCGTGCAACAGCCGGCCCAGGAACGTGCCTTCCTCGACGGGTTGCCCGGCCAGTTCGCGAAGATCATGTTCCCAGTTGGTGAGTGGGCAAACGATGCCGAGCATAGCCTCATAGGCGACGACGGCGATCATCAAGAAATGGACTGCCCGAAACCAGAAATTGCGCACCCACCGGCAGCCGAACAGCGCCCCGATGATAATCGCGAACAGCCCCACGATCACGAATCCAACGTAAGCGACATGGATGGCGACCACGGCGTCGGCGAGAAATCCGTAGAGCATGATTGGCTCCGCATCGGGTTTAGGGCTGGTCCCAATGGCATGATCCGTGGGCTTGCGTTTTATTCCCGAATTCAGCGTGGCTGCCGAGGCTCAACCGAGCAGATACGCGAATCGGTTTTGGTATTGTTCGGGGGTCATGCCAACCTGGTCCGCCAGCGCTTTCAACATGGCACTGTCGGAAAGATCGTCCCGTTCGAGGCGGGCCATGTAGAATCGAGCGCAGCGGTAGGAGTCGGTATCGGTCCGAACCCGCCGTGTTCTCATCTTCCCGGTCTCGGGATTGAGCATGTCCTCAAACCAGAGAGGATTCTTGGCACGCTCCACGAAGCTGATAATCGCCCCAGTCTTTTCGGACTTTTCGTCATTGAGGAACTGAATCGCGGCGTAGCCTAGGTCGCGGCAGTATTCGGCGTCGAAGGGAATCGGGTCGGCACTGCGCAGCTCGTATCCGAGGTCCTTGTCGATGAACGCCTGTTCCAGGCCGAGTTTTTCGAGAGCCTTCTCCATGTAGTCCTTCATCATTCGGCCGAATTCGATTTCGCCGAGTCGCAGTTGCCCGAACGGGTCGCGTTTCCACCGACCATAATGATCCGGGTTGAGATCGGCGGCCTCCAAATCCCGGCGCAAGTTGTCCGGCCCGATTTTCTCGATCATGCCTTCGGCCAGAATGACGACGCCATACGGCTTGTTCCTGGTGCGGCGTTTGATGATGGCCGTGGTAATGAGGTCGGCAACGTGTCCGAGGGTGATGTGGCCTTCGCCAAACTCTTCGGGAATGATGGTCAAGTGAGCGCCCGACCCGTTGCCGATGCCCAACGCGAGATGTCCTGCGGCGCGGCCCATGCTCACAACCAGATACCATCGCGAAGTCGTCTTGGCGTCTTCGGCGAGATTCCGCACCAAGTAGGATCCGACGTGGCGCGCCGTCTCGAATCCAAACGTCGGCGTGGTTTCAGGGAGTGGCAGATCGTTGTCGATCGTCTTGGGAACATGCGCCACGCGAATGGCGCCCTTCGAGGCTTTATAGATGTTGCTTGCCGACAATGCCGTGTCATCGCCGCCGATCGTCACCAGATGTGTAATTCCAACCTTTGTCAGATTATCAATTACCTGGGCGATATCCTTGGGGTCTTTGTTCGGATTGGTGCGTGAGGTGCGAAGTAGCGAGCCGCCCCGAAACAGATTGGGCAGAATTCGCGGGATCGTTAGATGGGCGCAATAGTTCTCGCTAAGCTTGAATTTCTCCGGGTCACGTCGAAGCCGGGTGAAATGCTCCATGAAGTCCGGTCGAACGAGCCACTTGAGACCGTCGAAAAACCCGTAGACTTCGGCTCCCCGGTTCTCGGCCTCGATTGTCACGGCGCAAATCACCGGGTTAATGCCCGGTGCTGGTCCGCCCCCAACGAAAACGCCGACTTTCTTGCCCCTGAGGGTGTTCGCCACCGTGACCTCCCGCTGAAAAACCTTGGGAATTTCTTGGGAGGATATTCTATGGCAGGCGGCAACCGGGGGCGAGCGGGGCCGTGGATGCCCGGTCCCTAGCCGGAAATCAGCAATCGCATGCGATGCAAGACGCCTCGAGCCAAACGCAATGGCTTGGTGACCCCGCGGCCGATCTTCCACGACCAAGAGTTGTAGGTGTTTTCCAGCGTCAACCGAAGCATGCCGATTTCGCGCGACAGCGAACCCAGCTCATGCGTCAGTTGGGCCAGACGATTCGTGAGCGGTTCCATCTCGTTGGTCAAGTCGTTAATGCGACGGGTGAGCGTGCCAACCTGGAAAACCAGTTGCCCGTTGTTGCGCTCCAGCGATACGACTTGATGCTGCAAGTGATCGACCTGCCGTCGAAGCTCATGGGCAGCTTGGTCGCTGGCCAATGCCCGGGCGCTGGTGTCGGCCATGTGTTCGCGTAGTACGCCAACTTCGGCGGCGAGGGCGGCCCGTTCCAAGTCCGCTCGACGGCGGGCGGCCGACCCGGCTCCGAGCAGGGCGGCATCAACCAATGATTGTTTCACCGGGCTCTGCCGGAGGTCGTAGGCCAAGTCGATCATCAGATGACCCGACTTGATACCGGCCTCCACGGCCGACGGATCGACCGCTCCAACCTCGACGGCTTGGCGATAATAGGCTCGCCAAATCGTGCCGAATGGATGGCCGTTCGCTCGCCACGGATACGACGACGGGTCCGTGTAACGCAGCAATCGCGTTGCGGCGATCTCAAAATGATCCCGGCTGTTCCATGTGGGGTCGATACCCTCGCCAATGAGGTCCGGCGGCACAAGGCAAAGTTCGTTCAGCAACTGGTGAACGTTGTTTTTGCCGGCTTCCAGCCCGCCGAGGATGGCCTCGAATTCCCAACGAAGGCGCGAACAATCGAGCAGGAGGACCTCCATCGATCGCCCGCCCGCCGCGCCCGCGCAACAGTGGGCGCAGGAGCGATCCAGAGGCAACTCCCAGATTTCGGCCAAGTCGCCGAATACCAAGCTGTTCGCTTCGAGGTAGATGGCTCGCCCTTTGTAGTCGCAGAGCTTCGGCACGAGGAATCGTGAGAACGACCCGCGATGCTTCGCCATGTCGGGCGGCATTTCCGGAGCCGTGACCGGGATGACCTCAACCGGCCGGCTACAGAATCGGCGGATCGAATATTCAAGCACTTGGAACGGAACCTGCTGATTCGGTTCCGTGCCGACGAAGACGCGAATGGGAGGCTCGAGCGGGCCGAAGTCCATTTTCTGCTCCTCAGCAGTTCGAAGAACGCCGATGAATTGGCGATCGAAAGAAGGCTGACCGTTGGCCAGGCATGTTTTGAGATCGTGAAACCGATTACTGTAAAGGCTTCCACCGTCCACGCCGAGGGTGCGGACAACCTTGGAACCGGCCGCAGCGAGAACGTTGACGACCGCCTCGACACTGAAGAAATTGACTCGGATTATCGGTGCAGCGTCGGCTGGATAACGCTTCTCCAGCCCCGAGCCGTCCGGCAAGTGGTAGTACCAGATGAGCCGGCCTCGGTCCCGAAACTCCCGAAGGATCGGCTCATCATCGACCAATTCCGGCAACGGCCGATCGCTTGGCCGGAAGTTCATGTGGGGATAGAGCGGCAACATCAGCCATTGAGCGTTTTGCCGAATCCCGTCGGCGCTGGCGACGGCGGCATCGAGATCGATGAAATGAGCCACATCGACCGCCACCTCGCGAACGGCATGGTTCATTGAGATCTTGTAATAACCCGTCAGATCGTGATCGACATGACGGGCAAATGACGGACCCTTCCCAAAGATCAACCACGGGCGGTCCGTCCATCCCATGCGAATCCATTCGATGAGAGAGATCACATCGCCACCCTCTACAGGTTCCCCAAATTGTTCGTCCTCGCGCCGTTCGAGGTGGAAGCGCGACTGTGCCGAAAACGGTCACAAGATGCAATGTCAATTCCCGTGACGGCCCGCCCGCGCGGGATTCAGCGCAATACAACAGGCAGCGGGCTGCCCCTCGGCGATCATGCCTTTTAGGTTTGAAATCATGCGCACCTTCGCTGTATCCCTCTTTTTCCTTACGAGTGTCGGGACTGTTGCCGCTCAGACGCCGGATTGGGTGGCATTGCTCCAAAAACCGTTTGAGAATCGTGGTATCCCCGATCCGAAATTGCCGCCGCTCTTGCAGAAAGCCGACGGGCAACCGGTTCGCACGGTCGAAGAGTGGCAAGTCATCCACGCCGGTCTCCGTGACGCCTGGCTGGCTCGATTGGGGGCGCCGCCGGAAAAACCCGCCGCCCTCGACATGTTGTTGGAATCGACGGAGATGCTCGAAGGATACGAGCGGCGACTGATTCGAATTCGAACCGAAGGCGACGATTTGCTGCGCGCCTATGTGCTCATACCCAAGGGGCTGAAGCCCGGCGAACGCGTGCCCGCCGTCGTTGTCTTTCACCCGACGACTCGCGACACGCTATTGGAACCTGTCGGTCTCGGCTCTCGGAAGGAGATGGCCCTGGCGGTCCATCTCACCCGACGCGGGTACATCACGCTAAGCCCGGAGTGCTACATCCTCAAAGACCCAAAGGGCTGGGCAAAGGGGCAGGCCGACGCCTTGGCGAAGCGCCGTCCGCGTTGGACCGGCATGGGCAAGATGACGTTCGACGCCTCGCGGTGCTTTGATTTCCTTGAGACTCTCCCCAACGTCGATCCGACGCGAATCGCCTGCATCGGGCATTCGCTTGGCGCTAAAGAAGTCCTCTACGCGATGGCGTTCGAGCCACGCTATCGGGCGGGTGTTTTTTGCGAAGGCGGCATCGGGTTGCGGATGAGCAACTGGACCGATCCGTGGTATCTCACGTCGGCGATGGTGCCGTTCATCCCCAAGCTGGAGCATCATCAACTACTGGGCCTGATCGCACCGCGCCCGTTCCTGATCATCGGGGGCGACTCGGCCGATGGCGACGCGAGTTGGCCGTTCGTGGCCGCCGCCAGGCCGGTTTATCGGTTGCACGACGCCGGCGACCGTATCGGCTTGTGGAATCATCGGCAAAAGCACAGTTTCCCGAAGGAATCTCAGGAGCTTGCCTATCGCTGGCTCGACCATTGGCTGATGCCGAAGAGCAATGCGCCCCGGCGTTAGTAGCGCCAGATAAAATCGAGCCCAACCCGATAGTCGAGAAGGTCACGGGCGCCGGTGATGGGGAATTCGGCGGCCAAGCCGATCTGGGCCCGTTCCGTGATCTTGTAGCGAACGCCGGCGGCCAGCGAGATGGAGTTGCGCCCGGCCACGTCGGTTGATCCCAGATTCGCCAGGTCGCGGCCTTCCATGCCAAAGGTGCGAGCCGTGCCCGATTGGTTGTAGTGGAACCAGTGCAGTTCCGCCATCGGGTAGATGCGGTTTCGATCGCCGACATTCCATTGCAGGCCGAAGCTGTTGTAAAAGTAATCCGAACGCTCGCCGTCCGTGCGGAACGAGTAACCAAACGTGTCGAGGATGTTCAGGCTTCCCAAGGCAGAATTGAGGAAGTTGTGGGCGACGGTGACGTATGGCACGACTGATAGCTTGCCGGTGTCCTGGAAGGTGCGCTCGCTGCCGACGGGAATCTGAAACAGGACACCGGCGGAGGCCACAGTCTTCGTTTCCGTGCTTCGCAGGAAAGTGAACTTTGGCCCGACGTGAACCTCGGCAAATCCAAGCCCACCATCGATACCCGAATCGCTGCCGGGATTGACCGCGATGCCCCCGAGTTTGTTGATCGTTACCGACATTCGATCGGTGACGGCGACCCGGACTTGGGCGCCGAAATACTCAGTGTTGCCGCCGCGAAACACCGGATTGCTCGACGGGATCTTCTGCAAGAAGAAGATTCCTCGAACCTCCGTCAAGGCTCGCGGATCCTCAAACAGAAACGGGTTGGTCAACGGGCTGGCGATGTAATCGAATTCGTGATCGCTTTCGAACAATCCACGTTTCGTCTTGATCGGCTCGCAGGGGCTGGTCAAATCCGAGAGCCGCTCGCCGAGGTAGGCTCGATGGAATTCGCGAGCTTGTTCGTAGTAGCTCTTGGAGGTCTTTCGCGTCTCGGCGGCAGGGGTGATCGGCGGATTCGGATCGGAGGCCGCCGGTGCGGGTGACCATGCCGAGGTCGTTGGCGCCATCGGCGGCGGCGGTAGGACCGGCGGGTCGTCATACGAGGGCGGCGTGAATGGCGGCGGCGGCGGTGGAAAGTCATCGACTTGGGCGCGGATGACAGCCGGCCTCGACGGCGGCGGCGGAGGTACGAAGTGCGGGGCGGCTGGGAGCGTGGCTTGGGCGGCCGTTGCGGGCAAAGCCATGGGTCGTCCGAGGCTCGCGGCAGGCTCCGCGGCGATCAAACCCGCGCTGCTCCATCCCAGAATCATTACGACCAGCAGCTTGCGGTTCATGGGGTTCCCTCCACGCGCCAACCACCCTTCCGCCTGTTCGAGGCGCCTCATCCTGAAGCGCTGCCGAAAACCGCGCACGGAACTGTTATCCGTTTCGTCGTCCCGATTGTCGGGCGATCAACCTTCGGGACGGCGCAATCATCGTTCGCAGCGGAGGCGCTGGTCCTCGTCCGAGTTATCGCTTCAAATGATCTTTCGGTCACGACCCGATTCTTTGTCAGGTTCGGCTCAATCCTCAAAATCGTCGCCACCGGCACGAAACGCGAGCTATGAATGATTGTCACAACCCGAAAAATCGGGCCACGGCTACGGGTCGCGGTCATATTTCGGGGATCGTGGGACCATCGACGTGGAATCGCGCCAACTGCCTTCGATTTCCGGTTCAGCAGGTCATGGATTCCTCGGCCGTTATCGACTCCATGAGCCGATCGGTCAAGGGGCGACCGCCATTGTCTATCGTGCCGTTCACCCCACGCTTGAAATCCCCGTGGCCGTCAAAGTGTTTCGGCCTGATGTCATGTCGAGGACGAGTCGCGACATGCTGGCTACCGAAGCGCGGAACCTTGCTCGGATCGATCATCCAAACATCGTCAGAGTTTGGGATTATGGCCAGGTTGGAACGACACCATTCCTCGTGATGGAATATGTTCACGGCCGGAATTTGCTTGAAGTGATTCACCACGACGGTCGCCTATCGCTGGCGCGTGCGACGCGCGTCATCGACCAGATCGCCGCGGGACTTGATGCCGTGCGACGCGCGGGGCTGGTCCATCGAGACGTCAAGCCCGGGAACATCCTGCTTTGCCGCTCCGGAGCCGCCAAACTCGCCGATCTGGGGATCGCCAACAGGGTGGAAGATCGGGTGGCCGGCTGGTGTGGAACACCGGGTTTCATGGCGCCCGAACAAGCCTCGGGTCTCCCCGTCGATCATCGTGCCGATCAATTCGCGCTGGGCATGACGTTGTTCATGGCCATCACCGGATGCTTGCCGAATGACCCCGAAGCACCGCGTCTTCCGGCGGCCTTGGCGAGACTCATTTCTCGAATGACGGCAACCCACCCCTCGGATCGGTTCCCGGCGTTTGATGAGTTTCGGCAGGAACTAGCAGCTATGACGGCTCGCGGAGTGTGCCGATAATGCGGGCACGTGTGGGACCGGAAGAGTGAACTTGACCGAAACAACCGTCGCAAACGCCCAAGACGGACATTAACATTAGGGAAAATGGAAGTTCTGTCGTGACGCTGACGTCGCGCCGGATCCGAAGCGAGAAGTGACATGCCATTCCACATTGAACGCCCCGTTGACCGGGCCATGGAACAGGTCAAGCGAAACCTCGGCGTCCCGGTGCCGGACGACCGGCCTCGGTCGAAGGTGGTCCATGGCCCGCAGCCGTTTCGCCACAGCCACTATCATCTGGCCGAATTCGTTCGCGTCGACGGGCCTCGGGGCGTGGTCCACGATGTCTATGGCCGGCGCGTGTTGCGGCCTAGGGTCGAGTTGTTGCGGGCGATCTTCGAGACGCTCTCGAAGGAATCTCCAAGCACGTCCGATGCAGTCTTATTCGAGACGGGTCGGCGTTGGGGGCGAGCCGATGCCGCCGAGGCGTTCGCGAGGGTTCAGCTCGAGTTCGACACGCCTTTGGAGAAGCTGCCAATCGGCGTCGTTTTGGAGACATGGTGGAATGCTCTGGCGGCGGCGGGTTGGGGTCGAACTCGTTTCGATCTCGCGAATCTGCGAAACGGCGTCGTGACGATCGACTTGGTTGGGTCCGCCCTCGTCGCGGCCTTGGCGAAGTCCGATCGACCCTGTTGCTCGATCTATGCCGGATTGTATGCGGCGGCCTTGAGCGAATTGACGAAGCGAGATGCGGCATGTGTCGAAGTTTCTTGTGCAAGGCAAGGAGGCGACCGATGCCGATTCCTTGCCGGCTCACCGCGACGCATGGAAGAGGCGACGCGGAAACGGGCCGAGGGCCTGGCGCTCGATGAGATCGTCAGGCATCTGACGGTGAAGCCCTGAGGACCGGGTGATCCCGAGAGGTAGACATGTCTGAATCCCATCCCGTGACGGATACGCTGCCGGAGACCGACCGGATTTCGATGTTGTTGGCGGACATCATGGCGGTCGGTCGCGACGAAATTCCGAAGGTGGATGCCCCGCTGCCGTCGGCGTTGCCCGAATCGGACGCCATCGCTCGGTTGCTCGGCGAGGTCATGCCGTGGGCCAGCCCTTCGCCGGGACCGGAACCGGCGAATCAAGCGAAACCCGAGGAGCTGCCACCGGCGGCGCCGGCCGTCATTGCCGAGCCGGTGGAAGCCGCACCTCCATGGCCCGCCCCGGTTCAGGATGCCGTTGAGGTGTTGCCCGAAACGAACGACGTGGCTCGTTTGCTTGCGGAGATTATCCCGAAAGCCGAGACTCCACCACTGGAACCATGTGATGAGTTATTCGGGCCGATGCCTCGCGACATGGCGTTGGCCGCCACGCAACCGCTTCCACCGCCGCCGAATCGGAAACCGGCTCCGCGAGTCGAGGTTGTCGCGGCGCTTCCGCCAGCCGAAATCGTCGCCGAACAGGAATTGGCTCCGGTGGTCGAATCCGCTCCTGTCCCCGCCCCGGAACCGCCGCCCGAACCGGTGGCCGACGTCGAGCCGCCGATTCTTGCCGAGCCTGAGACGCTGCCGGCGCCCCCGGTCTACGGCCCGTTGGGGATGATCCCACCCGGCCTGCCGCCGGCGGAGTACCTGATCCCGCTCGGCGACCTGAGCGTTCGCGACTTCTTCGCCATGGTGAATTGGAAGAATGATCCAACGGCGGCCCGTCATCCCATTCGCCCGGAGATGTTGGCCGAATTGCAGCTCGCCGGCGAGATTCCGTTCTATGAACCGGGACCCAATCAGCCGGACGATCGATGGTCGGTCGCCACCGTCCTTTCCGAGATGAACTGGGAATAATGCCTGCCAAGGGAATAGCACATGAACACACGATTGACGAAAATGGTGTCAGACGCGGGTGGCCGTTTCCTCGACGCGAACGAGCGTCAGGAACTATTGGGTTGGGCCGCGGCGGTGCCGGAACGAGTGCGTGCGGCTCTCGCGATGGAAACGGCGGAGGCCGACATCCTGAAGGCAACAGTCGAGGAAATGAAACGCCGTTACCCGAACTTCGGCCGGTATCACGAACAGGCGTGGGCGAAGCTCTATCGCGACCTTCAATTGGTCTATCGCCAGTCGGCTCACGCCATGGTCATGGATGATTTGAGCCTGCTGGAAGACAACCTGCTCTATTGGTTGCGTTCGATGCTGGCCGCCGTCAACGTCACGCCCGCCTTTGTGCGTGATTCCTACGAGCAGTTGCGAGCCAACGCCCAGCGGAGCCTCGATTCGACTGTTTTCGGAGCAGTCGAATCGTGTTTGAATCGGGCGGTTGAGGTGCTGGTAGACTTTGCGGAACCCGCGGCCGCGGCCGTTTGATGCGTCCCCCAAGTTCGCAAGGAGAGACTCAATGGATGCAACGGTTGTACGCGGGAACTACTTCGCCGAGAGCGGTTACCTAACCGGCGACCTCTCCAAGGGAGCGATCCGCAGTCGGAGCGGCGAGCGCGCTCTCATTGTTTCGGGCGAGTTTTTTGCGGGCCTGTTCGCGGCGATCGGCGAGGTTAACCCGAGCGAGACTTCGCGGATCATCCATGCCTGCGGTCGGGATTGGGGCGCGTGCCTCGCCGAACGGTGGAGCGCCGAATGGGAGGCATTCTATGGTCGCCCGTTGGCCGAGTTCACGATGGCTCAGCTCGAGGCGTGCCTGACATCGGCCTTTCGCCAGATGGGTTGGGGTCAAGCGGGCTTCGATTTCTCACGCTACGCTCAAGGAATCGTTGTTGTCACCATGAAGAATCCGTTCTTCGATTCGCAGTCAGTCGCTTCGGACCAACCCGAGGAATCATTGCTGGAAGGTCTCCTGGCGGGATTGTTTTCACACGTTGCCGGGGTGAGCTTGGGGTGCCGGCAGTCGTCGATAGGCCGCGTTGATGCCGCCCGGTTCATCGTAACGGCTCCCGAACGACTAGCGGCGTGCGGCAACCTTGCGGGACGAGGGCATGATGCGTGGGTCGAGGCGTTGATGCAAACAACTGCGCCCTGACGTGGTGCGGAGCAAAGATCGGTGAAGCGACGTAGAGGAGTGAGGCGTGTCGGATCATCCTTATGTGCTGGCCGTGGTGAGTCACAAGGGCGGGGCGGGGCGAACAACGCTGGCATCGGCCATGGCGTGGGTCTGGGGACAGGAAGGACTCCAGGTGACGTTGCTCGATGCGGACCCGATTCACGCGGCCGGCTTGCTCGCGCTCGGCGCCCAAGGGAAATGCAGTTGGCCGAACGTACTTTATGAAACCGCGGTGCCGGCCGCGTCGCAGCCATTTCCGCCGTGTGATGTTGTCGTCATGGATTGCCCCGCTCTGTTGACGCCGCCGGCCCATGAGATATTGAATCGTGTCGATGGCGTCTTGCTGACGGTTCAGGCGGACCCGATGTCTCTCCGAACCGTGGCGGTGGCCGCCAATGAAATCGAACGAGGCCGGAAGTCGAACCCTCGCCTTGAGCTATTGGGTATGGTGGTGAACATTTATAATGCCCAGAACGACGTTCAGAAAACGTTGCTGGAACAGTTGCGAAAAGCCCACGGCGAACTGCTCATCCTGCCGGCCATTCCGCAGCAAGTGAGCTTTCGTCTTTGGCCGTCGAAACCCGGGGCGGAGCCACCTGCGGGTCCCGCGCGTGACGCGATTGCCGAATTGACCCGAACCATCGGCGGTGAGGTCTTGGCGGCTCGGCCGGCATAACACGCTACTCGTGCCCCATCGTTCGACTGGCGAGCGATGAACAACGTGGGGCCTTGGGCGCCCCGAAGGATACTGCCCGTGCGAAAGCTCCTAATTGCTAGCCAAAAGGGTGGGGTCGGCAAAACGACGACAGCCATCAACCTCGGTGCCGCCACGGCCCTGGCCGGCAATCCGGTGTTGCTCGTCGATACGGACCCCGTGGGGTGTGTTGCTTCCGTCCTGCGGTTGGATGAACGCGAACACGAAACCCTTCGCGACTATGGCCTCGATAGCGATGCGCGGATCTGGCGCGATGCGATCAAGAATCTTGACATCGTGATGCCCGTTTCCGAGGATCCCTCGAGTCCCAATCGGTTTGAGCGGTTTCTGCGACTTGTCTCCTCGACGCCTTTTTCGGACCGCTATCGCTGGCTGATCTACGATTCGCCGCCGGTCGTATCCGGGACGCAGTTAACGGATCTGATGCGGGCCAGCGACGACCTGATGCTGATCCTTCGCGCCGAGCCGATGGCGTATCGAACGTTACCGATGTTCCTGCAGATGATTCGCGAAGTGCAGCAGCAGGGAGGCAATGTTCAGATGCGCGGCATCCTGTTGACTCTGCCTCCGGATGAACCGCCTGGGGGAACGTGGGAAACGGAGCTGCGTCGCATCTTCGGTCGCCACCTCCTGCCCCACGTCATTCCCTATGACGACGCGGTGGGGCAAGCCTATCTCGAAGGGTCGGAAGTCGTCGTGACCAATCCCGGGTCACCGGCGGCCCGAAAGTATTTCGCGTTGTCGCACTTCCTGGGCCTGGTGGCGACCCCCGCCCACGAAGTCGTTGATCTGTTCGGTGCGCCCGTGCCGGCCCCCTCGGCCCCGGTGGCAGCCGCCCCTGCGACGGCTGAGCCTGCCAAGAGCGAAGACGCCGATCCCGATAGCCGTGTCGATCTATTTGCGGTTTCCGGCCCAGCCGAGGACACGGCCCGGCCCGCCCCTTCCGGAAGCCGGCATCGGATCGTGGTTGACAGCCCCGGTGCTGTGGTCACGCCGGTAGCGCCATCCGTGACAGCGGCTCCGGCATCGCCCGTCGCGAAGTTGCGCCCAGGCTCGTCGTTACAAGCCATCGTGACCGCGACGCCGATCCCGGCGCCACCCGCGGCGCCGAGCGAATTGTCGGCGCCGCCGACATCGGTTGCCGTCATTTCCCCGATTACGGCTCCACCGCCGACGACACCGCCCGTGGAATCGGCGCCGCCCGCGCAACGCCGCTCCGCCGTTGTCGCGCCACCACCGAAGCCCAGCCCCCCGCTCAAGCCGACCGTGATGCCGCCGCCGGTGGAACCCGCGCCCCCACCGTCCAAGGCGACGGTCCAGGGCCATACTGGAGACGTGACGGCGATCGTGATTTTTGGCGGTAATCGGATGATCGCGACCGCCAGTTGGGACAAGACCATCAAGATCTGGGACGCCGAAACGAACAACGAACTCGCAACGCTCACCGGTCACGGCGGCGTCGTCAGCAGCATTGCGGTCTCACCCGATGGCTCGATCCTGGCCAGCGCCAGTTGGGATAAAACAATCCGATTGTGGGACACGAATTCTTGGCAGCCGATTCGGACACTCAAGGGCCACACGTCGGTTGCGACGGCGGTTGCCTTTTCGCCCGACGGCGCGACGTTGGCTAGTTGTGGTTGGGATAAGTCGATTCGGCTTTGGAACGTGCATACGGGCCAAGAAACCCGGCTCCTCGAAGGCCATGAAAGAATGGTCACATCGGTGGTGTTTGCACCGAACGGCCGCCACATTGCCAGTGGAAGTTGGGACAAGTCGATTCGCCTGTGGGACAGTGCCACCGGGCAGACTTTGGCAACGTTCAAAGGGCACACGGGGGATATCACGTCGGTGGCATTCTCGGCCGATGCCAAGACTCTCGCCAGTGGCAGTCTCGATCACACGATTCGGCTCTGGGATGTTGAGACTCATCGTGAGCGCGTTGCTCTCAAGGGCCACACGGGTGAAGTGACGGCCCTCGCCTATTCACCCGACGGCACGATGTTGGCCACAGCGAGTTGGGATCGCACCATCAAGTTTTGGGATGGCACGACGGGCGAGTTGATAACCACACTTCTGGGTCACACCGGTGTGATCACGGCCATCGGCTATTCCGCAGACGGGCAATACCTCTCCTCGGCCAGTCTCGATCACCTGGTCAAGATTTGGGATGTCGAAACGCGAGCGGAGGTGCGCTCGTTCTCGGTTCAGTCGGGCGACCCGCCGCCGATGGGCGACGGATCGTCGGCCCGAATCTTGAAGCCATCGGCGATTCCCCCGGTGCCTGTGGTTCGCCCCCGTCCATCGAGCGTGATCGTCACGGTTCCGCACACAGCTCGCGGCGGGGCACCTGGATCCGCTCCGGGCCTGCCGCCGACTGTTCCCCGCCCGAGTGTTCAAGGGGCCAAAGTGGGTGGCCCGTCACCGGCGCCTGCCAGCCCGATGCCCCCGAGCGTCGTTTCACCCTTTGCACTGAGGCCCGATGACGCGGGGCCACGAACCCATGTTGTTCCATCGGTTGCAGAGCCGAAGACGGAGTTGCCCGCGGTGAAAGATCATGACCGTCATCGCCCGCAGCGTCCGCCGTCGGTGGCATTGGGCAACGTGGTGGCGTTGTCGTGTAGTCCCGATGGGCATTCGCTGGCGTTGGCAACGGCCGATGATATCGCCATCCTCGATCGCGACTCGGGCAGCATTCGGTTGGTGCTCGCCGGCCACGGGGGAACGGCTACGGCGGTTGCATTCGCGGCCAACAATCGGTGGATTGCCAGCGCCGGCCGCGACGGGAAGTTACGACTGTGGAATCCGTCCACGGGGGCGTTGATTTCCACGATCAGCGCTCATCAGGGACCAGTGACGTCGATCGCGTTTTCTTCCGACGCTCTGGTCATCGCCACCGCCGGACCCGACGAGACGGTTCGGATTTGGGAAGCGGCATCGGGTAAAGAGCGTCGCGCCCTTCGCGGGCATGTCGCGGGGGTGACGGCATTGGCCTTTGCGTCACGGGGCGCTGATCTCGTCGTTGGGGCCGCGGATGGTTCGGTCCGGCTTTGGGATGCTGCCGCCGGACGCGAGCGACTGGTACTTCTCAACAGTCATCAGGGGCCCGTCCAAGGTGTCGGATATGCTCCCGATGGGCAATCGATCGCTTCGGCCGGCGGCGATGGGTTCCTCATTTTCTGGGACGCTCAGAGTGGCGAAGAATGGGCGAAGGTGCAGGCTCATTCTGACGGAGTTAAGAATCTCACATTCTCGCCGGCCGGCTCTCTGGTCGCGACGACCGGTACCGATGGTGCGGTCAAGCTCTGGAATTCCATCACCGGCCAGTTGCAACACGCATTGACCGTCGAGCCGGATGCGTCGCGAATCGTTTCGTTCACTCCCGACGGTCAAGCGTTGTTGTCGGTCGGCGGCGGCGGCAAGATCCAAACCTGGGATCCATTTACCGGCCAATCGCGCTCGACGACCGTGCCGCCGCCGGGTGCCGCAAGAACGGCAGCCGCCGAAACGTTTCGGTCGGGTTCGAGCTTGCATGATACCCCATTGCCGCCCGCAGTTGTCGCGGCCGTCACACGAGAAGCCCCAGAAAAAAACCCACCCGCGCCGGCTGTCCTGCGCCCGCGGTCCGATTTGGCCCGCGTCACTCCGCCCAGCGCGCTCCTAGGAATCGCCGGCAGCTCGCCGATCTTGAGCCTGAGGCGCATTTCCGACGGCAACGATGTCGGGGCCTTGGCGGGTTCCATTCGAGACCTGACCACCGTCGCCTTCTCGCCTGACGGCCGATTCGTCGCCGCCGGCGGAGCCGATCAGGTTGTTTTCCTTTGGGATGTCACCACGGGGCAGGAAGTCGCTGAACTTACCGGTCACGCCGGCGACATTTCCGTCGTGGCATTTTCCCCCGATGGTCGAACGCTCGCTTCGGCGAGTGTCGATTCGACCGTTAAGCTCTGGGATCTGACCACGCTTCAAGAGCGAGCCTTACTCAAGGGGCACAAGGGGGCGATTACCTCGATTGCCATTGCTCCTAATGGCCGATGGATCGCGACGGGAAGCTGGGATCGAACCGTGGGTATCTGGGACTTGGCGAGCGGCGCCCAGCGCCTTTCGTGCCAGGGCCACGAGAAGATGGTTACGTCGCTATGCTTCGCTCCAAACAGTTTGACCTTGGCGTCGGGGAGTTGGGACAAGACGGCGAGGTTGTGGGATGCCACGGGCGGCAACGAACTGCTTGCGGTGTCGGGTCACGCTCTTGCTGTGAGTGCTGTCCTGTTTGGGCAAGATGGCCAGTCGCTTTATACGGCCAGTTGGGATGCCACCATCAAGCATTGGGATCTGATTACCGGTCGCGAGTTGCACGTTCTCACGGGCCATACCGATGCCATTCGGTCCTTGGCCATCACCTCCGATGGGAAGACCCTGGCCTCGGCGGCCTGGGACGGAACGATTCGCCTTTGGGATCTGACGACCTTCAGCCAATTTTCGATGATTCAGCCCGGCCCGAAGAAACTCCATGCCGTTGCATTCGGGCCGGCATTGGCCCGCACGGGAAACCCTGCGATTCCGCCGGCCTCCGAACGGGCTGCTACTTAGTCACATTGACCTCTCCCAAAAGGTCATCGAGCCGCTGAGTGAATTCACCCAGCGGCTCGACGACTTTCGGGGAGGTGACCGACACGACATTAAAGCAGCAGGTACTTGTCCTGGCCATCGACTCTCGCGCCCACGCCGACATGTTCGTTCTTTTTCTTATCAACGACCACGTTGACGTATTCGGCGTCGTAGTCTCCGGGGCGCAACCGATATTGTCGGGCGGCTTGCTGGATCACGGGCTTGTGCTTCTCCTCGACGGGGACCCGCTTGCTAACCGGGATCAACGGTGAGATGTAAACGCGAGCCTCAAACTCGGCTCGAATCTGTCGAAGCTCCGGGTAGTTCATGTCGAAGTTCATCGTGTAGTCGTCCATGCCAAAGTCTTCGTCATATCCGGCTATGCGTCGCGATCCGAACTGGCAGGCGTTGTTGCTGACCTCGTGGGGATTGGTGAACGAATTGTGGAAGGCGTTGGTAGTGGGTGCAGGCGATGCATTGAATCGCATGTCCGACTCGTTCAGTTTGTACCAGCCCCAGTCCATGACTTTGTTGACGACCCACCCGATGGCGGCGCCAATGACTGCGGCGCCGATGAATCCCCAGAATCCGGCATGGGCGCGAGGCGTCGCGACATAAAGCCCAGCACCGATGGCCCCGCCGGCGATGGCGGTCCGACGGAAAAAGTCGCGCCGAGACATCGGCCCCAGTGCGGATGAGCCGAAAAGGATCGGCGCCGCGGCAGCGATGCCGGCCAAGCGACTCGAGGCCCGCCGGCCCTGATCGTAGTCCCATTCCAAAACGTTCGCGGGCTTCGGCGAGAGCATTCCTTGCAACGCTCGCTCGGGATGGCGATGAATCCTGTCGAACAGGCGATCGAGACGATCACGCTCGATCCGGTCGTGGTGTGCGTGTCCAGCGCGCGACATGGCTTTGATCCTCCAATAGCTGAGGTAAAAAAAGGGTAGCGGAGACGTGAAGCACGCCGGCGATGACCCCGCGGGTCGTCGTCAACCGCCTCCACCATGTAACGGAGGCGCGGATCGGTTTTTTTGCCGACTCGTGACCGAATTGTTCAAGTTACTTGGAATCGGCCGGTGTCACAGGTCGGTGGAATCGCCTCGATCATTCTTCCTCTTCGCGTAACCTCGCGAGGACGCTCAGGTCTTCAAGGGTCGTCGTGTCTTGGGTGGTCGCCTTGCCGCCGGCCACGTCTCGAAGCAGGCGCCTCATGATTTTTCCCGATCGGGTCTTGGGCAAGGCATCGGTGAACCGGATATCGTCGGGACGCGCCAAGGCGCCAATCTCCTTCACGACATGCTCTTTCAGTTCGCGTTTCAAGTCTTCGGTCGGCTTGACTCCACCGACCAGAGTCACGAAGCACGCGATAGCCTCGCCCTTGATTTCATCGGGTCGGCCAACGACGGCGGCCTCGGCGACTTTCGGGTGATGTACCAGGGCGCTCTCGACTTCCATCGTGCTGAGTCGATGCCCGCTGACATTCAAAACATCGTCCACACGTCCCATGATCCACAGATACCCGTCGCTGTCGCGGCGAGCGCCGTCGGCGGTGAAATAACAATGGGGAATCTGGCTCCAATACTGCTGTTTATAGCGCTCGTCGTCGCCGAAGATCGTGCGAAGCATGCTCGGCCATGGCTTGCGTATCACCAGTAATCCCCCGGAGTTGTCCGGCACCGGATTTCCTTGCCGGTCGACGATGACCGCATCAACGCCGGGCAACGGGCGCGTTGCCGAACCGGGCTTGGTCGCGATGGCCCCGGGCAAGGGCGAAATCATGATCGCGCCGGTCTCGGTTTGCCACCACGTATCGACAATCGGGCATCGCCCTTTGCCGATGGTCTCGTGATACCAGATCCACGCCTCGGGGTTGATCGGTTCGCCAACCGTGCCTAGCAGTCTCAGGCTCGACAGATCGTGCCCCGCGGGCCACTGGTTGCCCCACTTGATAAATGCTCGGATCGCCGTCGGAGCCGTGTAAAAGACCGTCACGCGATACTTCTCGATAATCTCCCAGAACCGATCCTCACGCGGGTGATTGGGTGCGCCTTCGTACATGACCACGCTCGTGCCGTTGCACAATGGGCCATAGACGAGGTAACTATGGCCGGTGATCCAGCCGATGTCGGCCGTACACCAAAACGTATCGCTTTCCTTGATGTCGAAGACCCAGCGATGGGTGCAGCTCGTGCCCAGCAGGTAACCGGCGGTCGTGTGCAAAACGCCTTTCGGTTTCCCGGTGCTGCCGGAGGTGTACAAGATGAACAACGGATGCTCGCTATCGAGCGGCTCGGCCGGGCAGTCGGCGGAGGCGGCTGCCATCAACTCGTGCCACCACAGGTCGCGACCGGGTTTCATTTCCACGGTCGTATTGCAGCGATTAAAGACGATGCACTTCTCGACGGTTGGCGATTTCGCAAGGGCCATGTCCACGTTGGCCTTGAGCGGCACGATCTTTCCGCGCCGCCATCCGCCGTCGCTGGTGATGACCAGCCGCGATTTGGCGTCGTTGTTTCGATCCGCGACGGCGTCGGCTGAGAAACCACCGAACACAACCGAGTGCGTGGCCCCGATCCGAGCGCAGGCGAGCATGGCGATGACGGCTTCGGGAATCAGCGGCATATAGATTGTCACAACGTCGCCGGCCTTGATCCCGATGCCTTTCAAGGCGTTGGCGAACTTGCACACTTCCCGATGAAGATCCTGAAAACGCAGCACGCGACTGTCGCCAGGCTCGCCCTCCCAGATCAGGGCGGCCTTGTTCCCGCGACCGGCGGCGATGTGCCGATCGAGGCAGTTGTAACTGGCATTGATTTTGCCGCCGACAAACCATTTTGCAAATGGCTCATTCCATTCGAGCACCTTCTGCCATGGCTGGAACCAATGCAAAGATTGAGCTTGTTCGGCCCAGAATCCCTCGGGCGTTTCGTTGGCCCATCGCCAGAGCCTTTCGTATTCGGCGACATTTGGGACATGAGCGTGTTCGGCAAACGATGCAGGCGGTGCAAACGAACGTGACTCTTTTAAGACGCTGGTGATGGTCGATGTGGCGGGATTCATCGTGCGGCCTCTCCGAGACGACAGTGTAACTCTCGGGCGATTTTAGATTCCACGACGGGTCACCGCAACCGTGCTGCCAAATGTTTTGCCGTTGGGCCTCAATGGAGCCGGGGTCGTCGCGAAGAATCGCCTGCGCCGTGACACGGCCTTGTCCCCGTTTCAACTGCCGGGTAGGGTGAATTCGTTCCTTCCGCTGAGTGACTCCATGGTGAACGACCCCACGCCGACGCATCCGACTAACCCAAGATCGACCACAGACCATGATCGCACATTTGGGCTGGTCGAGGAAGGTGCCGTGTCGGGGACCGGTTTGCCTGAGAATCCCGTGGTCCTCGGTGACCGATTTCGAATCGAAGCACTCATCGACCATGGCGGCATGGGCATCATCTATCGAGCGGTCGATCTTCGTTTCGGCCGCGATGTCGCGGTCAAGGTCCTCCATCCGGGCTTGGCCGGCAGTTCGAGTTACTCTCAACGGTTTCAGATAGAGGCGTGCATCACGGGGCAACTCCAGCATCCGGGGATCCCACCAGTCTACGACCTGGGCAACTTGATCGACGGTAGGCCGTTTCTGGCCATGAAGCTGATCCAAGGTCAGACCTTCGAGGCGATATTGAAGGGGCGTCCCGCGTTGGAACATGACCGGGGTAGCCATTTGGCCGTGATTGAATCGTTATGTCAATCGGTGGCGTTTGCTCATAGTCGCGGCATCATTCATCGTGATCTGAAGCCATCAAACGTGATGGTCGGCGCGTTCGGCGAAGTACAGGTCATGGATTGGGGCCTGGCGATGAAGATGAAGCCCTTGGCGGAGGGGGCGCTTGGTGGCCGGCGCGAAGTCGTGGGCACGCCGGCATTCATGTCGCCCGAACAAGCCGCCGGTGTCGTCGATCGATTGACGGCTCGCGCGGACGTGTTCAGTTTGGGGGCGATTCTGGCGGTGCTCCTGACGGGGAAGCCCGCGTATGTCGGCGTCACGTCGGCGGCCACGTTTGCCTTGGCCGAACGGGCAGAACTCGAAGAGTGCCTCGCGCGACTGGATGCCAGTTCGGGGGAGCCAGAGTTGGTCGCCTTAGCCAAGCGGTGTCTTTCTGCCGATCCTCAGGCGCGACCCGCCGACGCGGGTGCCGTGTCGGACGCCATCTCGAAATTCCGAGCCGAGACTGAGGATCGCGCCCGACGCGCCGAGGTCGAACGGGCCGCGGCCATCGTCAAAGCTCGGGAGGAACGCAAACGTCGCGTTGTCCAACTGGCCCTAGCGGCAACCCTCATGGCTCTCGTAGCCCTGGCGGGGGCGGCGGCGTGGCGGCTCGAAGTGGCCTCCGCGGAACGCAGGCAACAACTCGCACGGCGGCGCGACCATGCTCGGGTCGCGTTGGAACAGGCCGCGGCGCTTCGTCGCCGGTTTCTTTGGTCGTCGGCTGACGGCGTGCTGGCGCAAGCCCAACGACAACTCGACGATGATCCCGCCAACGATCTCCGGCAACGGTTGGCCGACATGCGGCGAGACACGCAACTTCTCGCCGAACTCGATCGCATTCGCCTCGAAAAATCAATCTTGGTCAATGGCGCGTTTGATCCTCGCGCCGCCAATCCCCGATATCGAGCCGCCTTCGAACGCTTCGGCATTGCTTTGAATGATGCGGATGAGGACACCTTGGTTGAGGCTGTTCGATCGTCGGAGATTGGCGACGAGCTGATTGCGGCTCTCGACGATTGGGAACGCCACGAAACCGACTCGCGTCTGGCCTTTCGCCTTCGGCTGATTGCCGATCGTGTCGCCGGTCACTCGTGGCGCCAGGATCTTGCGGTCGTTTGGCACGATCGCAATCGTCTGGAAGAGTTGGCTCGTCAGTTGCCCTGCGACTGGCGAGCCGTTGCCTTGTTCGGTAAGGTCGCGCGACGACTTGAAGATCTGGAAGGCAACGGTATCGCCCTGCTCGAACGGGCCTGCCTGGAACATCCCGGCGACTTCTGGCTTCAGTTCGATCTGGGACGCATTTACGAATCGGCACGTCGTGAGCGCTATGACCTTGCCGCCGCGGCCTATCGAGCGGCGTTGGCGTTTCGACCCGAATCGGCCATAGTCCACAATAACCTGGGAGCGGCGCTTTATCTCTGTGATGACTTCAATGGAGCAGTGACCCAGTACCAGCGAGCCATCGAACTTGATGCGACGTTTGCTTGGCCGCATCACAATCTTGGGATCATTCATGCCGCTCGGGGGCAACTGCGTGAGGCGACCGCCGCCTATCGTGAAGCTCTCAAGCGACTGCCGGGTGACCCTCGAATCGAGAGTGACCTTCGCGCCTGTGAGCGTTGGCTGGCTTTGGAGCCTCGGCTCTCCGAGTTGCGTGCCGGGGCGCCGTTCCCAAAGGAACCGCGAACGGCTGTCGAATTGGCCATTCTGGCGGCTCAGCCGGTCCGCAAGGAGTACAACTTGGCGTATCGGCTATTCCGGTTTGCTTTCGCCAGCGATGCGAAACTCACCTCCGATCATCGGTACGACGCGGCTTGTTCGGCGGTGCGCATCGCTGCAGGGCACGACGCCACGGTGCAGCCACAACCCGAGGAAAGCTGGTATCTCCTGACCCAAGCGGGTCGATGGCTTCGCGATGAATTCGAGGCTCTGCAAGAAGAGTTTAAGCAGCCGGCTCGCCGTTCCCAAGTTCGGGCCACCTTGAAACATTGGCTCGTTGATCGCGACCTCAATGACGTTCGGGCCGCAAGGAATCTGCGGGCGATGCCGGCGGACCTGGCACGCGACTACCAGACGCTGTGGGACGAACTCGATCGGCTCCTGCGACCCTAACGGATTTCGCGGATGGGGGAGCGAAACCGTTCGTAAAGCTCTGCGATTGTAATTTTCACATCAAGTTCCGGCTCGAATCGACCGTAGGCAAGACGTTTTGGGGAATAGTTGGATGAGGGGTGGCTCTCGCCTGCGGGGGTGGACCATGTCGGGGGACGTGAAATTCGGTGTATTCATCGGAGTTGGAGTCGTCATGGTCGTCGCCATGACGATGTTCAAGCCGCAGACAAGCGGGAAGAAGGCCGCGGCGGCCAAGACTGAGACCGCCGGCAAGACGGCGCGCCCGCCGTCCTCGCGGGTAAACAGTTTTCGTGCGATCCCGCTGACGCAACTTCCCGAAGACGCCGACATGCAGCCCGACGAGTGACCCCCTGCGGTCGCGTCGCATAAAATGACGATATGACAATCGATCAGCTCCCGGTATTGCACGACGTCCGTGTCTTGGATGCGTCTCGGGTCTTGGCTGGCCCGTTCTGCGGCCAGATACTAGCCGACCTGGGTGCGGAGGTGATCAAGGTCGAACGTCCCGGCGCCGGCGACGAAACCCGAGGCTGGGGGCCGCCGTTTCACGGTCCGTTCAGCGCCTACTATCTCTCTTGCAATCGCAACAAGCGCGCGATCACCCTCGACTTGGCTCATCCCAGGGGCCGGCCGATCTTTGACGCACTCCTCGCCAAGAGCGACGTCTTGCTCGAGAATTTCCGCTCCGATAGCGCCGCGAAGCTCCGGCTCACTCCCGACCAATTGCTGGCCGCGTATCCGCGATTGATCGTCTGCTCGATTTCGGGCTACGGCCGCACCGGCCCATTACGCGATCAACCCGGCTATGATTTCGCGATTCAGGCGATGAGCGGACTGATGGCCATCACGGGGCCGGTCGATGGTCCACCGAGCAAGGTCGGCGTCGCCGTCACTGACGTCATCACCGGACTCTATGCGGCAATTTCTGTATTGGCGTGTTTGCACGCGCGGCAACGGACCGGCCACGGATACGCCATCGACTTGGCACTTCTTGATTGTGCGGTCGCCGCTCAGGTCAACGTCGCCCAAGCGTTTCTGACCAGTGGCTTCGTGCCACCGCGACAAGGCAACGCTCATCTTCAGATTGTGCCGTATCAAATGTTCGCGACCTCCGATGGCTGGCTCATTCTCGCGGTGGGAAACGATGGCCAATGGCGAAATTTCTGCAACGCCGCCGAGGAAGAAAACCTTGGCGCCGATCCACGCTTTCGCGCGAACACCGAACGAGTCGAGCGCCGCGTAGAGTTGATTCCGATCGTTGAACGAATCATGCGCGGGAAATCGACGGCGCAATGGAGGACGATCCTGACCGCTGCGAGAGTGCCTTTCGCGGAAGTGTGGGACTATGCCGAGTTGTTCACCCAGGATCAAGCACGGGCACGCGGCCTGAAAGTGACGGTGCGAGACCCTGATGGGAAGCCCGTGGACTTGATTGGTTCGCCGTTTCACATTCGCGACGCAGTCACGCCGGCGCCGAAAATGCCGCCCGCGTTGGGCCAAGACACCGAAGCGGTCTTGAGCGACTTGCTGGAGTTCGACGCGGCGCAATGCGATGCCCTTCGCCGCGACGGGGTGATATAGCCCAGATCTTAAGCGAGCCGCAGAGTGCCTCGAGTCACGCCGAGTTGATCCATCGCTTGCAGATGTCGCCACAAGCCGCGTCCATCGTCTTCTCCAGACAGGACTCGTGAGTATCGATCCAGCAAGGCATGAACCTGTTCGGGTGTTTCACGGAGCAGTTCGATTCGGAAATGGCCAAGACCCAGTTCCATCATGCGCGTAAGATATTCCGCGGCCGATTGCGGGATGGCGTTGAACACGGTGTTGCGACAACCGGCATCCGCCAGCAGCGGGAACGTCGCGCCGGTTCGATCACGCAGTTCGACTCGATGATAGTCGCACGGCCGGCCGCAATCGCGCCAATCTTTGCCGTCGGACAACACGGCGGCAAACACACAATGTTCATTGTGAAACATCGGCATGTGTTGATGGATGACAGCTTCCAACCGTGACGGATCGAGGCGACGAACCATGGCGGCGAATTGTTCCCAGTTCAAGTCGTAGCTCGGTACGATTCGATCCAGCCCATCGCTGAGAAGCAGGTCGGCCGTCAGTTCATTCGCCGCGTTGAGCGAAAAATCACCGAGCAATCGTTGCGCCGGAAAATGCTCACGGAAGAACCGGATTGCCGACAGGCTGCGGGCGAGAACGATCTCTGGGGCCAACTCGCCGAGGGCGCGAAGGAAGCCGTCTTCGCCGGGCTTAACGACGCGCAATGTCGCCAGCCCGACGGCGATATCCGCCGCGCGCGCCGCCGCCACCGCGTCGCGATAACGCTTCACATCCTCGAATTCGCAATAGACGGTTGCGAGCGATCGCTCGCGGAACTGCCATTGAAGGGCTGCGTCAAATTGATCGCGAGTTCGTGCCAACAGGTGGAGCCGCGGCATGAGGGGCGACGCCGGCGATTCGCGGACGCACTCAGTTCGCAACGACTCCAGGGCCGATGGGTCGGCGACGCCGTGACGCGCTCCGCGGTCCCGTTGCTCGATCAGCCGGCCCACGACTTCGCGGCGAAGTTCGTTCAGCACGCGAAGCGGAATCATGGTAGTTTGCGGCAGGTCGGCTTCAACTGTGCAGAGTTCAAAGGGCGAGTTTCCGAGTCGGCCGAGTTGTTCGCGAAGCACTTCGGGAGTCCATGGCCGGCTTCGGGCCGGCGCCAGCGGTCCCGCCCAGACTGCCCGTGCCTGTCGCCCCTCCGGGTCGGTCATGGTCAATTCAAGCGACTGATCCAAGCGCCCTCGCAAAATCGCCTTGAGTGGAATTCGGTGAACGACATTGTCGGTCGCAAACGTCTGCGTGAGTCGTTTACGCAACGCCGGGTCGTCCGTCTTCCAAACGATGTCGCCGGCATGAATGAGGCTAAGCTCAACGTCTCCAGGTGCGAAATAGACCTCAACGCGGCCGTGGCGAGAATTCGGAATGATCTCGAAAATGCGGCCGCCTTGCTCGTTTTCCTCGGGCCGCCCCTGGTCGAAGACGACGCCATCCCCCGGCTTGAGCCAGTCGTTGATTGCCGCATTGTCGGGCTGAATCTCGACGCCGCGCCGCAGCATGCGAACGACGGTTCCCACCCGCACGCCGCGATTCTTCGGAAAGCGTCCCGCGACCAATCGTTGATGGTCCACACCATCGAGAAACCCGGGGGCAAATCCGCGAGAATAGACCTGGGCAAGGTCTCGCTTTTCGTCGAGCGGCAGTTCGTAAGCGATTCCTGACACGGCGGCGTCAATGGCTCGGCGGTACGTCTGTGTGGTTTGCGCGACATAGGGCGCTCCCTTGAGTCGCCCTTCGATCTTGACGCTAACGACGCCGGCATCGGCCAGTTCTTGAACTTGCTCCGCCGCCATGAGATCCAATGGACTAAGCAAATAGGCCTTGCCGTCGAGGTCTTGCTTTCGGTCATCGACGATGAGTTCATACGGCATTCGGCATGCCTGGGCACATTGGCCGCGATTGGCGCTTCGCCCGCCGAGCGATTCGCTTGTCAGGCACTGACCCGAGTATGCCACGCACAGGGCCCCGTGGACGAAGACCTCAACCGGCATTGGTGTTAGTGGAACGATCTTGCGAATGTCAGCCAGCGACAATTCTCGAGCGAGGATAACGCGCTCGACGCCGAGTCGCCGGACATATTCGATGCCGCGAGCGTCGGTGAGGGTCATCTGCGTCGAACCATGGACGGGCAATGACGGCACCAGGCGTTTGATGAGCCGGACAAGCCCCAGGTCCTGCACGATGACCGCATCGACGCCCGCGGCGGCAATGTCCTTGAGGAACGACACGGCTTCGGGAAGCTCGTCGGAGAAAATCAGCGTGTTGAACGTGATATAGCCGCGCACGTTGTGACGCCGGAGGAAGGCCATGACCTCGGGGAGTTCGTCGCGGCGGAAGTTGGTGGCGCGAAATCGGGCATTGAACAGCTCAAGGCCGAAATAGACAGCGTCGGCGCCGTTGGCGACCGCGGCTCGGAGGGCGTCCCAGTCACCGGCGGGGGCCAGTAACTCAGGTCGTCTGAGATTGGTACACATCGCGCTCATGCCGCCTATTCTATGGAGGCCGGTTTGCGGCGATGGCGGGGCGTCACGAGTGG
>CAZESP010000048.1:0-38749 GCA_964515185.1 uncultured Alcaligenaceae bacterium
AACCCGTCCCACGCAAACGCCCAACCCGAATTTTTTGCTGTGACAATGCACTAGGCTCCAGGGGCGCCCACTGGCTCGACCTCGACTTCCCAGCCCTTGGAAAGCGGCATACCAGTGCCGTCGGTCGATTGCCCCATGAGCCGGCAGGTTGGTGGGCCATAAGGCACGAAGATCATGCCGCGTGGGATCTTGCCGTCCTTGCAGGTAAAGGTCGCTTCGCCATGCTCATTCCGAAGGAGGACGGTCGCGCCGGCGACGATGCCGATTTCCTTCATATCTTCCGCATTCATCGTTATCGTGTTGACGATGGCTTGATATTCGGGGGTGTCCTTCCCGATGTTGATGTGCTGACCCTGTTTGGTTGTCCGGCCTGCATTCACAAGGAATCGTTTGCCCGCCATCGCCGCCTCGTATTCCAGGAATCGCCCGGATCGCGACGATCGCTCCGGCAAACCTAGTTTACTTCTCGGGTGCTGCCGGGCAAGCGAACCAGTCGCGCAGTTGCTCACGCCGCGTGCCTCCCGACACGGCGGCCCGCGTCATCGTTTCGGCCGGAATACCTCCTCGGCATAGCCCGGCCGCATCCAGTATCGTTGGCGCGACAATCGCTCATAGCCGCCATGTTCGTCGATCAACTCGGCCACGCATTGTTGCGGGCCGTAGTCATGCGACGGCGCTTTCGCCTCCTGATTTATCGACAGAAAGAGCTTTCGCGCTACACGGTGGATGGCGGCAACATAACTCCGTGCTGTGGCCACGCCCATCTCGGGTAATGAATTCGCGTTGACGACATAATCGGCAGAATCAGGTGGTCGCAGATAGAATCGCCAGAACGGCAATATCTCGAGTTCTCCATTCTCTTCACCCAACAGTCGAACCGAACCGGGCGGCAACGACATAATGAGGAAGTAGCCCTGAATGGCGTTGACCCATGGCAGATCGTAAATGGCGTATTTCCGAAATCCGGCCCTTGCCATGATGAGGCCCAAGCAGCCGAAACCGCCGCCAATCTCGACAAGCTCATCGGCCGGGGTCGCCCCCAACTCGCGAAGGCGATGGAGCGTGTAGGCATGGTTCATCATGTCCGACGAGGTTCGGACATCCGCGGCGACAAAGCCATAGGCCCCGCCGACCTGCGGAAAGCTCAAATCAACGCCTAAGCGTTTTGCCGAGGCTCGAAAGGTTTCGTCCATGTCGGCATCCAATACCCGCGCATGCTGCTTTGCATCCTGTTCGGCATTGGTCAGCCTCGTCACGCCAAGAGCCTCCGCCAAACTGACGAGCAGATCCGTGAACTGATACCGATACGGGACATTGCCGACACCGACGCGGATTTGAGACGCAACGAGGGCACAGACACGCCCGAGTCCCCAGACGAGATCCGTTTGGAACATCCCGGCGAGTTGGTCGCGCACCGCCGGCAGATCGTCGCGCTCCATCGACTGCAAAAACGCCGCGTTGTTCGCTTGAGCCTTGTCCCACATTCCGGGAGCCGGCGCCATCGCCTCGGTCATGGCCCGTCGATAGGCTTTGGCGACTCGGGCGGCCGCTTCCAGGGAACGACCATCGGGCTGATCAGGTGCGACGATCCATGGCGTCGCCAACCGCGCATGGCCAGGCGAATGGTGCAACCGCAACCCACCGGCGCCGGCGTCGGCCACCGTCGCCAACACTCGCTCATATTCTTCCGTCACCAACGCAAGCTGCCCGCGAAGCCGCTCCCGCTCGCCGTTGGCGTGTTCCAACCCCGTCGCGAACCGATGCATCATCTCTTGCATCAGCCGCATCGTCGTATTGGTCACAAAGTGCAATGGTCCCAGTTTCATGGCGCGTTCCTTCGCGCCCGCCTTGAATGGCGGGATAAGCCAACGATCATGACGCTTCTCCGAAGCGTCGATTATCATACCGTGAGCGACGTCTAGAACAACTCCGTTAGCGGGCGGCCCTCGTCCAGCAGCCGATACGGGCGCCCTTCGCGGTCCGTCGCGCTCAGGTCGTCCAACCCCATCGCATGGAAGACCGTTTGAGCGATATGTTCGGGAGCAACGGGATTGTCCAACGGATATTCGGCGCGCTTGTCGCTGCTGCCAAAGACCTGCCCGCCACGAATTCCGCCACCCGCCAAGAGGACCGACATGCAGGCCGTCCAATGATCGCGCCCGGCGCCTCCAGGCCCACCCGAGCGAGGGTCGCCCACCTTGGGCTTGCGACCCATTTCACTCGATACCACGACGAGTGTCGAACTCAACAAGCCGCGCTGATAAAGATCGTCGAGCAACGCCGAAAACGGCCGGTCGAACTCTGGCAGTAGCCGATCCTTCAGGCAATTGAAGTTGTTGCCGTGGGTATCCCAGCCACCGCCGCTCTTGCAGAGCTTGTCGAGTTCCTTGTCTTCCTTCCAGAAAACAGTTACGAACGGGACGCCGGCTTCCACGAGACGCCTGGCCATGAGCATCGACATGGCATTGATACCGGCGCCATATCGCTCACGCACCATGGCGGATTCCGCGCGAAGGTCAAATGCCGCCTTGGTCTGTCGCGACGCCAACAGTATAAACGCTTTATTCTGATGTTTGCCATAGTCTCGGGTCGCGATGGACGATTCCGCGATTCGCTGGGCGTCATCCAATGCTCGCAGTAAGCCGCGTCGATCGAGCATGCGATCGGCCGATAAGTCGCCGCGAAGGCTCAACGCCGGCACAGCGAAGTCGAGCGGCTTGTCGCGGGTGCCGTCAACGAAAACCGGGTCGAACTCGATTCCCAGCCGCGCCGCGAATTGTCCGGGGCGCGTGTACTCGGGCGCGCCCTCCTTGTGAGGCAGCGTAATCGCCGACGGCAGATTCGGGTGCGGAGGACGCTTCATCGCAACCACCGATGCCATCGACGGCCAGTCAGTCGGATACGGCGTTCGCGCGTTGAGCAATTGGTGAAACGTGCGATCGGGTGCATGACCGGTGAGGTTGTAGTAATAACCCGCGTGATGATCGCCCGTGCCGCGCCCGTGATCGCCCAAAGATCTCACGATCGCGAGGTGATGAGCTTGCTTTGAAAGATACGGCAAATGCTCGCAGAGCTGAATACCCGGGGCGCTGGTCGCCATGGGCTGAAACAAGCCTCGGTATTCGACAGGGGCCGCAGGTTTCATGTCCCAGGTATCAATGTGCGACGCGCCGCCGCTGAGCCAAATCAAGATCGTGGAACGCGCCACCTTGCGATTCGGAACCGCACGAGCCGGCCGCGTCTGGGAACCGGCCAGGGCCATTCCGCCGGCGACTAGAAACGTGCGCCGGTCTATGGGCCAATGAATCATCGCGGGTTAGACCTCCGCCAGAGGCTCGTTGGCATCGCCAAACTGTTTCAGATGAATGCCGGTTTTGTCGAGCAGCGACAAGAATAGGCTGCACATCTTGCGATTCGGCTTTCCCGAATAGTCAAGGACGCGACCGCCCGCCAATCGCCCGCCGCCACCGCCGACAACCACCACGGGCAATTGCGTGGCGTCATGATTGCCGGTGAGCATGCTCGAACAGAACAGTATCATCGAATTGTCGAGGGTCGAACGTTCCCCTTCACGGATCGCATCCAATCGGCCTGCAATGTAGGCAACTTGTTCGAGGAAAAACTGATTCACCTTGAGCCAATCAGCGGTATCCGAATGCGACAACAGATGATGAATCATGTAATCGACCCCCAGATGCGGGAATCGCAACGACGAATGATCGTTGTTGAGCTTGAGAGTGCAAACACGAGTCGTGTCGGTCTGAAACGCCAAAACGAGAATGTCGCACATGAGTCGCATGTGATCGGCGATGTTCTGAGGAATCCCATCGGCTGGGCGCGGGATGTTCGGCTTGGTCAGCGTCGGCCGCCAACCTTGCAGTTCGCCCTTCTTGCCGGCCTGATTGATGCGTTGCTCGACCTCGCGCACCGAGTCGAGGTACTCATCGAGTTTTCGCTGATCGCTGATGCTGATCCGCTTGCGAAAGTGGGTGGCGTCGGCCAGAACGGCGTCGAGAACGCTCTTATCGCCACGCTGGGCCTCATCCTTGAAAAGGCGATCGAATGCCAACGCGGGATACAGCTCCAAAGGCACCGGCGACGTTGGCGAGCTCCAAGAAATATGCGAGCTATAGATCATCGAATAGTTTTTGTGAACCGAGGGATTCGATGGCTCGCAACCGAGAACGAGGCTCGGAACCTTCGTCGCGCCGCCAAGTCGCTGAGCGATGACCTGATCGATACTCGTACCCGAGCGAATCTCGCCACCCGACGCCAGCGGAGCGCCGGAAAGCAGGTTGCCCGTCTGGGAACTGTGAATGTTACCTTTGAGGGCCTCGGCGTTGAATAGTCCACGAACGAACACCAGTTTTTTCCGATGCGGGCCCAGCGGCGCGAGAACCTTGCCGAGTTCCATGGTCTCGCCGGCCCCACGCGCCCACCATTCCCGGCTGTGGAAGCCATTGCCGGAAAACAGTGCCGCGAAACGAATCGGCGCCTCGCTCGATGGCCGAGCGCCTCCGGGAGCGTCACCCCAAACCGGCAGCGATTCGAGCCACGGCAACGCCATGCTCACACCGACACCGCGAAGAAAGGTTCGCCGTGAGAACTGATGCGCGTTCATGGACAGGGTCCCTCGTTTGAGTCTGACTCATTGGCCGCCTGACGATACGTCGGGCGCCGGAACATCGCGCCCGCGAATCTCGCGGAACGGGCGACTGCGGACGATTACGTCAACGGCTGCCGAAAACCGATAGTTATTGGCGGCGAGCTGGTTCATCATCTCATCCAACAACGGTTCGTCGGAAAGCTGGGTTCCCCGGCCCAGCGAATACCCCAGCAACTTTCGGCAAAACGACCTCAGTACATCATCGCGGCGATCCGTGAGCAAATGGTGCCGCACACCATCGAGGCCGTCAAGCACTTTACCGCTTTTCATTACCGCTCGCGTGTCTATCGGTCGATTGCCCAGGTCCGACGTCCTGCGCCGCCCGATTGCGTCGTAGCCTTCAAGCGCAAATCCGAAAGGATCGATACGCTCATGACAGACGGCACAACGGGCATCGGACGAGTGTTTCTCGACAAGTTGACGTACCGTCAAGTTCGACTCCCGTTCATCCTCGGGGAGTCGCGGAACATCTTTGGGCGGCCGGGGTAGCTTTTCACCAAGAAGCACCTCCGAAATCCAATTACCGCGAAGGATTGGGCTGGTCCGTGACGCGCCGGATTGCTTGGCGAGGGTTGCCGCCATCGCGAGGACGCCACCGCGGCCATGCTGCCGGACCCCTTCAACTCGCCGCCATTCCGAGCCAGTCACGTTGGGAATGCCATAGTGTTTGGCCAGCGACTCATTCAGGAAAGTGTGATCGGCGTCAAACACAGTCCAAACAGAGCCGTCATTCTGAATGAGATCGGTGAAATAGCGAATGACTTCTTCATACATGTCGCCGCGTAAACCCACGAATGTCGGGAAGTGGCGTTCGCTCTTTTCGTCGAGCGTGTCGAACCCGTTGACATGCAGCCACTGGCAACCAAACTCGACGGCCAATCGCCGGCTTCGCGAATCCTTGAGCATCCGCCTCGCTTGTTGCAACAAAACGTCGGTCTCGCGAAGACGCCCCGACGCCGCAACGACCCGCAGCTCTTCGTCCGGTTGCGACGACCACAGGAAGTAACTCAGCCGGGTTGCCAGTTCAAAATCGGAAACCGGAGCCGGTTTCACCCCAGGGGGCGCCGATTCGACGCGATAAAGAAACGCCGGCGAGACAAACACTCTTGCCAGTGTCAGCCGCAGGGCCGCGTCGTGGGGAAGTGACTGATCGCGAAGCGTCGCATAGAGACTTCGGAGTTGCTCTTCCTCGGCTTTGGTTACCGGTCGCCGATAGGCTCTCGACGCAAAGGCTACGACCGCCGCCAACTGTCTCGGCTCGGCGTCAACGAGGGCCTTGCGGAACGACGCCGCTCGGTCCAGGATCGGCTTGCGATACGGCTCAAACAGTTTCGGGTCGCTATCCTGAGTTGCATATTCCATCAGTTGGTTGAACGCATCGACCAACGTGAGAGCGTCGTGACTGACAAAATGCAGTTCATCCCAAAGCCGATCGAGGCCTGCTCGCTCCTTGTCGCTGAGCATGAGCCGGCAAAGTGGTTCGTCCTCACGATGAAACAAGGTCAGCGTCACCACTTCATCGACCGGCACAATCTTCGTGTAACACAAGGCCGCGGGGAATAACTGACGAAAATCGGCAAACGCTCGTTCCCATCGTTCCCGAGCAGGTTTCGAATTCTTGATTAGAATCGGGGTATCGGTGCGAAGACCGGATTCGGTCACCGGCTTTGTCAATCCTGCTTGAATCTGCACGCTGCACTCGTCGCGAGACTTCGGATGCACCACGGCGGCCGCTACGAATTCGGTTCCGGCAAAGAGATCGCCCGGCAGTCGAAAAGCCAACAATGACGGCGCTCGCGTGCCAAGGCTCGTTGCATCGATGGACATTCCATCGGGGTGTTTGCCAAATATCGCCGGATCAAGGCCCACGTTACTCTTGGTCGAATCCGGCACCGACGACCCGTGGCTGAGCTGAACACGGGCAAACAATGGACCGCTCACCGAGACAAGCTGTCGATAATGGATCGCGTCGGGGTGCTTGGCGTCGGCCGGCGGCCCATGGACGAGGAGTTTTTCGACCTCGCGAGCCAGTCGAATCTTCTCGTTTTCGTTTGGCTCCGCCAGCCATCGAGCCAACGTCGATCCTGTCGGAATCAGTCGTCCCGCCGACTTTCCAACAACCGGCTCAGTGTAAAAGTGCCAGACATTTGGCCTCCCATGTCGATCGGCATGTGGGTTACCGGCGAGAATGTCGCCCGACACATCGCGCGTCAGATTCCATTCCTGGTCCCGTTGATCCGGCACCCGGATCGAGAGATCGAGTTCGGTCAAGTCGCAAGAGTGATTGCCATCGCGCGGGTCAATCAAGACCGAGATAAGGTCGTCCCTTCGAACAGACAATTTTTCGACCACAAATGGCGACGGCCGACTGCCCTGGGCAATGCCCGACGCGAGCCGTTGGCGAACGGCTCCGCGGCGAAGTTCGACCGTCCACGCCACGCCGTTGCCGCATTCAGGGTGGGCATGAGTCACCTTGCCTTCAATGTTGACGGTGGAGGATATCGGGCTTCGCCAACCCACCGCGGCTTGAAGCGTCGGCGACGGATGGACGCACACGCCATTTGGTTTCATGTTGCCGGGGATGCGAACGTGCTGAGCCGACGAGTTTGCGACAATGCTCGGCGTCTCAGGTTTGCCCCAGCCCTTGATGAAACCATACGTCGGATTCGGCGGCAGCTTCGTGGTGAATAGGTCGAGTGAGGGTGCCGTCGCACCGATCCCGAGATACTCAAACCACGCTTCAAGTATCTCGCGATCCACCTGGTGATGGCGCGCCAAGCCATTCAGGTCGGGCTTGGATCCGGAATTCGTGACCGCGAGCGCGGCGGCAAGACTGTTCGCCGTCGAACGAAAGTACCGTTGGCGAACGGCCATGAGTTCGTTAGCGAACTCACGCAAGTGGCGCAAGGGCACGTCAGGCCGCCCCGGAATCACCAACCGTGGCTGCTCCCAAACCACCGCATCGGCTTGCGACAACCGGTCACCGGTTTCTACTGCAAGATACAGTGTCAACTCGCTGTCCGCGTTTGCCGGAATCCTGACGCGAACGTCTTGCCGCACCGTCACCGGGTTGGCCGGCGCCATCCATGCCTTCATGTGTCCGACGCTCTGAAACCGCGTTAAGGCCGACTGCCAACGGCTGACGCTTTCGGCCAACGCCGTGGCGTCGCCCGGGTTCGCGGTTCGCCATTTCTCGCGGACCATGTCAAGCAAAGGCGACGGCTCACGATCGTGGAGGGCCGACCAAAGTGTCTTCAGATATCGTTCGCTCAGTCCACGTTCGCGAGCGACGCTCTCGATCGACTTCTTCCCGGTTCGAATCGCTTCGCCCTCGGCAAGTGATGCGGCAAAGTACCGCTCCACGGGAAGCCTTCCGCCATCATTGGTATCGAAGACGATTCCCTGCAGATTGACCCGCGAGGCACCTTGCGAATCGGAGTATCGGCGATAGGTCTCTCGAATTCTCGTCAGAATCTCGTTGGTCCAATCGCGGCGGGTCGTCGCGTGAGAGAAACGAAATCCGTCCGGCAAAAGCATCGCGGTTGCCGCTATCTCTTTACCGGCGTAGAGGTACTTCGCCAGCAACGCCGGCGACATCACAAGAGCGTTGCCCGAATTGGTAAATCCCTCGCCCGCGGCTCCATCCGCTGGAAAATGACGCGCGGGCTGCAATGACGCGACACCCGTGAGATCCTGAACGGTATACGTGTACTCGGCGTTGTTCAAACGGCGAAGCACCACCGGGCCGGGGTCGCCCGCAAGCGATCGGGCCTCGGTTTTCAAGAACGAGCGAACCCATGCCTTCAACCGCGTTCGCTCGACATCATTGGGTTGCTTGGAGTCCTTGGGAGGCATCTGCCCGCTATCGAGCATCTCGAGGACTTTCTGCCATGTTCGAACCGACTTGCGAATATCCCCGACCGTCGCGAATGATTCGAGGTCGATATCCGCTTCCTGTTTCTTCGTGGAATGGCAGCGCCCACAGTAGAGAGTCAGAACGGGCCGGATTTCCTTGGCGTATGCCTCGGCAAGAGAGTTCGTCGTCGGGTCCGCGGCCATGACGGGCGTCGGATCAGGGCGACCACGCCACCCAAAACAAGTCGCCAACACGATGGCGACGGCCAACCCAATGACGGCTCGTGTGTTCTTCATACGCGACCCCGTAACGGCAACTTGGACGAATTTCTTCGCGGAGGGAGTGAGTTCTCAGGCGGGTCGTTGTCAACATCGATCATAGCCGGGCCACGAGGTCCTTCAACGGCAAATGCGACGCCATATGCTTGGAGGCGGGTATTTCATCGGCATCAATTGCCCATAGCCGCAACGAGCCACCGGACCGCCTCCTCACCCGTAACGGGGTTGGCAACCAGTCGCAACTTCGCGTCGGCTTGAGTGGCCCGATACCCCGATCGCGTCGCGTTAAATGCCGTCGACAATAGCTCGGTCGTCACGCGGCGGTTGAGGCCGTCCACGGCACCGTTCACGAGCAACGGGCGAGGCGCGACTGCGGCGGCCACGTCACCGAGGTCGCCCACCGACAGTGCCCCTGGGACCACGGCGTCATGGTGAACGTAGACGAACGGACTATTCATCAACGACTCATATCCCGCCAACCCGCCGCCAACGTAGGCCGCCTGAACAGATTCCTCAAACAAAGCTCCCATCAGCGCCAGCAGCCCGCCGAGAGGTTCCGCAATGGCGGGCATTTTCGCGGCATCCAAAGGAACTTGCACGATTCGGTCGGGCGCGTTGGTTTCCGCGAACGAGTCTCCCCAGAGCACGAGGCGATCACCGGCCAGTTCCGGCCTTCGCCGCAGGTATCCCATCACCGAGCGAAGGTCTCGCAAACGCGAGCCAAGCATCGGTTGGCCAAGCATCAACTCTGCCTGCGACATCGATGTTTCCGACCCGCGCCACGCACGGCTTTGAAGGCTCGTCTCTCCGGTTCCGCGAACATCGGGCAAACAGACCGCGAAACCTGCCCGTAGCCACTGAGCCACGACCTCGGATCGCGACTTCAAGAACTCCTGCTTTCCTGCTTGAGACACCATGACCACAACGGGCCGGCGCCGCCCCTCGATAATCGGAGTTTGCAGCAATAACATCGGCAGTTCGATGCCATTTTCGACCCGAAGCGACAGTCGCTCGACACGAATGCCCTCAACAGTTTCAACTTGGTGAGAATGACTCATGGCGTCGCCCAATGGCGTGATGTCGCCCAGATGGCGTGACCAACTCTCGCGAAGGTGATCGGCGGCGGCGGTGCGGGATAAGTCCTTCAACCGGTTCATCGCGGCGATTTTCCGATGCCTTGCCAAATCGCCGGCAACCTCATGAACGAAACGGGGACGCACCTCCCGTGCGACTTGGGGCGACATGCACTCAAGTTCGGGCGCGGGTCGCCGGGTCTGCGGGCCTCGATCGGGCATCGGCACTTCGAATGCCTTGTGGATCGCCGCGTCGAGCGTCTGTCGATGATAGGGGCCAATGTTGTTGCAATGCGTGTTGTCCGGCGGCTGCCCCTTCAGATGGCCTCGGCCCGTCACTACGGCGAGATTCTGAGATCGGTCATAGAATGCAAAGACTCGTCTTAGCCGCGGCCAGGCCGGATCACGCGACTCGTCCCAACCGAATTCATGAGAATAGAACAAGCGACGAGGGGCGACCGAAGACGCGATCAGCCAATGCGCGAAACCGTCCCTCGCCCCGTTTCGTAGACAGCGAGTTGTTTCCCAATAAGGGACGCCGAACCAATAGAAATCGCGGTCCGCGGCGGCGGGAATCGCATAGTCCGGCTGTGGGCCTCCGAAATTGAAAGGCGCGACGGCCGCGATGCGAGGGTCGAGCGCCGCCGTCACGCCGGCCGGGTCACCGCCACCCGCCACGGAACCGAGCACGATGATCCGGTTCGTGTCGATGCCGCTTTGCGACTCGAGCAGGTCAACGCAACGCATCAGGTCGGCAACCATCCAGCCCATCAGGCTCTCGCCGGCAACGTGCAGTTGCAAGGCGACATTATGACGAAAATAATAATCTTGGCGCGAGACCCGAAAGCTCTCGGGGTAACTCGTGGCATCGACAAACGGATGCTGCCGGCGTTCGCCGTGGCCGATCATGTCCGGCACCAAAACGAGGCACCCTACTTTGGCCCAACTCACGCCTATGTCCTGAAGCTCGTGTTGCGTTTTGGGGTTGTGGTGACTATGGGCGATAATGATCGCCGGCATCGATTTTCGCCTTGGTTTCGGGAAATAGAGATTGGCCGTCACCCAAATACCGGGCCGGCTCTCAAAGATGCAATTCTGAATTCGATGACCGTCACCATCGAATTCGCGTGTCACCCGTAGTCTCAAGTCCGATCGCGATCGCGGGATTTCACCGAGCGATCGTCGAAGCGCGGCAAGACGTGAATCGCGAAACTTCTCCCACTCTCCTCGCGTCGTCACCTGTTGCCATGCTCGCGACTCGCGGAGATTGGCGGCCTGCGTGCGGTTGTTCACAGCGTCCCAAAGCAATTGCTGCAACGGGCGGCGTTCACCCGAGAGCGATTGCAGTACCAGTGGATTCAACGTGTTCACCGACGTGGCCATTCGAGACGTCGCGGGGTCACCATCGGCGCGCGCCGCGATCGCGTTTACCCACGCGACCATGGTCATAGCCACGACGAATCGAGTTACCATGGCGCGATCACCGTGGATCTTGGAGTTACCCGGAACTTGGGCTATCGTCGTTCTTTCGGCTCGAGATACGCCGCCGGATTGTCACGAGCACCGCGAGGATGCAATTGTTCCGCCGGAGTCGGGTTGGCGACCAGTTCAAACGCGATCCCCAACGGATACGGGCCTTGCCGATAACAAACCACCCCATTGGCGTCGCGGGGAAGCCCGGATGCCGTACCGAGAGCGACGATGTCGAATCTCGTGAAGGCATTCTTAATTCGATCAATTTCAAGCCGGCCGAAGATGGTCGGGGAATACCGAGAAGGCTCCGAACGCCCAGGCTCTTCGAGTTTGACGGTGCCGGTCAACTGCATCGTCAGTCTCTCGGGAGAAACCTCTGTGACAACCAATCGTAGGTCTGCGGCCGACGATCGCGTCGCGGCGAAGTGGGCGCTTTCAGAGAAGCCACGACTCGGGTCGAGATGGAATCGAATGAGCCGAAGGACGAATGTGTCAGGGATCGAATGTCCGTTTCCGTCGATCGGCTCAGCGGGTATCAAGGCCCGCCATTCCTTTTCGGGAATCCACATGAAATCGTTTTGCGCTTCGGCGTATCGCTCGGCGGCGACCCGTGACGTCTTGGGTACGAAGTCGGCAGGCACGGCATAACGCAGCGTTCGATCTTCGTTCCAGCCGAGATGCCGATTGAACACTCGCACAACCATGCAACCATGGGGCCGTCGCAAGGCGGCGCGTTTGGGATCAACTTCAGACTTGCCAGCGATGGGAGCGGCTCGTTCCGATTCAGGCAATGCCTCCCAGGCCGTGACCATGGCTTTCAAATATTTCGCCATGCCCTCGCCCGGTCCCTGGTAACGTGACAAGGCCTTTCCCCCCGCGGTCACGACACAAACGGACCCAGAAGCAGTAACGGTCACGCATTGGGTTGACCGAACGAAATCACCATCGGAATCCTTGTATTCCGAGCGTTCCTTGCGAGCGTCGAGGGCGACGCAGACGAAGCGATCGGTGAGGAGTTGAATAACGTCGTCATTCCAGATGGCCGGCGCACGGCCGGCTGACGCTGCGGCTCAACAAACACCAATCGGCGCTCCGCCTGCGCCTGCCCACACAAAGATCGGCTTGCCTTCTTTGGAAGCTCGCTCACGGGCATCGCTAATGGTCAGCGACCACGGTATGCGCCAGAACCGCTGCTCTCCCGGTTGCACGCGGATCATCTTGTGGAGGGTCGAAAACTGATCGGGAGGAATCGGTTCGCCGGCAGGGGCGACGCCGACAACCAACGTTGCACCAAGAATGACCCCGACGATTCCGTGACGGCATCGCATTGTTTTCACCTTCAATTTCGGAGTGATACCAAGAGCGATCGTACCGCGCCGGCAGTCGTTTTGATATTCCGAAATAGTATCAGCTTTGCTTTGGCACTCTCGCCCGCCATTTTGCCCGCGGGGAACTTCGATGACGACCCAGATTCGGCGGATGCTCATTCTCGTCATTACGGCAACGACGGTGTCGGCGATCCGGGCCGCCGACCCATTCCCAGCCGGGTGGCAAGCCATTTCGCCGCGTGACGAAATCCGGCCAGGGTTTGCCTTCGCGCCCAAGGGCGGGCCCGCCGGCTCCGGCTCGTTCATTATCACGGCCGGCAACTCTCCCGGACACCAGGGATGGTTCCAAAAACCTTTCGATGTCGTCGGCGGAAAAACCTATGAGTTTCGAGCGGTTCGCAAGACGGAGAACATTGAAGTTCCACGTCGCAGCGTGATGGCTCGGATTGTCTGGCGCGACGTCCGAGGAAAGGCCGTGCTCGCCGACGTTCCCGAGGGACGCGAGAACGACAAAGGCCCGATTCCCCTCGCTGAACCGGAACATCCACTCGACGGCGTGACCAGCAACGATGGTTGGACGACCGTCAGTGGAACCTATCGGGCGCCCAAGCGAGCCGCCCAGGCCATTGTCGAGCTGCACCTCCAATGGGCACCCGGCGGTCGCGTCGAATGGAGCAACATCCACTTCGGACAAACGACTCCGCTCACCAAGCGAATCGTGCGACTCGCCGCGGTTCATTACGTCCCGTCGGGTCGTTCGATGCGTCGAAACTGCGAGGAATATGCCCCTTTTGTGGCCGAAGCTGCGGAAAAAAAGGCTGATCTCGTGGTTCTTGGTGAAACGGTTCCTTATGTCCGCGTCGGGATGAAACCCCATGAGACCGCTGAGCCGATTCCGGGACCGACTACAACCTATTTTGGCGATTTGGCTCGCCGGCACAACTTGTACATCGTGCTGAGCCTCTACGAACGAGCCGCCGAGGTCGTGTACAACACGGCGGTGTTGTTGGGGACGGATGGAAAAGTTGCCGGAACCTATCGCAAGATCTGCCTGCCGCACAGTGAAGTTGAGGCCGGCGTGACACCCGGGAACAGCTATCCCGTTTTCGAGACTCGATTCGGCAAAGTTGGCATGATGGTTTGCTACGACGGCTTTTTCCCGGAGGTGGCGCGAGAACTGACCAACCGCGGCGCCGAAGTGATCGCGTGGCCTGTCTGGGGCTGCAATCCTCTGTTAGGCCAAGCCCGCGCCTGCGAGAATCACGTCTATGTCGTGAGCAGCACCTACACCGACCCCAAAACCGATTGGATGATCTCAGCGGTGTTTGACCATTCCGGAAAGCCGCTCGAAAAAGCATCGAAATGGGGCGAAGTCGTCGTTGCGGAAGTCGATCTCAATGCGAGACACTTCTGGCGAAACAACCTGGGCGATTTTCGCGCCATGGCGCAGCGCCATCGACCGCCGCCGGTCCCTGAGGGCTCTGGGCATGCTCGGGAGCATGTCGTCGTTTATCGCGAATCAGGTCGTTTCGGCGGGTGGCCGGCGAATCATGGCATTTGGTCGTGGGGGGATGAAATACTTGTTGGGTTCAGCGCGGGATCTTACAAGGACCTCGGCACGCGCCACCATATCGATCGCGAAAAACCCGAATACCACTGGCTCGCCCGCAGCCGCAATGGCGGCCGGTCATGGACCATCGAAGACCCCTCTGGCGGGGGTGTGCTTGTTCCGATGGGTAAGGCCCTTCATGGTATTGCTCCGCCGGATTCAAAAGCCAAACCATGGCAAGAATGTCCAGGTGGCATCGACTTTACCCACCCTGATTTCGCGTTGACCGTTCGCATGACTGATGCCAATGCAGGCCCCGCGCGATTCTGCTTCTCCTACGATCGCGGGCGAACATGGCAGGGACCATATCGGCTGCCGAATTTCGATCAACCCGGAATCGCCGCCCGAACCGACTACATCGTCAATGGGAAACACGACTGCTCGTTGTTCCTGACGGCGGCGAAACGCAATGGCCGCGAGGGACGCCCCTTGTGCGTTCGCACTGTGGACGGAGGCAAGTCGTGGAAGCTCGTGGGGTGGATCGGCCCCGAGCCGCAAGGCTACGCGATCATGCCCTCGACGGTCCGGCTTGGTGAGCATGAACTGCTTTCGGCTATTCGTTGCCGCAACGGCAAGAATGGATGGATCGAGTTGTATCGTTCACTCGATGACGGGGCTCAATGGAAACATGAATCGACTCCCGTGCCGGATACGGGCGGCGGCAACCCCGCAAGCATGATTCGCCTCAAGGACGGCCGCGTCTGCCTCACCTATGGCGTTCGAGCCGCGCCCTTTGGCATCCGTGCTCGATTGAGCAACGATGCGGGAAAGTCGTGGGGTAACGAGATCATGTTGCGCGATGATGGCGGCGGTCACGACGTGGGGTATCCGCGCAGTATTCAGCGACCGGACGGCAAGGTGGTCACCGTCTACTATTTTCACGACACGCCGCGAAGCGAGAGGTACATCGCGGCCACGATCTGGGACCCGAACCAGTTATCTCGATGAGGCTGATTGGGTCGGTTCGGCATAGAGTTCATCCAACTGGCTTCGGTTGGCAAAATCGACGGCGGCCTGCCATTGTCCGGTGAGGGCCGCCAGATAGCTTTGAAGCGACAGAGCCAGGTTCTGTTGAGCCGTAACGATGTCGTTGAACCCGACTTTGTCCGGTTCAACTTGATAGCGTCGCACGAGCATGCGATAGGCTTGCGTCTGGCTGGGCAAGACCTTGTCGCGGAATCGCTGGGCGACGCGGCGATTCGACTCATAACGACCAAAGGCCTCCGCAAGCTGCCCCATAAGGTCGTTTTCCGTGGCCGCCAGATTGTGTAACGACGATCCAATCTTTGCCTGAGCGGAGTGGATGTTCCCTTGGTTGCGGTCGTAAATGGGAAGCGCGACACCAAGCTGCATGCTGAACTGATAGCTTCGCGTCCCCGTGTCGTATTGCTGAATCGTGCCCGCCTGAACATCGGAAATCGGCATTCGCCGTTGCAAAATCAGATTCGTCTGAGCCTGGGCGATCAGATTTCGTGCGGTCAACAAATCGGTATGATGGTCGATCATGAACGCCCTGGCGGTTTCAAGGTTAAAGATCGGCGCTTCGGCGTCGGCGCGACCGGCCAACGGCACGGGCTTCAGATGGGGTTGCCCGATGGCGGCGGCGAGTTGACGCCAGGCAGCCAGATATCCGGCCTCGGCTTGATCGACAGCATTTCGGGCCTGTTCGGCTTGGGCATAGACTAATAGCGGCTCATAACCGGCTGCCTCACCCGCCGCGACCTGCTTCAGTTGCAGCCGATAGACCTCGTCCGCCATCGTGGCCAGAGCCTTGCTAACCTCAAGGCTTCGCTCGGCAATCAAGACGTTGAAGTAGTTGGTGCGTACCGCGGCGATCACCGAAACGTGAGCCTTGCGACCCGCGACCAGGGCATTGATATAGTCGAAGCCCGCGACCTGTTGCGAAAGCCGCAACTTGCCAGCCGTCTTGATGAGTTGATTGATGAAAACACCATGCTGACCCGAGCTATTTTCGGGTTTCGTGCCCGGTTGCCATTGGTCGGCTTGATAGCCAAAATTCGGATTCGGATAGAGTCCGGCTTGGATGACCTGCCCAAAAGCCGCATCCGCATCGGCGATCGCTCGCCGAATTGCGGGACTATTCGCCAACGCCATCTGCTGAAGCTCGCCTAGGCTCAATGGGCCATGGTCCGTCACGGGAAGCGACGTCGAAACCGATTCGAGGGTCGGGTACGTCTTGCGGATAGTCTCATCGCGTTGAGCGCTCGGCGTATTTCTGTCAAAGACCGGCGGCTTCGTTGGCGGGACATCGGCCCCGGGAAGTGCCGGAGGAACCTCAAATGTCGGTTTGCGTATCCCGTCGGCCGGTGTGGTTTGAACTGGGGGCAACGCCGGCGTCGTGACTCGCGAGGAATTCGCTTCCAGAATCTTCGTCGATTGGTTATCGAGTGCCCCTGACGATACTGGATAGTGACCGCTGGGCATGTGGACGTGGGCGTGCCGGCACCCTCCAACAAGACACACGCCGGTCACCGATGCGATCAGGACCAACCCAAACAGGTAAAGGCGCATTGTCCCCCTCCGACATGTTTCCCATATCGGCACTCTCACCATTGCGCGTTGAGGGGAATCGGCAAAATATACCGAAAATGGCGACAATGTGGATTATGACGCCCGCCGCCTGCGCCGCGAGCCAAGTTCCGTCTACTTTTTCTTTCTCGGCGTCGGCGACCAGTCTGCGGGCTTTGGATTACTCACCGTCAGCGGCGCCGAGTCCCCGGCCGCCTTCATCTCTTTTTCGAGCAGAGTCATGAGTTCGGAAGCCTTGGAAGCGTGTTCGGGCCTGTCGGCGAGATTCTCGCGTTCGTCGGGATCGGATCGCAGGTCGAAAAGCTGCGTCTTATCAATCTGCGGGTAGCGGATCAGTTTCCATCGATCATTGCGGCAGGCCCGTTGAACGTCCCGGTAGGCGAACATTAACGCCGATCGCCCCTCTCCCGAGGCGTCACGGAGTATGCGGCTAAGATCCTTGCCTTCGCTTGGGGGCGGCGGTGACACGCCACACAACGCCCCAAGAGTCGGCATGAGATCGAAGAGGTAACACATCGCATCGGTTGATCGGTTGGCGGCAATGCCCGGGCCGGCGAAGATGAGGGGAACGCGAATCGAATGTTCGTAAAGGTTCTGCTTACCGATGAGTCCGTGGCTCCCGCGGGCGACTCCCGAATCCGAACTAAAGACAATGATTGTGTTCTTTGCCAAGGGCGTGGCGTCGAGTGCCTCGAGAATGCGGCCAAGTTGTGTGTCGAGGTACGAAACATAGCGGTAGTAGTCGGCGTTCATCGACTGCACAGCACCGGCCGCTCGCGGATGGGGCAGCAGTACCTCGTCGCGAATAGTCATTTCACCATTGTTGAAGGGGTGCTGCGGCATGAAATTGGCCGGCAAAAGAGCGGCGTTCGCCGGATAGCGAATCGGGTACTCATCGGGAATAATATGCGGATCATGAGGACCATCAAAGGCGACGTAGAGGAAGAAGGGCGTTTCGGACTTGTGCTGTTTCAGAAAGGCGATGGCCTCATCGGCGAAGACTTCGCAGGCATGTTTGGCCGAAGTCTTCGGGGGCGCGAGTTTGCCGTTTTCGACATGGGCAAGCGGCGCCTTCATGGGATTGGTCATGCCCCCAGCGAAGATCGATCGGGCTTGTTGAAAACTATGAGGAAGCGAGGCCGGGCCGTTGTGCCATTTTCCGGTCGCAAACGTGGTGTAGCCTGCCTTACCAAAAGCCGCGGGCCATGTTTCGTGACGGAGCAGCTTTTCATCGACATGGAATAGCGATCGCCCCGAGAGTAACATCGCACGCGAAGGGACACAGGTGGCGCCATGCATGCCGCCTTGCATGTAAGCCCGCCGAAAGGTGATACCTTTGCGGCAGAGTCGATCGAGGTGCGGGGTGCGAATGACGGGATTTCCAAGCGCCGCGATGGTGTCGGCTCGCTGATCGTCGGTAAAGAGAAAGAGCACATTCGGCCGAGGGCTTGGTGAGTCGGCGATAATGGGGGACAAACTCGTTGTCAGTTCGAGGAAAGCGACGATGGCAAACAACTGAATCGTGCGGCTCATGGCGGCTCCCGCAAGTTCCCACGAAGCGATACCGGCGATGGTTTGGGCGTAGTCTATGGCGCTACAAGTTCCATTGAAAGCGAAAGGTAGCCGGACCATAATGATGCGGACACTCCTGCCCAGCTAGTTTCTCGCCGACTTCATGCCCACTTGAGGATAGGAACAATGACCCCACAACCATGCCCTGGCCCGCGGGTCTCACGCCGCCGCATGCTGCAAGTGGGTGCGGCGTCGGTGATGGGGCTAACGATGCCGCGACTTCTGTCGGCCGAGTCGCAATCACTCCCAGCAACGGCCGACGCGCTCATCATCATCTTCTTGAACGGCGGGCCAAGTCATCTGGATATGTGGGACTTGAAGCCGAATGCTCCGGCCGAGGTTCGTGGTGAATTCAAACCGATCCCCACAAGCCTGCCGGGCGTGCAATTCGGTGAGCATTTGCCGCGACTGGCACGGCTCATGCACCATGCCACGATGATTAGGTCCGCCCATCACAGCGTCAACAACGCCCATGCCGCAGCGGTCTATACGGGGCTGACGGGCCATGATCGCGGCGAGATTGGAGGCGGGGCCAAACCGACGGATCATCCGGCGATTGGTTCGGTGATGGGAATGCTGCGACCGCCGGCGACGACCATTGTTCCGTTTGTATCGATGCCCTATGTGACGCAAGAAGGTCGTGGTGGCCCGCCACAGCCGGGCTTTTTCGGCGGCTTGCTCGGGCGAACTCGTGACCCGCTCTTTGTGCTGCGTGATCCAAACGCTCCGAATTTCGCCATGCCGGAATTGGCACTGGCTCCCGATGTTTCTCCCGGGCGCCTCGATCAGCGTCGCAAACTCATCGATCAATTCGCCAACGAGCAATCGTCGGACCTGAGCGGCTTTCAGGCCAAGGCGTTCGATCTGTTAACGTCGCCGGCGACCCAAAGGGCATTCCAGATCGAGCGCGAGCCGGCGTCGGTCCGGGATGCCTATGGCCGGAACATCTATGGTCAAAGCGTCTTGTTGGCACGACGCCTCATCGAAGCCGGAACGCGAGTCGCCTGCGTATCGTGGGCGCCTGATGCCAACGCCACTTGGGACACGCACAGCGGCAACTTCAAGAAACTCAAAAACGAGTTGTTGCCTCAACTCGACATGGCGGCGTCAAGCCTGGTCGCCGACCTTGCCGCGCGAGGGATGTTGGAGCGCACTATCGTCGCGATCATGGGTGAGTTTGGACGCTCACCGAAAATCAACGCCAGCGACAGTGGACGCGACCACTGGAATTTCTGCTACTCGTTGATGTTGGCCGGCGGCGGATTCCGGCGCGGCTATGTCCATGGATCGAGTGACAAGATCGGCGGCCGGCCCAGCAGCAATCCGGTTACGCCTGCCGAGATTGTGGCAACGATCTATCTGTGTCTGGGGATCCCCACCGACTACGAGATTCGTGACCGGCAGAATCGGCCTTATCAGCTCGTTCCCTGGGGCCAACCGGTCGCCGAGTTGTTGGCATGAGTTTCCGTCACCGATTCGCCAGCCAAGCGTCAATTTCGGCATGGTTCGGAAACGCGGTCTGAGTGCCCAAACGAGATACCGTCATGGCAGCGACGGTAGTGGCCCAGGTCACGGCGTCCCGGAGCGTTTGCCCGCGTCCCCATTCGTAGGCCAAGGCCCCCGTCAAGGCGTCGCCGGCGCCCGTCGGATCAATCGCATCCACAACCATTGCCGGGATGTGAGTTGGCGGATCATCGGACACAATCATCGCCCCCCGACTTCCGAGCGTCACGACGACGGTTGCAATTCCGCGTGACTGCAAGAACCTCGCCGCGATCAAGATATCATCGAGATTTTCGAGATGCCGGCCCGTCAGTAATTCCAATTCGGTGACATTCGGGACGCAGACATCGCAGAGTCTCGGCCAATCGTCTCGCAACTCCATCGCAGGCGCCGGAGTCAGGATAGTGCGCCGCCCGGCATCGCGGGCGATTCTCATGGTTTCTATCGCCGTATCGATCGGTGTTTCAAATTGGCAGAGAACGACGTCCGCGGCGACGATGACTGACGACGCTCGCCGAATATCGTCGGGCGACAACGCGGCATTGGCATTGGGAGCGACGATGATGTAGTTCTCGGCGCGATCATCAACTAAGATCGCCGCCGTTCCAGTGGGTCGTTCGTCATCGAGAACGACGAACGAGGTGTCAATCCCCTCCGCGCGGTATTGGTCGATGGCTTGCAGGCCGAAGGTGTCATTGCCGACACGAGCGACGAACGCGACCCGAGCGCCGAGCCGGGCAGCGGCAACCGCTTGATTGGCGCCCTTGCCGCCCATGCCGATGTGAAAGGCTCGACCCGTCAGCGTCTCCCCGGGTCGCGGCAATCGCGGCGTCCGAAACGTCAGATCGATATTCGCCGAACCGACGACGCAGACTCGCGGGCCAGCCGTCATCGTGCCCCCTTATTGACACAGATTCAGGTCCGCATGAACTCCATGAACCTTCGGGCATATCGATCGAGGATTTCCAGTGAATTGCCATCTCGCAGCGGCGAGCACATTTCATAGGCGACGAATCCACCGTAGCCGTGCGCAGCCAACTTGGACAGAAACCCGCGATAGTCGATGAAACCCTCGCCCATTGGCACGGCTTGGACATAGTCATCCAGTTGTCGATAATTCACGAGGTCCGGTTGGTAACGAAATCGAGGTACGCGGATGTAATCGGCAACGGTGGTGTGGACGGTGAGCGTCGCGAGTTTCGCGGCCGCATTGATAATATCGTCACCCTGCAGGGCCGGCGACCAGGCATCAAATGCGGCTCGGCAATTTGGCTCATCGACAGCTTGGAGAAAGTGCGTCAGACCCTCAGAGTGACCGGCGAGGTCATGATGGTTTTGCACGGCAATGACGGCGCCGACATCCGCTGCCCGCCGAGCGCATTCCTTGACAGCGGCAACCGTCTGTTGCCAATTTCTTGCATAGGCGATTGCCTCATGATCGTAGCTCGTGAAGATGCGCACGATATTGCCGCCGAGATCAACTACCAGCCGCGCCAGTTCTTGGACGTAATGAATCTGCATTTCGCGATGAGGCACCTCGGCATGTTCGGCGTCGGCACTGAAATTGGTGTAGGCAGCGAGGCACGCCAACTCCAGTCGATGACGAGTGAGTGTATCTCGGATGTGCTGCCGAGTTGTTGGCGACATGTCGAGAATCGACGCGTGAGGTCGTTTCGCCGCCAACATGATGCCATCAAATCCGAGAGAAGCCGCGCGTTGGATAATGTCATCCAACGACAAACTCGCCTGACCCCACGAACCGGAGTAGCTGATCGTGTGCAGTGCGGTTTTCATCGAGTGACTTTCGCCGTGAGCTTACACAAGTTCGGGCAGGGGTATCGCGTGATCCTCGACCAAGTACTGCGGCCGGCCGCTGAAGTCGAGCAAGGTCGTCGAGCCGGCGTCGATACCCAGATTATGGTAGAGCGTCGCGAACAGCTCGCCGAAGGTCACGGGCCGGCTTGCCGCCTCGGCCGCGTTGCGATCCGTGGAGCCAATGACTTGGCCCAACTTCATTCCGCCGCCGGCGAGCAGCGCGAAGTTCACTTGCGGCCAATGGTCGCGCCCAACCTGAGCGCTGATTTTCGGCGTGCGCCCAAACTCGCCCATGACGACGACGGTGCAATCCTGATCGAGCCCCCGTTGATGCAAGTCCTCAACCAATGCACTGAGGCATTGATCGAAGACCGGGAAATCCTCTGATTCTCGTTTGAAGATCGAGTTGTTCGGGCCGCCGTGCCAATCCCACTTGCTGTAGTTCAGAGTGACGACGCGGGCACCGGCTTCAATCAGGCGTCGGGCAATCAGTAGGCTTTGCGGTACCCGTGGTGCGCCGTTGTCGTCCATGAAGATGGTGGGGTTGCCCGTGCCATATCGCTGGACCACTCGCGGATCCTCCCGCGACAGATCCAAGGCGTTAGCCAATCGCGACGACGTAAGCAGACCAAACGCCTGTTCATTAAAATGATCGATGCCTCGCATCTGCCCGCTCGTCTCGATTTCACGCCGAATGGTGTCGAAACTTCTTAACAAGGTCTTGCGATCCGCGAGACGATCGATGGCAACACCGCGAAGCGTCATGTCCTCACGCGACGGGCCCATAGGCCGAAACGGCGCCATCGCCGGACCAAGGTAGCCCGGACCCGGCTCGTTGTACGGTCCATGCGTGCAGGTGTAGCAAAGGCTGACAAACGGCGGTACAGCGGGATCGACAGGACCTTGCACCTTGGCTACGACGGAACCCAACTGCGGCCATCCACCCGACGGCGTCGGCTTCCGCGGGTGATGCCCGTTGAAAACCTGGATCGCGTCATGATCGGATTGGTTCCCGACCAGAGACCGAACAATAGCGATCTTGTCCATGGTCCGAGACAAGCGTGGGAAGGCTTCGCAGATTTGAATGCCGGCGACATTGGTCGCGATCGGGCGCCACGGGCCGGCGATCTCCTTCGGCGCGTTGGGCTTGAGGTCGAACATATCTTGATGAGGCGGACCGCCAACGAGGTAGATCAGAATGACCGATTTTGCCGATGAGCGAATCCCCGCTTTCGACTCCGCTCGCAGCAGTTGTGGCAGAGCCAAACCGGCGACGCCAAGCGAGCCTATCTGAAGGAACGACCGACGCGACAAGACAGGGTTGTGTTGCATGAGGATACCGGAAAAACGGCGGTTCAGCGGGTTTCTATCAAAACGAGACCATCATCGTCGGGAGATCGAAAGCACATCAAAGGCAGCCGAGAGAGCGCAACCGTCCCGGCCGTATTCCTTTGCATCGGCAATTCCAACAGCCACCACCGGGGTGAGTCCGTATACTATCGCCATTATTCACGGGACGCGAGAGGATTATCGGGAATAAATGGCGTCTTTGTGAAAGGAGCTACGCGTCCTGCAAGACTAGGCCCCGAAGGGCGAACTCAATAGGCGGCGAATCAGGAACCGCCTGTATTGTCGACGGCGTGTTCGTGCGAATCGTAACGCAGTGCCACACGACGCCTAAGATCCCGATCACGATTGCCTTCTCATCGACGAATCACAATGATAACAACCTGAACATTTCCGAGGACACGATATGCGTCTGGCTTTCGTATTGGTCGCGTTTCTGTGCATCTATGTTCCCCCACTGCCGAGTGCCGAGCGATCTGCTCGGCCGAACGTCGTGTTGATCGTGGGCGACGACCTGGGTTACGCGGATGTTGGGTTTCACGGCTGCAAGGATATACCAACACCTCACCTCGACGCATTGGCAAAGTCCGGTATCGTTTGCACGAATGGCTATGTCAGTCACCCGTTTTGCTCACCCACGCGGGCTGGCCTTCTTGCGGGCCGATATCAACAGCGCTTTGGTCATGAGAACAACCCCGCATGGCTTCCCGAAAATAAAAGCGTCGGATTGCCACTGGATCACCTGACCATCGCCGACTTCATGAAGAAGGCCGGTTACGTCACCGGCGCCGTGGGAAAATGGCACCTCGGCGCACATCCGTCGTTCCACCCGAATCGGCGGGGATTCGATCACTACTTCGGCCTTCTCGGCGGCGGACATCAGTACTTCGACCACAACCAATTTAAGACGAATCCCATGCGAGCCAGGCAAGAGTATTTCATCCCGCTGGTTCGCAACGAAACGGCCGTGGAGGAAAACGAGTACCTGACCGATGCCCTCGGCCGCGAGGCGGCGGCCTTCGTGGAATCCAGCAAAGGAAGGCCGTTTTTTCTGTACTTCGCGTTCAATGCCCCGCACACACCATTGCAGGCACCGCCGAAATACTTGGACCGCGTTGCGAGTATTACCGACACGAAACTGCGCACTTATGGGGCCATGATTTGTGGCATGGACGACGCGATCGGCCGGCTCACGGCGAAACTGAAAGAACACGGCCTCGACCAAAACACGCTCGTTTTCTTCTTCAGCGACAATGGTGGCCCCGTCGGCGTGACCAATTGCCGGAACACTCCGTTGCGAGGGGCGAAAGGCCAGGTTTACGAGGGTGGGGTACGGGTACCGTTCGTTGTCTCTTGGCCGGCTCGATTGAAACCGGGCAAGTCCGATTTCCCCGTGAGTTCCCTCGACGTGTTCGCGACGACAGCGGCGACAACCGGATTCGAACTGCCGAAGGACCTCAAGCTAGACGGCATCGACCTAATGTCCTACTTACGCGGCGAACAGAAGGAGTCCGCGGCTCACCGCACGCTCTTTTGGCGTACCGGTGGCGGCCAGAGTTACGCGATTCGCAAGGGAACACTGAAACTCGTTCGCAACGGCAAGAACCCGCCGGAGTTGTTTGATCTCGGTTCGGACATCGGCGAATCGAAGAATCTCGCCGAGAATCAACCGGAGGTCGTTGCGGCCCTGCAGCGCGACCTCGATTCATGGAATGCGACGCTCGCGAAGCCATTATGGCAAAACCCAACGCCAGCCAAGAAAGGGAAGTAGTTGCCATGCGCGCGTTCTGTTGGGGTGCATTGATCCTTGCCTTCGCACCGATCACGCTGTCGGCATCGCCCGAGGACACGGGCGAGACGGACTTCGTTCGCCGAGTTTTGCCGGTTCTTCGCGACAAGTGTTTCGCTTGCCACGGCACAGATCGGAAACAGCTAAAGGGTCAGTTTGACATGACGACCCGGGCTGCATTGCTTCAAGGTGGCGCCAGTGGTGAGCCGGGCTTGGTCCCAGGCAAGGCCGACGCCAGCATGATCTACCGCGCTGTGACCCGGCGCGACGACCTTGTTCGGGCCATGCCGCCCAAAGATTCCGACAAGCTCACTCAACAACAGATCGAGTCGATTCGACTCTGGATCAACGGCGGCGCGCCATGGCCATCCCAGGCACGCATCGAGCAGATTGAGAAGAGCACGAAAGCGTCAGGCGTGACGGTCGCCACTAGCGGCGGCCTAACTCCGGAATGGACTCGCCGCACCTATCAACCGGAAGACCTCTGGGCCTACCAACCGGTTCGCCGGCCCGCCGTCGCCGAATCGCCGCCAGGCACGGAGTCAATCCGACACCCGATCGACGCCTTCATTGAATCAAGGCTCCAGGCTCTAGGTTTACCGACCGCGCCGCGCGCGGACCGCAGCACACTCATTCGCCGCGTGACGTTCGACTTGACCGGATTGCCGCCATCGCCGGAAGAGCGCGACGCATTTGTCGATGACCCCGCCACCGACGACGTTGCCTTCGCCAAAGTCGTCGATCGGCTGCTGGCATCCCCGCATTATGGCGAGCAAATGGCTCGGCATTGGCTCGACGTGACCCGTTACGCCGACTCCAGCGGCTTCGCGAATGACTATGAGCGCGGCAATGCCTGGCGATATCGCGACTATGTCGTGAGGAGTTTCAACGCCGCCAAACCGTATCGCCAATTCGTGATGGAACAGCTCGCCGGAGACGAGATTGACCCGAATAATCCCGAGATGCTTGTTGCCACCGGATTCCTCCGCATGGGTCCTTGGGAATTGACGGGCATGGAAGTCCCCAAAGTTGCTCGGCAACGATTTCTCGATGATGTCACCGATGCCGTGGGACAGGTATTCCTGGGCCACATGCTTCAATGTGCCCGGTGTCACGATCACAAATTCGATCCGGTCCCCACACAGGACTACTACCGGCTTCAAGCTGTGTTTGCCACCACGCAACTTGCGGAGCGGCCCGCCCCGTTTCTCCCTACGGAAAACACCGCGGGTTTTGACGAGCGGAAATACCTCGATGCCCGTCGATTGTCCTTGGAACAACAGTTGAGGCGAATTGAGAGCGTTGAGTCATCCGCCCGAGCGAAATGGGAAAAAGCCAACCCGTCGCAAAAAGGCAAAAAGCCGCCGCGTCACGAGTTTCTTCCACCGGCCGATTTGGGCATGGAACGCATCGCTCGCAAGGGCCTTGAGCGGCTCAAGTGGGAATACGACCGGTTTGAACCTGTCGCTCACTCCGTCTACACAGGCCCAACGCCCGCGGTTCGAAATATCAGCTCACCGTTTCGCATTCCCAAGAACCCTAACGATGGCATCATCGAGCCCATCCATGTTTTAGCCGGGGGCGACCCGTTTAGCCCAAAGGATCTGGTTGCCCCTGGTGTGCTGAGCGCCGTCAGCGCCGCGTCCATTCCCCAAACCGTCGCCGGTCGCCGTAAAGCGCTCGCCGAGTGGATCACCGACCCGAAGAACCCGCTCTCTGCGCGCGTTATGGCGAATCGTATCTGGCAATGGACGATGGGAATCCCCTTGGCGGGAAACCCGAACAACTTTGGCGCCACCGGAAAAAAGCCGACCCATCCAGAGGTTCTCGACTGGCTTGCCTCAGAATTGATGGACCATGGAGGGTCAATCAAGCATGTGCAACGGCAAATTCTGATGTCAAATGCCTATCGCCGATCGTCACGGCATCCCGATCCGAGATTGGTTGCCTCGAAGGACCCAACTGGATTGCACTACGCTGTCTTTCGGCCGCGACGACTCGCCGCTGAGGAGCTTCGCGACAGCCTTCTTGCCGTCTCCGGCGAGTTGAATCGAACCGTAGGCGGTATCCCGATACGTCCTGAAATCCATGCCGAAGTCGCGATGCAACCGCGGCAGGTGATGGGGACGTTTGCTCCTGTCTGGGAACCGTCAATCCGGCCCGAACAGCGACACCGCCGAACAATCTACGCTCTGAAACTCAGAGGCCTTCGCGATCCGCTTCTTGAGGTCTTCGACGCCCCTCCTTCGGACACGTCGTGTGAAGCACGCACGACGTCCAATGTGGCATCGCAATCATTGGCATTGCTCAACAACGAAACGATCCGGGCACGGGCGCTCGCGTTTGCCATCCGACTCTCCAAAGAGTTTCAGAATCCCGCGGAGGCAATCGACCGGGCCTTCCGTCTCGCGTTCGGGCGACCGGTGACCCCCACGGAACTGGCCGCGTGTCAAAAACACTGGAATGACATGACACGACGCCACGGCCAATTGAGTTTTCGGAAACTGCCGCGCCCGACCCAAATCACTCGCGAGGCGGTTGAGGAGAACACCGGCGTCCGGTTTTCGTTCTCGGAGGTGCTGCCAAGCGCCGCCGACTTCGTTCCCGACATGCGCCCATCGGAGGTATCGCCCGAGATTCGCGGATTGATGGAACTTTGCCTCGTCTTAATGAACTCGAATGAATTCATCTACCTCGATTGAAGGCTCCAAAATGTTCACTCGACGCGAAGCCCTTTATGGCTTGGGAGCATCGTTGGGGAGTGTGGCCTTCTCGGCACTACTCGCTGCCGAAGAGCGGGTGGCCAATCAACCCTTGGCCCCCAAAACGCCGCACCTCACGGCGCGCGCTCATTCGTGTATCTTCCTGACGATGGAAGGCGGGCCAAGCCACATCGATACGTTTGACCCAAAGCCGAGGCTCAAGAGCCTCCATTTGAAGGAATTCACGCGCTCCGATCCGATGCAGTCCGCGATGTCCGGCGGCAAACGCTATTACGTCGCGTCACCGTTTGAATTTCGCAAGGCCGGCAAGTGCGGAGCCGACATGGCGGTGAATTGGCATCATCTCGCGTCGGTCGCCGATGAGATCTGTTTCTATCGCGGGTGTCAGGTCGATTCCGTCAATCACCCGACGGCGATGTACCAGTTGAACACGGGCAACCGTTTCGGCGGCGATCCCGCAATCGGCGCTTGGCTGACCTATGGCCTGGGAAGCGTCAACAAAAACCTGCCCGGATTCGTCGTCCTGCCGGAGGTTAGCTACCCGCAAGGCGGCTCCGCGAACTGGGGCAACGGATTCTTGCCCGCGGACTACCAAGGGACTCCGCTTCGCCCTGGACGAGTGCCGATTCTCGATCTGGCTCCGCCTTCTGAAATCTCTCGTGACCATCAGCGGGCGAATCTCGACCTCTTGGCGACGATGAACAGGCTTCATGCCGAGAGCCGCGCTGGACGCGATGACCTTGTGGCAAGACTTGCCGGCTACGAACTCGCCTTTCGCATGCAAGCGGAGGTTCCGGGCTTGGTCGATCTTTCTCAAGAAAGTCCGTCGACGCGGGTGCTTTACGGCATCGACGACACGACCACGGCGGACTTCGGCATCAAATGCCTGTTGGCTCGACGGCTCGTGCAGCAGGGCGTTCGATTCGTGCAACTTTACGCCGGCACCTGGGACAGTCACGACTACATCGAAAAGGCTCATGGCAACCTCATTCGTCAGGTGGACAAACCGATTGCCGGCTTAATCGCCGACCTCAAGCGATGCGGATTGCTCGACACGACGCTTGTGGTTTGGTGTGGCGAATTCGGCCGCTCACCCGACAACGGCCTACGCATGGGGACAGCTTTCGGCCGCGACCACAACCCCAAGGGGATGACCGTCTGGTTTGCTGGTGGCGGCGTCAAGGCTGGCCATACCGTTGGCGCCACCGATGAACTCGGAGCCGAAGCCGTGGAGTGCGTGCATCACGTGCGCGATTTGCACGTCACCATTTTGAGGCTCCTGGGCCTCGACGATTCGAAGCTGACCTATTTTCACGGCGGGCGATTCAAACAGTTGTCCCAATTCGGCGGCCAAGTCATTCGAGAGATAATGGCCTAGTTCACGGATCGAGGAAAAGCCGCCCGGGCACCAATCGCCGGCGAATGTGCCAGCGTTCGATTGTCAATGGAGTCAAACTCATGGCGCGAGGCGCGTGGCTGATGATATTCGCGATTCTCGTCGGACTGGCGTGGCCCGTGTCGGCGGCAGAACGGCCCAACGTCTTACTGATCGTGGCCGATGATTTGAGGCCGGAGTTGGGTTGCTATGGATCGGTTGCCAAGACACCGGCTCTCGACGCCTTGGCCGCCCGAGGGATTCGGTTTGATCGCGCCTATTGTCAGCAGGCACTGTGCAATCCGTCGCGATCATCGTTTCTCACCGGTCGCCGACCAGATTCCCTTTCACTTTGGTCAAACAGTGTGCATTTCCGCGAGAAAGTCGCAAACGCCATTACCCTACCCCAGTGGTTCAAACAACATGGCTACGACACGCGCTGCGTCGGAAAGATCTTTCACAACTGGCACACAAAGGAAAAGGGCGACCGGCGTTCGTGGAGCGCCGACGAGTTTCTATACTACGCCAATCATGGCGACGATGCACCGAAAGTGGATGGCTTGGTACCACCCAATTTCGCCTTGGACTTGGGACGACAATACGGCAATGTACCGTTGTGCGAACGCCGCGAGGTGCCCGATGAGGCCTACTACGATGGGCGCGTCGCCGCTGAGGCGGTTCGGACTCTGGGGCTTCTCAAGGACAAGCCATTTTTCCTCGCGGTCGGATTCTGGAAGCCGCACGCCCCGTTCAACGCTCCAAAGAAATACTGGGATCTTTACGATTCGAAATCATTGCCGCCGCTCATTCCGGACCGCCCGTTGAACGCGCCTCGTTGGGCCTTCCACGATAGCCGGGAAATCCTCGGCATCCCACCGAATCAGATTCGCCCGACGCCGGATCAGGTTTCCGAAATGAGGCACGGTTACTTTGCCAACATCAGCTACATGGACGCTCAAGTCGGGAGAGTGCTCAAGGCACTTGAATCAAACAACCTAACCGAACGAACGATCGTGGTTTTCATTTCCGATCATGGCTACCACGTTGGCGAACATTTGCTTTGGGCCAAGACATCTTGTTTCGAATTTGACGCCCGCGTCCCGATGATTGTTGCCGGACCATCGACGAAATCGGCCGGAAAGCACTCCCAGGCTTTAGTCGAATTGCTCGATCTGTTTCCGACGCTCGTCGAAATGTGTGGCCTGAAAAGCCCTGCGGGGTTGGACGGAATGTCTCTGACTCCCGTCGTCGATGATCCTTCCCGATCACTCAAGTTTGCAGCATTCACGCAACACCCTCGGCCAGCTTATTTTGATCGCACGCAGGCTGGAGTTCCCGAAGCGATGGGCTACAGCGTACGGACCAAGTCCGGCCGTTACACCGAATGGCGTGATTGGGACAGCGGCAAGATTGTCGGCGTTGAATACTATGACCACACTCGCGACCGAAACGAACTCGTCAATCGCATCACCGAGATGCGAGATAGCCGTGAGTTGGCCCTTGCCCGCCAAACCCTGCATGGACAGTTTCCGCCCAACAGACCGCCCTCGAAACGATGAACGGAGCGAAAGACTCTCATGTATCGACTTGCGGCGATTAGCTTGATCGGATTGGCGTATCCGGCCGTGGCCTCGGAACCGGTTCGCCGTCCCAATATCGTGTGGATCATCGTCGATGACATGTCGGCCAACTTCTCCTGTTACGGAGAGAAGGCGATTCGCACGCCTCACGTCGATCGACTGGCAGCTGAAGGCACCCGCTTCGCGAAAGCGTTCGTGACGGCACCCGTCTGTTCGCCGTGCCGGTCGGCCCTGATTACAGGGTGTTATCAGACAACGATCGGAGCGCATCATCACCGCAGCGGCCGAGGAGAGATGACGATACGACTCCCCTCCGACGTGGTGCCCGTGCCACTGCTTTTTCAGAAAGCCGGATACTTCACCTGCATTGGCGGCTTCAACTCGCGAGGCATGGCCCTCGGCAAGACCGATTACAATTTTGAGTGGCCTCGCTCCATGTACGATGCCAATGACTGGTCAAATCGCAAACCAGGCCAGCCATTCTTCATGCAAGTTCAGCTTCATGGCGGCAAGTACCGTGGTCAGGGTCCGAACAAGAACTGGCAGAATCGCGTGGCGAAAGAACTCGGCACAAACACGAAACACAATGATGTCACGCTGGCGCCGTACTATCCCCGCGATCCGATCCTCCTCCAAGATTGGGCCGACTACCTCGACTGTTGCCGTCTTACCGATAAAGAAGTCGGCGACGTCATCGCGCGATTGGAGCGAGAGAAGATCCTCGACGAAACGATCATATTCTTTATGACCGACCACGGTATTAGCCACGCCCGCGGCAAACAGTTCCTCTACGATGAGGGCACTCACGTCCCGCTCATCGTTCGCGGGCCGGGCGTTGCCCGCGGCAAGGTCCGAAACGACCTCGTGGAACACATCGACCTGGCGTCAACGTCACTGGCGCTGGCCGGCATCGAGATTCCCCGCTGGATGCAGGGGAAAGACTTTCTTGCGGACCATTATCAGAAGCGGGACGCGGTTTTCGCCGCGCGCGACCGATGCGACGAGACTATGGAACATATACGAAGCGTGCGAACCGATACATTCAAGTACATCCGCAACTATCTTCCCGAGCGACCCCACCTTCAACCGAATCGATACAAGGACGAAAAAGCCATTGTCAAAAGATTGCGAGAACTTCACGCCACGGGCAAGCTGAACGATCTCCAATCGCGGTTGCTGTTCGCGGCGCGGCGTCCCTCGGAAGAGCTTTATGACCTTGCGGTTGACCCTCACGAGTTGAACAATCTCGCCGCGGATAGCCGGCACAAGGCGACGCTCGACGCCATGCGGAAACGGCTGGCCGATTGGGAAGAAAAGACCGGCGACATGGGCCGGAAGCCCGAATCGCCCGCGATGTACGATTCCGACATGAAGGTCTATCTTTCCGGTGGAGGCAAGAAGGGCACGGACGACCTTCTGAAGAACATCGAGCTTAATAAGAAATGGGCCGGAGAGGGGAAATAGCGATTCTGATCGCGGGCGCCCGATTGGTTGATTCGCGTTCATTGGATACGGTGCCAAGCATTCCCAAGGAGACTGCGAGATGTTACGAGGCATTGGTGCGACGTTCTTATTCTTCGTGCTGGCCACCAGCGTTTGGGCTGCCGGCCAGCCGAATATCATCGTCATCCTCGCCGATGATGTCGGATATGGCGATCTGAGTTGCTATGGTTCGACCAAGATCAAGACTCCTCATCTGGACAAGCTTGCCGGCGCGGGTATGCGATTCACTGACGCGCACAGTCCGGCCGCGGTGTGTACGCCGACACGATACTCCTTGCTGACGGGCCAATACGCATTTCGTCACGGACCAGGCTCACGCATTCTCTCCGGCGTCGCGCCGCTGGGAATCCCGTTGGATCGCCCCACGTTGCCCAAGATGCTTCGTGAGGCCGGGTATTCAACGGCGGTCGTCGGCAAGTGGCACCTCGGCCTCGGTGAACGCGAAACGGATTACAACGTCGAGATCAAGCCCGGGCCACGGGAAGTCGGATTTGATTACTCCTTCATCGTACCCGCGACCGGCGACCGAACCCCGTGCGTCTACGTTGAGAACGGAAAGGTCGTGAATTACGATCCGAAGGACCCGATCCTTGTGAATTATCAGATGAAGATCGGCAACGAGCCAACCGGAAAGGAAAACCCGGACCTGCTCACGAATCAACGCCCCAGCCACGGTCACGACATGACGATCGTGAACGGCATCAGCCGAATCGGCTGGATGACCGGGGGCAAGGCGGCTCGGTGGAAGGACGAAGACATGGCCGACGAGATCACTCGCAAAGCCGTGAAGTTCGTGGACGACAACAAGTCTCGGCCGTTCTTCCTCTACTTTGCAACACATGACGCCCACGTTCCCCGCTGCCCGCATCCGCGATTCCGCGGCAAGAGCGAACACGGGCTTCGAGGTGACGCAATCGTTGAACTCGACTGGTGCGTCGGCGAGATCATGGCCGCCCTGGACCGGCATGGCATAGCCGGTAACACCTTGCTGATCTTCACCAGTGACAACGGAGGCGTGATGGACGACGGTTACGTTGATGGGACGCAGAAGGACACGCCGGGCCATCGGTGCAACGGAGCCTTGCGCGGGTTCAAGGGTGGACTCTACGAAGGCGGGCATCGCGTCCCCTTCCTCGCCCGCTGGCCTGGGAGAATCCCGGCCGCCAAAGTTTCCGACGAGCTACTTTGTCACGTTGATTTGTTCGCGACGGCGGCTGGAATCGCCGGTTGCAAACTCCCCGAAAGGGCGGCGCCGGATAGTTTCGACTGTTCGGCAGCATTTTTTGCGGTGAAGCCGGCCAAGCCATGTCGCGAATCGTTGCTCCATCAGGCGGGAAACCCCGGCATGCTTGCCCTTCGTATGGGAAATTGGAAACTTGTCCCCGCGAACAAGAAAGTTACGGCCGGCCCCGAACTGTTCGACCTTAAGGCCGACCTCAGCGAAAAGAAGAACCTCGCGAAAGCTCGCCCGGAACTCGTGAAGGAAATGTCGTCCTTGCTCGAACAACTTCGGGGAGCGGAACGCACGCGACCTTAACCCGGTAAGGTTCGGCGTCAACGTGAGCCAGTTTAATAAGGCAAAACGGCCGCCACGGCGTTCGCGTTCAGGCCGTCGCGCGTTCACGCCGATAGGCGATATGACGCTCCAAGACCTCGCGGAATTCGACGACATCAACGTCGCGCTCGCAACAGGTCAGCATCAGCACGCCATCGGATCGAAAGTTACCGTCCCACGCGATGACCCGATCGTCGGACCAATCGGGATCGTATTCGGCGAGATGCTCGTCAGGCAATCTCGCCAGATAAGCGCGAAGATTGACGTCGGTCTCATCCAGCGGCCCGTCACCCGGCAGGCGCTCAAGATCGTCATCACGATGGTCGGCCATGGCGTCCTCGGTCAGTATCCACAAGTTGCGGTGAAATTCGAAAACGGCTTACGTTCCCTCTTAGGCCCTTCGGCGAAGTGGCACGCCAAACAACGATCGTTCTTATGGACCCGATGGTGTTTTTTGCTCGATTGCCCGTGGACGTCATGGCAACTCTGACAGGTCACCGATGTTCGGCCCAACAGCACGACATCGCGGATGTTCTCCATGACATGGCGGTCGGCAACGCTCAGACCCCGTAGGGCCTCGTCAGAAAAATCGGTTTGAAAGTCACGGAACAGATTATCGCCGGCCACGAAATTTGTCGCATAGGGCCGGCCGGTCGCTTTCGATTTTCCTGAGCGGATGTGACATTGCCCGCAAATGGAAACGACGACACGAGCATCGTCGTTGCGCCGCGGCGATAAATGCGTTAGTTCCGGTTTCTTGGCATGATCGGCAGGTACATGACCGTGACAGGTAAAGCAATCGAGGGAAGGCGACGAAAACGACTTTGTCGTTGGATCGACAGCAGTGGCGTGGCAGCCCGCGCAAGAGTCGGCGAATCGCGACGCGTTCCAATGTGCGTTGTCGGCGTTCAGAATCTTGCCCGCCGACCCGTCACGCGAAGGCACCCATTCGACGGAAAGTAAGTCGAGCTTGCCATATTCCTTGGCGGGCTTCAAAAAACGCTGCCGCCGTTCGTGACCCAACACAAGTTTGACATCAGCCGCGACAGACATCGCGACCGATTTCTTTAGGGCGTTGAGAGCATCCGAGCCGTCATCAACGGGGCGAAGCGTGAGATTGTGCCGATTCTCGCTCCACGACGAGCCAATCTTGTCGCGATGGCAAAAAAGGCACTGATCACCGGTGGTGTATTCCTGCCCGGGCTTGTCGACGTGGTCGCTTCCCCATGCCGCCGGGTCGAGCCGGCGAGTGTCATCGGCTCGCAGGAAAAGCGATGTGATCGCGCCCAGCATCGTCACGCCGGCCACCCACCCGAGCCAGACAATCGTTGGGCGGCTACGCATCGGCGCGAACCCAGCCGTAAGCGGCATTGTCACGCAACCCACCTTGATCCAGATAGGTCAACTTCAGTTTGCTCAGCGAGTCTTTCGGCAACGCCTGACGTTTGGCGTTCACGTCGATCCCGTAAATCTTCGCAGCATTCAGGCCGAAGATCTTCGCCTTGTCTTCCTTGGTCAGTTTCTTGTAACCGAACTTGTCGCAAAGCTCGTCAGAGATTTGGAATCTCTTGAACAACTCAATAACCCATTGTGGCGATCCCCACCAAAGGCAGTCGGTGCCCCACAGGACATGATCGACACCGTAATACTTGATGTTCTTTCCGATAAGGTGCATGCACATTTCGGGATGAGCAATGGCGAGGCTACCGAAAGCCGAGCCGATCTCGACGTAGACATTTCGCATCTGTGGGTTGCGCTGTTTGATCTTCATGAGAATGTCGTGCCAGGCAAAATCACCGGTTGCCGGATCGAAAAACCCTTTGGCTTTGAATTGCGGCTCGCCCGGACCGTGCTTCATCGCGGAATGATAGATGATGAACGTAATGTCGGGATGGTCCTTGGCGGCTTTCTCCACGTCGGCTGGATTGGCAAGATGGCCGAGCGTTCGCGATTGCGATGCGTACCCTTTGTGAACGCTGAAAATCTTGAGGCCAAGTTTCTTGGACTGTTCGTAGAACGGATAGGCCAACTTTTCATCATCGAGCTTGAACCCGTTTCCGGATCGTCCGGGGTCGGTGTGGCAGTACCACTTCCACGAGTCAATCTTGTAGGTCTTGACCTCGCGTTCCATTTGCTCGAACAACATGGGGAAGTCCGGCGCGTTTGCTTTGCGATCCCAGTAGTGATTCGGCGCACAGTTGCCCTGACACAAGGCTCTCTGGCAACCGGCAAGCCCATTGATCTCGGATCGTCGCTGGGCCATGACCCAGCTCGGCAGGATCTTGCCGTCGATCCCAGGCGTTCGGGCCGCGCCTTCCAAGACATTACCCTTAGCGTCGCGAGTCAATTCCTTCCCCGGGACTCCGGAAATGACGAGCATGCTCGTCTCGCTGTCAAAGTACATTTCCTTGACGAAATTCTTGAACGAATAAGCCTCGGGATCCTCCTTCAGATTGAACCCCATGTTGCGGAAAACCTCGGCGTTTTGAATGCTGCCGCGAAGGCCGATCGGCATCCCGTTCGTGAAATGGGCCTGTACATCGATGATGAAAAACTCCCCTTTGGGCCATTTTTCCTCGATCATCTTTGGGTCAACGGCTTCGTCTTTCTCGACTTCCCAGTAGTTGCCATAGACCATGTTCTGCGCCAGGAACGCCGCGGCGATGCCCATCGAGCTGGCCAGATAGGCGCGCCGGTCCATGCCGAGCTTCTTCGAGTTGTCGTCAGCCATCACCCCGATGAGTCGCTCGACTTCTCTCTGGTCGTCGTTTTGTGGTCGCGGGATGAACTCCTCGTTCGACACCACTTGCGTCGGCATGGGCGAATCGACGCCCTTGGCCCGGTCGCGTTTCCATTTCGGAATCCACATTGTTCGACTCCTCAGTTGCTCGAAACGATCGCATTCCATCGGTTACTGAATGAGTCTATCGCAGCAAGAATTCCGATTCACATGTTTTTTCTCGAATCGCTAAACTGCATCATCAGAGGGAGAGGCGATCGAAATCGCCGAAACGGTTCGCCGGTTCGAACAAATATGTTTGGTCAAGGTTGACCGATATCGGGGTTTGAGCCAAGCCGCGTGTCGGTCGCCGGCGTGGCTCACGGCGAGTGCGTTTCATGAATCCGCGGACAGTCCTTATCACCGGCGCGAGTGGCAATCTTGGAAGGAAGCTCCGAGTCCATCTCGCCCACCGATACGAGCTTCGATTGCTCGACCGCGACTCACGAAACGACTCGTCGGTCGCAGCCGTGGATCTTGCCCGTTGGGGCGAATGGTATCGCCTGTTTGATGGCGTGGATGTCGTCGTTCACTTCGCCGCCGATCCCGAGGCCTTCAAGCCATTATCAGAATTGGTGGCGCCAAACGTCGATGCCCTGATTCACACTTACCAAGCATCCGCACTGGCGAAAATCAAACGAATCGTGTACGCCAGCTCCAACCATGTGATGGGCGGCTACCAGGATGACAGCGGCGTGTCACTGAGCGGCGATACTCCTCCCAGGCCGGGGCTGAGATATCAAGTCGAAGGCATCCCGCGATCGAGCACCGCATATGCCCATGCCAAACTCTTTGGCGAACGACTTGGAAAGTGCTTCGCCGAATCTCATGGCATCGAGACGATCGCGGTCCGAATCGGGTGGGTATGGCGCGGCGGGGACAATGTGCCCGAGAACTTGCCGCCGGAACGTGGGGAGTGGTTCCGGCTGATGTGGCTATCCGACCGTGACTTTCTCCATCTGATGGATCGCTGCCTTGTCGCCGACCTTTCGCAGAAATTCGTGATCGTGAACGGTATGTCCAACAACGCCGGGATGCCTTGGGATCTGACGCCGGGCCGGCGGCTCATTCAGTTTGAGCCGCAAGATGACGTGACCCGCTACACCCACCCCTGGACGCCGACATCGCCGGAGGCGTGAGTCCATCACTCGATCACGGCGTTGCCGACTTGAAGTGCTCGCTCGACGGGGCCGGCGAGATGCCGTTCGGAATCCCTCGAGTTTGTTGGTCTGTGTCGACCGCGTTACAGAAAAGCGTGGAATCAGCCTGATTACCGTGGAAACAATCGAGGCGGGACTCCAGAATCTAACGAGAGAAGCCTCGCCGCCAATGTAGCGATTGGACAGCGGGGTTGAGGGGATGCGTTTCCTGTATCGCGAGGCATCTGATGCGATTGAGTATTTCGGCTGCCACGTTGTTCGTCTTCGGAGTCGTTGCGTCCGCATCGGCCTCTTCGTGACCCAATATCGTGGTCTTCCTGTCGGACGATCACGGACACCTCGACTCAACGCCCTACGGAGCGCAGGATGTCCGCACGCCCCGCATGCAAGAGTTGACGGATGCGGGTTGCCGATTCACGCATGCGTTCGTGGCCTCTCCGGCGTGTGCCCCGAGCCGAGCCGCCCTGCTGACGGGACTGATGCCGGCACGCAACGGAGCGGAATCAAACCACACATTCAAGAAGAACAGCATCCTCTCCTTGCCCGATGCCTTGCGAAGCATCGGATACGAAACGGCGGCGTTTGGGAAAGTGGCACACGGCCCCAAGGACATTGAACGACACGGATTCGACCACCACGACCGCCGGCACGACACCGCAACGGTCGCGGGCTATTTGGCGACCCGGAATCGACAGAAGCCTCTGTACTTTTTCGTTGGAGCTCACGAACCCCATGTTCCTTGGCCGGACCTTGACGGCTATGACCCATTGAAGGTCCGCCTTCCGCCGAGAGGCGTTCGACAAGGTTTGCGGCTATCCGTTCATCCAGAGCGGCCCAGGATCAGGGCTTGCTCAAGCGGCTCAAGGCGGCGAACCTTCGCCGCGCCGACCCGATTCAGTTCGACGCCCGGCCGAGTTACGTTTATCGCTGGTTCACCGCCCACTCCAAGCACATCTCGGCGATGGTTGGCGACGGATATGAACGCCTCGGTCGACAACCGCGGCCGGCGACCACGACGATCACGCCAGGGTGGGATCGGGACTGGCTTCGCCTACAACAAGGTTCAAAAGCGTGATGAATAGTCCACATCCTAACCAAACTTCCGCAGGTCGAAGAAAATGGCAAGTATTTTCCGCCGCCAGAGCGTTGCAAGTCGTTGACTGTCAACAAACGCTTCCGCTCAGCGGCGATGTAGTGCCAACCTACCCTCTTGAA